>CAMDEF010000050.1 GCA_945895265.1 Bordetella parapertussis | reverse complement strand
AAAGGGATCAACCCTTTTTCTTGATCAATCTTGCGTTGCTCTTTGCGATCAAGCACACCGCCTGCCGCAAAACGATCAGGCGTACCGGCTTGTTTGAGTTTGCCGTCAATTTTCAGACCTAAGTTTTTATACAGATCAGTCTTTTTCATGCAACAGGCCTTTCGTGTGAGCCACGACGACGAACATTAAAGATTGTGCAGTGGCGCAATCTTTTGTACTGCAGGTAAGGCGAGCATCCGTTGGTAGTGATCGGCTAAGCGCGGAAAGCGCGCGAGCTCGACGCCGTTTTGCATCAACCAGATCGTGAGAGTAAAGAGATAAGGGTCTGCAACGCTAAAATCCTTACCCATCACCCATGGGCCACGCAGCAACTCGCGCTCAATCCAGTCAAAGCAATCAGTCATGTTCTGCGCAACTTTGGCTTTCATGGCTTGCAAGGCGCTGGCATCGTCTGCCCAACGAGCGCCGCGCGTTCCGTGCGCATGCGCCACATGTACCGTTGAACAGAACCAGCTATTTACGGCCTGTAACTCGGCTAGCGCAAAGGGATCATCTAAGGGTGCTACGCCGCTTTGCGGATGAGTTTGAGCCAAGTACAGCAAGATGGCGGGGGTCTCGGTGATCACGCCGCGTTCGGTCACTAAAGCAGGTACACGGCCTTTCGCGTTAATCGCCAAATACTCGGCTGAGCGTTGCTGATTTGCCTGAAAATCAAGACGAATCGCTTCAAAATCAGCGCCAACATGTTCAAGAACAATATGGCTAGCCAAAGCACACGAACGTGGGGAGTAATAGAAACGAGCGGTCATCGAAGCAGTCCTTATTCAAATAATCATGGGTGATCTACGCCTTGCAGCAAACATCTTGCCGTACAGCACTGCGAGGCTCTTATATCAACAGTCTCGCTGCACAGCACTGCGAGGCTCTTACATCAAAAATCTAGTCACACAATACGGCGCGGCTCTTACACCGGCACCGTCGTGACATCATATTCGTACAGCCACTGATAACGCGCACGAACTTTTTCGGGGGTCCATTCACGATTCACGTATTCTTCTGCAGACGCAGCATCTGCTAGTGTACGACTTTGAAAGCGTTTACCGTTTTCGGCCGAACCCAACACAACTTTAGTGGTGCGTTCGATACGGGCTTGTTGATAGCGCTGCAGGCCCTGCTCAACATCATCTCCTGCAGCCTCAAGCGAACGGGCCAGCACCACGCCATCTTCTAGCGACATCACAGCGCCCTGTGCAAGCATCGGCAACATTGAGTGACAGGCATCTCCCAGCAGGCTCACACGCCCAATGCTCCACTGAGGTAGGGGCTCACGCCCCATCAGGGCCCACTTATACGGCTTTGAAAAAAGCCTGATCATGCTGTGAATATCGTCGTGCCACCCAGAAAAGGTAGCGTGGCATTCTTCGTGGGTACCCTGCGCGCTCCAGGATTCGACCTGCCAGCCCGCGACTTCCATGATGCCGTTAAAGTTCATGTACTCACCGCGATGCACAGGGTAATGCACCACATGGCCACCGGGGCCAACCCAATTGGTACCGACCATTCTGCGCATATGCGCTGGCAGCTTATCCATGGGCACCACGCCACGCCAAGACAGCATCCCTGTATAGATCGGATTGTCATCGCCAAACAGCCCGTGGCGAATACGAGAGTGCACGCCATCCGCACCGATCAGGCAATCACCCTGGGCGGTGTAGGTCTGTCCGGCCGTTTCGTATTGCAGTGTCACGCTTTGCTCGGATTGTGCAAAGCCGATACAACGCGCATTTAAATGAATCGCATCGGGTTTTTCACGGCGCACCCCTTCGACCAAGACCGCCAACAGATCAGGCCGATAGGTTAAATAATGACCAAAGCCGTAACGCTCAACTGACTCAAGACCCACCTCAAATAACTTCCAGGCTTGGCCGGTGTTCCAGAGGCGAATTTCTTTGCCCTCGGCCTCACAGGCTAACGCGCGAAACTCGGGCAACACACCGAGTTCGTGCAAAACACGCGCCCCATTCGCACTTAGCTGAACGCCAGCACCCACCTCGCGTAATTCAGAGGCCTGTTCATACACGTCAACGTCAAAGCCTCGCTTAAGCAAGGCTAAAGCCGCCGCTAAGCCACCAATTCCACCACCCGCAATTAAGATGTGCGGGCGTTTCGTTATTCTTATGGTCATTTTCAAACTCATCGGTTATCAGGCGCTTCGCTCAGCCCAGCCTGACTCATATCGGGGCGATCGCGCCTTCACTGTCAGCGCAACCGAAATATTACCGCAGTGACCAATCGCGCTAAACTCAAGCATGATAAAAATAGTAGGCTCCCTAAGGCAGATCTTTGAACGCAGTGCCCTGCGTCACCCGGCTTTTCGCCGGCTTTGGGTCACCACTCTGCTGTCCTCTACCGCACGCTGGGCCGATATAGTGGTGGTTGGTTGGCTCACCCTCGAATTAACCGATTCAGCCCTAATGGTGGGGATTGTGACAGCCTGCAAAATGGCGGGCTATCTGTTGGCTCCCTTGATGGGCGTCGCGGCAGACCGCCTCGATCGACGAAAGTTATTGATTCTTGCCTCAGTCGTAAGTGGCTTGATCTCGGTGGCCATGCTGGTCTTGCTCACCACGGGTTGGCTAACAGTCGGTTACTTAATGGGTCTGTCTCTAATCAGTGGTCTGACTTGGGCACTCGACAATCCTACCCGACAGGCCTTCATCCCCGACCTCGTTGAACCAGATGACCTCACGAATGCGATCGCCATGAACTCGGTGGCGACCGAACTCACGGTCGTTGTTGGTCCGGCGCTTGGAGGCTTATTGATTCCGATTTTGGGTATTAGCGGAGCGTACTGGCTGATCGCAATGATTTATTGCCTAGACTTATTTGTTCTGTTGCGGCTGAGAGGAGTTAAACAGGCTGCCGCAAAAACACATGAGCCCCCCCTCAAAAGCCTAGTCAGCGGGTTCAACTACGCCTGGCACAACCATGCGGTGCTGGTGCCGCTGCTGATCGCTTTAATGCTCAATCTTCTTGTTGCGCCCTATCGTTATTCATTCTTACCGCTGTTTGCACGCTATGTCTTAGACGCGGGCGCCGCGGGTTATGGCTTTTTGACCTCAATGGCGGGCTGCGGTGCACTGGCAACAGGCCTTTGGTTGGTCTCACAAAAAAAATCAGGCCATCGAGGTCGTTTGCTTGTAGCGGGTGGGATGCTATGGCCTTTCACCTTATTTCTATTTTCGCTATCGACTTCTTACTACTTTTCGCTGCTTTTAATATTTTTTGCAGGTATCGCACAGGCCATCTGCTGGACCATGATCGCAACACTTATTCTAAGTAACACCGAAGAGTCGATGCGCGGTCGCGTCATGGGCATTCGAACCGGAGTGATCCTTAGCCTGCCTTTCGGTAATCTTTTGGCAGGGGCCGCCGCACAAAGCTGGGGGCCTTCACTTGCACTCGCTGTCTATACCGCTTGCGCAATGTTGCTCATGGGACTCATCTTTATCCTCATGCCAAAGCTGCGTCAATTAGCCTAGCAGCGGCACATTGTCTCCCTGCTATCACAGAAAAACTTTCGTCCTACGCTAGCGCTGACAAAATTTTGTCTAACGCCAGCACGGAAACAATTTCGCCTATGCTGCTATGGGCGAAAACTCGTCTTATCCGTCCCTTGGTGCAAAGCTTTCAATTGCCGTTCGACTGCATTGGCATGTGCGGCAAGCGCCTCTTCGTCGAGATCTGCCTTGGGTCGAGGCTCCCAATCAAAATGACCGTAGTCATCCACTCCGCGCACTAGTTGGGCAGAGTCACGTAATTTCGTTTGTCGCACACTAGTCGGAATATAGCGAATTGCAAAACCGATACGCCGATCGTCACTACGGTTTGCATCTGAGCCATGCACCAGCTTAATGTGATGCAAAGAGATCTCACCCATCGACAAAGGGATCCCGCGTGCCTTGGACTTATCTACCTCAACCGAAATTTCTTGGCCGCGAGACAACAAATTATCTTTGTGGAAGGTATCCAGATGCGGCAACTGATCAATTTTGTGACTACCGGGTATGACCTGCATAAACCCGTTTTTTTCGTCGACCTCGGTCAAGGCTACCCAAGCCGTGATGACATCATCGGGATCTAAGCCCCAATAGGTTGAATCCTGATGCCACGAGACAAAACCAGGACTATTGGCCTCTTTGATAAAAAACGTACTGCTCCAGCAAATAATGTTCGGCCCGATACAGTCTTGTACTGCATCCAAGATCGTAGGATGATGTGCAACCGCATCAGCCCACGTGAACAGCAAATGCGTTTTATGTCGCCAATTACCCTGCAAGGGTTTGCCAGTTTGTGCTTCATGTGCCTCTAGGGCACCTCGAAAACCCGACGCGTCTTGACGTGACATGACCCGAATGGGCCATGTTGCACCTTCACTTTGATATTGTGCTACCTGAGATGTTGACAACAGTTTCGGCATAACTTGGTCTCCGATGCGTGTAATTGAAATCTGAGGCTCAAATACTTTGTCGCAAGGCTAACAACTCAACTTAGTATTGACTCGCCTTATTCTACTTTGGTCGCGCGCTGAGGTTTATACAATTTTGCCCAACGCGCAATTTCCTCTTTTAACAAGGTCTCAAAAGCCTGAGGGGATGACAATCTGACTTCTCCATCAATGACTGCTAAGCGCTTCATCACATCTGGATGACTCAAACTCACCGCAAGTGCCTGGTTCAGTTTGTTGACGATCGCAGTTGGCGTTTTAGCGGGTGCCAAAATCCCCCACCACACAACCGCTTCAAAATCTTTCACACCCTGCTCTGCAATGGTTTGAACCTCTGGAGCCGACGCTAGGCGATTTGAACCAGACGTTGCCAGCAGCTTAAGGCGTCCACTCTCCAAGTGCGGTTTAAGTTGCGACATCCCGGTAAACAAAAGATCAACATGACCACTTGCGACATCAATGGCTGCTGGACCAGCACCTTTGTACGGCACCGCCATGAGCTTGACACCGGTTGCCCCTTTAAACAGTTCTGCGGCCAACGCAGTCGCCGAACCGTCGCCAGAGGTCGCGATACTTAACGGACCTTGGACTTTTTCTAAGGCAAGTAACTCTTGCACATTATTTGCAGGTAGGTTTGCGCGTGCCGCAAAGCCCATTGAATAGGTAATCACTGTGCCAATCGGCGTAAAGTCTTCAGGCGTCTTGTAGGGCAATTTCTCGATTAAGGCTGGATTGGTTGCAATGCTTGCGCCGACAAGTAACAAGGTATAGCCGTCAGGCGCAGCCTTGGCGACAACGTCGGTTCCGACCACGGTATTGCCGCCGCCACGATTCTCGATTATCACGGGCTGTTTGATTGTTTCCGA
The DNA here is from genome assembly GCA_945895265.1 of Bordetella parapertussis. Classification (GTDB taxonomy): domain Bacteria; phylum Pseudomonadota; class Gammaproteobacteria; order Burkholderiales; family Burkholderiaceae_B; genus Zwartia; species Zwartia parapertussis_I. The sequence goes on along the minus strand of CAMDEF010000050.1, from coordinate 21,153 downwards.
AAGTTTGTCGGCCCAGGCACGGGCGATAAAGTCACCACCACCGCCGGCAGCAAACGGTACAACGATACGAATCGCTTTGCTTGGGAATTTTTCTAACTCAGAGGCAAACGAAAAACCGGTGCATAGGGTCAACGCAACGATTAAAGCACTACGGATACCTGAGACAGACCACATACTTAAGCTAGGCATCAAGAGCCCCTAGCTTGAGTCACGAGAGCCCGCAACGCCTCAGGAACAGGCGTTGGTCGCTTCGTGGCACGTGTGACACAGCAATGAGTGAACGTACCCTGAGCAGCCGGCTTGTTCGGCTCATCCTCATTAAATATCCCTAAAAAATATGTCACTGTGCTGTTTCCTATTCGACCGACCTTTACGCCGACCTGGATATTGCCGGGTGAAGACACTTCTCTAAAATACCGACAATCTGAGGCCACGACAAACGTCTGCAACGGACCAGAAATCAATTGACGATAATCGTTCTTTTTTAAAAACGCATCAACCGCAGTATCAAAAAACGAGTAATAGTGCGCATTATTTACGTGCCCATTCGCGTCATTGTCAGCATAACGCAGAGTGATCTCTTCAAAGAATTCAAATTCATGCCGTAAGAGTTCTGGCAACCTAACATTCACTTGCTGTGACTGACTCATCCTAACCCTTTCAAAAACTTTGCTTACCGTTTCGCTGAAGATTCCATGTTCGAAAGCAGCTGCTTTGAACGAACGATTTCACAGATTACGCATACCCTGCTGTCTATCGCTAGTTTAGCGCTCTAGAACGAGTAGAATTTGGTTATAGCGTGTGTTTGAAAAGTTAGGATGAAAATCATGATTGAGCGTGTCAGTCGCCTAGAGCAAAAAGTCACTTGCATGGATTCTCGCCTAGGGCTCGTTGAACAAGATCTCAGAGCCTTAGGCAAAAAAATGGATACGCACTTTTATTGGATGCTGACCGCAATGGCCGGTATCGTTGGTCTATTAGCCAAAGGTTTCAAGTGGTTGTAAAAACCTGTTCAGCTTTTCAGCTTTTCAGCACAGATTGCCACAACGCTCTGATCTGATCTTTCATCACTAAAGATTCTTCCCAGCGTTCGGATAATTCATAACCATCCGCACCCGTCATGGCGTACTCCGGTGGGCCAAGTTCACACAAAAAAGTAAAGGTGTCGTCTGGGCCCGCTTTTTTACGCCATTGCACAAACCCGCGACGCCACCAGTCCATAAACACCGCCACCCAATGCTGATGCTGTGGAAACGACATTTGCAATTGAATCTGCTCACGGCTGGCGACTCGACCATGAAAACCCCAGCACTGATCGATAATTCGTTGCATCATCGCATCGTCTTCGGGCGAGATGGGATACCAAAACTCTCGTCCCACCACGTAATGAGATAAATCGCCGGTCAAGCGCAAGTCAGGGATCGCATCCAATAGATGTAAAGTAAAAAACAACTCAGTCGTCATCCGGTTTCGATGCGTTTCGATATGCATACGCACACCGGCTTGCGCGGCCAACTCGCGCCAACCTTCGATCAGCGGAATACATTCTTGCACCGTGTAAGGTCGCACATCCGGCTGCACATTTAAATGGTCGGCACCAAACTCGGCTATGTTCTCGAGAATCGGCTTGAGATCATCAATCGTCTGAGGGTAAGCTTGCGCCTGCCAAGTCATGTCATGATCGCGCAAAAATTGTGTCACCTCTGCCGCGTACGCACGGTCAGCAAAGCGCACGCCCGCCCCATCAAAACCTGCATCGCGAATCATGCGCAGTTTTTCTTGCAGATCCCACTCATGTCCATCAGGACGTCTGCGCTCCATTGCCCATAGCGATTGATAGACCAAAAGTTTTTGTGTCATGGTATGTGCTCAGTAGAGGACAACGCTACGAATCGATTCGCCAGAGTGCATTAAGTCAAAGCCACGGTTAATTTGCTCTAAGGGCATAGTATGCGTAATCAGATCGTCGATATTGATTTTGCCGTCCATATACCAGTCAACGATTTTAGGCACGTCAGTACGCCCGCGTGCACCACCAAAGGCAGTCCCCTTCCAGGTTCTGCCCGTCACAAGCTGAAAGGGGCGAGTTTTAATCTCTTGACCTGAACCGGCCACGCCAATAATGACCGATACGCCCCAACCGCGATGGCAGCACTCAAGCGCCTGACGCATCACGTCAACGTTACCAATACATTCGAAGCTGTAGTCTGCGCCGCCCCCGGTTAACTCAACGAGATGCGCAACGAGGTCGCCCCCAACATCTTTGGGGTTAACGAAATGGGTCATCCCAAATTTAGTTGCCAAGGCCTGTCGACTAGGATTCAAGTCTACGCCAACGATCATGTTAGCGCCTGCCAGACGCGCCCCTTGCACCACGTTTAAACCAATGCCACCTAAGCCAAACACCACCACGTTGGCACCAGGCTCAACTTTTGCAGTGTTGATCACCGCACCGATGCCTGTTGTGACGCCACAACCGATATAACAAACCTTATCAAAGGGCGCATCTTCGCGAATTTTTGCTAATGCGATCTCTGGTAAAACGGTGAAGTTCGCAAATGTTGAGCAGCCCATGTAGTGATGAATCGGTTTGCCGCCGAGCGAAAACCGGCTCGTACCATCTGGCATCACACCCTTGCCTTGCGTGCCACGAATCGCTGTACACAGATTGGTTTTGCGCGACAGACACGATTTACATTGGCGACACTCTGGTGTGTACAAGGGAATCACATGATCCCCCTTTTTCAAACTGACAACCCCTGGCCCGACGTCGACCACAACCCCTGCCCCTTCATGGCCAAGAATGGCAGGAAAAATCCCTTCAGGATCGGCACCCGAGCGGGTGAACTCATCGGTATGACAAATACCAGTCGCTTTAATTTCTATCAGTACTTCGCCGTACTTTGGCCCTTGAAGTTGCACCGTCTCAATGACAAGTGGTTTGCCTGCTTCATAGGAAACTGCTGCGCGAACGTCCATTAACTACCTCTTAAGTAAAGACTGTATGCGAGCGCCAACCGCTCAGTGCGCGGTTAGTGCGCTGTTAATACTGGGCTAAGGCATTTAAGCTAAACCGCAGTTGAACCAAAACCGCTTGGCTTGCTCACGCTAAAAGAGTTTTTTTGCCACCCTGCTCGACAAAACCAAAATAACGTTTGCCGGCTGTTTGATTTTCATAAATCGAGCCTTGATTCTTTGCGGGTGGCAAAGGCATACGGATTGGCGTCGCAACACAACGCGGCACAATCGTATCTTTGCCACAGATCAAGCGATTTGAGAAGGCTTGCCAATCAGCTTTTCCCGCAGCCATCAACGGGTAAGCATCTGCCGCAGTAAATTCATACAACAATAGCCCACGCGAACGCTTAGAAATGTTTTGTGCAGACCCATGCACGGCACGAACGTGATGAAACGACACCGAACCCGCGGGGCCTTCGCAGGCCACCGCGCGTGAAAAATCAACGCCACACGTCTCTGGATCCATGGCACCACAGAAATAACCTTCTGCGTCGTGATGATCATAGGTTGGGCCTTTGTGCGAACCGGGGATCACATACATTGCCCCATTTTCGACCGTGGTGTCATCCAACATCACGCCAGCTGCCAGCACATCATCATTTGAGTGTGGGTAAAACGCCCAATCTTGATGCCACTCAACGGGCGAACCGAAATGCGGGGCTTTGAGATTAAGCTTGGAGCCATGCAAGCGTACGCTTTCGCCGAGTAAATCCTGCAAGATCCCCATGAACTTTGGAGTCGTCATGAGATCTTTAAACACGGGATCAACGACATGCGGTTTTTTGATCCGACGCACCCTGGGGTCAGAGGCCTGATGCCCGGGCTCTAGGTCGTACACATCATCGTGCGTAGCGAGCGCACGCGATTTCTCAACTAAGTCGGCCAAGACCTCTTTCATCCGCAAAAGCGTCGCCTCTGGCACGACGTCTTGAACGATCACAAAGCCCTCTTCTGAGTATTGTTCAAGTTGTTTGGCATTCAGGATACGGTTCATGTCTTTCACCAGTCAGTTTGTATTCGATCACTCGGGTCACGTTGGCCATCGAGTCGTTGCGTATGTTGAATGAATCTTTTTAATCGACCGTCGCACCCGAAGCACGAACGGCCTTGCCCCATTTGTCGACTTCTTGCTTCACGAATTGTTTCATTGCGTCGGGCTTCAATAATGAAGCCTCAAGACCCAACGCTGCAAATTTTTCACGAACATCGGGCATTTGCGCGATACGAATTAAGATTTCATTGATGCGCAGCACCAAAGCAGCAGGCATGTTAGGCGGCCCACTGATCGCTGTCCAAGACTCTGCCTCAAAGCCTGGAAAACCCGATTCGGCAACCGTCGGTACATCAGGCAACGCCTGACGCCGGGTCAAACTCGTCACGGCAATCGCACGCATCTTTCCTGCTTTCACATGCGGTACAGCTGAGTCAAAATTGATGAACATCATAGGAACTTGACCCGCCATCAGATCCAGCATGGCTGCCGCGCCACCTTTATAGGGAATGTGGGTAACATTCAAATCCGCAGCTGACTTTAGCATCTCCATGGACAAGTGATTAGAGGCGCCGTTACCTGTCGACGCATAGTTGTACTTACCGGGGCTTGCCTTAATTAAGGCAACCAGCTCACTTAAAGTATTCGCAGGAAAGGCGGGATTCACCACCAACGCGTTTGGGCCTTTGGCGATCATTCCAATGTGGGTCAAACCCTCAACAATGTCATAAGGCATTGAACGATAGAGTGTGGCATTGATCCCTTGGCTACCAACGCCCGACACCAACAGGGTGTAGCCGTCTGGCGCCGACTTCGCTACAAAATCCGAACCAATATTGCCATTGGCGCCGGCCTTGTTTTCTACCACCACCACTTGACCAATTATGTCGGACATCTTTTGTGCGACCAAGCGCCCCATGTTGTCAGTGGTACCAGCGGGGGGCATAGGCACGATCAAGCGAACTGACTTCGAGGGCCACTCTTGTGCCGAAGTACTGAAGCCCAAACAGGTCAGCCAAACTGCCAAGCCGACAGAAACCAAGGTTTTTATCTGTAACATTATGATGTCTCGTAGTTGTTATGGATGTTTATTTTGGGTCATGATAGTGGCAAATTAAATATTGCGGTAGCCTAAATCGCTCGTGTTATCCCCAATAGCGCCACCAGCAGGAAGCCCCCTCCCTAGGTACGCTATTCACACAAGGCTAAATAATACGCAGTCAATAAACAAGGGCCTATCGCTGAGTCTTATATAAGATATAAGACACTTGATCGATCACGCGCTTACCACTACAATCTTGGTATCGATTCTCAGTCCAAAATTTCATAAAAAGGCTGGCGAATTCGTCAGAATTTTTTCTTCATTTGATTCACATTTTTAACCTTTAAAAGGCGCCATCATGCTTGAAGCCTATCGCCAACACGTTGCCGAACGCGCAGCCCTTGGTATTCCTCCCCTGCCACTGACCGCACAGCAAACAGCTGACCTGATCGAATTGCTCAAAGCGCCACCCGCTGGTGAAGGTGCTGCACTCGTTGAGTTAATGACGCATCGCGTACCGGCGGGCGTGGACGACGCTGCAAAAGTTAAAGCGTCTTACTTAGCGGCTGTCGCTCTAGGCACTGAAAAATGCTCTTTAATCTCGCGCAGCAAGGCAACCGAATTGCTTGGCACCATGCTCGGCGGCTACAACATTGGCCCCATGGTTGACCTGCTTGACGATAGCGAAGTTGGCAAGGTCGCCGCAGAAGGTTTGAAAAAAACCTTGCTGATGTTTGATGCTTTTCACGACGTTAAAGAAAAAGCGTTAAAAGGTAACGCCAACGCTAAAGCTGTGATGCAAAGCTGGGCCGATGGCGAGTGGTTTACCAGCCGCCCAGAAGTCCCAAAAAGCCTGACAGTCACAGTCTTTAAAGTGACCGGCGAGACCAACACTGACGATTTGTCTCCGGCCCCTGATGCCTGGACACGTCCTGATATCCCGCTGCATGCTTTAGCAATGCTCAAAAATCCACGTCCTGGTATTGAGCCTCAAGAGGCAGGCAAAACTGGTCCAATCAATTTCATCAACGACCTGAAAAAGAAAGGGCACTTGGTTGCCTATGTTGGTGACATAGTCGGTACAGGTTCGTCGCGTAAATCAGCCACCAACTCGGTACTGTGGTTCACTGGCGAAGATATTCCTTTTGTCCCCAACAAGCGTTTTGGTGGCGTGTGCTTAGGCAACAAGATTGCACCGATCTTCTACAACACCATGGAAGATGCTGGCGCCCTGCCGATTGAACTTGATGTGTCAAATATGAGCATGGGCGATGTGATTGAGCTGCGCCCGTACGATGGCGAAGCCTTGAAAGACGGCAAAGTCATCGCTAAGTTTGAAGTCAAATCTGAAGTCTTGTTTGACGAGGTGCGTGCAGGCGGTCGTATTCCGTTGATCGTTGGCCGTGGCCTCACCAGCAAAGCGCGCGAAACACTGGGCTTACCACCCTCAACGCTGTTCCGTTTACCGCACGTCCCTGCCTCCTCTAAAAAGGGCTTCACGCTTGCCCAAAAGATGGTCGGCCGTGCTTGTGGCTTACCTGAAGGCCAGGGCGTTCGTCCCGGCTCTTACTGCGAACCTGCGATGACCTCAGTCGGCAGTCAAGATACAACTGGCCCAATGACACGCGACGAACTCAAAGATTTGGCTTGCTTGGGTTTCTCAGCTGACCTCGTCATGCAATCGTTCTGCCACACTGCGGCTTACCCAAAATCAGTAGACGTTAAAACCCACCACACCTTGCCCCAGTTCATGAGCAACCGTGGCGGCATCTCGCTGCGCCCAGGCGACGGCATCATTCACTCATGGCTCAACCGTATGTTGTTGCCTGATACGGTAGGCACTGGCGGTGATTCGCATACTCGCTTCCCAATTGGCATCAGCTTCCCAGCGGGTTCGGGCCTGGTGGCCTTTGCTGCTGCCACAGGAGTCATGCCTTTGGATATGCCTGAGTCAGTGTTGGTGCGTTTCAAAGGCAAGATGCAACCTGGCGTGACCTTACGTGATCTGGTCAACGCCATCCCACTGTATGCCATCAAAGCAGGTTTGTTAACGGTGGGTAAACAGAACAAACAAAATATCTTCTCGGGTCGTATTCTCGAGATCGAAGGTTTGCCTAATCTTAAAGCTGAACAGGCGTTTGAACTGTCAGATGCCTCAGCCGAGCGCTCTGCAGGTGGCTGCTCCATTCGTCTGAACAAAGAGCCCGTGATCGAGTATATCAACAGCAACATCGTGATGTTGAAGTGGATGATTGCCAATGGCTACTCTGACGAGCGCAGCATTACACGTCGCATTCAAGCCATGGAAGCTTGGCTCAAAAATCCACAGTTGCTGCAGCCTGATGCTGACGCTGAATATGCAGCGATCATTGAAATTGATCTAGCTGAAATTCACGAACCAATCGTCGCCTGCCCGAATGACCCTGATGATGTCAAAACTTTATCAGACGTTGCTGGCGCTAAGATCGACGAAGTGTTTATCGGCAGCTGCATGACCAACATCGGGCACTTCCGTGCAGCTTCAAAACTGCTTGAAGGCAAACGCGACATGCCAGTCAAGCTCTGGATTGCACCACCCACAAAAATGGACGCTGCACAGCTGACCGAAGAAGGTCACTACGGCGTGTTCGGTTCGGCAGGTGCGCGTACTGAAATGCCAGGCTGCTCGTTGTGCATGGGTAATCAGGCACAGGTGCGCGAGGGCGCAACGGTGATGTCAACCAGTACGCGTAACTTCCCGAATCGCTTGGGCAAAAACACAAACGTGTATCTGGGTTCTGCCGAACTCGCTGCAATTTGCTCGAAACTCGGTCGGATTCCAACCAAAGAAGAGTACATGACAGACATGGGCGTTTTAAGCAAGAACGGCGACCAGATCTACAAGTACCTCAACTTTGACCAGATCCCCGACTACAAAGATGTCGCCGATACGATTGCGTCTTAAGTCTTAAGTGAGCGGGGTTAAAAAACCCGCTTAGCTGAACAGCCCCGTCAAGTTGGACCCTTATCCAGCTTGACGGGTTTTTTATTCAATGGGGCTCATCCTTGCGCGACCACCGATACCAGCCACTCAAACGTCATCCGCAGAACAAACAACGAGTCATTGAGCTTCGTTGAGAGAACAAACAACGATTCGTTTAGATAGTTCGTTACACTAGAGTCCTTTCTCGCTGTTTTTCTGGTTCCTAACATTTCTATGGCTCGTGCTCGCGCTTCCTCTTCTCATAAACGACTCAACCGCGACTCAGCGCGCTTGGTGACCCTATCACTCGCTTTGCACAACTCAGGTAGCCGCGTTGAAGACCGGTTTTGGGAAACCGAACTGGCAACGACCTTAAGCAAACTCATGCGAGCCGGCAACGACGCCACGCTCGATGCTGCCCTCGATCATCTTTCTATCACCAATATAGGCGGCTATGAAGTCTTGATCGAGCAGGCCGAAACGCACTCTGAATCGTGTGTTCTTGAAAAAGATGGCAAACGTTTTGACGTGTTATTGATCATCGCCCCGTTGGTTGCCTGGACTCGCTACAGTATTCCGGCGGTGGCGCTGAGCGACAGCATCGTTTCGACGCTGGCAGGTCATTTACAAGCACATATCTTGGCAACTGGCGCGCAAATCGCGATGATGCCGCAGTTGATTAGCCTGGATCAAATGCCGCGCACACTTTGTGAAACCTACGATTGGATGCATAAACTTGGCGCCACTGCACTGGATTTACCTAGTGGCCCGCCGAAGCTGAATCACGAACCCGACTCGTTCAACATGTTGGCAGATACCCGCTATGTTGCGATTGGCGTTGCCGTGCCAGAGGGCAAACCGGTGTTTCGTTGGCAAGAAACGCCTAGCGAACTCGGAGATGGTCGCGAAGCGTGTCTCGAAAAGTGGACCGCTGATACCCAACTGATTTTTGCAAATCTGTTGGCTGGCTGCGGCTTTGAAATTTTAGTGCCCGACGCCTACTACGTCAGCAACCGCGAAGCCGATCGTCGGATTCGTCCCCTCTCAGTGAAGTCGGCAGTGGTGTGGCTTGAAGGTGCACTTCAGCTCGAAGCCAGTCAGCTGCGCGCCGTGATCGTGGGGTGTGGCGAGCGCACCGTTGAAGAATACAGAATTGGTTTTACACAAAAAAATCAAACTGAAGTGATCTACGGTTGCCTCTGGCCACTTTACGGTCGCGAAGAAGACGAGCCCCTGCTTGAAGGCCAACCTGCGCCAATCGAAACCATCGACGAAATCACCAACTTGCTTAAAGAGTGTGGCATTACCGATATCAGGCGTCTTTCTAGCATGTTAAGCCCTGAGTTTTGTGACGATTGTGGTGCGCCTTATTTTCCCAATCCGTCGGGCGAAATGGTGCATGCCGAACTCCCCGAAGACGCCGAAACGGCGCCCGCGCACTTTCACTGATTATGCAAGCCGACGTCTTTTGCCGAGTTGTCGACAACTTTGGCGACATCGGCGTGACCTGGCGCCTGGCGCGTCAACTGCAACGCGAGCACAGTTGGTCTATCCGTTTATGGGTGGATGATTTAAAAAGTTTTCAACGGCTTGAAGCACGCATTCACTTGCAGGCCTTGCAACAAGTGATAGAGCACATTGAGATCATTCACTGGGGCGACCCCGCCCCCGACCTTATCCCCTACCCGATTGTGCTGTGCAGTTTTTCATGCGACTTGCCTGCCACTTACCTTGCGCAGTTACATCAGAGGCCCGCACTCTGGCTAAATCTTGAATATCTGAGTGCAGAGACTTGGGTTGAAGGATGCCACGGACTGCCCTCGCTGCGCGGTGACGGATTATCTTCCTACTTCTTTTTTCCGGGCTTTAACTCGCGAACCGGTGGCCTGCTACGCGAACGTGAACTGCTCACACGTCGCGACATCTGGCAACAAGACCCCGGTGCTCAGCGTCGGATGCTCGAACGCCTAGGCGTCTCTGCGCAAGCACTTACCGCCTGGCAGCCCTGCCTAGAGCAGCCTCGTGCCACTGCCTCTCACTCAACGGCCCTAACGTTGCAAAGCGAAGCGTGCGACTCTTCGCTGCTACCGCGCACTGACTTGCAACTCGCGCGCCTGTTGACCTTGTTTTGCTATCCACACGCGCCGGTGGCGCAACTGCTCGAGGCGCTCTGTACAGAGCCGCGCGCCTCGGTTGTGTTGATCCCTGAGGGAGTCGCCCCAGAACTTGCCACAGGGCGCTTGGGTCCCTTCAAACAGGTCTATCTCGAACGCATTCCTTTTGTGTCACAGCCAGAATACGATCAGCTGTTATGGATGGCCGATCTGAATTTTGTGCGTGGTGAAGATTCAATTGTTCGCGCGGTGTGGGCGGGCAAACCGCTTATTTGGCAGATTTATCCACAAACAGAAGGCACGCATCTGATCAAGCTTGAGGCTTGGTTAAAGATATCTATTCTACCCACTGATATTCAAGACCTGCTGCGCCACTGGAATGCAGACACGGTTTCAGCCGATTTACCTAACGGCTTTACAAAAGCGATCAACCCCAAAACCTACACGCAATGGTCAGTCAACGCGTTAGCACTGAGTCACTCGCTTGTACAAGACGTCGACTTCGCCCAAGCGCTACATGACTTTTGCGCTTCAAAGATAACGACCTAGGCCGCAGCGGTGGTCATCACTCTCGCAACAGACTAGTTTCGCCCAAGCCCTGCATGGCTTTTTGCATCAAAGATAACGCCTTAGGCCGCAGCCGTTGCCATTACTGGCGCAGGCTCTTTGATCGGCAAGTTAATCAAAGCGGCCATCGCAGACAGTGCGATGTCGGCGTACCACATCCACTGATAATCACCAAAAGAAAATAAAACTAAACCACCCACATAGGCGCCTAAGAAGGCTCCGATCTGATGCGACAAGAGGGTTAAGCCAAACAATGTTGACAGATAGCGCACACCAAACAACTTGCCAACGATCGAGGCAGTTGGCGGTACTGTCGCCAGCCAAGTCGCCCCTAAGCCAATCGCAAAAATATAAAAAGTGAGTTCGGTTTTAGGCGCCATCAAGTACAAAGCAATTAACACCGCGCGCGAGCCATACATCACTGCCAAAATGTTTTTACTTTTGAAGCGATTGATTTGTGCACCCACAAAGATACTGCCGGCAATATTGGCTAAGCCAATAATCCCTAGCGACCACCCCGCCACAGACGCAGGCAAGCCGCAAAGGTCCACCTCACCAGGCAAATGCGTGACAAGCATCGCGATATGAAAACCACAGGTAAAGAAACCTAAATGCAGCAATAAGTAGCTAGGGGATTTAAACGCCTCTTTCACTGCCCCGCCCATACCGGCATCGGTACCTTGCGGAGCAGCGGGTACCGACACATTTTTGGTGAGCTTATTAATCAGCGGCAACGACAGTAACGCTAACAACACCAGCGACCACATCGCATTCATCCAGCCCAATGACTGAATTAGGCGCGTAGTGATCGGGGCAAATACAAACTGCCCCATTGAGCTTCCTGCATTAATCAAACCGGCTGCGTTACCACGCGCCTCAGCTGGGATCCGCTTAGCCACAGTGCCGATCAAAATAGAAAAACTACAGGCGCCATTACCGACCGCAGAAAGCAACCCCAGGGTAAAAATCAGACCCAAAGTTGAATCCATCAACGGAATCAGGGCGGTACCCACAATCGTCAAACACAAGCCCCCTAACAGCACAGGTCGCGCGCCATGACGGTCTGCAATCATGCCGGCAAGCGGTTGTGCCGCCCCCCACACAAATTGGCCCACGGCCATCGCTAGGCTAATACTGACGATACCCAAACCCGTTGAGGTGTTCAACGGACTGATGAACAACCCCATGGTTTGACGCGTGCCGTTAATGATCATGATGATGCCAGCAGCCGTGAGTGTCACCAGCAATACGTCGCGCTGTTTAAACGTTTGAAAGAAACTCATGGGTTACCTAGAGGGCATTGACAGCAATCAGGACGTTGACTGTAACAAGAAGCTCTCTTTGCTGCTTAGGCAATCAAAGAGCAACACGTAACCTTCAGAACGCGAGCCGCACGATCTACGGGGAAATGCTTGCCCGACCCACTGCTTGCCAGTCCCTCAGCAAAACTTGAAAAACACACGCAACTCCCCCGCAAACAAAGCGAAATCCGTGAAAACAGAGCAATAAATGCCGAGGCAGGCTAAAATAGAGGGCTTTTTTAACATTTATCGAATTACCGGAGCTTTAAGTCATGAAAACCGCACAAGAGTTGCGCGTCGGCAACGTAGTCATGGTCGGCAAAGATGCCGTCGTCGTGCAGCGCGCTGAATACAGCAAGTCAGGTCGCAACGCCTCAGTCGTGAAGCTTAAGTTCAAAAACTTGCTCACAGGCACCGGTAGCGAAACCGTTTCAAAGGCTGACGAAAAATACGACGTCATCACGCTTGACCGTAAAGAGTGCACCTACTCGTACTTTGCTGACCCAATGTATGTGTTTATGGATGCCGATTTCAATCAATACGAAATCGAAGCAGACAGCATGGGCGACGCCCTCTTTTATCTTGAAGAAGGCATGCCTGTTGAAGCTGTGTTTTATGACGGCCGTGCAATTTCAATCGAACTGCCCACCATGGTCGTTCGCGAAATCACCTACACCGAACCCGCTGTGCGTGGCGACACGTCAGGCAAAGTGATGAAGCCAGCCAAAATCAATACCGGTCATGAATTACCTGTGCCTTTATTTTGCGCGATTGGCGACAAGATCGAAATCGACACACGCACCGGCGAATACCGTAGCCGTGTGATGTAAGTTATTTGTATCGTCAGTCAAAAGGCCCAACGCTGTTGGGCCTTTTTTATTGCGCGCTCGGCAAGGGCTCAAACACCACATACTTTTCAAGAATATGATCTCGAAAGTCTTGCTTGATTTCATCCCAAACTAATACATCTACATTAAAGGGTAACGAACTTTCGTCCAGTGCTTCTCTAAGTGAAGACACTAAAGCGCTTTGTGTCACCTTTGAAAAAACCACCAAATCGAGGTCTGAATCAGGTCTGAAGTTACCTTTAACGCGTGAACCAAACACCCATACTAAAACACCGGGCAAGTACTGCTCGAATAGCGTCGAAAGGATTTTGCGCTGAGCACCCGAAATGTGTATCACCGAAGTCACGACCAAATTTCTCCGGTCATTACCGTATAAAGCGCACGTGTATCTTTCAAAAAACCCTGTAACCGAGCGATACACTGCTGCGCCTTGTCACCATCGTAATCATGAGCGGTATTGGTTCGCGTGTCGGCATACACCAGCCAAGCTTCTATCGACTCAGCCAGCAACTTGTTCTCATTGGCTAGCCGAAATACCGGCTTAGGACTATTCGGAACCTCTGGCGCGCCCAACACCTCAATCAAGTAGCGTTTTAAGATCTTCCAGGTGCAGTCATAGCAAATCTCAAACCGTTGAATGCAAGACTCAACAATTGCCTCTTTGTTCAACACGCTCAAATTAGCCTGATTATGGCTGTCTAGATAGTTAGCGTATTGCAACTCGAGATGCGACAGCGACTTCTTTAGTTTGCTGTAATCAATCATAAAAAACACCTCGACTTAACTATTTAACGGCATGCGCAAAATCTCTGCCCGGTCAGGGGAACAGTATTAAGAAGCAACCTAACTAAAGGACCTTAGAACCAGCATGACAATTTTATTCATCATACTAGCTAGTGCTTACCCAGTCGAATGACAAATGAACATAATCACCGAGCGCCGTTACCACACGTGACCGTGTGAGTCAGCGTGTCTCGTTCTCAAGGTCGGCAAGCCAGCGTAAGGCGTATTCTCGATCCGCGCCACACATCTCGAGCGAGGGCTGCAAACCACCGCAAAACGCCGGGCGCTCGGGTTGACCGAAGATGGCACAGCGGTTATTAGGTAACAGCTGAACACAACGCACGCCCGCAGGTTTGCCCTGCGGCATACCTGGAATAGGACTAGTAATGGAGGGCGCGATACAGCAGGCACCGCAATCAGGGCGGCAATTCATCAGCAGTGACTCACTGCAAGCGATCAGTGTCCAGAAAATCTGGCAGGGCTACAACAGCTATACCGTCTTCTGCCAAGGCGTCACGCTCTTCACGCGTCGCAGTGCCGCGAATGGGGCGCTCATCCGACTCACCTTCGTGGATACGACGCGCTTCGTCGGCGAAGCGATCACCAACGTTTTCTGTTTTGCTGACAAACTCGCGCATCTGCTGCAGCATAGCGGCCTGCATCTGCATGAGCTGAGCAGCCTCAGGATTAGCGGCAATCAAGTTGCGCGAGGTTTCTTGCGCAGCGGCAGTCGCATCAGCCGAGGCGTTTGATTCAAGACGAGGTTGCTCAAAATGCCCGACATTGATCCTAGGTGCCGACAAGCGCTTTTCGATTTTGTCGTTTTGACAGAGTGGACAGCTAATCAGGCCGCGAGCCTGCTGAGAGTCGTAATCTTCGTGCGAGCTGAACCAGCCCTCAAAAAGATGGCGATTACCGCATTCAAGATCGAAAACTTTAAGTCCCATGACCCTTAAGTGGGGCTAAAAGCCCGCATTTCAAGTTTTGGAGTATACCGGAGGGCACACCACTGCCCTCGGTAACCTGCACTCACCGAAGCGATTGACCCTATTCTGGGGTTTCCGCAGCAGGAATCAACAGAGGATCTTAGGGCGAGTAAGGTGTCAACGTCCTGAGACCACAAAATCAAGTCTTGGCACAGCGGCTAACAGTTCTTTGGTCACGACATGAGAAGGTGCTTGCAACACTTCCGCGGCCGTACCCAATTCAACGATATGCCCGGCGTCCATTACCGCTACCCGATCGGCGAAGTATTCGACCACCCCAAAATTATGCGTGATAAATAAATAGGCCATGCCGGTTTCGCGTTGCAGATCTTGTAAAAGATCTAGAATTTGAGCCTGTACCGACACATCTAGTGCCGAGGTGGGCTCATCAAGGATCAGAATCTTAGGTTCAACCGCAAGCGCACGTGCAATCGCAATACGCTGGCGTTGCCCACCTGAAAACTCGTGCGGATAACGTAACGCAGCGTTCTCTGGCAAACCGACACGCTCTAGCAGGTAGGCAATGCGACGCGCCTGCTCAACTGCTGACCACTCAGGGCGAAGCGCGGCGATCCCTTCCTGCAGGATTGCACCCACTCGCATACGCGGATCAAGAGACGCAAAGGGATCTTGAAACACAATTTGAATCTGACCGCGCAGGGCTTTGAGTGCAGCGCCAGAGGCTTGCAAAATATTGGTGCGCTCAACGACCGCAGAACCGTTGATCGAAGCACTACCATCTAACAATCTGAGTAAGGTTTTGGCAACGGTTGTCTTGCCGCAACCAGAGCCCCCGACCAACGCCAGCGTTTCGTTGGCATGCAGCGTAAAGCTTACGCCTTGCACCACCTTGTTGTAGGCCACGATTCGACGTAATAACCCTTTGCGAATTGGATAATGCACCTGCAGTTGATCTACCTGCAGAACCGCCGTTGCTTGGCTGGCATCAGATCCTGAACCCCCAAGACGGGCGCGCGCTTGCCCTTGCGCCGACAGGGCTCGTCCACGCTTGGCGAACGTGGGGATCGCGTCAAACAGCTCACGCGCGTAAGCATGTTTAGGCGAAGCAAAAAATTGCTCGGCAGGCGCCGTTTCAACGATCTCACCATGACGCATCAGCGAAACGGTGTCCGCCACTTGTCGCACCACAGCCAAATCATGCGTAATTAATAGCACCGCCATGCCAAACTCTTTTTGGATATCCGCCAGCAGGGCCAAGACTTGTGCCTGCACTGTCACATCCAGTGCAGTAGTGGGCTCATCTGCAATCAACAATTCAGGTTCAGCCGCCAGCGCAATCGCAATCATGATCCGCTGCTTTTGCCCCCCTGAGAACTGAAAGGAGTAATCATCGATTCGAACTGCAGGCTCGGGGATACCAACACGGCCTAGCCATTGCACCGCACGTGCGCGGGCTTCTGCCCCGCGTAACGCGGTGTGCCGCTCGATCGGCTCGAGAATTTGGTCGCCGATACGCATCACAGGATTCAAACTTGTGCCCGGCTCTTGAAAAATCATGCCGGCGCGAGCGCCGCGCACTGAACGCATCGCTGCTTCGGACAGCTGCGTTAACTCTGTACCTTGCAGGTCGATGCGCCCGCCCACCACACGCAAGGCCTCTGGCAGCAAACGCATCAGAGCCATCGCAGTCATACTTTTGCCCGACCCCGACTCGCCCACTAGAGCAAAGGTTTCTCCACGATGAATCGTCAACGCCAAGGCCTTTACAGCCAAGCGGACTTGATCGTCTGTGTCGATTGCAATGTCGAGAGCACTGACACTGAGCACTGAGGGCACACCACGCGACGAGGCTGCAAGCGTTGCGCCATCACCAGAGGACGTCACGCCTGAGACCTCAGACGCTAGAGGTGCATGCGTCGCCAAGACGTCTGACGCCACCGTGACTCTTGAAACTGAACCTGAGCCTAAGCCTGAGCCTGAACGCGAACTAGCACCTGATGTAAGCGACCGTACGCTCAATTTAAAGCGCTTAGGCCTGAAAGCCCTGGTTCGAGGATCAAACGCATCGCGCACTGCATCAGAAAACAAATTAGCCGACAACACCAAAGCCAACATGAAAAGAAACGCTGTGAGCAAGTTCCACCAAATCATCGGATCGCGCGACATCTCTAGGCGAGCTTTCTCGATCATCGACCCAAACGAATTCATACTGGGATCGACACCGATTCCTAAATACGACAAGACTGCTTCGTAAAGGACTAGCCCGGAGAATTGCAGCACCACCGTAATCAGTACGATGTGCATCAAGTTAGGCAACAGGTGACGCGCCATGATGCGCATGTGTGAGATCCCGAACGCACGCGCGGCCTGCACATATTCAAGCTCGCGCAGCTTAAGCGCCTCAGCGCGCAGCAAGCGACACAAGCCAGCCCAACCGGTTAGGCCCAAAATCATGCACAACAAAAACAAACGCAAGTCGGCGCGCTGTGCCGAGGTTGGAAACATGCCAGGGTGCGCGTCGATGTAGACCTGCATCATTAGCACACACGCACCAATCAACAGAACACCTGGAATCGACGTTAACGTCGTGTACACGTACTGAATCACATCATCGATCCAGCCTTTGAAATAGCCTGCTGAAATCCCAAAAATCAAAGCGGGTGGCAGCATGGCAACGGTTGCTAAGCTTCCGATCACCCACGCTGTACGGATGCTTTTTAAGGCCTGCCATAAGACGTCATTACCCGTGCGATCGGTTCCCAGCACGTGATACCCCGACGCCAAGCCGAATACCGCGCCAAACAGCAGGCACAATACAGTCATTGTGATTAAGATTGCCCGCCAGGGGATTTCTGTTTCACCGCGCCACACTTGCAGCGCGAAGGACGCCTTCGTTTGCTCTGGCGCAGACCCAACTACGTGCTGACGGTTATGAGGTTGTTGCGACCCACGATCTTGTTCAGAGACAAGGACTTCTCGCCGGCCACGCCCGACCAAACTTAGCGTTAACACAATCAACGAGCAGGCCACCAGTAAGCCAACCAATAACCCGAGCAGCAAGCGTTTCGTGACGTCCGCCCCCCACTGTTCGTCTGGCGCGGTCAGATGCTTACCGCCAAACCGCAAGCGAGGAAAATCTCGACGCGGCTCACCGCCCTCTTGCAAAATTGACTCTTTGGTGTATTGCAGCCAGGCTAGCGGGGCAGAATAGGTTTTTTCAGGTCTCGCAAACGCCGTATCTTCAAGCAAGGCGTCGAGCAGCGACTTGACTTTTGGTGCGTAAATCGGTGCGGTCGCTGTCGTCGCACTCGAGGCTTTGGCCGCCGTACCTACGCTGGGCGAAGCGGTCGCAGAGGTTGTACTAGACGAGGTCACCACCGGCGGCAAGCGTGGCTGATAGTGCAGCGAGTCAAGCAAACCAATCACAACAAACACGAACAACACAACAGCCGAACACATCGCGGGGGTGTTGCGTGCCACTCTCGCCCACGTCGCGCGCAATGCAGGCGATCGCGATACATGCCAGGCGTACGCCAACACCGCAAGTAACAAAGCAAAGAGCGCGATATCTGTCCAGAGAAAAATGATTTTAGGCATGATGGCTACTCGAAGCGCACGCGCGGATCAGCGAGCGTGTACGAGATATCAGCCATGATCAGGCCAACGATGTAAAGAGACGAGCCCAAAAACACCATGGCACGTACGATTGAAAAATCCTGACCACTGAGTGCATCAAGGGTATAGCTGCCAAGCCCTGGAATCCCAAAAAATGATTCTGAGATCAAGCTACCCATAAACAACAAAGGCAGCGAAGCGACTGCACCCGTCAGGATGGGCAACAGCGCGTTACGCAGGACATGCTTGAACAACACCACGCGCTCGCTTAAACCTTTTGCGCGAGCGGTGCGCACGTAATCCTTACCGATCTCTTCTAAAAACAAGCTGCGCAAAAACCGAGCTTCAGAACCTAATCCTGCAATCACCGCCACGATAATGGGCAAGGCTAAAAATTTAAGCGTATCCCAGCCACCAGCGAAACCCGAATACGGCACCAGCCTCAAGATTTTTGAAAACAACCATTGCCCTGCGATGATATAAAACAAGCTTGAAATCGAAAGCATCACAACACACACCACGACTCCCCAAAAATCAAGTGCGGTTGTTCGAAAGAAAACCAGCACGAGCGAAAACGCAATGCTGAGTGCCAGCCCCAACACAAAGGTGGGTACCGCGAGGGCCAAGCTGGGCCACATGCGAGCTTTGATTTCACGACCAATATCACGACCCTCGTCTGAGGCACCAAAATCAAACGCCAGCAAAGGAACCGAGCGTTGATAAAAAATCGTCTCGGTGTATTTCTTGACGCCCTCTTGCTTAACATTCAAAAATAAGGGTTTGTCGTACCCTCGCTCGACTTTCCATTTCTCGACCGCATCGGCGCTGACACGTTGCCCGCCAATGGCCAGACGCGCCATATCATCAGGCGTATTGACGGCAAAAAATAAAACAAAGGTAAAGAGATTTACGCCTAACAAAATCAATACGCCGTAGAGCAGACGTCGCACAATGTAACCAGTCATCGCGCCCCCTCTTTGGCAACATCACCAAAGGCAGTTTGCCGATCTTGACGACGCACCGCTCGCCAAGCAGGCCATACGATGGCACACAGCAACAAAGCAAACAATCCCAAGGGCCACCATACAGGGGTATTCCATTCAGCAATTTTTTTATTACGCAGTACGGGATCAATCTTCATGTACTGCAAGGTATTACGCACCATCTGCGTGGGCTTGGCATTACCCACCCACTGTTGAAACGCCCCACCCGATTTGGGAAACAAACCAAACATCCACGGCGCATCGTCTTGCAGCAACTGAATCATATGCGCAATGACCTGTTCTTTTTCAGCACCATCGGGCAGATCACGCATTTTTTCAAACAAGGTATCGTAGGCAGAGTTAACATAGTTTGAGGCATTTTCACCACCCTTACCTGCCTTGATATTTGGCCCGTAAAGTAAAAATAGAAAGTTTTCGGCATCAGGGTAATCAGCCACCCAACCCCACATATACATTTGCGCCACGCCGCGTGCCATTTTTTCTTGAAAGCGGTTGTAATCGGTTGAACGCACGTCAAACTGCACACCCAGTAACGCAAACTGACGTCGCATCCAGTCAAGCGTTGGGCTAGAGCCCCCTACACCACTGGCTGAATCAAAATGCAGTACCAAGGGTTCGCCAGTCTGCGCGTCGCGCCCGTTGGGGTAGCCCGCCTCGGCCAACAAGGCGCGCGCCTGCTCAATCGATTTACGTACTGGCTTACCGTCTTTGACGTCATACACCACGCGATTGATCCCTTCTGCTCCCGCCTGATACCCTAAGATCGCAGGCGGTATTGGCCCTTGTGCCACTTGCGCCTGATCATTTTGAAAAATGGCAACGTACTCTTCCCAGTTAAAGGCAATGCTCAACGCTTGGCGCAGCTTACGGTTACGCACTTGCCGCTCAGGCGTATCACCCATGCCCACGACTGGGTCTTTCCAGTTAAAGCCAAAGTACTGCATTTGCGCCTCAACGGTGGTGGGCAATTGAATACCATGCTTGGCATAGAGTGTCGCTTTTGCTGCCGAGTCGCCTACTGCCACGAGCATGGCGACCCCGGCATCGCCACGATCAACCTGTGGGATGTCGTAATAGCCTTGCAAAAACTTACCTTGCAAGGGGATGCTTTCTTTTTCAATATTGAAAACAATCTTGTCGATAAACGGCGTGCGCTTGCCACAATCGGCCAATAACCCGGCTGCACGATCTTGAGGTTCACCTTCGCAAGGATAGGGTTCGCCACGAAAATTAGGGTTACGCACCAAGACGTGACGACGGTTTTGGACAGACTCAGCCAGCATGTAAGGCCCAGTGCCCACGGGCCAGTAATTCAAAGACAGATTACGTTGCGCCATGCCGGGCTGGCTATAAAAGCGATCTGCCTCCCAGGGGATGGGGGCAACAAACGTCATCGCCAGCCAGTATTTGAACTGTGGATACAAGCCTTTGACGCGGATACGCAAGGTGTGTTCGTCAAGGGCCTCGACACCTGAAAAGCCAGCTTCACGCAAATCAAGCCACGGCAAATCTCGCGAGCCCGGCGGCAGATCTTTACGTAAGGCAGTATCGATTTCACGCAGACGTTTGCCGTACGCCTGCATGCCAACAACGTGGTCAGCGAGGGTTGAAAAAATAGGCGACGCTACGCGTGGGCTTGCCAGTCGACGAATCGCGTAGACATAATCAAAGGCTGTTAATTCACGCGTACCCGTCTGTTTGAAATCACCGATCACAAACTTATCTTTTAGTGCTTGATCTTCGAGCGGCCAATAGCTAAAGCGACCGTCTGCTTGCCGGGCAAACACAGGGTGAGGTTGATACAAAATACCAGGGCGTAATTTGATGTCGTAGATACTTTCTGCGATATCTTTTGCTAACGCATCGGCGGGTAAAGTGTTACCAGACTGATCTACAAAACTTGGCTCAGACACTTCAACCGCCGCGCGCGGCGTCAACACATAGGGGCGTTTGAGATAATG
>CAMDEF010000049.1 GCA_945895265.1 Bordetella parapertussis | reverse complement strand
GAGGTGGTCCCACCCCTTCCCATCCCGAACAGGACCGTGAAACACCTTAGCGCCGATGATAGTGGATGTACATCTGTGAAAGTAGGACATCGTCAAGCTCTTATCCCCCAAACCCCCAAGTGTCATAAGCACTTGGGGGTTTGTCTTTGGTGCGCCCAGCATGGGCGCACTCTTGCGGGTGCAAGTCCCGCCGTAAGTTGATCACAGCGAACGAAGCGAAACGCAACTGCATGAGGGTGACCGAGTGTGGGAAGGAAGCGCGGAGCGAAACTGCGAGCCGATGAACAAGAACCGGATAGAAGGCACTGCCTAGCAGGGCG
This sequence comes from Bordetella parapertussis, assembly GCA_945895265.1. Classification (GTDB taxonomy): domain Bacteria; phylum Pseudomonadota; class Gammaproteobacteria; order Burkholderiales; family Burkholderiaceae_B; genus Zwartia; species Zwartia parapertussis_I. The sequence goes on along the minus strand of CAMDEF010000049.1, from coordinate 27,153 downwards.
AGCGGGCCAATAACCGCGAAGCCCTTGTGATCAAAGCGAAGCGGTGTAGATCCGGCGGTTGTGCAGTGAAGGAGTGCGTTCTTACCTGGGGAGATCTCGCCTCACGCCTGAAAGGGTAACGATGTCGAATCGGAGCGAGAAGTCAGCAGAGGTCGTAGTAGTCAGAGACTGGGCCGATGAGGCCGAAACCCCTGACGAAGGGCCAAACGAGAGGGAGTGTTTGAGGCCATGTCGATGCGAGACGGAGTGCGTCAGATGCCCGGGCAACCGGGGCGCACGGGGGCTGCGCGCAGTGAAGCTGTGCAAATACCTGTCAGCGACGAACCGGATTGCCCGCGACATATCACCGAGAGCGCAGGGTCAGCGCTGCTGCAAGCAGCTCTGACGAGAGAGAACTTGCAGAAAGCGCTCAAGCGAGTGCGAGCCAACAAAGGCGCAGCAGGCGTGGACGGTCTGGATATTGATCAGACGGCCCGCGCACTGGTACACACGTGGCCTGTCATTCGCCAACAAATTTTGCAGGGGACGTACCGGCCAAGTCCGGTGCGACGGGTCGCGATCCCCAAGCCCGATGGTGGCGAGCGTGAGCTCGGCATCCCGACGGTTGTTGATCGTCTGATCCAGCAGGCACTATTGCAAGTACTGCAACCGATCCTTGACCCCACCTTTAGCGAGCATAGCTACGGCTTTCGTCCCGGACGGCGTGCGCACGGCGCGGTACTCGCCGCGCAGTCGTGCGTGCAGTCTGGGCGCCGAGTCGTAGTAGACGTTGACCTAGAGAAGTTCTTTGACCGGGTCAATCACGACATCCTGATTGACCGTCTACAGAAACGTATCGATGACGCCGGAGTGATCCGTTTGATTCGGGCGTATCTAAACAGCGGCATCATGCAGAATGGCGTGGTTCAGGAACGGCAACAAGGCACGCCGCAAGGCGGCCCACTGTCGCCGCTTCTAGCGAACGTCATGCTCGATGAGGTGGACAAGGAGTTAGAGCGCAGAGGTCATTGCTTCGCACGCTATGCTGATGACTGCAACGTCTATGTTCGCAGCCACCGTGCAGGTGAACGGGTGATGGCGTTGCTGCGACGGTTGTATGCCAGACTGCGCCTGACGGTCAATGAGACCAAGAGTGCAGTGGCAAGTGTGTTTGGTCGTAAGTTCCTTGGCTACAGTCTTTGGGTAGCCAAAGGAGGCGAGATCAAACGTCGGGTGGCGGATAAGCCCATGGCAACGTTCAAACAGCGGCTCAGAGAACTGACCCGGCGTTTGGGCGGACGCAGCATGACCGAAATAGTCCAACAGCTCAGGCCGTACCTGCTGGGCTGGAAGGCTTACTTTGGCCTTGCTCAAACACCAAGGGTGTTGAAAACACTCGACGAATGGCTACGTCACCGCTTGCGAGCTATACAACTGAAGCACTGGAAGCGAGGCAAAACCATGCACCGAGAGCTGCTGACGCTAGGCGCGACCCCCGTGGTGGCGAGGCGTGTGGCAGCGAGCTCTAGGTGTTGGTGGCGCAATAGTGACCGGCTACTTAAAACGGTGCTGACGATTGAGTATTACGATCGGCTGGGTCTTCCCCGTCTCTCATGACCTCAACCTCTCGAACCGCCCGGTGCGGACCCGCATGCCGGGTGGTGTGGCAGGGGCGCAATCATCTATGATTGCCCCCTATGCCGATCGCGACAGGTTTGTGTGACGACTCGGATTGCCTGCGGAAAATTGGCCACGGAAAAAGAGTCTTGTTCAGTGATTTTGCTAAAGATTCAAAAGATGACTTTCGCAGCTCTGAGTAGTTCGGCCGTCTCGTAAAGAGGTAACCCCATCACTCCAGAGTAGCTGCCCTGCAGGTCTCGAATAAAACGTGCAGCAAAGCCTTGAATCCCATAAGCCCCAGCCTTGCCAAAACAGTCGCCAGTATCGATGTACTCAAGGATCTCAGCTTGGCTTAAGTGTTTGAAGCTAACAAGTGACGTCGATAGCTCGGTATAGATACCGGTTTGATGAGCAAGTACGACCGCCGTATAGACGATATGCGTTTGGCCGGATAGCTGGCTCAAGATACTCGCAGCGTGCTGTACATCGACTGGTTTACCCAGAATGGTGTCACCAAGAGCAACGGTGGTGTCAGCAGCAAGTATTGGCCGATGGATGTGTCCGTCGTTTGACAGCTCGCGATCGGGTTTGCCTTGCGAAAGGTATTGCTGGGCTCGTTGTGCTTTTTCAAGCGCAGTACGTTGCACATAGACTACCGGAGTTTCGTTGGTTCGACGTGGTTCATCTTCGCCTTCAACAGGTGGCAGGCGTAGCACGGTGTGCGGAATACCGATTTGTTGCAGGAGTTCTTGGCGCCTTGGGCTTTCTGAGGCCAGGTATAAAAGCGGCAGAGTTGAAGGTGCCATAAGAATAATGAATAGTGGGTTCAAACAGGTGACGTGACATACGGTGCGTCAGGTTTCGCTCAGAAGCTGAGTCTTCAGTCACACCCGATGATAAGGGTGATTGACCAAAATCGACCAGGCTCTGTAAAGCTGCTCGATCAGCACCACGCGCACAAGTGGGTGCGGCATCGTCATGGATGACAACCTAATTAATCCTGAGCAGGTGGTTTTTAATTCAGGATCTAACCCATCGGGTCCCCCAATCAAGAGTGCCAGTGGCTGACTGTTGTTTTGCCAAGTCTGCACCACCTGAGAGAATTTCTCGGTTGACAGGTCTTTACCGTGCTCGTCTAAGGCAATGCGTACTGACTGTTCGGGGATCGCGCTCTGTATTCTTTTGGCCTCAGCGGCCATTAGTTGCGCAGCAGTTTTACCGCTGGTTCTTGGTTCAGGTTTGATTTCTTTGAGTTGCACTGACCAGTCAGCAGGGAGCCTTTTGGCGTAGTCATCCCAGGCGATGTCTACCCAGGCTGGCATTTTTGCACCCACAGCAATAATTGTGATCTTCATTTTGCTAAGGCTCTGTCACACGGTTTGATCATTATTGTCAGGGCCGTGTTGCAAGCCAGCGCTAGTGTGTGAAGTACCCGAGGGTCGCGAAGAACACGCGTCAGTTATCTGTTCGAACGGGCAGGGCGTGACGATCGACTGGCGCCTCGGCGGCCTTCGGGTTCGTCGCGTGTGCCCATAGGATCAAAAGCTGTTTGGCTTGACGCCACAGCGGGTCGTGTCGAGTCGGGTGACAGTTTGAGGCGCACGGGCTTGCCACCCCAAACTTCTTCAAGGTTGTAGTACGTGCGAATCGCGGGCTGCATGATGTGAATGACAATGTCGCCAATATCGACCAACACCCATTCTCCGGTGTCTTCGCCTTCTGTAGCAATCACTGGTATACCCACACTACGTGATTTATCGGCCACGCTATTAGCGAGGGCGCGAGTTTGGCGATTTGAAGTTGCCGAAGCGATGACGACTCGATCAAACATACTGGTCAGGTGCTCGGTATTAAACACTTTAATATCTTGTGCTTTAACGTCTTCGAGTGCATCGACCACTGCGCGTTGCAGTTTTTGAATATCCATTGTTTTGTGATTTCCTGTCAGGCTGAGTGGCGCCGATAAAGGCCGTGCTCGGTGATGTACTGGCCTACTGCCTCTGGGATGAGGTCGCAGGTTGAGTCGCCTCGAGCGATCCGCTGACGGATTTCGTTGGCAGAGACATCGAGTGGATCAAAGGGTAGATTCACGAGATGCCGGTTATGTTGGGTGAGCCAAGCGGCGAGCGCAGCAGGTGCTGCCACTTTCGAGCCTGGCCGCTGCGCGACTACGAGTTGTACTTTGTTTGCAATCGTTGACCATTCGCGCCAAGTACAAAAATTTTCAAGTTGATCTGCTCCAAGAATCCAAAAATACTCATGTTCTTGGGGCAATAACGCAAGCGTTTCAAATGTATAGGTGGGGCCAGTTCGGTCAATTTCAATGGGGTTTACCTGCAACCCCTTGGCCTTACCGACCGCGAGCTTAATCATCGCCAAACGATGTGCTGGCGATGCGCCCAACGGCGGTCGTTGCCACGGTTGACCCGCTGGCATTAGCTGCACTTCGTCTAGGGGCAAAGTGACCAATGCCGTTTGAGCCAGCGCCAAATGCGCGCTATGCACGGGATCAAAACTACCACCGAGTAAACCAATGCGCATCAGACCCAGTCTCGCGGGGTAAGGTATTGAGAAAGTGCTGCCTCAGGTGAGCCAGCATCTGCTTGCCAGTTGTATCGCCATGCCGCCATCGGAGGCATTGAAAGCAGAATAGACTCGGTTCTGCCGCCCGACTGCAACCCAAATAGCGTACCGCGGTCAAATACTAAATTGAATTCTACATAACGTCCACGTCTATAGGCTTGAAAATCGCGTTCGCGCTCGCCAAAGGGGTGCGAACGTCGTTTTTCAACCAAAGGGAGATAAGCGGGGATAAAGGCGTCTCCGACCGAGCGCATCAGGGCGAATGCTTGCTCAAACCCTGGCTCACTGAGATCGTCAAAAAAGATTCCGCCAATCCCACGGGTTTCGTTACGGTGCTTCAGAAAAAAATACTCGTCGCACCACTTTTTGTAGCGCGGATAGGCATTTGGGTCGTGCGGGGCAAGTGCAGCCTGATTGACGCGATGAAAATGTCGAGCGTCGTCTTCAAAAAGGTAATAGGGGGTGAGGTCCATCCCGCCACCGAACCAAAACACATCGGCTTGACCAGAACCCTCAGGGGCTTTTGCCACAAACATTCGAACATTCAAATGTGTGGTGGGTATGTATGGATTACGTGGGTGCAGCACCATTGAGACGCCCATGGCCTCCCAGGGGCGACCGGCGACCTCAGGGCGATGCGCGGTTGCCGAAGGCGGTAAGGTTTTACCTTTAACGTGACTAAACAGCACACCCGCACGCTCAAAGAGTTGCGCGCCTTCGATTAAACGCGAAATGCCGCCACCACCCTCGGCACGAGTCCACTCGTCGCTTAAAAATGGCTCGCCGCCAGCGCGCTCAAGCTCAGAGACGATGTTGGCTTGCAAACCTAAAAGATAGGCTCGCACCGCCGCGATGTTGTCCTCGGACACGACTGCGATAGGCGCGATTGAATCGGATTGCACTGAGGGCTTAAGTTCAGACACTGTTAGTTTTTTTCTAGTGCACGCCAGCCAATATCTGTTCGATATTGAGCGCCGTTAAAGTGGATGGATCTGACAACGTCATAGGCGCGCTGCTGCGTGGCGCGAACGCTGTCGGCTAAGGCGGTAATGCATAGCACTCGACCACCCGAGGTTTGCAGCGCACCGTCTTTGAGCGCGGTGCCTGCGTGAAACACCACGCAATCAGGCTGCGCAGCAGGGATGCCTGTAATCGAATCGCCTAAGCGTGGGGTGGACGGATAATTTGCGCTCGCCATCACCACACCAAGTGCCGTGCGAGGATCCCAGTCAATGACAGATTGATTCAAGGTGCCAGCAACGCCGTGCTCAAAGACCTCAAGAAAATCACTGCGGATACGCATCAAGATTGGTTGGGTTTCAGGATCGCCTAAACGGCAGTTGAACTCAAGGACTTTGATCGGACGCGTGGCATCGTCGCCATCCCCAATCATCAAACCCGCGTAAAGAAAGCCAGTGAAAGGGATGCCGTCAGCTTTCATCCCTTCGATCGTTGGGGTGATGACTTCGCGCATGACGCGGGCATGGATAGCGGCACTCACCACAGGTGCGGGCGAATAGGCCCCCATGCCGCCGGTGTTAGGCCCTTGATCTGCATCTTGCAAACGTTTGTGATCTTGGCTAGTCGCCAGCGGCAAAATGTTTTTGCCATCACACAAAATAATGAAGCTGGCTTCTTCGCCGAGCAGGCACTCTTCAATGACGACTCGCGCCCCTGCCGCACCCAGTGAACCGTCACCCAGCATGGCATCGACGGCATCGTGCGCTTCGCGAGAGGTGAGGGCCACCACAACCCCTTTGCCGGCGGCCAGGCCATCGGCCTTAATCACAATTGGCGCACCTTGCGCCTCAATATAGGCGTGAGCTGCGTTGGGGTCAGTAAAGGTTTGGTATGCCGCTGTAGGGATCTGATGGCGCACCATGAACGCTTTGGCAAAGTCTTTTGAGCTTTCGAGTTGCGCCGCAGCACGTGTGGGACCAAAGATTTTTAAGCCTTGCGCACGAAACGTGTCGACCACACCAAGCGCCAACGGTGCTTCAGGGCCGACAACCGTAAGTGCAATACCCTCTTTTTTAACAAACTCAGCCAGCGCCGCGGGATCGCTCAGGGCAACGTTTGTGCTGCGTGCCATGGTCGCTGTGCCACCATTACCAGGCGCAACGAACACGTGCGATACGCGTGGTGACTGCAAAAGTTTCCAGGCCAGCACGTGTTCACGGCCGCCAGAGCCAATGACTAACAGTTTCATCTGATTAGCCCTGTTCGTCCATCGAAGCGTTGGAATAGACCTCTTGCACATCATCCAGGCTTTCAAGTGCGTCTAGCAGTTTTTGCATCTTGATCGCGTCGTCGCCTACCAACTCAGTTTCGGTGTTTGGCTTCATCACAATGTCAGCCATTTCGGGGGTGAGGCCAGCCTTCTCAAACGCGCTACGTACTGCAGCGAAGCTTGAGGGGGGGCAGATGACTTCAATCACGCCTTCTTCGTCAGTGAGAACGTCATCAGCGCCTGCCTCGAGGGCGGCCTCCATCACAACGTCTTCAGAGGTACCGGGCGCAAAGACAAATTGACCGCAGTGGGTAAACATAAACGCCACTGAGCCCTCTTGCCCCATGTTGCCACCGTGTTTGGCAAAGGCGTGGCGAACGTCTGCTACGGTGCGGGTACGGTTGTCGGTCATGCAGTCAACCACCACCGCGACGCCACCAATGCCGTAACCTTCATAGCGAATTTCGTCGTAGTTTGAGCCATCGGCCCCGCCCACGCCTTTGGCGATTGCGCGTTGAACGTTATCCTTAGGCATATTGGCCGCATTGGCTTTATCCCATACCATCCGCAGGCGCGGATTGGCATCCGGGTCGGCACCACCGGCGCGGGCAGCAACGGTGATTTCGCGAATAATTTTGGTCCAGAGTTTTCCGCGCTTGGCATCCTGGCGACCTTTACGGTGCTGGATATTGGCCCATTTACTGTGTCCGGCCATGGTTTCCTGAAAATTGGCTACGATAAAGGTTCATTTTACCTTGGCAGCGAGATAAACTCTTGCCGTCGGGGTTCAAGCATCTGTTTTAGCCTCAAACGCGATTTTATACAGTCATTCTCATTTTCTGGAGCACCCCATGAGCAATCTAGTGAAAGCCATTCAAATCGAAGAAAACGGTGGCCCCGAAGTTTTAAAGCTGGTCGAAATCGAAGTGCCTGCACCAGGCGAAAACGAGATCACCATTCGCCAGCATGCTGCAGGCTTAAACTTTATCGATATTTATTTCCGTACTGGGTTGTACAAAAGCGCCATGCCAACTGGCTTGGGCTTCGAGGGTGCAGGCGAAGTGATTGCAGTAGGTAAAAAGGCCGCCAAACGCTTTAAAAAGGGCGATCGGGTTGCCTACGGCCAAAGCCCAATCGGCGCCTACGCTCAGGCGCGTAATGTGCCTGCCGCGCAAGTGGTTCATCTGCCCAAGGGCATCAGCTACGAAGACGCAGCAGCGATGATGCTGAAAGGCCTCACCGTGCAATATCTGTTTCGTCAAACGTATCGTTTGCAGGGCGGCGAAACCATCTTGTTTCATGCAGCCGCCGGCGGCGTGGGCTTGATCGCATGCCAATGGGCTAAAGCCTTGGGCGTGAAACTGATTGGTACCGTTTCAAGTCCAGAAAAAGCAGCGTTGGCTAAGGCACATGGTGCTTGGGCTGTCATCGACTACTCAAAAGAAAACGTCGTTGAGCGCGTGCTTGAACTCACCAAAGGTAAAAAAGTACCCGTGGTGTATGACGGCGTGGGTAAAGACACTTGGATGACGTCACTCGACTGCTTGCAGCCGCGCGGTTTGATGGTCAGCTACGGCAATGCTTCTGGCGCAGTTGATGGCGTTAACCTCGGTGTCTTGGCTGCCAAAGGTTCGCTGTTTGTGACGCGTCCTTCGTTGGCTGCGCACGTTGGCACCCCTGAAAAAATGCAAGCAGCCGCAGATGAACTGTTTGATCTGGTCTTGAAAAAGAAAATCAAGATGCGTATCGACCAGCGTTATCCGCTTGAGCAAGCTGCCGAGGCACAGGCTGCATTGGCCGCTCGTAAAACGACTGGCGCTACGATCTTCACGCTTGAGTAAATCAAGTTGCGCGACAATGTCGCGCGGCCTGTGATCCAGAAAGTGAAAAGCCCTCTTGCAGCGATGCAAGAGGGCTTTTTTATGACGACTGGCTTTGATCTACAGGTACCTGCTTTCTGGCACTAAGGCGTTGAGACCCAAGTTGTTCACGCTTTAGCAAAAAAAGCTGATTGCCTAAGTCTTTACGCTTTGGCTTCGTGGTGATAGCGCGTCACACGTTCGACTTCATTTTTTGAACCTAGCACTACGCTTACGCGCTGGTGCAGCGCCGTTGGTTGAATATCCAAAATACGTTGCTCGCCATTGGTGGCAGCGCCGCCAGCCTGCTCAACCAACATGCTCATCGGGTTGGCTTCGTACATTAAGCGCAGCTTGCCCAGCTTGTTGGGCTCGCGTGAATCCCAAGGGTACATAAAGATACCGCCGCGCGTCAGCAGACGATGCACATCGGCCACCATCGAGGCAATCCAGCGCATATTAAAGTCTTTGTCGCGGGTGCCTGACTTGCCCGCAAGCAACTCGTCGATGTACTTGCGCACAGGTGCTGCCCAGTGACGCATATTCGACATGTTGATTGAAAATTCTTTGGTGTCTTCGGGGATCCGCATATTTTCGCTAGTCATGATCCACGAGCCCATTTCACGATCAAGCGTAAAGCCCACGACGCCCTGACCAATGGTTAATACCAGCATGGTTTGGGGCCCGTAGACGGCGTAGCCTGCCACGACCTGAGTGCTGCCAGGTTGCAAGAAATCTTGCTCGGTGACTTCGCGACCAGAGGCCGAAGCAGGGGCGCGCAGCACTGAAAAAATTGTGCCGATTGACACGTTGACATCAATGTTTGACGAGCCATCCAGTGGATCAAACAATAATAAAAATTCACCCTTAGGGTAACGATTTGGGATCAGATGGATGGTTTCCATTTCTTCGGACGCCATGGCTGCCAAATGGCCGCCCCATTCATTGGCCTCTAGCAAAACTTCGTTAGACATGACGTCTAATTTTTTTTGCACTTCGCCTTGTACGTTCTCGCTTTCAAGGCTGCCTAACACGCCACCCAATGCGCCTTTGCTGACAGCATGGCTAATCGTTTTGCAGGCGCGCGAAACAATCTCAATTAATAATCGCACCTCTGCGCTAAGTGCCTGGCTCGAGCGCTGTTGTTCAACAAGGTATTGGGTAAGTGTTTTACGTTTCATGTGGGGTTTAATTAACAATATCAGGTTAGGGTTAACGGAACGCTAATCACAAAGCCAGCGCCTTTGAGACAATCTCAAGTGTATTACGCGAGAGCCCTTTGTGTGTGGCCACGCGCTGCAATTGGACGCGCATCTGTGCTTGCACGCTTGGTATAAAGCGGGCCCAATGATCAAAGGCACGCGCCAAGCGAGCTGCAATTTCAGGGTTGATGGCATCGAGCGCTAAAACCTGCTCGGCCCAAAAGCGATAGCCACTGCCATCCTCGGCGTGCAAACCGCTTGGGTTGCCAATACAAAACATAAAGATCACAGCGCGTGCGCGGTTGGGGTTGCGAAGCGTGAAGGCGGGGTGCGTCATCAAGGCCTGAATGGTAGCGACGTTGGCTTTAGGCGAGGCAGCCTGAACGCCAAACCATTTGTCTACAACCAAGGCATCGTGCTGCCAGGCTTCGTAAAAACGCTGGATAATCTCAAGAGCCTTGTCCTTGGGGGCCTCTTGCACGCTTATCGAGAACGCTGCCATGCGGTCTGTCATGTTCGTTGCTTGCTCGAACTGCTCTAGAACAAGGGCGTTTGCTTCTGATTGATGGCGCGTGACCGCAGCCTCTGCAGCCGTGCTAAGAGTTTTAGCACCCGCTCGTGATGTGCCAACCTCGACTGACGGTTTTGTATGTTCCTGCAAAGCCTCGGCACCTGCTACCAAGTACGACAACGCCAAATTCTTTAACGCACGTCGCCCGGCGGGCAAGGGGGCTGGCGAATACTCACCCGGGGTAGACTGCGCCTCATAAATGGCTCGTAAGCTGGTGCTGCACGCGCCTCCTAAGGCTGCGCGCAAGGCACGCCGCGCAACAGACACCGCGAGCGGGTCCATCGGTGTCATGCGCTCAGTCAGAGTTTTTTCAGCGGGCAGGCTCAAGGCCCGTGCTCGAAAGCCTGAGTCGAGCGCCGGATCGTTCAGGGTAGCAGCCCAGGCGCTGAGCACGATCGGGTCGACCGCGCCGACCGTACCCGTCTGGCGCCAGTGTTGTGCCATCTTCAAAATTTGACGCGAGGCAAGCTCTTGGCCTGCCTCCCAGCGCACAAAGGCATTGGTGTCGTGAGCGCTTAACAAGGCTAAGTCTTGGTCTTGATAGGTGTAGTCAATGATCACCGGGGCCGAGAAGTCACGCAGCAACGACGGCACCGGCAATGAGGCTACGTCGTGAAGCACCCAAGTCTGGCTGGCCTGCTTTAACTCAAGTAAAGCCTGATGCAGGGTTTGATCACCGACCGATTCAGGCAACTCTTGTTGCGTGGTGTGGCCATGCAACGTAAACGTTAATGGTTGGCCTTGCTGATCCAGCAGGCCGAATTTAACGGGGATATGAAACGGTAGTTTTTCGAGGCCCGATTGCTTTTCGACGCCAACCGGCGCGCACGTTTGCGCTAAGGTCAACGTGCACTGTCGCAGCGCTTGGTTGTAGTCAAGTGTGACCTGAACTCTAGGCGTGCCCGCCTGGCGATACCAACGTCTAAATATATCGAGGCTTACGCTATCCAGACTCGTGCTCGCTGTTTTGGCGCGGTTCGGTTCGGCGCTGCCGGGCTCTAGAGTACCTGGCGTTGAGGATTTGTTCGCACTGTGCTGTTGATAAGCCCACTGCATGGCATCAACAAAATCGTCGCACGTGACAGCTTGGCCGTCGTGACGCCGAAAGTACTCATCCATGCCTGCTCGAAACGCCTGTTCGCCCAACAAAGTGTGCATCATACGAATGACCTCTGCGCCTTTTTCGTACACAGTTGCCGTATAAAAATTACCAATTTCTTGATAGCTTTCGGGTCGAATCGGGTGAGCCATCGGGCCACTGTCTTCAGAAAACTGCGCGCCACGCAGACCGACAACGTCATCGATGCGCTTAATCGCTCGCGCACTTGCCGCTGCGGTGGCGTCCAGCCCATGGGCCATCATGTCAGCCGTAAATTCTTGATCGCGAAAGACCGTCAGCCCCTCTTTGAGGCTGAGCTGAAACCAGTCTCGGCATGTGACTCGATTGCCGGTCCAGTTATGAAAGTATTCGTGACCGATGACGGCTTCAATAGCCTGATAATTTGCATCGGTGGCGGTGTTAGGATCGGCAAGAACATAAGCGGCGTTAAAAACGTTTAAGCCTTTATTCTCCATGGCTCCCATATTGAAGTCGCGCGCTGCCACGATCATGAAGCGATCTAAGTCAAGCTCTAGCCCAAAGCGAACTTCGTCCCAGCGCAGTGAGCGCTCAAGCGACTCGATGGCCCAACCCGTTTGCTCTTTTGTGCCGCGGTCGCTGTAGACCTGAAGCAAAACGTCGCGACCGCTCGCTGTTTTGGTACGTTGCTCACGGCAGTCGAAGTCTCCGGCAACTAAGGCAAACAGGTAGCTGGGCTTAGCGAATGGATCTTGCCACTTGGCCTCGTGACGAGCACCCTCAAGTATTTTGGTAGACAGCAGGTTGCCGTTTGACAGCAAGAGTGGGTAATCGTCTTGTTTGGCTCGCAGCGTGACTTCGTACGTTGACATGACGTCGGGACGGTCAGCAAACCAGCATATTTTTCTAAAGCCTTGCGCCTCGCATTGAGTAAACAGACTTTTGCCCGACACATACAGGCCGGCCATACTGGTGTTGGTGGCGGGCGAACAGGTGCTGCCGATGATCAACGTGGCGTGCTCAGGCATGCCGTGGATGGTGAGGGTCTCGTCAGTGAGGGTGTACTGTGAGTCAGTGAGAAGCGCCCCATTGAGATGTACGCTGACAAGCGTCAAGGCTTGACCATCAAGCACCAAATCAGCAGGCAAGGTCATCCCCGCCTTACGCACAACAGTCAATTCTGCCTTGACAGAGGTCAGTTCTGCTTGAAGATCAAACTCAAGAGAGACTTTCGGAATCAAAAACGGAAAGGGCAGGTAATCTTGCCGGCGAATGGTGATTCCGGTGTCTGTGCGCATGAACTGGCTTCCAAATCGTGCTGACGTAGGGGTAAGCTACGTCATGGTTTAGGGCGTAAGTGGCTATTGTAGAGGTGCCACAGTGAAAAAACTTGTAATCTGCCCTATGATAAGCAGATAAGAAGTTGTTTAATCTAATTAAATTTTCGCGAGACACCAACATGACACAACTTGAAGTCCGTCCCTTATCCAGGGCCGTGGGCGCAGAGATCTTGGGTATTAATTTACTTAACCCTGTCAGCGACGCGCAAATTGCGGAAATCCGTAAGATCTGGTTGCAACATAGTGTCGTGTTTTTTCGTGAACAGCCCCTCGAACCTGGCGCGTTTCAAGCCTTTGCACAACGCTTTGGCGAGATTATTGAATATCCTTTTGTAAAGGGCTTGCCCGACTTTCCGTTAATCGTACCGGTATTAAAGCTGCCGCACGAGAAACATAATTTTGGCGGTGTTTGGCATACCGACACGACGTATTTACAAGAACCGCCGATGGCGACCATGCTGATTGCCCGCGAACTACCACCGGTAGGCGGCGATACGCTGTTTGCCAGTAATTACGCGGCCTTTGAAGGCCTTTCGCCCGCCTTACAAGACACGTTGCGTACCCTCAAAGGGGTGAATTCATCAGCGAAAGCCGCGGTGACCCACTCGCGTGAAGATCGCTTGGCTGACTCAGCAACGGATAAAGGCCGCTCTGAACTGAACTCTGAGCACCCGGTCGTGCGCACGCACCCCGAAACCGGCCGCGAGGCGCTTTACGTGAACCCTGGTCATACCCTCCGTTTTGCTGGCTGGACTGAAGAAGAAAGTGCTCCGCTTTTAAATTATTTATTTGAGCAACAGGTGAAGCCCGAATATACCTGCCGGTTTGTTTGGCGTCCGGGTTCAATTGCTTTTTGGGATAATCGCTGCGCCTTGCATAATCCAATTAATGATTATCATGGTTATAAGCGTTTATTACATCGTATTACCTTAAAGGGTGATAAACCCGCATAATCGCGCACAACAGGTTTACGGGTGCGGTGGGCATTTAATCGCTGCACATTTAATTGATATATCGAGAAACTCTATATGTTTAGTATTGATAAAAAAATTGGGCGTTATGCATTATCCATATTGGCAGGGCTGTGTTTAATCAGCGCCGCCAGTGCGCAAGTGCCCCAGGCGTTGGCAGGCAAGCAAATCAGAATCATTGTCCCGCAAACCGCTGGTGGTGCCTCTGACGCGATCGCCCGCATAATGGGCCAAGAGTTCTCGAAACGCTGGGGTGTTCCGGTGGTTGTTGAAAACCGACCCGGCGCAGGTGGCAATATCGGCAGCGATAACGTTGCAAAATCGAACCCTGACGGTACAACCTGGTTAATGAGTTATTCGGGTACCCATGCGATTAATCCCGCGTTGTATCAAAATATGCCGTTTGACACAGTCAAAGACTTGGTGCCTTTAGGTGCATTGGCAACCCTGCCTTTTGTTTTGGTCGTGAGCCCAAGCTTGCCGGTCAATAATATTGCTGAATATGTTGCTTATGCAAAAGCCAATCCCGGAAAAATAAATATCGCGTCTTCGGGTAATGGTTCGGTCGCACATTTATTGGATACGATGTTTGATGCGGCAGCGGGTATTAAAACGACGCACGTGCCTTATAAGGGCATCGCACCCGCACTGACTGATGTGATGAGTGGACAGGTTCAGGGCACGTTTGCGAGTGCACCGTCGGTCATGGGGCAGATCAAAAGCGGCGCCGTGAAACCGCTAGCCGCTTCGGCCACTAAGCGCTCAGAGGCGCTGCCTGCGCTGCCTACCTTTGGTGAGGCGGGCTATCCTCAGTTGGCGCTAGATTCATGGTTTGCGTTTTTTGCACCCACCGCAACGCCCGTGGCGCTGCGCCAGCAAATACATAGCGAAATCAATAAGATTTTGAGCGATCAGGCGGTGGTGACGCAATTATCTTCAAAAGGCGCCTCAGCCATGCCGATGGACCTGGCTGAGTTTCAGAAGATTGTCGATAAAGACATCGAGCAGTGGGGTAAAGCTGTGCGTGATTCTGGCGCGAAAATCGATTAACGCGTTAGATTAAAAACTGTTGGCGAGGCTGGCCGTTTTTTTCAGCCTCAACCACCCACAATGGCGCTTTGCCGCGACCGGTCCAGGTGGCACCGCTCGCGGGGTGACGATATTTAGGTGCCACTGGTTTTTTGACTCCGACTGCTTTGGTGCTTTTGGCGGGCCGACCAGCCTTCGCTGAGCTTTTTACCTTGCCGTAGGCTGCAGCCAGCTCATCGGGAGAAATATTATATTCTTTCATTGTGCGCACTAAACTGCTAATGACTGGTTTGCGACTTTTAGTTTGTAATACTTGTGCTTGCTTTTGCAATTTTTCAATTTCTTTATTAATTTTTGCTTGAAGCGTTGCGTAGTTTTGGCGTGCCATGGCTGTATGACCTTTTGTTAGTAAATGTCAGACTGGAGTTTATACCTTTTTTATCTATTTTTCACTGAGGATAATACGTATATTAATGATTAACGGTGGCATCCAAAAATAAAACCACCTCACATTTCATTATTAATCAGGCTGGTCACATGATGACTGGCTATGCTTAAATGACCGAAAGTTATGACTGAATCTCTGTTTAAAACCTCTCGCTGGAAAACCCATGAAAGCCCCCTTAAAAGTCGCCGCGGTTCAAATGGTGTCAGCGGCCTCGTTAAATCAAAATCTCGATTCAGCGGCTCGACTCATCGCACAAGCGGCACAAGACGGTGCGCAATTCGTTGGTTTACCTGAGTATTTTTGCTTATTCGGTCGCAAAGAGACTGATAAGCTAGACATTGCCGAGCAACCCGGCACGGGCCCGATTCAAACGTTTCTCTCAGAAACGGCTCGCCAGCACAATATCTGGTTATCGTGCGGCAGTATGCCGTTGGTCTCGTCAGATCCGACGCGCGTGTTAAATACTCAACTGATTTTTGATCCCAGTGGTAAACAAATTGCTCGTTACGACAAAATTCATTTATTTGGATTTACTCGGGGTACTGAAAGTTACGACGAGTCGCGCGGTATTTTGGCTGGCGATACGATTTGTCGGGTTGATACCCCTGTGATTAATTTGGGCTTGTCGATTTGTTATGACCTGCGTTTTCCTGAGTTATATCGCGCGCTTGGCGAAGTGGATTTGATTTTGGTGCCTTCGGCGTTTACTTATACGACAGGTCGCGCGCATTGGGAGACCCTCTTGCGTGCAAGGGCAATTGAGAATCAGTGTTATGTCTTAGCCCCTGCGCAAGGCGGCACCCACGAGAATGGACGCCGCACTTGGGGGCACTCGATTCTGATTGACCCCTGGGGCGAGGTTTTATCAGTTTTACCCGAGCATGAGGGAGTGGTAAGCGGTACGATAGACCCTGCGCGTTTGGCTGAAGTGCGGCAGTCCTTGCCTGCACTCGCTCATCGCAAACTCTTTACCCAATCATAAGTTGATTCATGAAACTGACTGACCCCGCTATTGCTTCGCTTGCCACGGCAAAAAGTTTATTGCTTGACCCATGGGGCCTGTCTGAAAATGACATGGCACGTGCGATCGGCGAGATTTTTACGCACAAAGTCGATTACGCCGATTTGTATTTTCAGTACACGCGTAGCGAAGGCTGGAGCCTCGAAGAGGGCATCGTCAAAACCGGTAGCTTTTCAATCTCGCAAGGCGTTGGCGTGCGAGCCGTCGCTGGTGAAAAAACAGCGTTCGCTTACTCTGACACGCTATCACCCGACGCCCTGTTATCGTCAGCACGTGCGGTCAAAAGCATCGCGCGTCAGGGTGCTGGCAAGACAAAAGTGCGTACCGGTGATGACCCGCGTCACGGGCAAAATTTGTACACATCAGTTGATCCGTTGGCCACCATGAGTGCGCCTGAAAAAGTTGGCCTGCTTGAGCGGGTTGAAAAAATGGCTCGAGCACGCGACCCGCACGTGGCACAGGTCATGGCTAGTTTAGGGATGGAGTACGACGTCATCATGGTGGCGGGCAGCGATGGCCGCTTGGCCGCGGATGTGCGTCCGCTAGTGCGCTTGTCCTTGACTGTCGTCGTTGAGCGCAACGGTCGACGCGAAACCGGTCACGGGGGTGGTGGTGGTCGTACCGGCTTAGGTTATTTCTCAGACGAAACCCTGACCCAATACGTCGAACAGGCTGTTCACGAAGCCATGATTAATCTTGACGCGCAGGCTGCACCAGCCGGAGAAATGACAGTCGTACTTGCAGCAGGCTGGCCCGGGATTTTGTTGCATGAGGCGGTCGGCCACGGTCTAGAGGGTGACTTCAATCGCAAAGGGTCTAGCGTCTTCGCTGGCCGTATCGGCCAACGCGTGGCTTCAAAAGGTGTCACGGTTGTTGATGACGGCACCATCGAAGGGCGCCGTGGCTCGTTAAACATTGATGATGAAGGTAATCCCACGCAACGCAATGTCTTGATCGAAGACGGAATTTTGCGCGGCTACATGCAAGACACGTTGAATTCGCGTTTAATGAAAACCGCCGCCACTGGTAACGGTCGGCGTGAATCGTTTGCTCATCTTCCCATGCCACGCATGACCAACACTTTCATGCTGTCGGGTAAAACGCCGCCTGAAGAAATTATTGAGTCAGTGAAAAAAGGTATTTACGCTGCAAATTTTGGCGGCGGGCAAGTTGACATTACCAGCGGTAAGTTTGTGTTTTCAACGTCTGAAGCCTACATGATCGAAAACGGCCGCATTACCCACCCAGTTAAAGGGGCTACCCTGATTGGCAGTGGCCCTGAGGCCATGAACCGCGTCAGCATGATCGGTAATAACATGAAGCTCGATAGCGGCGTGGGCACCTGCGGTAAAGAAGGTCAAAGTGTGCCGGTTGGGGTAGGGATGCCAACCATCAAGATGGAAGGGCTGACTGTCGGCGGTACTGCATAAGCATTGCCAAAGGTTCATTGTCGTCGATATTGTTGAGTGATCCAACGTTTTGAACGTCGATAGCAGCGCGACACTGTTGAGATTTGACTGAATTTAATTTTTAATATTTTTTTGCACCAGGAGTATGTTTTGCCACACAATACCGATGACTTGCGCATTCGCGAGATGAAAGAACTTGCGCCACCTTCGCACACGATGCGAGAGCACCCCTGCACGCCCGAGGTTTCATCAATCGTTTATGAATCGCGTCAGGCGATCCATCGCATTTTGCATGGCATGGATGATCGCTTGGTGGTGGTGATTGGCCCGTGCTCAATTCACGACACCGCGGCAGCCCTTGATTACGCCAAGCGCCTGAAGGCTCAGCGCGATCGTTTTAAAGGCGAGCTCGAAGTTGTGATGCGCGTCTATTTTGAAAAGCCACGCACCACGGTCGGCTGGAAAGGCCTGATCAACGACCCCGATATGGATGGTAGTTTTAATATCAACAAGGGTTTAACAACTGCGCGTGGCTTGCTGCTTGAAATTAATCAGTTGGGCTTGCCAGCGGGTTGCGAGTTTCTTGACATGATTACCCCTCAGTACATCGCTGACTTGGTGTCTTGGGGCGCCATCGGTGCCCGCACGACCGAAAGTCAGGTGCATCGCGAGTTGGCTTCGGGCCTGTCGTGTCCGGTTGGTTTTAAAAATGGTACCGACGGTAACGTCAAGATTGCCGTAGATGCCATGAAATCTGCCTCTGCACCGCATCACTTCTTGTCGGTCACGAAAGGTGGGCACTCGGCGATTGTGTCAACCTCAGGCAACGAAGATTGCCACGTCATTTTGCGGGGTGGTAAGGCGCCTAATTATGATGCGGCGAGCGTACAGGCGGCTTGTTCAGAGATGGCAAAGGCGGGTCTCGCGCAGCGCATCATGGTTGATTCAAGTCATGCCAACAGCAACAAAAAGCCAGAAAATCAACCTGCAGTCTGCGACGAGGTCGCCTCGCAAATCGCTCAAGGCGATGCGCGTATTTTTGGTTTGATGATTGAAAGCAATCTCGTTGCGGGTCGTCAGGATATTGTTGAGGGTCAAACGTTGGTCTATGGCCAAAGCGTGACAGATGGCTGCATCGACTGGCAAAGTTCAGTTGGTGTGCTTGAGCGCTTGGCTGAGTCGGTGCGCGCTCGTCGTCGCGCCGTTTTGACCAGCGGAAAATAAGCAAAAACAAAGCGGCTGCGCGCCTAACGCGCATCGCTGCCTCGCCTTTTTTGGGGCACCTTTTTTACGAGACTTAGCTAATGAACGCTCTGCATACGGCACAAACCCTCAGGCGCGAGCTGCCACCCGAAATGATCGCGGCGCTTAAAGGGCAGTTTGCCGAGCGCTTTTCAATGGCCAACGCAGTGCGCGATCATCACGGCAAAGACGAGTCGCCGTTTCCGTCGATGTTGCCTGATGGTGTTGTCTTTGCACAAAGCACCGACGAAGTCGTTGCTGTGGTCAAACTATGTGGCCAATACAACATTCCTTTGATTCCGTATGGGGCTGGATCTTCGCTTGAGGGGCATATTTTGGCGATTCAAGGCGGCATTAGCCTTGATGTGACCGCTATGAATAAAATTGTGTCGTTAAACACCGAAGATCAAACCGTCACTGTCCAGGCGGGTTTGACGCGTAAGCAGCTTAACGAACAAATCCGCGATACAGGTTTGTTTTTTCCAATTGATCCGGGCGCGGATGCTTCGCTTGGCGGCATGTCAGCGACACGCGCCTCTGGAACCAACGCTGTGCGTTATGGCACCATGCGCGAAAACGTTGTGTCATTGACCGTAGTGACCGCCGATGGCAAAGTGATTCGCACCGCACGTCGCGCGCGCAAGTCTTCAGCGGGTTACGACCTGACCCGTATCTTTGTGGGTAGCGAGGGCACGCTTGGTGTGATCACCGAAGTGACGGTCAAGTTGTACCCTCAGCCCGAAGCGGTCTCGGCAGCAGTCTGTAATTTTTCGACTGTTCACGAGGCCGTGCAATGTGTGATTCAAACTATCCAGATGGGTGTGCCGATTGCCCGCGTTGAGCTGATGGACGCCGCTGCAGTTATCGCCGGTAACCGCTACAGCAAGCTGACACTGCGCGAAACTCCTTTGCTGTTGTTTGAATTTCACGGCTCTGAGGCGAGTGTGAAAGAACAAGCGCAAACAGTTCAAGAACTGGCAAAAGAGTGCGGCGGCATGGATTTTGAATGGGCCGACCGCCCAGAAGATCGCAACCGACTCTGGACTGCGCGCCACAACGCCTATTTTGCTGGCTTGCAGTTGCGTCCAGGCTGCAAATCAAATACGACTGATGTTTGCGTGCCGTTATCGCGCTTGGCCGAAAGCATTGATCTGGCAACACAAGAATTGGCGAAGGCCAGTTTTCCGAGCACAATCGTGGGGCATGTAGGCGATGGTAATTTTCATGTGTTGATGTTGCTTGACCCCAACAGCCCAGCCGAGTGGGCCGAGTCTGAAAGAATCAATCATGCGCTTGTGACCCAGGCGATTGACGCTGACGGCACTTGTACGGGTGAGCATGGCATTGGTTTACACAAGATGCAGTTTATGGCCCATGAGCACGGCGAAGATGCCCTAGATTTAATGCGGTCATTAAAGATGGCCTTTGACCCGCACAATATACTGAACCCAGGAAAAATGCTCGAACCTAGGGCTTAGCCATTTAAGGCGACAGCGCACTGAGTTTCGGCCTCGTTGCTTGTCTTCTTGAATTGAACGGCGAGGCCTCGCGGAGAAATTATGAACGCTGTTTCAGATCAAGCAGTCTTAGCCGTGGCAGCGCCAGAGGCCGCGGTCGTCGTCAAGGCGCTCTTGCAGGTCTTGCCCGCGCACTGTGTGCTCAGTCGCACCGAAGACACGCGTCCTTATGAGTGTGATGGGTTGTCGTTGTATCGCTCTGTGCCAATGGCCGTCGTACTGCCCGAGACCGAAGCTCAGGTGCAGGCTGTGCTGATCACTTGTAAAAAACTAAACGTGCCGGTGGTTGCGCGTGGTGCGGGTACCGGCTTGTCAGGCGGCGCGATGCCACACGCTCAGGGTGTGTTGCTAGGCTTAGCAAAATTTAACCGCATCCAACACATTGATCACGAGGCCGCGATTGCGGTGGTCGAACCGGGTGTACGAAACCTCGCTGTGTCAGAGGCCGTTAGCCCCTTTGGTCTGTATTACGCCCCAGATCCCTCTAGTCAGATTGCCTGTTCGATTGGCGGTAATGTTGCCGAGAACTCTGGCGGTGTGCATTGCTTAAAGTACGGGCTCACTGTTCATAACGTGTTGAAAGTGCGCATGGTCAGTATGGATGGCGAGATTATCGAGCTCGGTTCGCTCGCCCCTGATAGTGCAGGGCCTGAGTTGCTGTCCGTCTTTGTCGGCTCTGAAGGCATGCTGGGAGTCGTCACTGAGGTCACCTTGCGCTTAACCCCCAAGCCTGCACTCGCCAGGGTCGTCATGGCCAGTTTTGATGATGTTGAAAAAGCGAGCCAGGCCGTTGCGCAAATTATCGAGGCCGGCATTATTCCGGCGGGTCTCGAGATGATGGATAAGCAAGCTACCCAGATGGTCGAGCCTTTCGTGAAAGCCGGCTACGACACAGAGGCCGAGGCGATCTTGCTGTGTGAGTCAGATGGTACTGTTGATGAGGTCGCTGACGAAATCATCCGGATGCAACAAGTGTTTGAAAAAGCCGGCGCAACGCGCTTGCAAGTCTCGCAAACCGAGGCAGAACGTTTACGCTTTTGGGCTGGACGTAAAAACGCCTTTCCAGCTGCAGGGCGTGTCTCGCCAGATTATTACTGCATGGATGGCACCATTCCACGTCGCCACTTGGGTCGTGTCTTAAACGCGATCAAAGAGATGGAAAAGCAATTCAATATGCGTTGCGCCAATGTGTTTCACGCCGGCGATGGCAATTTGCATCCGTTAATTTTGTTTGATTCAAATTTTCCTGACGAAGTGCGGCGTGCCGAAGACTTTGGTGCTGCCATTCTTGAGTTGTGTGTCGAAGTGGGTGGCACGATTACAGGCGAGCATGGCGTAGGAATGGAAAAAATCAATCAGATGTGTGTGCAGTTTTCGCGCGAAGAGCTTAATGCCTTTTCTGCGGTCAAGCGCGCCTTCGATCCAGCTGGGCTGTTGAACCCCGAGAAAGTCATCCCAACGTTAAGGCGTTGTGCCGAATACGGCAAAATGCATGTGCATGGTGGCGCTCTCGCGTTCCCTGAGCTTCCACGCTTTTAGGCAATTATGAATCATGTGATCGCCCAGTTACGCGAGCAAGTACTCGACGCCGCAAATAAAAAAAATACTATTCTGATTGAGGGTGGTGGTACCAAAGGTTTTTATGGTAACCGCGCTCCACAGTTGGCAAGTTCTTGTGTTGCGCTCAAGTTGAGTGGCCTGCGCGGCATTGTGAATTATCAACCGACAGAACTTGTTGTGACGGCCTGGGCCGGTACACCGCTTCAAGAGGTGATTGATTCGCTTGCGGCCTCACAGCAAATTCTCGCCTTTGATCCGCCAACGTTTGGTGCGCAAGCGACGCTTGGCGGCTGTGTGGCTGCGGGGCTTGCCGGGCCCGGTCGCTACGCCGGCGGGCCAGTCAAGGATTACGTGTTGGGTACACAGTTGTTAACTGCCAGTGGCAACGTCTTGAAGTTTGGTGGCGAGGTCATGAAGAACGTTGCAGGCTATGACGTGTCGCGCTTGCTCGTGGGCTCGATGGGCATGTTTGGTGCTCTGACCCAAATATCAGTTAAGGTCGCCCCCAAGCCTCAAGAGATTTGCACGCTTGAGTTCGATCTTGACGAAGCCAAGGCGTTAGCGCTGTGTCACAGTTGGCGCCCTCAGCCTTTACCGATTTCGGCCACTGCTTGGCAGGTCACAGAGGGCGCCTCGGGTTGTTTGAGGGTTCGCCTTGCCGGTGCCGGCGCCGCACTGAAAGCCGCGCGACAAAAAATGGGCGGGCAAGTCGTGCCCGAGCTACAAGCCTTTGAGTATTGGGCAGCGTTGCGTGAACAGACACTTTCATTTTTTGCTGCGCCCACGCTATGGCGGCTCGCGGTTGCGCCGGGTACGCCGGCTCTGAATCTAGGCCCGACGCTCATCGAATGGGGTGGCGGTCAACGCTGGGTAGCGGCAGATCTTGAGGCCTTAGCAGTCAGGCGTGTCGCTGAGCGCGCGGGTGGGCATGCCACCTTGTTTCGACAGCTCTTTGAGGGCGCCATCCCCGAACAAGGTGTATTTCAACCTTTGGCCGCTGGCGTATTAGACGTGGTGAATCGTCTCAAACATGAATTTGACCCACAGGGGTTGTTTAACCCTGGCCGCTTAGTGCACGGACTCTGACGAGACACATATGCAGACAAATCTTGCCGACTGGGCACGCCTTTCTGAGCTGGGCCAAGAGGCCGACGATATCTTGCGACGTTGTGTGCACTGCGGGTTTTGTACCGCCACTTGCCCAACCTATCAGGTGCTGGGTGACGAACTCGACAGCCCGCGTGGCCGTATCTATCTGATCAAAGAGCTACTCGAGGGCCAAGAACCCACTCAGGCTACCCAGTTGCATCTTGATCGGTGTTTGACCTGCCGTAACTGCGAAACCACTTGCCCGTCTGGGGTTGAGTACGGTCATTTGATCGACATCGGACGCAAGCTTGTTGAAGAGAAAGTGCCACGCCCGTTATCACAGCGACTACAACGTGCTTTGTTGCGAAAGGGCTTGAACTCACCCCTGTTCGCACCTGCCTATAAAGTTGGCCAAGCGGTGCGCGGTCTTTTACCCGCCAGCCTTCAGAAAAAGGTCATGCAAGCGCGCCCAACGGGTGTTCGTCCAGATACTAGTCGGCATGCAAAGCAGGTGCTGTTATTAACCGGTTGCGTGCAACCCACGATGATGCCAACGATTGATGCTGCCACGATTCGCGTGCTTGATTGTTTAGGGATTGGCACGCAAGTGGCGCAAGGTGCCGGCTGTTGCGGTGCATTGAATTTTCATTTGGATGATCAAGAGGCTGCGCGCGCGCAGATGCGCTTAAATATCGACGCCTGGCTGCCACTCATTGAGGCCGGTAAAGTTGAGGCGATTGTGATGAATGCCTCGGGTTGCGGTGCGATGGTAGTTGAGTACGCACATCATCTACGGCACGATGCGGCGTACGCAGCCAAGGCGCAAAAAGTTGTGGCACTTGTGCGCGATATCGCTGAGGTGGTGGCGCCTCACGCTGAGGCACTGGCTGCTCAACTTGACGCAACGCGTTTGCCTAAACGACCCGCCTTTCATCCCCCGTGTACCTTGCAGCATTGGCAGGGATTGCGCCCGTTAAGTGAAGACTTGTTTGTCAAGCTCGGATTGGCGTTGCAACCCTTTACAGAGACTCACTTGTGCTGCGGCTCGGCGGGTGCTTACTCAGTCCTGCAGCCTGAAATTTCAACGGCGCTGCGCGATCGTAAGTTGTCTCAACTTAACGCGGCGAAGCCAGACTTAGTGTTGTCTTCGAACATTGGTTGCATCGGGCACTTGCAAAGTGGTACTGAGATTGCGGTGCGACATTGGATCGAAGTGGTAGATGCTGCACTTTTGTGACGACGATTACTGCAAAGCAGGTATGAATAGAGCAGTTCTGTGCGCAAATAGTCTCAAATGAAGGGTTCGTTGGTATTCTGTTAGAAGACCCTTTATCGTCACTTTGAGTGCCATGTTAGCGAGTGTAAATACGTTGCCCGTAGGGCAAGATTGGTATAAGCACCTTTATCAATATCTGATTCGACCTGTCTTGCCCAGCGTTCGCCGTCCTGCTTGGTTTGAAACGACTTCACTACAGCGGGTTGCCCTTTGCGACGAACTCGCACCTGCCACTTGCCATTTCTATTACGAAAAGTTGCCATGATTCTGCCCTCAGTGGGACAGATTTGGGCCATTCATATTCTTTTCGTCTCTAACGCATTGAAATCAAAGAGGTTCTACGAATTTTCAACCGCCTTGACCATATCCTCAATCACCTTCTTCGCATCACCGAACACCATCATGGTTTTGTCCATGTAGAAGAGTTCGTTGTCTAGGCCCGCATAGCCAGAGGCCATTGAGCGCTTATTGACGATAATCGTTTTGGCTTTGTAGGCCTCTAAGATTGGCATGCCTGCGATGGGCGACTTGGGATCGGTTTTTGCTGCGGGGTTGACCACGTCGTTCGCACCCAGCACCAGCACCACATCAGTCTGTGCAAATTCGCTGTTGATGTCTTCCATCTCAAACACTTGATCGTAGGGGACTTCAGCCTCAGCAAGCAGCACGTTCATGTGTCCGGGCATGCGTCCAGCGACAGGATGAATCGCGTACTTCACGATTACGCCGTGTTCGGTGAGTTTTTCAGCCAGTTCTTTCAGTGCATGCTGAGCGCGCGCAACGGCCAAGCCGTAACCCGGCACGATCGTGACGGTTTCTGCGTTGGTCAGCAAAAAGGCCGCATCGTCTGAGCTACCCGAGCGTACGTTGCGTTGCTCTTGGCTCCCCGCCGCTGCACCACCGTCGCTCGTGCCACCAAAACCACCCAAGATCACGTTAAAGAACGAGCGGTTCATGGCTTTACACATGATGTAAGACAAGATCGCACCCGAAGAACCCACCAGCGAGCCAGCAATAATCAACATTGGGTTGTTCAGTGAAAAACCAATCCCAGCTGCAGCCCAACCTGAATAGCTATTGAGCATCGACACCACTACCGGCATATCAGCACCCCCAATCGGGATGATGATCAGCACGCCCAAGACAAAGGCGATCATGGTCATGATGATGAAGGGCGTCCAGCTTTGGGTTGCCATAAACCAGGCACCGCAACCCAGCATGACAAGCGCTAACGCCAAGTTAATCATGTGTTGCCCCGGAAACGACACCGGAGCACCTTGAAACAGCCTGAACTTATATTTGCCTGACAACTTTCCAAACGCAATCACTGAACCTGAAAAGGTAATCGCGCCCACAAACGTACCAATAAACAATTCAAGGCGATTGCCCACAGGTATCGGTTCGCCCGCTGCAGCGACTACGTTAAAAGCCTGCGGCTCGGCAACAATGGCGACCGCAATCGCGACTGCCGCTAAACCAATCATGCTGTGCATGAAGGCTACCAATTCGGGCATCTTGGTCATCTCAACACGTTTGGCCATGACAGTGCCAATCGTGCCGCCGATCAGCAAGCCTAGTAAGACCCAGCCCAAGCCGCTCACAGCATGCGTTTCGCGCGCCAAGCCCACGATCAAGGCTGCCGTCGTCAACACAGCAATCACCATACCAATCATGCCAAAGGCATTGCCTAAGCGTGAGGTTGTGGGGTGAGACAGGCCCTTAAGTGCTTGAATAAAACAGACCGAGGCAACCAAATACAAGAGCGTGACAACATTGATCGAGATCATGCTTTGCCCCCAGTTGTGTGGGCATCATCGGCTTTTGCCTTAGGCGCCTTTTTCTTGAACATTTCAAGCATTCGGCGTGTGACCAAGAAGCCACCAAACACGTTGACAGCGGCAAGAGCGACTGCAAACACACCCATCCCGCGCGCCAGACCCCCTTCAGTCAGCGCGGCCGCGAGCATGGCGCCCACGATCACAATTGCCGAGATGGCGTTGGTCACGGCCATCAAAGGCGTGTGCAACGCAGGGGTGACGTTCCAGACCACGTGGTAGCCCACGTAAATGGCCAGAACAAAAATAATTAGATTGATAAGGGTTGGGCTGATCGCATCCATTATTTTTTCCGTAAGTTTTGGCCGCCTTCGCAGACCAGACAGGCTTGAACAATATCGTCATCACGTGCGATGGCGAGCTTGCCTTCTTTATCGATAATGAGCTTTAAGAAATCAAGCAGATTGCGCGCGTACAAGGCTGAGGCATCTGTGGCAACCATGCCTGGCAGATTTGTCAGGCCGACTAGCGTGACGCCATTTTCTTGCACCACCAGGCCTTTTTGTGACAAGGGGCAGTTGCCGCCTCGCTCAACGGCCAAGTCAATGATGACCGAGCCTGGTTTCATCGCGCGCACGGTGTCGGCCGAGATAAGCGTTGGGGCAGGGCGGCCTGGAATTAGCGCGGTGGCAATGACCAGATCGGCTTGTTTGCAGCGCTCTGACACCAAGACAGCTTGACGCGCCATCCAGCTTGCGGGCATCGGCCGAGCATAGCCGCCAACGCCTTTGGCAATTTCGCGCTCTTCGTCGGTTTCAAACGGTACGTCAATAAACTTTGCACCTAGCGACTCAACCTGCTCTTTTGCCGCGGGGCGCACATCAGAGGCTTCAACCACGGCACCCAAGCGCTTAGCGGTGGCAATCGCTTGCAAGCCAGCCACGCCTGTACCGAGGATCACAACGCGGGCCGCTTTAATCGTGCCAGCCGCAGTCATCATCATTGGAAACATGCGGCCGTAGTAGTGTGCGCCGAGTAGCACGGCTTTGTATCCTGCGAGGTTGGCTTGTGAGGACAACACATCTAAGCTTTGCGCGCGCGTGGTGCGTGGTGCCGCTTCAAGAGCAAAGGCGGTCAGCCCTGCCTGCGCCATGGCATCAAGGCCTTCGGCGTCAAAGGGGTCAAGCATGCCGGCTAGTGCCGTGCCGGCCTTGATCTGTGTGAGTTCAGTAGTGCTTGGCGCACGCACTTTCAGGATCAGTTCGGCGGCAAAGGCCTGTGCAGCATCGGTAATCGTGGCGCCAGCCTGTTCGTAGGCGTCGTTGCCAAAATGTGCGGCTAAGCCGGCATCGCG
>CAMDEF010000048.1 GCA_945895265.1 Bordetella parapertussis | reverse complement strand
ACAGCGGCAAAGACACAACAAAGAAACCAACTCTCAATCTAGCCGTCGTAAAAAAACGAAGGCCCTGGTTTGAAGGGTTATGGGCTAACACAAACGACCCAGTCGACCGAGCGTATCGGCCTCAATCGGTCTAATGGAAAATCTCGGTTGATCAACAAACATTCTTCACGCGTCATCAGTCACACTTCGTGGTGGCTGCTGAATGAGACGTAATTTTATTCTTCACTCTTTCATTTTGCTAACAAACGGCATGAGTTCCGCTGGCATGCTCTCAAGCGATTTTGTCCAGTCGGGGCCAGGCATAAAGGCAACTAACGGGGCATCGTTCTTGATGGTTTTCAAAAACTCGGGGTCTGCCAACGTGTCTTGAATCGCTTTTTGCAACCGGTCTGCGATGTTTTGAGGCAAGGCCTTCGGGGCGGCAATACCCCGCTCTGAGCTCACTCGCACATCAAAACCAAGTTCTTTAATCGAAGGTACATCTTTAATCACTGCAACACGGGTCGGGTTGACGACCAGCATGGCAGTCGCAATGTCAGAGTCAGCATAGCCAGTCAAAAACTCGCCAATACTTGAAAACGCGTAGTCAACATGCCCGCCGATCACAGCGCTTTTGAAATCGCCCGCACCTTTAAAGGCGATGTCTGTTCCTTTCACACCTGCCGCCTGCTCAATTTTGAGCAACGCCTGATGACCACTGGTACCACGCCCGCTAGTCGCGAACGATAGCGATCCAGGATCGTTTTTCAGCGCCGCAAGTAGCTCTGGAAAGGTTCTATATTTTGATTTTTTGTGCATCACCAACACAGCGGGGTCGTCGACCACACGTGCAATAAGTTTCAGATCACTCGTTTGATAAGCCGACTGCTTATACATTGGAATAAAAACGAAACCTGGTACGTTCACAAACCCAACCGTATAACCATCAGGTTTTGAGCGGGCGATGTATGCCGACGATATTTCGCCACCCGCACCAGGCTTATTGACCACCACGATACGCGCCTTGCCGCCGAGTTTCTTTTCAACAAACGGCACCAAAACACGGGCCATCAGATCGGTGCCACCGCCCGGGGCAAAGCCGACGATCAGCTCAATCGTTTGATCATCTGGCCAGGCCGCCGAACTCGCAACCGGAAACGCCCCCAACAACGCAAGCCAAAGGACTACTAACCATTTTTTGAAAATAACTTTCATCTTTTCGGCTTCCGGTCATGGGTAAACAAAGAGCAAGGAATTAGAAGGACGACAAACCCAGCGCCTTGCGAAAACGATTTTTGATGTGCACGCCATCACGCGACGGAAAGGCGCGCGGCACATCGTCGGCTTTGACATAGACCTGCGCAAACGACACACCTGCGCGCGCCACCACATTCTGCGCAATGTTTTTAGCCTCGCTTGCCTCTCTAACTTTGAACGAATTAGAAATGCCACAGCCTTTTGCGACTGCCGTCAGGTCGGTGCCCAAGCTGCTGTGACTATGCTGCATACCCGTTTCACCAAAATGGCCGTTATCAAGCACGACGATTGTCAGATTTTTAGGCTGCTGCGCGTTAATCGTTGCCAATCCTCCGATCCCCATCAGTTGCTCGCCATCACCCGTAATCACCAGCACCGACTTGTTCGGTTGCGCCAGGGCAAGGCCAAGACCAATCAAAGCCGCGCCACCCATGGCACCCCACATATAGAAGTTTAGATCTCGATCACCTGCAGCATAGATGTCATAGTTTGACGAACCTAGGCCAGGAACAACTAAGGCGTCTGGGCACAGGCTGAGAAGTTCTTTCACAAAAGCACGGCGCTCGATCGTGCCAGAAAAAGCTGGAATATTACTCATGATGTTTCCTATCTTAGAGAGTTAGCGTATTGAAATGGATGTGGTCAGCAAGTGCTTAATCACGCACCCATTTTTTGCGACCAATCAAACTTTGCGATAACAAAATCGCAACACGGTCACCCGCCTCAAATACCGAATCTAGTGCGGCACTGACAACATCTTCGACCTCATCGGCCTTGCTCACGCGATAGACCGTGATGCCCATGGCCTCCATGACACCTGGCGTCGCGCGACTCATCGGACCTTGCCAAGGGTTGAACTCGGCATACTCACCACGCATGGTAACAAGTGTCAAAAACGGAAACCGACAGCTATCAAGCAGTGACATCATGTTGATACAGTTACCCACGCCGCTACTCTGCATCAGCAACGCATGACGATCGCCGCCTAGCCAAGCACCAGCCGCAATCGCGACGCCTTCTTCTTCAGTCGTCAAGACAATGCCCCGCATATCTGGATCCGCGTGGATGCGTCGAATCACATGGGCATGACCAGCATCAGGCACATAAGACACCTGCTTAATACCGCCTTTTTTCAAGACATTAAAAATATCGTCTTGCCAAGCGTGTGTCTGGCTATCGTTTGGGGCCGCTTGAGTATTCATGTTTGATGCTCCTGTATTTATGGCAGTTCATATCATTTTTGTATCGATAGCATACCTCAGCGCCGAGGCTTAACGCTGCGCATTTGGTAAGGGTAAGGCTGTTTTATAACGCACTTGCTTTAAAGCGAAACTAGAGCGGATTTTTTCAATGCCAGGAATCGGAGTGAGTTGTTCAAGGATAAATTTTTCGAGAGCCCCGATGTCGGCCACCGCGATACGAATCAAGTAGTCGCTATCACCGGTCATTAGGTAGCACTCCATCACTTCGTCGTGTTCACAGATGCGTTGTTCGAAGTGGGCTAATGATTCTTTGCTTTGGCTGGTTAAGCTGATGCTAATAAACACATTGAGCCCCAGGCCAAGCGCAGCTGCGCTTGCCAGTGCAACATAACGATCAATCACGCCAGCACTTTCAAGTGCGCGCACGCGAGCCAGGCAGGGCGACGGACTTAAATGCACTCGTTTGGCCAACTCAATATTTGAGAGCGCCCCATCGAGTTGTAACTCTTGAAGAATTTTTAGATCAATGGTGTCTAGCTTCATAATTCAATATTATTAGTTTTTTATTTTAATTAAACATAATTTTACAGAATTTTATGCTTTAAATAGACCTTTTATCCTGTATTTAAAGCACCTCATGCTGCGCAGTTATCTCTAGAATGATCGAACTGCCGCCTAACGACTCTTAGAACACCTCAAGCGCCTATGAACGCCTCGATCGACCCCCGTCTGACCGCCCTGCTCACGACGACTGATATCGATACACAAGAAACCAGCGAATGGCGCGAAGCACTTTTAGCCGTGTTAGCCGCTCAAGGGCCTGAACGAGCCCGCTTTATATTAGACGAGCTTGTACGCACCGCCCACACCGCAAACATCGGTTGGCGCCCCGAACTGAGCACCCCTTACGTCAATACGATTTCAGTCGATCAGCAACCGGTGTTTCCAGGCGACCTTGCCGTCGAAGAGCGCTTGG
Organism: Bordetella parapertussis; assembly: GCA_945895265.1. GTDB lineage: Bacteria > Pseudomonadota > Gammaproteobacteria > Burkholderiales > Burkholderiaceae_B > Zwartia > Zwartia parapertussis_I. Next base: position 24,702 of record CAMDEF010000048.1, on the reverse strand, counting down.
CCTCGATCATGCGCTGGAACGCACTGGCGATGGTGGTGCGCGCCAATCAGGCTTATGGCGAACTAGGCGGTCATATTGCTAGCTATGCCAGCGCAGCCGACTTGTTCGAAACCGGCTTTAATCACTTTTTTGCGGCACGGCAAGGCACGGGCCCCGATCAGCATCGTGGCGACCTGGTGTTTTTTCAACCCCATAGCGCACCTGGCGTGTACGCGCGCGCGTACCTTGAAGGCCGACTAAGCGAGCAAGATTTACTGAACTATCGTCAAGAAATTCGCGCGTCTGAGAAGGGTGCTGTGGGTTTATCGAGCTACCCACACCCGTGGCTCATGCCTGATTTCTGGCAGTTTCCCACAGGCTCGATGGGGATTGGGCCAATTAGCTCGATCTATCACGCACGCTTCATGCGCTATCTCAGCCATCGCAACCTGCTTGACTGCTCGGCGCGCAAAGTCTGGGGCGTGTTTGGTGACGGCGAAATGGATGAGCCTGAATCCATGAGCGCCTTGACGCTGGCCGCCCGCGAAGGCCTCGATAATCTGGTCTGGGTAGTCAATTGCAATCTTCAGCGCCTGGATGGCCCGGTGCGCGGTAACGGTCGCATCATCGACGAGCTCGAAAAACTCTTTACCGGCGCAGGCTGGAATGTCATCAAACTCGTTTGGGGTAGCGATTGGGATGGTCTCTTCGCCCGCGATGTCACCGGTGCCTTGGCACGAGCTTTTGCAAACACGGTCGACGGACAAATGCAAACCTTCGCCGCAAAAGATGGCCGCTTTAATCGCGACACATTCTTTGGACAAAACGAAGAGCTCGCAAAATTGGCACAGGGGATGACTGATGACCAAATCGACCGCTTGAAACGCGGCGGGCACGACCTAGTCAAAATTCACGCCGCTTATGCTTCAGCTGCTCAGCACGTTGGCCAACCAACAGTCATTTTGGCGCATACCAAAAAAGGCTACGGAATGGGCAGCGCCGGTCAAGGCAAAATGACCACCCACAGTCAAAAGAAATTTGACGATACCGATCTAATAGAGTTTCGCAATCGCTTTAATCTGCCCCTGACTGATCAAGAAGCCACCTCGTTGACCTTTTGTAAGCCCGCCCCCGAGAGCGCAGAGATGCAATATTTGCAGGGTCGCCGCGCAGCCTTGGGCGGCTATTTGCCCAAGCGCGACACTGCGTGCGAGACCGTCCCTGTGCCCGCCATCGAGCAGTACAGCGGCTTCGCACTGAACGCCGAAGGTAAAGAGATGAGCACCACCATGGCCTTTGTACGGATGTTGGGTAATCTACTCAAAGATGCTGCATTGGGCCCACGCATTGTGCCGATTGTGGCTGACGAGGCGCGTACCTTTGGCATGGCCAACCTGTTTAAGCAAGTTGGCATTTATTCAAGCGTTGGCCAGCGCTATGCGCCTGAAGATATTGGTTCGGTATTAAGCTACCGTGAAGCGCTTGACGGCCAGATCCTTGAAGAAGGCATTTCAGAAGCTGGCGCAATCGCCAGCTGGACAGCCGCCGCCACGAGCTATAGTGTGCACGGCTTGGCGATGTTGCCGTTCTATATCTACTACTCGATGTTTGGCTTTCAACGTGTAGGCGATCAGATTTGGGCTGCCGCCGATCAACGCCCACGCGGCTTCTTATTGGGTGCAACCTCTGGGCGCACCACCTTAGGCGGCGAAGGCTTACAGCATCAAGACGGCTCAAGCCATCTTCACGCCGCAACCATCCCCAACTGCAAAGCTTACGACCCTGCCTTTGCGGGCGAGATGGCCGTCATCGTGAATCAAGGTATTCAAGACATGATGGTCGAACAACGTGATGTGTTTTATTACATCACGCTGATGAATGAAAACTATGCACAACCAAGCTTGCCCGCAGCGGTTCACGAACAAGTGATACGCGGGTGCTATTTGTTTGAAACGTACGCGGCTCAGACTAAAGACGTGTCCAGTACCCTGTCGGGCACCAAATCCAAGAGCAAAGCCCAGATCACGGCCGGACTCGAAGGGCTTGCCACCAGCAAGCCAGCAAACAACACTACAACGCCTGCGATCACACTTTTAGGCTCGGGCGCGATTCTGACTGAAGTCATCAAAGCCGCTAAACAACTCGCCGCCCAAGGTATCACCGTGTATGTCTACAGCGTCACAAGCTGGAGCGAACTTGCACGTGATGGCCTAGCCTGCCAAGAGGCTCGTCTGGCGGGCTTTGGCACACCTGGCGTACCCTTCCTCTATACGCAGGTGGCTACAAGCGCTGGGCCAATTATCGCAGCAACCGACTACGTACACGCACTGCCCGAATCGGTACGCGCCTATCTACCCACCGATCGCCGCTATTTAACACTTGGCACAGACGGCTTTGGTCGCAGCGATACACGTGCTGCCTTGCGCGAATATTTTGGCGTCGATGCTGCAGCAATCGTGCGAGCAGCAGTGCTCGCTTTAGAATAGCGGAATGCCAGTCAATCAAAAAAATCTCGGGCCTGCTGCTGCGTCGGCGGCTTTACAACAGCCACCAGGCTTAGTGCTAGACGCCTGTATTTTGATGTCGGGTTTGCTGCGGCCGCTGCTTCTTAAGCTAGCTCAGGCTGGCCTGTTGATGCCACTATGGACAGACAAGATCGGCCAAGAATGGCAGCGAAACGCCACCCGCCTGTGGCCGATTGAGCCCGAGCTTTTAAAAAATGAATGGCAGCTCATGCAAGAGCAATTCCAGCACTCAAACATGGGGGATGTCACCGAGTTTGAGGTAGACCTTCGACACACCGATCGTAAAGACAAACACGTGGCCGCAACAGGTATTGCAGGCGTTGCAAAACACGTTGCGCAACCGATCAGCGTGCTGACCTGGAACCTCAAAGACTTTAGCCGCTCTGAACTACGCAAACAACAACTCGGCCTGATCGACCCTGATCGCTTGTTATCACAGTGGTGGCCCACCCAGTCATCGCTTTTGCAGCAGCATATCAATGCTACGGTTGAAGAGCTTTTTTTAACTGGTAGGCGTCAGCCTGAGCCTGTTGTGGCGATGCTCAAGCGTGATCGTTTGTTTAGATTGGCGGGGTGCTACGAGCGGTTGCTGCAACAGCGCGCGAGTATTGCTGCGAAATCTTGATGTCAGTTGAAAGGTGCAATCAGGCAACGCGAATGATTTGATCCGGCATTGATGCCCAAAGAAAACCCCCGCAGGCACCAACGTGCAAGCGGGGGTTTTTTTGTGCTTGAGGCTGAAATCGGTCTAAAGATTTAAGCTCTAGACTAGCCTAGAACTTTAGACCCTACAGTTTAAGCCTGTGGTGCAGCCGGTGCTTCGGGGGCAGCAGCAGGAGCCTCAGTTGCTGCTGGGGCAGCGCCTTCGGTTTGTTGCTCGATACCACCAATGGCTTTGACTGACAGACGCAGACGGCCTTTGTCGTCGGCCTCGATCACTTTGACGCGCAGAGGTTGACCGACTTTCAGGACGTCGTTGATGTTAGCGATACGATAGTTGGCGATCTCAGAGATATGCAGCAAACCATCACGGCCAGGCAAGACCTGAACGATGGCGCCGAAATCTAACAGACGCAACACGCTGCCGTCATAGACCTGACCGACTTCAACTTCTGCAGTCAGTTCAGAGATACGACGCTGCGCTTCGTGGGCACGATCAAGATCGGCGCTCGACACAACAATGGTGCCATCATCTGAAATATCGATCTGGCAACCGGTTTCTTCGGTCAGCGCACGAATCGTCGCGCCGCCCTTACCGATCACATCACGAATTTTTTCAGGATTGATTTTCATGGTGAGCATGCGTGGTGCAAACGCTGACAGTTCAGTACGCGCACCCTGAGTGGCTTCGCGCATTTTGGTCAGAATATGCAAACGACCGTAACGGGCTTGCGCCAGTGCAACCTGCATGATTTCTTTGGTGATGCCCTGGATCTTGATATCCATTTGCAAAGCAGTGATACCTTGCTCGGTACCCGCCACTTTAAAATCCATATCGCCCAAATGATCTTCATCACCCAGGATGTCTGTCAACACAGCAAATTTACCGGCATCCAGAATCAAACCCATTGCCACACCAGCAACCAAGTCTTTCACTGGAACACCAGCGTCTAACATGGCCAGTGAACCACCGCAGACAGACGCCATTGACGACGAACCGTTTGACTCAGTGATTTCTGACACCAAACGAATGGTGTATTGAAAATCAGCAGCGTTAGGCAATAAAGGTACGAGCGAGCGTTTAGCCAGACGACCGTGGCCGATCTCGCGACGCTTGGGGGTACCCACACGACCTGTTTCGCCGGTGGCGAACGGAGGCATGTTGTAGTGCATCAGAAAACGATCACGATACTCGCCCATCAAGGCATCGATCACCTGTTCGTTTTGCTTGGTACCTAGCGTTGCAATGACCAGCGCTTGCGTTTCACCGCGCGTAAACAAGGCGCTGCCGTGTACGCGTGGCAACACGCCCATACGAATGCTGATTGGGCGTACAGTGCGTGTGTCGCGACCATCAATGCGTGGCTCGCCTGAAAGAATCTGGCTACGCACAATACGGGCTTCGAGGTCAAACAAGATGTTGTCAACCACGACGCCGTCGTGCTTAGGTGTACCTTGCGCAGCGGCTTCGTCAGCAAGCTTGGCATGCACATCAGAGTAAACCTGACGCAGTTGATTGGTGCGCTCTTGCTTTTGACGGGTTTGGTAAGCAGCGTTTAACGGGCCTTGTGCAGCAGCCGTGACGGTTGCAATCAACGCTTCGTTTTTAGCAGCAGGTTTCCAGTCCCAATCAGGTTTACCAGCGTCGCGCACGAGTTCGTGAATGGCGCCAATCACTGCTTGCATTTGGGTATGACCAAACACGATACCACCCAGCATGGTCTCTTCTGAAAGCTGTTGGGCTTCAGATTCAACCATCAGTACAGCGGCTTCGGTACCAGCAACGATCAAATCCATTTGCGAGGTTTTGAGCTGCGAGGCGGTTGGATTGACCAGGTACTGGCCATCGATATAACCGACGCGTGCGGCACCAATTGGGCCGTTAAACGGGATACCCGAGATTGCCAGCGCCGCAGAGGCGCCAATCATGGCGGGGATATCTGGATCGATTTCAGGGTTGCAGGACAACACGTGAATGATGACCTGAACTTCGTTGTAGAAACCCTCAGGAAACAACGGACGCAACGGACGATCGATCAAACGCGAGGTCAGTGTTTCTTTTTCAGAAGGCTTGCCTTCACGCTTAAAAAAACCACCGGGGATTTTGCCCGCAGCATAGGTTTTTTCGATGTAGTCAACGGTCAGGGGGAAAAAATCCTGACCAGACTTAGCATCTTTTTTTGCAACAACAGTTGCGAGTACGACAGTGTCTTCGACAGTGACTAACACTGCACCTGAAGACTGACGAGCAATTTCGCCGGTTTCAAGCACAACGGTGTGTTGGCCATACTGAAAAGATTTGGTCACTTTATTGAACATGACATTTATTCCTTACAAATGAAAAACCGTGGGCAGTGCGGCAAAAATGCCGCAGCGACCACGGTTGCTTCACGGGGAGACTGCCCCATGGATTTTGATCACTTACGCAGACCGAGTTTTTCGATCAGCGAGCGATATGAATCTGGGTTGCGGCCCTTGAGATAATCGAGCAGCTTACGGCGACGGCTAACCATACGCAGAAGGCCGCGACGTGAGTGGTGGTCTTTAATATGTGCTTTGAAGTGCCCTGTCAGTTCGTTAATACGAGCTGTCAGCAGAGCCACTTGAACTTCAGGAGAACCGGTATCGCCTTGCGCGCGTTGATACTGCGCGACGATGTCGGATTTTTTAATATCAGCAACAGACATTTTTAAGCCTCAAATGACAAGCGTTAAAGCCGAGGTGCTTTAACGTGATTAAAAAAGAACGAACTTTACAAACAACCTAGTAGCGAAAAAAACTATAAGCTGTACGTAAACGCTTTACAAAAAAACAATCTAATGGAAAAAGATTCAGTAAAGCCTGAGAATTATAGCTTATTGACTAGAATGATGACATTCCGCCCAACAGCGCGCAAAAAGGCTATGTTTTCTTAGCGACTGGCAAGGTATTTGAAGCACTTTAATCACGCATTAACTAATTAAATCTTAGGCAAAATATGCGCACGCAAACTTATATGGCACTGTTGTTAGTCTTCGCACTCGGTGGCTGTGCACAGTTGCAATCCGCCAAACCAGGCACCCCAGTGGCCGACATCATCAAGCAATTTGGCAAACCCACCATCACTTGCCGTAACCCAGATGGTACTGAGCGACTGGTATGGTCATTACAACCGTTTGGGCGTTACGCTTGGGGCACAAACATCACCAAAGACAACACCATTGGTCCGGTCACTCAGTTGCTAACCGACGCACATTTTGAGTTGTTATCCACCGGAACCTGGTCTGACGAACGCGTCCGTTGCGAATTTGGTCCCCCTGCAGATATTGGGGGCATTGCCAAAGGAAACGAAAAAGTCTGGGCTTACCGCTATTTTGAATCTTCAGTGTGGTACTCGCTGATGTACGTCTACATGGGGCCTAACGGCAACCTGGCTAATCGCCACAATCCGGGCCCTGATCCAGCGTATTTGCTAAACGATCGCTAGCTTATTCGTTACCGCTGCGCAACGCCACCTGCTTAGACAGGCGGCGCCAGCGCCACAGCCACACACCCCAGCCAGACAGCCCATACACAATAAACAGGCCAAACAAAATCACAGGCGGGTTGCTTGAAATAAAGACAAAGCCAGCAACAAAAACCAAAATCACCCAAAACGGCACGCTGCGACCCAACGCAAACGCCTTACCGCTGTAGAACGGCAGATTGGAGACCATCGCTAGTCCGCAATAAATCGTGATCGCAAAAGCCGTCCAAGCCAAAAACTCGTGAGGCACTTGCAAGCGATTGTCGACGACCAACCAGACAAAACCCGCGATCAAGGCGCCGGCAGCCGGGCTGGGCAAGCCTTGAAAAAACCGCTTATCGACCACCGCAATATTCGTATTGAAACGCGCAAGGCGCAAGGCGGCACCACAGACATACACAAACGCGGCCAACCAACCCCAGCGACCTAAATCTTGCAGCATCCACTCGTACATCACTAGCGCCGGCGCGACTCCAAACGAGGTCATATCTGAGAGAGAGTCATATTGCTCACCAAACGCCGAGGTCGTATTGGTCAGCCTGGCAACCCTACCATCCATTCCGTCAAGCACCATCGCAACAAATATGGCAATGGCCGCCATTTCAAAGCGACCATTCATCGCCTGAACTACTGCATAAAACCCGGCAAAAAGTGCCGCAGTTGTGAACGCATTGGGCAGCAAATAAATACTGCGGTGGCGAAGATCAGGGTCGCGCAATGGATTATTAGGCATCTTCAGGCTCAGCTAGTTGACGCAGGCAAATCCGCCAGCACCGTACTCGTTGCGCTTACCTTATCACCAATTGCGACTCTGGCGCGCGATCCTAGCGGCAAATAAACATCTACACGCGAACCAAAGCGAATAAAACCATAGCGTTGCCCGCGCGCCAAGGTGTTGCCAGCCTTGGTATAGCAAAGGATGCGCTTGGCGACCAAGCCGGCAACCTGAACAGCCGTCACAAGATGACCGGCGGGCGTACGCACCACCATGGCGTTGCGCTCATTTTCGAGCGAGGCTTTATCAAGCGCTGCATTAAAAAACTTACCCGGAAAATACTGTGTTTTTAGGACTTCACCATCAACTGGGCTGCGATTGCTGTGCACGTTAAACACATTCATGAATACGCTAATCTTAAGTGCCTGGCGCTCACCGTAGGGATCAAGGGTCTGTTCGACCACCACAATGCGGCCATCGGCGGGTGACAAGACTGCCAATGGCTCGGTCGAGCCCGAGCGAGCCGGGTCGCGAAAGAACTGCAGCACAAAGGCGGCAATCACCCAAAAAAAGATTGACCAGCCAAGCGACCAAAAGCTGACGAGCACAGCGATAAGTATCGAGCCAGCTAAAAAAGGCCAACCCTCGCGGGCGATTATGGGGTGCGGATAGTGTGGTGTATTCATCATGCTGAAAGGTTAACCCAAAAAAAACGCCCCGAAGGGCGTGATTCAAAAACTGCCGACTTCATTTGACACATTTCAGCTCAGATATCGAGTTGTCTTGCACAAAGTGTGAAGGTTTAGAGGTCAAACCTTCACGTATCAGACGCACGAAGACGTTAGTTCTTGCTCTTGTCGACCAGTTTGTTTGCTGCGATCCAGGGCATCATGGCACGCAATTTAGCGCCGACGACTTCGATCTGCGATTCAGCATTGATCCGACGACGTGAAATCAGTCCAGGTGCACCGGCTTGGTTTTCGAGAATGAAACGCTTGGCGTACTCGCCAGTCTGAATATCTTTGAGTGCCAAACGCATCGCGTCGCGTGTTGCCTCAGTGACAATCTTAGGACCAGTCTCGTACTCGCCGAATTCGGCGTTATTAGAGATTGAGTAGTTCATGTTGGCGATACCGCCCTCATAAATCAGGTCGACAATCAGCTTTAACTCGTGCAAGCACTCGAAGTAAGCCATTTCAGGGGCGTAGCCAGCTTCAACCAAGGTATCGAAACCTGCCTTGATGAGTTCGACGGTACCGCCGCACAAGACAGCCTGTTCGCCGAACAAGTCGGTTTCAGTTTCTTCACGGAAATTTGTTTCGATCACACCAGCACGACCGCTGCCGATCGCGCAAGCGTAAGACAAAGCGACATCACGTGCCGAACCTGAGTTGTCTTGATGCACAGCCACCAGCGAAGGTACGCCGCCGCCTTGTGAGTACGTACTACGCACCGTGTGGCCTGGAGCCTTAGGGGCGATCATCACGACGTCAATATCAGCACGGGGCATGACTTGACCGTAATGCACGTTAAAGCCGTGGGCAAACGCCAAGGCAGCGCCAGCCTTGATGTTGCCGTGCACGCTTTCACGATACACCTGGCCGATGTTTTCGTCGGGCAAGAGCATCATGACTAAGTCGGCAGCTTTGACCGCGTCAGCCACTTCAGCCACTTTGAGGCCGGCGTTAGCAGCTTTCGCCCATGAGGCGCCATCTTTACGCAAACCAACCACAACCTTGACACCCGACTCATGCAGGTTCAAAGCGTGGGCATGGCCCTGCGAACCGTAACCAAGAATGGCAACAGTCTTGCCTTTAATCAGGGACAAATCACAATCTTTATCGTAGTAAACCTTCATTCTGGGCTCCAGATTTTTAAGTTGAATGCAAACAATCAGAAAAACAAATCGGCCTCGCTTAAACGCGAGACAAGCACCGATCAAAGCTTGAGGATGCGCTCTCCACGACCAATGCCTGAAACGCCTGTACGAACCGTTTCAAGAATTGCGCTGCGATCCAACGCATCAATAAACGCCTGTATCTTCTCTTGGTTACCCGTGAGTTCAATGGTGTAGGCTTTATCGGTGACATCAATGATACGGCCGCGAAAAATATCCGCCATCCGTTTCATTTCTTCGCGCTCTTTACCCACCGCACGCACCTTGATTAACATTAACTCGCGTTCGATGTGAGGGCCTTCAGTAAGATCGACAACCTTGATCACATCGACCAGGCGATTCAAGTGCTTGGTGATTTGTTCGATCACATCATCAGAGCCCATCGTGACTAAAGTCAAACGCGACAAGGTCGAGTCTTCAGTCGGCGCAACGGTAAGAGTTTCGATGTTGTAACCACGAGCAGAGAAGAGACCCACCACGCGCGACAAAGCGCCCGGTGCGTTTTCCATCAGAACAGAAATAACGTGTTTCATGGTGGTCTCCGTTATAGGTCTTCAGAACCGAGCAACATCTCGGTCAGACCTTTGCCCGCTTTGACCATTGGCCAAACGTTCTCTTCCTGGTCTGTAATGAAATCCATAAACACCAAACGATCTTTTAGCCTGAAGGCTTCGCGCATCGCGCCATCAACATCCGAAGGTTTTTCGATTCGCATCCCGACGTGACCGTAAGCCTCGGCAAGTTTGACGAAATCGGGCAACGCATCCATGTAAGACTCGGCGTAGCGAGACGAGTAATCGATTTGCTGCCACTGACGAACCATGCCCAAATAGCGATTATTCAAACAAAGGATCTTAGGCGTCAGGTGATATTGACGGCACGTCGACAGTTCTTGGATGTTCATCTGAATCGAGCCTTCGCCCGTGATGCATGCCACCGTTGCATCTGGGTTGGCCATTTGCACACCCATCGCATAGGGCAAACCAACACCCATCGTGCCTAAACCACCCGAGTTAATCCAGCGACGCGGTTTGTCAAAACCGTAATACTGCGCCGCCCACATTTGATGCTGACCCACGTCAGACGTCACATACGCGTCACCTTTGGTGACTTCCCAGAGCTTTTGCACAACCGACTGAGGCTTAATGACCTCGTTTGAGCTGGCAAATTTCATGCACTCTTTGCCACGCCAGACTTGTACTTGCTGCCACCATTTGGCCAAGGCTTCAGGATTTTGGCGGGTTTCGGTTGCACTGATTTTGTATTGCGCAATCAAATCAATTAACACGTCTTTGACATTGCCCACAATCGGCACATCGACTTTGACGCGTTTTGAAATTGACGACGGGTCAATATCAACGTGAATAATCTTACGAGCATTTTGCGCAAAATGCTTCGGGTTACCAATCACGCGATCATCAAAACGCGCTCCCACCGAAATCAACACGTCGCAGTGTTGCATTGCCATGTTGGCTTCGTAGGTACCATGCATGCCAGGCATGCCGACGAATTGCGAATCTGAAAACGGAAAAGCGCCTAAGCCCATCAAAGTATTGGTGCAAGGTGCCCCGACCAGTTTGACGAACTCGTGCAACTCGGCCGACGCGTCAGACAGAATCGCGCCACCGCCGCTGTAAATCATGGGGCGCTCGGCTTGCAACAACATCTGCACAGCCTTTTTGATTTGCCCTTGATGGCCTTTTACGACTGGGGCGTAAGACCGCAATACCGGTTCGCCTTTGGCGGGCGTGTATTTGCAATGGGCGGCAGTAATATCTTTTGGGATATCAACAAGCACGGGGCCAGGACGACCGGTGCGGGCGATATAAAACGCCTTGCGCATGACGTCGGCCAAATCTTTAATATCACGCACTAAAAAGTTGTGCTTCACGCAAGGGCGTGTGATGCCTACGGTATCGCATTCTTGAAAAGCGTCTTCACCGATCGCGTGCGTGGGCACCTGACCGCTGATGATCACCATTGGAATCGAATCCATATAAGCGGTTGCGATACCGGTTACTGCGTTGGTCACGCCGGGGCCACTGGTGACCAAGCACACGCCAACTTTGTTCGACGACCGCGAATACGCGTCTGCAGCGTGCACGGCAGCTTGCTCGTGTCGCACCAGAATATGCTGAAATTTATCTTGCTTGTAGATTGCGTCGTAGATGTATAAGACTGCGCCACCGGGATAGCCAAAAACGTGTTCTACGCCCTCGTCAGCCAAGCAACGCACGACAATGTCTGCGCCATTGAGTTCCATAAGTTCATTCCTTTCATTACCGGCATCGCCCATCTGATTGCATCCTCGTTATGAGAGAAACGCTGAACCGCAACATGTTCAGCAACATGATCCGACGTTTTTAGACTCACGGAGCCTAGCCACCCGGACACCTTGCCAACCTGCCGCGCATTCGCCATCAGGCTATGCACGCACCCAACAGGGGTGCACTGGATCGAAACGGAAGCGCTTGCCGCAGCTTGTGGCAGGGAAAGCAGCAAAAGTTTAGATGGCAAGACTGTTTGGGCGGTGACCCAAACTAAAAGCCATTGCACAAAAAAGCGATGAGCTTAAAGGTGCGAGCCGATAACTGTAACCCGTTGTGCGCCGCAGCGCAAATTGAGATACCCTCAAGACCTTTGAATCGGCTGAGATTTTGCGAAAAATGAGGTTATGCCGGCGCAGCTGACAATTATTCAAGTCGTTCGCTGTCACTGTGATGCAGGTTCGTTAGAGTAAAGTCAAAGAGGTAGTCAATTGCCTGTTGCTGTGCTGCACAATTTACCAAGGCCCGCCTGAGTCATGAATTTAAACTACGGCCCTTTACAACGTTTTTTGTTCAGCCACCACTTTTATAGTGGTGTCAGGCGAGCGGCCGGGATTTTGCTGCCAATCGCCGTTTTAGGTGGGGTCTTTGGCTGGTATGCCAGCGGCCTGATTGCGACCTTTGGCGCGCTGTGTGTGGCCTTTATCGATCAACCAGGGCCGCATGAGCACCGGGCTCGCGAGATGCTTGGCGGCACATTATTAAGCACCCTGACTGTCACACTGACCGGACTGGCCTCGTCTCACCCCTTATTGATCTGGGGCGTTGTGATGGGGCAATGTTTTGCCTTTTCGATGCTGGCGGTCTACGGAAAAAAGGGCGGACAAATCGGCTTTGCCTGTTTGTTGCTCATGACCGTCACACTTCATCACTCACTTTCGACACAAGAAGTTTGGCTACATGCACTCACTTCGTTAGGTGGCGGGTTGTTTTACACCCTGTTTAGTTATTCGGTCAGCCGAGTGATGCAATTGCGTGAAAAAGAGCAAGCTCTGTCAGTTGCTCTTTTTGCGACTGCCGACTACATCGCACGGCGCGCCGACATGTACGACCTTGATCAGGATCTTGACGAAAGCTACCGCAAGCTGATTGTCTGCCAAGCCGACATGACAGATAAGCATCAAGCCGCACGCGACATGGTGCTGCGGGGGCTCGCCACCAAGCAGGCACAAGCCGATGCCAGCCGCGTAATGCTCTGGAATCTATTCGTCGAAATGATTGCAATTCTTGACTTGCTCGTGGCCACTCGTACTGACTATGCTTTTTTACGGCAGAAACTGAACGGTTCAGATGCTCTGCTGTTTATGCGCGACGCTCTGCATAAAATGGCGGGCGATCTCGAGCGAATTGCACTGGCCGTGGCTCGTGAACATACCGCCACGCAACGCAGCAGTGTCAAAGCAGAATTACGCGCACTTGAGTTTGAAATTCAACAGATGCAAACCGAGGGGCTCGCTCGGCGCGAACCTGAGCTCTATTCATTATGTATCGAGATCTTGCGTCGCCTGCGCAACAGCGCCAAGGTGATCGACCGCATGATTTTGGCGACTCGACGTGATCACAATGCTCAACTGCTTGATGCCGTCAAAATTGATCGCTCTTTAACTCAGTTTTTATCACGTCAACATTTTCGGCCGCGTTTACTGACCAGCAATTTAAGACTCGACTCACCTTTTTGCCGTTACGCGTTGCGCGTGACACTGGCGGCGGGTATTGCGCTTGCGCTCTCAGCCCTGATCCCAGCGCTCGCTCGTCAGGGCTACTGGATTTTGCTGACAGTACTGATCATCATGAAACCGGGCTTTGCGCTGACTCGCCAGCGCAATGGTTGGCGACTACTAGGGACGTTGATAGGTTGCGGACTTGCCTTCGGTATTTTGTACACCACCCAACACGAAACGTGGTTATTTGCGATCATGGTGCTTTCAACGATCATTGGTGGCAGTCTGCTGCAAATGAATTACTTGGTAGCTTCCGCTTTCAATACAAACGCCGTGCTGCTAGCGTTTAACTTTTTAGACCCCGGGGCCACCACCATCATTGCTGATCGTGCGCTTGACACGTTCTTGGGCTCAGTCATCGCGTTTGCCTGCAGCTATGTGCTGCCGTGGTGGGAAGCACAATTTATGCCGTCACTCATGCGCGCGGCGATTTCGGCTAATCGAGAATACCTACGCGCTGCGCTGGCTCAAATACTGACACATGCGGCCAACTCCTCAGCGCATGAGGGTAAACGGGCAGACTTCAATCTGCGTTTAGCCAGAAAAAATGTTCATGTTGCACTCGCGAACTTCGCCGAGGCGTTTTATCGCATGATGCTAGAGCCAAAATCGCGACAATGGCACGTGATTGAACTCAACAATATCGTGATGCAAAATCACATGCTGTCTGCGCAAATCGCGGCCGTCACAACCGTACTACTGAGTTTGCCAGCCCCCCCTGCAGCGGGCACCGAATTCTTGAATGCCCTGCTACCCCAACTATTACCGGCCCCCGTGCTGCCGACTCCGCCTGTCCCAAAGTCGTTACTCGACGGAACACTCCCAGATCTGACCTACCCGCTCAAGCAACTGCAACGCTCGATCACGCTGATCAATGAAGAAATTGAAGTGATTTACGACAAATCGCACGTAAATCTTAGGGCAACTGCCACAATCTCTGAGTAAGCCTGACGTCGTTGCTCTTTGCTCTTTGCTCTTTGCTCTTTGCTCTTTGCTCTTTGCTCTTTGCTCTTTGCTCTTTGCTCTTTGCTCTTTGCTCTTTGCTCTTTACTCTTTGCTCTTTGCTCTTTGCTCAAGCCACCGAGCAAGTGCGCCTGCGCTTCTGTAGATTGCAACTCCTTGCACCCAAAATGAGTTGCTGTCTTTTTTTATTTCGCCTCACGCCTTACACTGGATATTCGCGGCACGCGCCAGCCAGCTTTACCTGGTCAAGTTACTTTTGATTCACCTTTCAGGAGCTTCACATGTCAGTTCAAAACAAAGTCGCCCTCATTACCGGCGCAGCGAGCGGCATCGGCCGTGAATGCGCGCTCACCTTGGCGCGCCAAGGTGCCGCTGTGGTCGTGGCAGATCTCAACCCAGCGGCCTCTGAGTTAGTCGTTGCCGAAATTATCAAGGCGGGCGGCCGCGCCATCAGTGTGGTGATGGATGTCACCGATGAAGACGCAGTCAACGCGGGGGTTAATCGTGCCGTCACAGAATTTGGCAGCATCGATATTCTTGTGTCGAACGCCGGCATTCAAATCATTCATCCGATTGAAGATTTTCCGTACGCTGACTGGAAAAAAATCATGGCGATTCACGTGGATGGTGCTTTCTTAACCACCAAAGCAGCGATTAAACACATGTACGACAGTGGTCGCGGCGGTTCGATCATCTATATGGGCTCGGTGCATTCGCATCAGGCCTCAAAATTGAAATCAGCCTACATCACGGCCAAACATGGCTTGCTGGGCTTGGCGCGTGCAATCGCCAAAGAAGGCGGCCCACGCGGCGTTCGCACCAATGTCGTATGCCCAGGCTTTGTTCGTACCCCCTTGGTGGATAAGCAAATCCCAGAACAAGCAGCTCTGTTCAATATGAGTGAAGAAGATGTGATCAAAAAAGTCTTTCTGAACGAAACCGTTGATGGCGAATTTACAACGACCGCCGACATCGCCAACACCGTCGCGTTTGTTGCAGGCTTTGAGACCAATGCGCTCACCGGTCAGTCAATTGTTGTTAGCCACGGCTGGTCAATGATTTAGCTAGGCCGCCGACAAGTCTCTATTAACGATTAGGGGCTTGAGTGCTCAAGCAACGGTGCGCCCCGCAGTCGCACCGTTGCTGCAAACTGGCTTGCTACCGCGACTGAAGGCTCCGCGTCATGACGCCATCACGTTATTGATGACGATGCACGTCGTACGTTACAAAATTTTCACCCGGCGGAGGCAGGCTTAAACAGTTCGGGTTTTCAAGCGTTCGACGCATATCTGATAAGCCAGTTCTCCAATGATGGCTCATGGTTTCATGACTAAACTCAAAGTCTTTGTAATGACCCGCACTAGGCTTGTTTTTATAGATCAGTTGAATGCAGTTGTAGCGCGCCCCGTATACCTGCTGCGCCAACTGATCAAACCAAGGGTCTTTCGCCTTCACGTTTTTCGGTATCCGGGCCAAGGCATCCCAAAGCAGTTGCCGCAACTGTTGCAGATCATTGACCTGATTGGTCACCCCACGCGTGCGGCTCGAATACTGAATATCTTTTTGGCGCTCAAGTACTTCAAAAATATCGGTAGGTAGCTTGCCCCGAGCACTCCATAAATCCACCTGAAAAATTAGGGTATCTTCACGCGGTTTCACATTCAGAACTTGTTCAAGCGGCGTGTTCGATACACAGCCGCCATCCCATTGACATCCTCCCCGCCCTCAGTCGATGACTGCCGCTTACGCGGAAAGGACGGGGATTCCTACGGTGCTCAGGCAAAAGCTGCCTGAGTCACTTCGGTGGGTTCCTGCTTCATCGAGCGGTCTGACTGCACCGACTCTCCACGGGCTAACAAGCGGTATCCCCGCTCTAAAATATTTATCGCACCGACGACGTCAGCGTGATTTTCGTAGCCGCAATCGACACACAGGAATTTCGCCTGAGTCTGTCGATTTTCTTTTGATACATGGCCGCAGGCCGGGCACGTTTGGC
Source organism: Bordetella parapertussis (assembly GCA_945895265.1). GTDB lineage: Bacteria > Pseudomonadota > Gammaproteobacteria > Burkholderiales > Burkholderiaceae_B > Zwartia > Zwartia parapertussis_I. The sequence continues at coordinate 8,414 of CAMDEF010000048.1, read as the reverse complement.
TTGTGTGCTGAGGTGGTACGGCCAACACTATGCCGCCGTTCCACTGGACTTTGTAGTCGAGTTGTCTTCTGAATTCGCCCCAGCTTTGGTCAAGAATGGCACGGTTTAGGCCAGACTTCTGCGCTACTTTTTTACCGTGCTGCTCGCGATTACCCTTAGAAGACCGCGACATGTTCTTGACCTGCAAATCCTCAATACATACGAGCGCGTGGTTTTGGCTAATCGTGGTACTGGTCTTATGCAGGAAATCTTTTCTGGCATTCGCGATAGCGGTGTGAAGCTTCTGAACTTTAGTTTTTGCCTTTTTCCAGTTATTGCTGAACTTTTGTTTACGACTCATACGGCGCTGATAATGCGCAAGTCGTTGCTGGTGCGTCTTGAAACTATTCAGTGGGGCAATATAGCGGCCGTTACTCAGCGTCGCGAAACGTGCAAGGCCGACATCGATACCAATCGCCATTGTGGTGGTTGGTAAGGGCTGTTCAAGCTCGCGTTGGGTCTGAATCGCGATGAACCATTTGCCACTTGAGTGGCTCACGGTGACGTTACGCACCTGACCAAGTGCCTTACGGCTATTGCGGTAACGCAGCCAGCCAAGTTTTGGCAACAAAATACGGTTATTGCTTTGGTCTAATTGAATCTGTTTTGGCTCAGGATAGCGGAAACTGTCACCACTCCCTTTTTTCTTGAAACGTGGAAAGCCAGTACGCTTTTCAAAGAAGCCCTTGAAGGCTTTTTCTAAATCTTTCAGGGCGTGTTGCAATGCTTGTGAGGGTGTTTCTTTCAGCCATGCAGTCGCGGCTTCGCGCTTCCAAACCGGGAGCTTGGCTGCCATGGCTACGTACCCGATGAATTTATTACCGGCTTCGTGATTCTCTTTTTGCAGTGCTAAAGCCTTGTTATAGACAAACCGGCACGAGCCAGAGAATCTGCGCATAGCGCGCACTTGGTCGCCGGTTGGCATCAATTCGTATCTGTAAGCCTGCAAACGTTTCATACTTTGAATTATATTTGCGCTATCAAGGTAGATCACCAACTCACCTGTGTAAAAGTTGTATTTGTAAGATACAAATTCAGTGAGTCTTTGCAACAAAAACTGGTTCTTTGTAACAATATATAGACGTGATGGATTCAAAAAGAAAATACTGTGCGACCTACGCCCGATACTTGCTAGCGTTTGCACTGATTTCGAGTCAGCGCTTATCGAGTTTGAAAAAGAAGACGATCACATACGCCTGCCGGTGAACTATCCATCCAAAGTGGCCGTGTCAAAACTCGTGAATAGTCTCAAGGGTATTTCTAGCTTTATGATTCGCAAAAAGAATGATCCAATCATCCGCAAAAAACTGTGGGGCGGCGCTTTGTGGTCGCCAAGTCACTTTGCATGATGCAACTGCGGCAGCGCGCCAATTTTCGTTATTTGCAATATTAAGTAATAGCAAGCATTACGCCAAATTGAAAGCCAAAGAATGGAAGGCGGTGCCTTCCGCGCTTACATCCCCGCCCTGAACGGCGAGGTTTTACGCGCAAATCCGATAAAATTCACCATCAATTTCAACGGCCGCAAAACCGGGCGCTAGCGCTCCAGAAGCCAAAAAATGTTTTGGATTGAGTTTCACTTCAGTGTTGTCAAAGTACACAAAGTTACCTGTAATGACATTAGTCGCGCCGATCGAGACTCGCATGTCTTGACTATTGTTACAGTCAAAGTCTGCAAATTTTTCTAAGGTCGCAATGAGTGGAGTTGTATGGTAATAGCTTGTTGAGGCCAGACCACCGCCCCCAGGAGCTAACGGGCGTGGTGTAAAGAAACCAGACTGGCCTTCAAGCATCGTTTGGGTCGCGGCAAAAGAGCCGAACATTCTTTCAGTTTGAGTTTGCGTATAGTTGCGCAAGGCATGAGCCGCCGGCCCAAGCATGTCAAACATCGACGACACGGCGGTTGCCGCAACAGACGGAGGACGACAAATAGTTTCCCAAAATTCTTTGAGCTTGGTGACTCGCTGCTTGGGCGCATTACCCGCCATCAACGCACAGTTCAACGCCCCAATTGAAATGCCGGCAACCCAGTTTGGGGTAATCCCAACCTCGTACAAACCTTCGATCACGCCCGCTTGGTATGAGCCAAGCGCACCACCACCTTGCAACACGAGCGCGACGCGAGGGTAAGCCTGTACCTCTTTATGACGCACCGTTTAACCTGCGCGCCGAAACACGAGTTTGTCTGCAGTCGACAAACTGGCGACATAGGCATAGCCCTCACTATCAAATTTTTTCAAATCTTCTGGTTTGCTCACGCGTTGCTCGATCGCAAAACGTGCCATCAGACCACGTGCACGCTTCGCATGAAAACTCACGACTTTGTACACATCGTTTTTGCCGTCCTGAAACACGCATTGAACGATGCGCGCCTTTAAGGCTTTAAGGTCGACGGCTTTGAAATACTCTTCTGAGGCTAAGTTCACCAATACCGGTGCTTTTTCTTTTGCTAAGCGTTCGTTTAAATATGGGGCAATCGTTGTCTTCCAAAAGGCATACAAATTAGGCCCGCCCGGGTTTTCAAGCTTGGTGCCCATTTCAAGGCGGTAGGCTTGCATTAGATCGAGCGGCCTGAGCACGCCGTACAGGCCGCTCAAGATCGCTACATGCTCTTGCGCCCACTGCAAATCCTTTTCTTTGAGCGTGGCCGCGTTCAAGCCCTCGTACACGTCACCGTTAAACGCCAAAACAGCCTGACGTGAATTTTTTTGCGTAAAGGTTTTTTTCCAGGTGGCGTAGCGTTCAACGTTTAGCTGCGCTAAAGCTTGACTCAAATCCATCAAAGACGCCACGTCATCTGCCGATTGCGTTTTCAGCACCTTAATCAGCTGTGCTGCTTCGTCTACAAACAAGGGCTGCGTGTGCAGATCAGTTGGCAGTGCCGAGTCGTAATCAAGTTTTTTTGCTGGGGATAATACAAAAAGCATAGCGATAGTCTCAAAAATGGGTATCGGTGTGATGTCGAGTTTAACGGCTTGCCTCCGCATACGCGCCCTTTGAGCAATTTGAAAGGTGACACAGGCCTCACAAAAGAGCCAAATAGCAAGAAAAGGCTGCCTAAACTTTGCTTTCTGACTAGATTCAATGCCCCTTGTCCCATTGAGGCGAGGTTTTAGGTTTCGATCAAATGAATCACTGTTTCTGCTAGAATGTTTGGCTTGACCAAGGTATGGCGCAACGCCGCCCTACCCGCGATTGATCCCCCAATTGCACGCACCGGAGAGGTGGCAGAGTGGTCGAATGTACCTGACTCGAAATCAGGCGTGGGTGCAAATCCACCGTGGGTTCGAATCCCACCCTCTCCGCCAGAACCCCGTCTCACGGGGTTTTTTTACGCCTTAAATCCCCCCATAGATAACACTCTCGCATATGGGAGTTAGAATTCTGATGTATTTTCCCGTCCTATCCAATTACAATATTTTATGGCGGGATGAATGGCGGGATAAACAACAGGGAGTCGAATCATGCCTAAAGTAGCGAAAGCATTAAGTGCACTTGAGGTTAAAAGATTGGCGGGGGCGGGTATGCATTTGGTTGGTACGGTAGCTGGGTTAGGTTTAAACATAAGCGACACCGGATCACGCTCTTGGATATTGCGAACCAAGATGGGTTCAAAGCGTATTGAAATAGGCTTAGGCTCATATCCCGACACGACACTTTCAACGGCGCATGAGCGTGCGAGAGCCGCCAAGGATGAGATCAAGAGTGGCAAAAATCCGATTGCAGAACGCAAGGCCAAGCGTGCCATTGTTGAGTGGACATTTAAGCGCTGCGCTGAGGCTTATATGGAAACGCATCGGTCAGAATGGAGAGACAAAAACGCCCAACAATGGGAAAACACTTTAGCGACTTACGCCTATCCCAAAATTGGTTCGATGCATGTCAGAGATATAGCTTTAGCTGACGTATTGCGAGTGATTGAAGCCGATTGTGCCGCATGGTTTACGCTCGACGTTCGCTACATGGGCGCAAGAGAATACAAACTACCCGACAGAATTACGAGAGCATGCCCTAGCGCACCGAGTAGGCAACGCAACGACCCAGTCATACGAGCGTGGCGCACAATTTGAGAAACGCCGAGCCATGATGCAAGACTGGTCTAAGTTTATGCACGCCTCCCCCAAGCGAGGAAACAACGTCATTCAATTGAAAAAGAAGGCTGCAAACTGAATATGTTGCGAGATTACATCAGTTTATTTAGCCCTCTTAATTAAACAAGCCTCTTTTATTTAGACCCCTTAATACAGATAAAATCTTTCTGTGTGATTCGCTATGAGGCGATGTAGAATTACTTCAGACCGTGGCAAACGCCACGATATCGGTTGAAGACTAAAGCCCTTTGACTATATAACGGTGCATAAATGAATACGTTCCAAGCGTAAAGCAATAACGCTCTAGGGACTTACTACGATAAAGGTGAGGTCAAGGCTTTCATGCGTAATCGCATGCGAGCCTATTTTTTGCCTTGCATGCGAACAGTTGGAGTTCGATATGCAACAACGTGTCTACCGTATGGCCAAGCTGGCCACTACAAAAAACAATCAAGGTTTATTACCCGTTTCACCAGCAAGTGTATGGCGCTGGGTTAAAGAGGGTAAATTTCCCGCCCCCTTTAAGTTAGGCCAAAACACTACCGTCTGGGATGCCGACGAGATAGACCAATGGTTAGGTAAGCAACGGGGGGCGCAGCAATGAAAAACGCTCACCCCGAAATAACCAAAGTGAGCGCCCTAGTCAGGCTTCATTTTACACTCAAGTTAAAAACCATAGCCAAGCAAATAACTGTTTTCCTTGCATGCTGGCGAGTGATTTCCAGTCACTTAGCAACACGGCTAATTCAGCGAGGGGGCATGCGAGATGCCTAATATTACTGAGCAATTCAAACAGGCCATGCGAGACGTCGGACTAGAGCCGCCAGATCGAATTGAACCCGATAAATTTATGCGTTTTCCAAGCAAAGGGAAAGGTCAAAGCAACAACGCTGCATGGTGTCGACTATTTCCCGAGGGCGATGGCGGATCGTATGGCGACTGGTCAACCGATATAAGCGACACTTGGTTTGCTAAAATGCAATACACGCCAGCCGAGCGTATAGCCGTGGATCGTCAGATTGCAATTTCACAAGCGCAAGCTGACCAAGAGCGTAAAGCTAGATACGCCGCCGCCGCCTCAAGCGCCCTTGAAATATGGAAACAGGCAGCGCAAGCCTCAGAGGATCATCCTTACTTGAAACGCAAGGGCATCAAGCCGCACGGGGTCAAACTGTCGGAGGGAAAGCTAGTTATCCCGATTAGAATAAAAAGCGATATTTGCTCACTTCAATTTATCGCCCCCAATGGTGAAAAGAGATTTTTATCTGGCGGACAGATTACGGGCGGATATTTCAGCATTGGAAAGCCGAACGACATAATTTGCATAACCGAGGGATTTGCTACGGGCGCATCGGTTTACGAGGCGACAGGTTATGCGGTAGCCGTGGCGTTTAATTGCGGCAATCTCGAGAACGTCACCAAGGCAATGCGAGATAAATTTCCACATGCAAAGCTAATTGTCTGTGCTGACGACGACTATAAATCACCTAATAATCCTGGTCGTTCAGCGGCAAACCTTGCTGCACAAAACAATGGCGGAATGGTTGTAATACCGTCATTCGGAGACGACAGACCCGATAAGGCTACAGACTTCAACGACATGCATCAGCATTGTGGCTTAGCGGCCGTTAAACAGGCGATAGAGCGAGTAATGGCAATGCCGCCAGAGAACGCCCCACTAGCAAACAAAAGCGCCGTGTCGACGCATGTAGTCAGTCGCAAGATTGATTTGGTTAAAGCCTCAACAATTAAACCTGAGGCGATTACATGGCTTTGGAATGATTGGTTAGCCCGAGGCAAACTGTTCATCCTAGCTGGCGCAGCGGGTACCCCTGTTGAATCAAAACAGGAATCTTCATCGTGGGAAATCAAAGCTGCTCAGCACGGTCATCGACGCCGTGCCCAAGCCTTAACGACGTTACTGCGTGTACCCCAAAAGGGTATTCAATCGCTCAATGCGCAAACGATCCGTATTTTGAAGCCGCTGTCAAAGCAGCAAGGACACGGACCCATCAACTGACTGCTCGCCACGGCTTATCACCAGCCGAGCGTGAGGACATTCAGCAGGAGTTAATACTCGATCTGCTTGAGCACAGGCACCAGTTCGACCCTAGCAAAGGTAGTCCTGGAACTTTTACTGGGATGGTATCAAGGCATCGTGCCGTTGAATTGCTCGATGTAGTAATCAAGCAGCGCATGCTGTATACGGATGTCGATACTGCAGCGAAGATGATGACAGCCGCCAACGACTCAGATAAAGATTCGGCGAAACCAACATCAATTGATGAGCACGTAGATGCCATCGATTTTAAACGTAACCCAAATTTCGACGTATTTACTGACGGGATGGCGTTACATGACCTGCAGTCAGCCATCTCATTCATGAACGGCGAACAGTCTGTCCTGCTTGACTTGCTATTTGAGCACTCGGATATCGCTGCCGCCTGTGTTGCATCTGGTTTGACCAATGCCTCTTTCTACCGACGCGTCCATGACCTGCGCATGCACCTGCGCATGTTCGGTCTACGCGAAGTGGTCTGAGAAAAAAAAGTCATCCAGCGGTAATAACTCACATGCCCTCCAAAAAATCCTCAAGCAAAACGAGTCGTAAATCATGCGATTCGATCCATTCACACCTAAGGGAGCTTCCATTGCTAGCGCCACAGAGACTCATTGAAATATCACGGACTCATTATGGTCAAGCTGAACCTGAGCCGTACGGAGGTGCTCGACCCATTTATGCACCCAGTGTCGCTGTTACTGATTCCATATTGTGTGATTGGATCGCCAGCGCACTGGTTGGTCACTGCATTCAGTACCACGAGGGCCTGTTGCTGCGCGACCGCTCTGAAAGCAGCAGCGGGCTACCTACCAAAGAGCGCGCCCGAATTCATTCGTTGGCCCGCCGTGCGTGGATCGCCTGTGAACTTGGTTTGGTTCACCTGTTTAGCCAGAAGGTTGACGACGACCACTACCGCTACCTCGCGATGCGTTCAAGCACCACCTTAAAGCCTCCGGAAATCCGGACCCAACTGCGCATCGCACAGCCTGCGCCAACTCGTCATAAACCCCACTGAAAAGAGAGAACTCATGACTTCCCAACCCGATGTTTTGGATGAAATTGGTCAGCTGTATATGACTGAACTAGATAAGCTGCCTCTAAGTGAACTCAGTCGAATGACCAGACAGGTCACGGCGATCAAAGAGGCGGCAACGCTCTACCACGGCAGCCTGCAAAACGCCTTGCATAACCGCCTTGGTGAGCAGGCGCAGTGCTTGCGGCGAGTCGCCGGTAAGGAAACCGGCAAAGTGAACTTTGAGGTCGACGGCTTTCTTGTTTCAGCAGATCTGCCAAAGCGCCCAGAGTACGACCAGCAAAAGCTTAAAGAAGCAGTTGAAGCCTTACGCAAGTGGGGCGAAGATCCTGACAACTATGTCGGGATCGAGATCAAGGTGTCAGAAGCTAAGTACACGGCATGGCCGCCAGGCATTCGTCAATTGTTTGAGCCTGCCCGAACGCTCAAAACAGGTAAGCCTGTTTACAAGCTGGAGCAAGTAACAGCACCTGATAGCCAGACTGCTAGCAACGACCGTAACTTTGGCGAGGTGGCGTAATGGCAATCTCCCTCTCACAACTCACCCGTGCAAATCAGCCCAAGCCGCCCAGGATCACCATCCATGGCGTGGCGGGCGTTGGTAAGACCACGTTCGCAGCACAAGCACACAAGCCTGTATTCATCCAGACCGAGGATGGCCTAGGCACCCTGAGTGCGAACCACTTTCCCCTGGCTCGAACCTTTGAAGAAGTGCTCGACGCACTTGCTGCGCTTTATACCGAAGAGCACGACTTTAAAACCGTCGTGATAGATAGCGTGGATTGGCTTGAGCCCTTGATCTGGGGTAAGGCCTGTCGCGATAACGGTTGGGCGTCAATTGAAGATGCCGGGTATGGCAAGGGGTACGTGGCTGCGCTGAATCTGTGGCGTCAATATTTCGAGGGGCTCAATGCCTTGCGCGATGACCGGGGCATGACGGTCGTTCAAATTGCCCACACCGATATCAAGCGCTTTGATAGCCCTGAGCATGACCCCTATGACCGTTACGTAGTCAAGCTCCACGCCCGCGCCTCAGCGCTACTGCAAGAGCACTCAGATGTCGTGCTCTTTGCGAATTACCGGATCAGTACCGTCAAGGCCGATGTCGGCTTTAACAAGAAAGTAAACCGTGCCATGGGATCAGGTGAGCGGGTGATTCACACCGCCGAGCGACCAGCCTTTCTTGCAA
>CAMDEF010000047.1 GCA_945895265.1 Bordetella parapertussis | reverse complement strand
GGTGAGTTTTTTCGGGCGGGTAACTCGCAGGATTTAAAAGAAGTCTATCGTCATTTATCCAGTAAGTTTTCTCTTGAAAGGCGCGATACCGAAATCACTGCTCTTTTTGGTGCACTATCGCTTGTCCTGACGATCTTAGCGCTAACTCTCTCATTACTTTGGTTTAAACGCTCAGCACCCACACGTTAATTTTTTCAGTCACTCACAGGACCCTCTTATGGACCGCAGAACCTTCATCCTTAGTTCTGGTGCCGCCGCTGGCCTTGCTCAGTTACCATCACTGGGCTTCGCCCAGACGGGCAAATCACTATTACGCTGGGTACCCGAAACCGATCTCACCTTGCTAGATCCGATGTTCACAACTGCGACCATTACCGCCTGCCACGCGCTACAGGTCTTTGACACACTATATGGCTTAGACGAAAACTACCAACCTCAACTTCAGATGGTCGGCAGTCAAACATTAGAAAACAATGATTTGACCTGGAAACTCACTTTACGTGATGGACTCAAATTTCACGATGGTGCGCCCGTCACGGCAAAAGATATCGTCGCGAGCATTATCCGCTTTGGCAAACGCAACCCACTTGGACAGACCCTGTTTGGACTCATCACTGAGCTCAAGGCTATCAACGACAAAACCATCGAAATTACCCTGAGCAAGCCCTTTCCTTTGCTGATGTACTCGCTTGCGGGTGCGTCGGCCTCGATCATGCCAGAACGACTGGCCAAAACGCCCGACAATGTCCCAGTGAAAGAAATGATTGGCAGCGGCCCTTATCGTTTTATCGCTGATAAATGGGTCTCTGGCTCACAAGTCGTTTACGAAAAATTCACTGATTATGTTCCTCGCACCGAAGGGGCTGTCAGCAATACTGCAGGGCCAAAAATTGCGCATGTCACCGAGATCAAATGGCAAGTTATCAATGACCGCGCAACTGCAGTTGCGGCGCTACAAAACAACGAGGTGGACGGTATCGAATCGATCGATAACGACTTCATCCCAACTTTGCGCAAAGACCCCGCGATTATGCTGATTAAAAGTCCCCTGCCAGCAATTTCAATCATGCGTTTTAATCACCTTCATCCACCATTTGATAATGTCCTGATGCGTCGTGCCATTCTTGCCGTGGTGAATCAAACCGAATACATGACCGCAGCCAATGGCTCAGATTTTCCTGAATACTGGAGTGATCAAGTCGGGGTTTGGGTGCCGGGTACGCCCATGGCCACCAAGGCAGGATTAGAGAAGCTGACAGGCAAGCGTGATTTTGGCCTTGCCCGCTCGCTCATCAAAGAGTCTGGCTACAAGGGCGAACCTCTCGTGCTGCTTGACCCAGTCGATTCGCCCAAGTATCACGCGGCGGCCTTGGTCACTGCCGACTTGTTTAAAAAGCTGGGCTTGAAAGTCGACTTGCGTTCAATGGACTGGGGCAGCTACCTGCAGCGCCGCAATAGCCAAGAGCCCCCTGCCTTGGGCGGCTGGCACGTAGGATTCACCGCCATGACTGGCACCAGCAACCTCGACCCGACGAATAATCTGGGAATTCGAGGAACCGGCAAACAGGCGTGGTTTGGCTGGCCCACCAACCCCACCATTGAAAAACTGCGCACAGCTTGGTTTTACGCCCCAACGCTTGAGCAACGTAAAGCACTCTGCCAAGATATTCAACTGCAGGTACTAGACCAAGTTCCCTACATCCCACTCGGTGCCGCCTATAACCTCATGGCGTTACGCAAGGGTTGGGTAAATTTTCAGGCACAAGGGCCGGTGTTTTACACGATGCGCAAAGGCTAAGCGGCAGAGGGCGCGCAGTCGCTTCGTTAAGCGCTGCGCATCACCTTCGCTTTGATTCTCTGCAACCAAACCGCAAGATCATCAACGTAAGTGAACATAGCGGGGATCACTAATAGACTTAGCACGGTTGAGGTCAACAAACCACCCATTACCGCGATCGCCATTGGCGAACGAAAACTTGGATCTGACCCCCAGCCAATCGCAATCGGAAACATCCCGGCGATCATCGCGATCGTTGTCATCACGATTGGGCGTGCACGCTTGTGACACGCGTCTATCAAAGCCTCGGTGCGTGAAATGCCACCACGCCTCGCCACAATCGCATACTCCACTAGCAAAATTGAATTCTTGGTCACAATCCCCATCAACATAATCAAACCAATCAATGAGGGCATTGAAAAACTTTTTCCGGTCAACAGCAACGCAACAAAAGCGCCCCCAATCGAAAGCGGTAAGGCACCCAAGATAGTAATCGGCTGCAAGAAGTCGTGAAACAACAAAACCAAAATCATATAAATGCACAATAAACCAATCGCCATTGCCAGCCCAAAACTCGCAAACAGCGCCTGCATTTCTTTCGCATCACCTAATTCAGTCTGTCGCACACCAGCGGGCAAGTTTCGCAAACCCGGTAAGGCCATCGCCTCAGCATAGACCTCACCCAACTGGCGTGAGCCCAACTCGACGTCAAGCACGACATTGCGGCTACGATTTAAACGATCGATCTGCGCAGGTCCACTATCCATCGTTAAGGTTGCCACGTTACCCAATAAAACAGGGCCAAACCGACCCGGCACCGTTAAGCGCGCCAGCGCATCAATATCAGTGCGGGCAGCGTCCGGTAATTTGACCCGAATCGGAACCTGTCTTTCGGACAGGGTCAATTTTGGCAAACTGATCTCGTAATCGCCACTGGTTGCAACGCGTAAGGTTTCAGCGATACTTTGCGCAGTCACGCCTAGATCTGCCGCACGAGCAAAATTTGGTCGCACGATCAATTCTGGGCGAACCAAACTCGCTGACGACAACACATTACCAACACCTTTTAAGCCGCGCAGTTCACCTTCAACGACATGCGCAGCTGCTGTCAAGGCAAGAGGATCCTCGCTCTGCAGAACGATCTGCATTTTGACTCCAACATCTTGTGGCCCAACCGTAATGCGGACGCCGGGTTCGCGCGCAAGCAACATTCGAATATCGGCTTCAACCTCTTGCTGATTTTTTTTGCGCTCTGAACGGTGAACCAGCGTAACCGTCAACGAGGCCTTGCGTACCTCGGCGGCAGACCCTCGAGCAAAGGCATCGCCAGACACACCGGCACCGACCGAGCTAAATACTTTGAGCACCTCAGGAATCGCCTCAAGCTTCAGTCGCGCACGCTCTGCCGCCAGATAGGTCTCGTGCAAGGTGCTGCCAGGTGCACGCTCAATATTGACTAGCGTTTGACTGCGATCCGCCGGCGGCACAAACCCTTTGGGCAAGAGCGGCACTAGCGCAATGGATCCTGCAAAAAATAGTGTTGCCAACACAAGTGTCACTAGCCGATGCGACAAGCACCAGTTCACTGATTTGAGGTAACTGCGCATCACCCAACCATCAGGTGGTTCTTGCGCTGACTCGGGCACTGCTTTCATCAAGTAAGCAGCCATCATGGGAGTCAGCAAACGTGCGACCAAGAGCGACGCTAAAATAGCGAGTACTGCGGTCCAGCCAAATTGTTTAAAAAACTTTCCTGGAATCCCGGCCATGAAAGCGGTCGGCAAAAACACAGCTACCAACGCAAACGTCGTTGCAACGACGGCTAGGCCGATTTCATCGGCCGCCTCAAGCGCAGCCTGAAACGGTGTTTTACCCATGCGCAGATGGCGCGCAATGTTTTCAACTTCAACGATCGCATCATCGACAAGAATACCAACCACCAAGGCTAGAGACGTTAGTGTCACCATATTCAGGGTGAAGCCAAACAAATAGATCCCTAAAAATGCCGGCAAAATCGACAAAGGCAAGGCCGCAGCCGATACAATCGTGGCACGCCAGTCACGTAAAAAATACCAAACGACAATCACCGCCAGAATCGCACCTTCGTAAAGCAAGTGCATCGAGCCTTCGAAGTTCTCTTCAGTTTTTTGGACGTTATCGATTTGTTCTGTGATTTGAATATCAGCACGCGCGAGTCGCAAGTTTTTGATCACCTGACGAACCTCTTGCGCCAACGTCACTTCATTGGCGCCCTTGCTGCGCATGATTTCAAAGGCAACGACCGTTTGACCGTTCACCAAGGCCATCGAGCGACGCTCTGCGGTGGTATCCACAATCGTTGCGATTTGATTGAGACGAACCCTTCGTCCATCCTGTAAAGACAAATCTAGCTTACCTAAATCGTCTGCTGTGCTCGCTGTGGCGATGGTGCGCACGGCTTGTTCGGCACCGCCCACGTCCCCTCGCCCACCCGGTGCCTCTTGTTGAATCTGCCGTAAGCGACGCGAAACCTCAGCCGCCGTCACATTCAGCGCCGCCATCCGGGCTGCATCAAGTTCGACCCTCACCTCGCGGGTTAAACCACCCATGCGCTTCACGCGGCCAACGCCGTTCACCGTCAGCAACTGCTTAGCCACGGTGTTATCCACAAACCACGATAATGCCTCTTCGTCGATTTGCTTAGAGGTGACCGCATAGGTCAACAACGGTTTACCTGCTGTTGTCGCACGCACAACCGTTGGATCACGCACATCAGCAGGCAACTCAGCCCGCACACGCGCCACGGCATCGCGCACATCGTTCACCGCCTCCATTGGGTCTTTTTCAAGTACGAACTCAATGGTAATCACCACAACACCTTCAAGTATTTTGGTGTAAAGATTTTTAATGCCCTGAAGGGTAGCAATTGAATTTTCTAGCTTGCGCGCGACCTCTGTTTCAAGCGTCGCAGGTGCCGCACCTGGTAATTGCGCCTCGACGGTGACCATCGGTAATTCAATGTCCGGAAAGTCTTGGACACCAATCGCTTTGAAAGCTAAGACTCCTGCAATCGACAGTAAAATGAAAAGTAGGATCGCTGGGATAGGATTGCGAATCGAGAAGGCAGAAAAATTCATCTAAGCGCCTATTTGGGCTGAGCCGTCGCTGCAACAGCAACCAAATCATCGTTGGTTAAAAAGCCAGCCCCAGATTCAACAATATTTTCGTTGACTGTTACGCCACTGAGCACCTCGGTTCGAGCGCCGATGCGGCGCCCAACGCTCACCTTTGTTTGCACCACGCGTTGGTTCTCGCCAACTTTAAACACATAGCTAAACCCGTCACGCATCACCACGGATTCTTGCGGCAGGGCCAAACCTTGTGTGGTACCCAATAAAAACTGGCCACTTGCAAACATACCGGCTCGCACAGGTGGCTCATCGTTCGGGTTCTTAGGTAAGTCAACAAAGACCACGGCAGTTCGGGCCTGCGGATCAACGGTTGGGCCAATCACACGAACCTTACCGAGCATCGCGGGTGCGCCCTTCGGCAAACTCGCAGGAAACACACTGACCGGCATCCCGACTTTAATTTGACCGAGCTCTTCAGAGGTCACCTCAGCACGCCATTCGAGGCGTTGCTGACGCACCATCCGAAACAACTCGGTCCCTGGTGGAACAACCGAACCCACTGTGGCTTGGCGCATTGAAATGACGCCATCGTCAGGGGCACGCACTTCAGCGTATTTCAATCTTAACTCTTGTACGTTTACGTGAGCCGTTGTGGCCTCAAGTCGGGCTTGCGCCGTTTGCTCGGCCGTCAAATATTGATTGATTTGCTGTGCGGATAAGGCACCCGAATTTTTTAGACTACGAGCACGTGCAGCATTGGCTTTTGCATCGGCCAACGCGGCTGCAGCTTCGGCTTGCTGCGCTTTTTGCACTGCCAAGTCAGCTAGCACGGTATCGGTTGCAAAGCGCGCGAGCACCTGATCTTTTTGAACAACATCGCCCACGTTGACCAGCACCTCAGCCATGCGTAAGCCCCCAACCTGCGCCCCAATCAAAGCCTCTTGCCAGGCGGCGACGCTGCCATTGGCGGTGATCACTGCCGAGATTTGAGTGAGCACAGGGCGAGTCACCGTCACGGTCAACCCGGCGCGCGGGGTGTCTTGGCGGGTCCACGCCAGGTGTGACAAGGTGACAAAGCTTGCCAAGCTCAACAGACCGCTCAACACCACTTTGTTGAAGCTAGAGCGTCGTTTAAATATCATGGTTTTGAATTGCCTATAGTCATGTCTTTTAATGCTGTCTGAGCCAGGCCATTCAAGGCCATCGAATCTGTCAGGGTCCAGCCGCCACCCACTGCACGATATAAAGCGATCATGGCATTGACACGATCGCGCCGCACTGAGGCCAAAATGTTATCGGCATTCACCGAGAGCCGCCTGACCTCTTCAAGATCCAACACACTCGCCAAACCAAATTTGAATTTCTCTTCAGATGCCGTCAGGGACTGGCGATAACCTTTGGAAGAGATCTCGGCCTCAGTGTCGCGCAACGCCAAACTGTTCAGGCGAATAAGCGCCTCTTCAACCTCGCGTACCGCACGACGGGCCTGACTGCGGTAATTCACTTCAGCGGCTTGATAGGCAATTTTGGCTGTATCAACATTTGCTGCCCGACGGCCGGCATCAAAAATAGGCATTGTCAGCGAGGGTCCAATCGACCACGTTGTTGCACTCATTGCCAGATTTGCTGTGCTGAAATCTAAGGGGCCGATGCTTCCTAACAGCGACAGTCGTGGAAACCGATCAGCCTCGCGAACCCCAATATCAGCGCTGGCAGCGGCTAGCTCGCGCTCGGCCGCTGCTAGATCAGGACGTTGCGAGAGCACCTGCGCGGGCACTTGCTGCACGCTCGGCATCAAGGGCCGAGGCAAGATCTTAGACTGCGGCGCTAAGCGTTGCCGTAAATCCTCTTCAACTACGCTCGTTAACGCGACCAACGCTTTCACCGCTAAATCACAGTCGGCTTGTTGCGCCACCCAGCGGCCCTGCCCCTCAGCAGCACTGGCGCGCGCGAGCGCGGCGTTGGCGGGTGACTGAAACCCCGAAGCTGCCAGTTGCTCGGTGAGCTTAGCGGTGCGGGCTCGCGACGTGGCGTCTGCTGAGGCGAGGGCCACAAACTGCTCGCAGGCTCGATAATTCACATACAGATTTGCGGTATCCGCGGCGACGGCAATGCGCGCGTCGTGCCAGTTAGCAACCTGCGCCTCTAACCTAGCCCGGGCAGCCTCACCCCCGCGCGCCAAACCACCAAATAAATCGAGCTCCCAACTAGACTGTAACTGGGCTTGACTGGTCGTAGCCAGCGCGACGGGCCCGCCCAACTGAAAGGTACCGCGCGTGGCAGTTGCCGTGCCGCTCACCGCAGGAAGCATCGCGGCATTCGTCCCAACTAACAAAGCCCGAGTTTGAGCGATTCTAAGAGCCGCCTGAGCCATGGTGTTGCTTTGCTCTTGGGCGGCAGCAATTAACGCCACTAAGGTTGGGTCATTGAACTGACGCCACCAGTCTTGTAACGAAGCAAGGTCGCCACCGTGAGCAACCTTAGGCTGCCATTCTTGGGGCTGGTTAGGCACTTGGGTAGCACGTTGAGCGTCGTAATCGGGCCCTAAGGTGATACAGCCCACTAACGCGCCAGTCGTTACCAAACAGACCGCTAAGCGAATCAAAAAAACGGCCGTTAATGGCATATTGGCTGAAGAGCAAAAAAAAGCAGAGTGACGCGGTTACGCATAAGACGAAACTTCAAGAAAACTCCAGAGCGCAAGCGGGCTCGCAGAAACCTGACGAAACTACGAGTCTTTAATTTTAATACGCAAAGGCTGTGAATTTGACGAACCCTTATGCAATCTAGCGATCGTAGAAGCAAATGCCTAGTGAATGCTCCGTCAAACGTAGGGAATCAGACGTCACACACAGGAACAGCACCCCAAACGCAGCGAAAGAAACAACACCAATCGAACTAAGTTATTCTTTTTCGTAGAAAATACTGCAGATTGCGGGTGGATCGTTTAGGATAGAAAACGATGACAAGAGGCAATGACTGGCTGATCTGATCTTCAAAAATTACAAAAGCGACCATCATACAAAAGCAACCATCACGAACTGGAGACATAAAATGGGATACAACGTTACACATATCGCAAAGCGCCTTGTGCTGGGAACAATGCTTAGCACGCTAAGTCTGCTCGCACTCACCGCGCAAGCTGCGTTTCCTGACAAGCCCGTTACGATCGTTGTGCCCTTCGGCGTAGGGGGCAGTTCAGATGCTCAGGCGCGCGTCGTCGCCCAAGCGCTCAGCAAAAAATGGAATCAGCCGGTAGTGGTTGATAACCGCCCAGGTGGCCAGACTGTGATCGGCACCAGCCTAGTTGCTAAGTCGAAACCAGACGGTTACACCGTCTTGTACGTCGCGTTTGCATGGATTAGCAATCAGTTTTTAATCAAAGAATTGCCCTATAAAGCCTCTGACTTATCCCCAATCACCACGCTTGGAACCTATCCCTTGGCACTGTTGGTTCGCAGTGATGTACCGGCCAATACGGTTGCCGAATACGTCGCCTATGCCAAAGCACAAAATCGTCCGATGAATTTTGGTATTTCAACGATTGGTGCAAGCATGCATTTCGCCGCACTCGAATTCTCAAATCAAACCGGTGTACCGATGGTGTTCCCGCCCTATAAGTCTGGCAGCATCGGTGCCTTAAATGACTTAATCGGTAAGCAAATCGATGGCATTTTTGAGGGCGCGGTTTTTAAACCCCACGCTGACGGCGGGCGAGTCAAGGCGTTATTTATGGGCCTAAAAGATAGAATGCCCGGGTGGGATCTTCCGAGCGCCACTGAGGTGGGCTTGCCAAACTTTGACATGACGGCTTGGTACGGGCTCATGGTCCCTAGTGCCACGCCCAATGCCATTCAAGAACAGCTGTCAGCGGATGTCAGGGCGGTGCTGACACAACCCGACGTGCGTGAGCGTTTCGCAGGGCTTGGAATTATTCCAGGCGGCTCGAATCCAAAACAGTTTGAAGCCTTTTTAGCGAAAGAGTATACGAAACTAGGCAGCTTCATTGAGCGCAACCGTGCCCAGTTAAGTCAATAACTACCGCCGGTCACTCGCATGGATTGCTGCGGCAATAACCGTCTTCTAAGCTTGACAGGGCTTGTTTCGATAATCACCGCTAGGGATGGCTAATTCAGTGAGCGCGTTACACAGACTTTTATCGATCGGTGATTTCGAGCGTCAAGCGAAACACCAGCTGCCAAAAGCAGTCTTCGAATACGTGCGCGGTGGTACTGAAGATGAAGTCGCGCTCATCGGCAATCGCGCCGTCTTTGATCAGCTTGTGTTTCGGGCCCGCGGGCTGCGCAATGTCTCTGCGCGCAGTCAGTCGGTCACGGTATTGGGACAGACCTATGCAAGCCCCTTCGGCTTTGCGCCAACGGGGGTCAACGCCATTGTTTGCCACGACTGCGACAGTAAGCTTGCACGCGAGGCTGCCCGCTCGCAACTCCCCTATATCATTAGCGGAGCCTCGAACGTCGCCATCGAGACCTTGGTCAAACTCGCCCCACACTGTTGGTACCAAGGTTATTTTCCGGGCGACCGCACGCGAATCGGCAACATCGCAGACCGCCTTGACGCAGCGGGTGTAAAAACCATCGTCGTCACAATTGACACCTGCGTAGGAGCCAATCGTGAAAACAATCAGCGCAACGACTTTACGATTCCGTTTCGACTCACGCCTAAGCTGATCGGCAGTGGCTTGATGCATCCGCGTTGGTTACTTGAGGTATTTGCCAAAACGCTGTTGACGACGGGCACGCCACGGTTTGTCAATATGTACGAAACCATGGGGCCCTCTATTACAGAAAACACAGCCGAAGGCTTTCGGGCAGGACGCGATCGGTTGAGTTGGGAAGACCTGAAATGGCTGCGCGATCGCTGGCCTGGTCAACTTCTTGTGAAAGGTGTGATGCACCCTCAAGACGCCGAGCTCGTCGCTGCTACAGGTATGGATGCGTTAATTGTGTCGAATCATGGTGGTCGGCAACTCGACGGTGCGATTGCGCCTCTGCAAGCCCTACCCGAGGTGGTGCGCAGCGTGCCCAAGACCTTACCGGTGTTGATTGACGGAGGCTTTAGGCGTGGAACCGACGTGCTCAAAGCCATCGCCCTCGGTGCCAAACTTATTTTTGTGGGTCGCCCTCAACTTTACGGTGCCGCGGTCGCAGGTACCGAAGGCATTGCGAAGGTTGTCGATATTTTGCGCACTGAAATTGATCGCGATCTGGCCCTGCTGGGGTGTAAAGATCTCACTGAAGTCACCCCAGACCTGCTCAGTGTTCGCGGTGCCCCGCGCCTCGAACAGGTCTAGCGAGTGTTTTTCAAACTCAAGGCAAGACGGCTTGAACAGCTTTCACAAAGCGCTCGCAGATCCGTTCAATATCAGCTTCGGTGCAAATAAAGGGCGGTGCCAACAATACGTGATCGCCTCGCACGCCATCGACCGTACCCCCTGAGGGGTACGTTAGTAGCCCGTGCTTCATGCCACTGACCTTAAGTTGAGCATGGACTTTTAAGTGAGGATCGAAGGCCGCTTTGCTCAAACGGTCTTGCACAAACTCTATGCCAACAAACAACCCTCTGCCACGCACATCGCCCACGTGAGGGTGATCAGAGAATTTCTCTCGCAGAAATTGACGTAGTTGCTCACCGCGCTTTTTCACATTGTCTAACAGATGCTCTTCTTGAATCACACGCTGCACAGCAAGCGCACCAGCGCAAGCAGCCACATGCGCCACATAGGTGTGCCCATGCTGAAAAAAACCGCTGCCACCCACAATCGTGTCGTAAATACGAGTCGAGGCAATCATTGCACCGATTGGTTGATACCCAGCACCAAGACCTTTTGCAATCGCAATAATATCAGGCGCCATGCCATCTTCTTCACAAGCAAACAGATGGCCTGTTCTGCCCATGCCAGACATCACTTCATCCAAAATCAGCAGCACACCATAACGATCGCAAACGGCACGAATCTTCTTTAAATAGTCACCCACCGGAGCAAGCGCCCCTGCAGTCGCCCCGACAACAGTCTCTGCAACAAAAGCCGCTACCGTCTCAGGGCCAAGCTCAAGGATCTTCGCTTCAAGCTCGGCCGCTAAGCGTTGTGCGTACTGCGCATCATCTTCTTGCGCGTCCTGCTCACGATAGGCGTAACTAGGCGACACATGGTGCGCGGCGACCAGCAAGGGCAGAAAGGGTTGGCGACGACCGGCATTGCCGCCGATGGCTAAAGCACCAAGGGTATTGCCGTGATAACTCTGTCGTCGAGCAATAAAATGTTTTCGCTGCGTTTCGCCCCGCTCAACAAAATATTGACGCGCTAGTTTGAGTGAGGCCTCTATCGCCTCAGAGCCACTTGACACAAAAAACACGTGATTTAAATCACCTGGTGCAGACTGCGCCAGTGTCGTGGCCAACTGCTCAGCAGGCTCATTGGTAAAAAATGACGTATGCGCATAAGCGATCTGGTCAAGCTGTTGCTGAATCGCACGTACGACTTCTGGATGGCTATGCCCCAAGCAAGACACCGCGGCGCCGCCCGAGGCGTCAAGATAGCGTTTGCCTGTACTGTCGACCAACTCAATCCCGCGACCCTCAACAACAGTGGGCAATTGTTGTCGAGGCGAGCGATGAAAAACATTAGACATAAGGGCTAGTCAGCTTTGATATTGAGTGTTTGAACAAGCTGTTTATATTTGACTAATTCGCTTTGCACAAAGGTAGCAAAGGCTTCGGGTGTGGCTGCACCCTCAGTTTGTAAGCCTTGTTCTTCGAGTGTTTTTTTAGTTTTTGGGTCTGCCATTGCAGCTTTGACTGCCTTGTCGATTTGCGCAACCAGTGCCGGCGGCATCCCCTTTGGCCCCATGATCGAGTACCAATTTGTAACCTCAAAACCCTTGATGCCAACTTCGGTAAACGTCGGAACATTAGGCAATTGAGACAACCGCTTTGGAGTTGAAATTGCAAGCGCTTTAAGTTTGCCAGAACGAATTTGCTCAAGCACCGGTGGCAACGTATCAAAGTTCATCGTAATTTGGCCCGCCAGCAAATCAATGATGGACTGCCCACTACCTTTGTAAGGAATATGGTTCAGCGAAATGCCTGCGATTTGTGAAAACAACGCACCGGCTAAATGCTGAGTGCTACCGATGCCCGACGAGCCATAGGTCAAGATACCGGGCTTGGTCTTGGCCAACGCAATCAGTTCAGCCACATCTTTGACTGGCACTGCAACATTGACCACCAAGACATTGGGCACATAACCTAAATACGTAATAGGCGTAAAGTCGGTCGCAGGGTTGTAAGGAATATTTTTTAAGACAAAGGGTGAGATCGCGTTTGAATTCGAATGCCCCATCAACAAGGTATAGCCATCAGGCGTCGACTTCGCAACATAATCTGCGCCGATAGTGCCCGCCGCACCCGCTTTATTTTCAACAACGATTGACTGCCCTAAAGCCGCCGTCATGGGTACGCTGAGCGCTCGAGCAACGATGTCGGTGCCACCGCCTGGTGCAAAGCCAACAATCAAATGTATCGGCTTGGCGGGCCAAGTTTGTGCGCTGACTGGTAACGCCGCACTCGCCAACCCCATACCTAAAACCGATAGACCTATGTATCGCAATGTTTGCGTTGCGAATTTGGACATATTTATATTCATTTGTCTCTACCCTGTTTTGTATTTTTTCAAATCCCCAGAGACAAAGCATACCGTTGAACCGTACGTTTAGGAACCCTTTACTGGCATCGGAGGGGGTTTTGCAAACCAGAACAAGGCGGAGCCCGCCCCTGAGATCAAGGCCAACACGGTAAAACCGAGCAAATAATTACCAGTCGCATCACCCATGATGCCCGCAAGCAAGGGCCCAGCCACTTGCCCGACCGCCGTCAGCAACGCAGACAAGCCAAGAATCATCCCGATCGACTTGCGCCCAAAATAATCTGCACGAATCGCCTGCATGAACGGGCCACGAACCCCCCAGGCTAAGCCGTGCAACACTGCAAACCCAATGAGCATCGCCGGGCCACCTGCATAGGTCAGCATCAACAGACCAGCCATATGCATCAACATACAGACCGCTGACATGCGATTTTTGCGTAGCTTATCGCCCAGCCAACCACCGATCACCACGCCCACCACCTGAAACGCAGTCATGAGCGTGATATAGACGGCCGCCTGAGCAATTGTGTACCCCAAGGAAATGCGCATGTGGTTAATGGCGTGAGTGTTGACGGCCGTCACCACAATCAACGCCACACCATGCCCTGCTGATAACAGCCAAAACGATGTTGTGCGCAACGCCTGACGCGCAGTGAACTCTGGCTCGTGATTGTCTTGGGGTGTCGCCTTTAAATCTACCGCACCTCGAGTCGCGCCTAAGCCATCGACTGTCAGCCCAAAATCTTCTGGACGTCGACGAAAGATACAAGCCAACGGGTATCCCAAGACGATCACCGCCACGCCACAAACGAATGAGGTGATACGCCAACCGTTACTTTGTATGCTATAGGCAACCACCGGTACAAACATACCACCGAGGGCAAGACCTAGACCAACCGATGACAGCGCGCGGGCGCGCTTTTTTTCAAACCACTGAATAATGCCGACGTTCAGCGGAAAGTATCCCGCCATTGAAGAGCCGATCGCAATCACAATGACCGCGCCGTAAAACTGCATGAGCGTTTCAATTTGGCTCAGCAACATGAAGCCAATACCAAACACGATGACGCCAATTTTAATGACGCTACGCGAGCCAAAGCGGTCTAAAAACCAACCCAGCACTGGGCCAATCACCGCCGCTTCCATGGACATCATCGCCGAGGCGGCCGACACTGAGGTTTTGCTCCAGCCTTTTTCTTCAATCAATACGGCTAGGTACGCCCCAAAGGCTTGATGCAGCATCATTGACTGCAAAAATTGCAGCGAGGCCGCTGCAAAAACCATCTTCCAACCGTAAAAAATCTTCATGGGGCTCTGTCGGCGCATCTTTTTTGTCTCAGGGAGAACCCTAACACAAAGTACTGCTTCTTGCAGAAGATACTCGTCTTGCGCTGCACCACGAGCGGTTGCTCAGCGACAGCTCAACTGTGTTGATTCGATGGTGCAGCCTTATCCCAAAGCGCAACACGCCAGCGCCAGGCGATACAGAACGTCAACAAGAGCCCTGAGATGGTGTAAAGCCAAGCGACGCCGACATAGCCTAACCAGTCGATGAGCGGCCCAGCGGCTAACAGCCCGGCGGGTAGCCCCCAAATCGCGAGCATGCGCATGCCCATGACGCGTCCTCTAAACGCAGCTTCGGTGCCGCGCAACATCACCGCAGCCAAGGGCGTCATACTGAGGCTCTGCACAAACCCCGTGCAGACAAGCACAAACATTCCGACTGCGAGGTCAGTGAGAAAACTAAAAATCAATAAACAACCAAACCACAAACCAGCCGTCACCAGCATCGCGCGACCGGTACCCAAAGAAAAACGATTCAACCCCAACACCAGCGACCCCAACAGCGCACCAAAAGCGAAACTCGCGCTCAAGGCACCGAGCCCCGCTTGCCCAACTTCAAATACGTTTTTTGCGATGTAAGGAAGAAGTCCTAAAGTGAAGGGGAAAGCGAAAAAATTGACTAAAAAAGCCAAGCTCATCGCACCCAACAACACCGGCCGCGTCCACACATACTCAAAGGCGGCCATCAGTTCGCCAACGGCAGACCGCGCAGCCTGAGGGGCAGCGTCACTGCCTTTACCTGCGACACCCGCTGAAAATAAAAAACTACACAGATATAAAACTGAGATGACCACATAGGCTGCAGCCATACCGAACTGCGCGACGGTGCCCACCCCCGCCAACGCACCTGCAATGCGTGCCGAATCCGATGTCATCCGAGAAATCCCCAGAGCACCGGTCAAGTGTTCGGCTGGCATTGTTTGGCCAACGATCGCGTAACGCATCATATTGTCTGAAGGGCGAATCATGCCAATCAGCGCCGCGACCGCAATCACGAGCAACGGTGTGAGCAACCCAAGAAACGCTAATACCATCACGAGTATTGCCAACGCCAGGTATACACCGCGCGTAATTAAAAACAAGTAACGGTACCCTAGGCGATCGCCGGCAACACCAAACATGGGTGACAACACGGAACCAAAAAATTGCAGAGCCCCATAAAGCACCAGCATCATCACCGAACCCGACTCGACCAGCACATACCAGCCTAGAACCAGGATCTCCATTTCAAACGCCAGTGATGCGGCTAAATCCGCAGGCCACTGAAAGCGAAAACTGCGCACCTTGAACGGGGCTCGAAAAGAGTTTTGTAAATCAGTGAGTGTGGCTGCCATCGAAAAATCATACCTGTTTATGTTGAAGTGCATATGCGGCGGCGCAACATTCGGCGAGGTGCGTGCGGCCACCAACACGACCAAGTGCGCGAGACACTGCTCACCACAGAACAAAGAATCCTCAAGCTCGCGACCGAACACTCTTGGTAATATAGTGACACACCATCACACTCGGAGAATTTGTCATGCCTAAAGCCTATTGGATCAGTGCTTACCGTTCAATTTCAAATCCAGACGCCCTCGCCGCCTATGCAAAACTAGCAGGCCCCTCACTGACAGCTGCCGGCGGAAAATTTCTGGCCCGTGGCGAGGCCGCCGTGACAAAAGAGCAAGGCGTCAAACAACGCACGGTACTCATTGAGTTTGAAAGCGTTGAGGCCGCACAAGCTGCCTACAACAGCCCCGGCTATCAAGAGGCCATCAAAGCCTTAGGCCCAAACGCAGCTGAACGCGACATTCGAATCGTTGAGGGCATTTAATATTATTGGTCGTGTCTAGACCCTGTGCTTTATCAGAAAAATTCTTGATGTTTTTAGAAAAATCTCGAGAATTTTTCTTTTTGTACGTCTTGGGTCTGTGGTACATTATTTTCAAATTACGCTCAGCCTAAGTTGCACGAGCGATTAAAAAAATTAACCGGAGACATAAATGAAAAATCTTAAACAGGTTTATGCAGCCCTTGCGCTTGCGGCACTCGCCTCTACGGCACACGTTCAAGCTCAAGAAATCATCAAACTCGGCATCTCAGCACCCATGTCGGGCGCTGCAGCCGTGTGGGGCTTGGGGATGGAGTGGACTGCTAAGCAAGCTGCAGAGAAAATTAATCTTGAAGGTGGCGTGACGGTTGGCGGCAAAAAATATAATTTTGCTGTCGTAGCTTACGACAACAAATACACAGCAGCTGAAGGCACCAAGGTTGCACAAAACCTAATTAACCGCGACAAGGTTAAATTCATTGTTGGTGGTATCGGCACTGCCCCGATTTCAGCGCTGCAGTCGCTCTCTGAGCGAAGCGGCGTGATGATTTTTATTTCGGCCTGGGGTAAAAGTGTTAAAGGTCCACAGTTTCCATTGACTTTTACCCAATCCAATACACCGTTTGAGATTCTTGATCCACTTTACAAGTATGTCTTGGCGCAAAATCCCAAGGCAAAAACAGTCGCGATCTTGAACGCGAATGACGCGTCGGGCAAAGAGGTTGAACTGGTTGCACAAAAAGCGTGGGCAGCACTCGGCGTGAAGGTTTTGTCTTCTAATTGGTATGAGCGTGGCACCACGCAGTTTCAACCGGTGGCGGCCAAACTCACTGAGCAAAAGCCTGACATCATTGACTTGGGCGTGGCTCCACCTGCCGATGCAGGGATTGTACTCAAAGAGCTTGGTGTGCTCGGCTGGAAAGGTGTCAAAGTGCTGCCAGTTGGCACGAGTGCCACTCAACTTGCTCAAATTGGTGGTGCAGCAGCCAATGGCACCTACATGGGTTATGCCGGCGACTACTCAAGCTCACTCGCAACGCCTGTACAACAGATTTTGAACCAAGGCATGTTGGCGCAATTTAAAGAGCCACTGAATCCACTGCAGGTCTCAAGCTATGACTCAGTCTATGCGCTTAAGGCTGCGATGGAGGCTTCAAACAGCATAGATCCTAAAAAAATCGCCGCTGTATTGCCCACCTTGGTCTTTGAAACCTCGTACGGAAAAACCGTCTTTGGTAGCAAAGCTATCTATGACAGCCCACAACAAATGCAAGTGCCCGTCATGATTACCCAAGTTCAAGATGGCAAGATGGTTGAACTGACCCGCATTATTCCCGAAGAGCTCAAAGCTCGTTTAGCCGCCGCAAAATAAGCCGTTTGGCCGACAGAGACCAACCCTGGGTTCGGTCTCTGTTTTTTGCTGACTACTAATCGCTTGAGGGTGCAAGACATTGGAGATTTTTGGGCAACTCTTTTTAAATAGCCTGCAGATTAGTGCGGCTTATATCCTGTTTTCACTTGGCCTGACATTAATTTTTGGTGTCATGAAGGTCGTAAACTTCGCACACGGCGAATTTTTTGGTTTAGTACTTTTATTAATCGCCGTCCTTGTGCCCTGGTTAAACAGTCCCTCTGTACCGCTTGTGGTGGCTTACGGTGCCGCTGGCGCTGTTTCTATTTTAGCGACCATGGCTTGCGGCTGGTTTCTTTATCATTTTGCCTTCAAAAAATTTCAACGCGACATGGTGGGTTCGTTCGTCTTGTCAGTCGGGCTTTCGCTCTTGATACAAGGTTTGTTTTTAGAGTTCTTTGGTGGCGTGCCCATTAAACTGCCTGATCTGATCGAGGGTAATCTGCGTATTCTTGGAGGCGCCATCACGACCCAAAGACTGGTGCTCACCCTAATCGCTTTGCTGGTTGCGGTCACGATGTGTTGGCTCATTGCAGCAACAAAACTTGGCAAATCTTTACGCGCGGTCTCAGAAGACCATGAGGCTGCGATGCTCCAAGGGATCCCTTACCGAAAAACTGCTTTGTATGGATTTTTGATCGCAACCTTTTTAGCTGCGATTGCCGGTGCACTTCTGGCGCCAGTCACCGTCATTAGTGCGAACGTTGGAAGCGACTTTCTCATCAAAGGCTTTATCGCCATTGTGATTGGAGGCTTGGGTAGCATCCCAGGTTCGATCATTGGCAGCATCTTAATCGCTGTAATCGAAAGTGTAGGTGGCTATTATTTTGACCCCTCGCTTGCGACACTCGCAATGTTTGTCATCACCATGCTGGTATTGCTGGTGCGTCCTAAAGGGATCATGGGTAATGGGTAACGCGCGCGGTTCAACCATCCTTTATGTCGCCCTCCTCAGCCTGCTCGTTCTTGGTGGCAGTCTGTTTGCGGGCACCGGCTTTGCTGCGAGCTTAGTCATTTGGGTTGCCATCAATATCTTGCTTGCGGCAAGCTTTCGCTTCGTTCAATTAATCGGTGAATTAAATTTTGCGATCGCTGGCTTCGCGGGCGTTGGCGCCTATGTTGCCGGCGTTTGCACCACAAAACTCGGTTTGCCGTTTGTCGTAGCCTTAGTCAGCGCAGCGCTGGCGGCAACGTTGCTTAGTCTGATTGTGGGCTACATCACGCTACGCACTAAGGGCCCTTATTTTATGTTGATCAGTTTTGCCTTCACCGAAGTGCTCAGAATGGTCTACACGCAGATTGACTATATTGGCAGCAACTCGGGCATGCTCGGAGTGTTCCCACCCGTTTTGTTAACTGACTATTACCCAACGTTTGTCGTTGCAGTTGTACTTTTAAGTTTAATTGTGCTCCACAAGATCGAGCAAAGCGACTTTGGAAAAGTCTTGGTGGCCATTCGTAATAATGATGCAATCGTTCAGACGGTCGGGATCAATGTTCACTTAACAAAAGTCATGTGTTTGGCGATCTCATCGTTTGTCGCGGGTATCTGTGGCGCCCTGCTCGCGTATGCCAATAACGTCATTAGCCCTGATGACTTTAGCTTTTTATTAGCGGTATACACACTGGCTTATATTAAAGTTGGTGGAGAATCACATATCGCGGGCCCTATTTTAGGCGCATCTGTCTTGACCTTACTCGCTCAGGTGGCGATGGGTTTTGGTCCGTTCGAACATATTTTCTACGGCTCGGCAATCGTCATTGCTGTCTTGCTAATGCCGGATGGTTTGGTCGGAATCATTAGAAAATTGTTAGGCCTGCCCCCAAAACCTCAAGCTGCAGCTAAGCACTGAGCGCGAGACGAAAAATGACAACAGAGATCTTATTAAAAGTCGAAAAACTCACTCGTCGTTTTGGTGGCTTAACCGCTGTCTCAAATTTAAGTTTTGACGTACAAAAAGGCGAAATCCTTGGGTTGATCGGACCGAACGGCGCTGGCAAAAGCACGACCTTTAATTGCGTGAGTGGCTTTTACCCTGCGTCTGAGGGCCGCATCAAGTTTTTAGGCGAAGACATTTCAAAAATGAATACTGCGCAAGTCTGTCACAAGGGTCTAGTGCGCACCTTTCAACACGACAGCCTTCTGACGGATATGACGGTCTATGACAATATTCTGATCGCGACCTTCAGCACGATCAGCGTAAAGAGCGAGCGCGTCCGCCGTGTTCACGAAACCGCCGAGATACTCAACCTGTCTGATCATCTGCAAGAAATCGCTGGCAATTTACCGCACGGTTTACAACGCATGGTTAGTATCGCCATCGCCTTTGCGACACGCCCAAAGTTGCTCTGCTTAGACGAACCTCTGACAGGTTTAAATCAGACTGAGGTAGGTGGTGCACTTGCGATCTTCAGACGAATTCGCGATGAATTTAAGCTTTCGATTTTGCTGGTTGAACACAATATGAAAGCCGTCATGGAGATCTGCGATCGCATTGTGGTGCTTGATCATGGCATTTTTCTAGCCGCTGGCTCACCTTTAGAAATCAAGCAAAATCCCGCGGTGATTTCTGCGTACTTAGGTAAACGCGCATGACAACCGACTATGCACTCAAGGTCGCTGATCTCGTTGTGAATTACGGGATTGTGCCAGCCGTCAAAAGCATAAGTTTTTCAGTCGCTCGTGGAAAAATTACGACCATCATTGGCTCGAACGGCTCGGGCAAATCAACGACGATGAAAGCACTAACTGGTTTACTCCCCTCGCAAAGCGCAGGCATCGAGCTTTTTGGAAAAAATATTAGTCACACAGAGACTGACGTCTTGGTCAAACAGGGACTGGTGTTAGTGCCCGAGGGGCGACGTCTTTTTAAAAGCATGACCGTCACAGAGAACTTACAGATGGGTGCTTTTCAGCGCTCAGACAAATTGGCAATCGCCCGCGATTTTGAACAGACGTTGGAATATTTTCCTGCCTTAAGAGAAAAACTAAACGTGCGCGCAGCCAGCCTAAGCGGTGGGCAGCAGCAAATGGTCGCAGTTGCGCGAGCACTCATGGCGGGGCCAAAGTTGCTTCTGCTTGATGAGCCAACCATTGGTCTGGCGCCAGCGATTGTCGACACCATCGCCGAGATCATTCAATCGATTGCGAAGGCGGGAGTCGATATTTTATTGGTTGAACAAAACGCCGAAATTGCGCTAGAGATTTCGCACGATGCCTATATTCTTGAACGCGGTGAAATCGCAATGCATGGGCTTGCAAAAGATCTGGCAAACAGTCAAGAGGTTCAACGCGCCTACTTAGGCATTTAATTTTTACAGGATTATCATGGGACGACTTGCTGGCAAAGTAGCACTCATTACTGGTGCGGGTGCGGGCATCGGTCGCGAAACCGCCTTGCTGTTTTCACAAGAAGGCGCAAAAGTTGCGTTCATCGATAAAAACCCTGCGGGCGGCGCCGAGACCGCAAAGCTTCTTAAAGCGCAAGGCGGTGAATGCTTGTTTATCGAAGCCGATGTCACCCAATCAGACCAAGTCCAGAACGCGGTCAAACGTTGCGTGGACACCTTCGGGAAGTTAAATATTCTGCATAACAATGCGGGTGGTTCAACCGTAAAAGATGGTGCAGTCACCGAGGGTGCCACCGAAGAATTTTGGCGAAAAATACAACTCGATCTTTTCGGCACTTGGCTCGGTTGTCAGCACGGTATTCCGGCGATTATCGCAAGCGGCGGTGGTGCAGTCATCAATATGACCTCAGTTGTAGCGTTGATCGGCACGCACAGAAAAGATGCCTACACAGCAGCAAAAGGAGCCATCAGCGCACTCACTCGATCAATGGCTGTCGAATACGCAGCCCAAAAAGTTCGTATCAATGCCATTGCACCTGGCGCCACAGGAACTGATCGGGTTTTAACCTTGCTAAAAGATGACGGCGTCACATCCAAATTTTTATCTGGGCAAATGTTTGGTGTTGTTCCACCGAAAGATGTTGCGTATGCCGCTTTATATCTCGCCTCGGACGAGTCTTTGTCAACCACAGGACATATTCTGACTGTTGATGGTGGACTCACCATAAATTGAGGCGCGCAGACAACATGACAACCAATGAGCTAGCAGCCTGGCAGCCGCGTGCAGAAGATCTAACGGATTCAAACATTGCGCGTTTGATGCAGCGTTTGGGTTTTACCGATTACGAAGCCTTTTACCGCTTTTCAATCAAGCAGCCCGCGCAATACTGGAAAGAAGTCAACGCGTTCTGCGGCATCGTCTGGTCAACAGACTATAAACAGTATGTTGACACCTCTGGCGGAGCAGAGTTTCCCCGCTGGTTTACAGGTGGCGAACTCAACTGGGTGGATACAGTATTGCGCTGGTCTGACAACCCGGCAACGGCACAGCAACCAGCACTCATCGCTGAGCGCGAGCAAATAGCAGCTGAAACCGTCACCTTTGCAGAACTCAAAATACGTATCCAAAATTTTGCTGCGGGCATGGCCTCGCTCGGTCTTAAACGAGGCGATCGTGTCGGTCTGTTGCTTGAAAATGGTATCGAAGCCAACGTGACGCTTCTTGGCCTCTCGTACCTCGGGGCAATTGTTGTGCCACTATTTAGCGGCTTTGGTGTAGATGCCATTGTGGCGCGGCTATCGTCATGCACTGCTCGCATGCTAGTTGCCTCAACAGGCTTTAGCCGTCGTGGCAATTTTGTTGATGCACGAGCTATCGTCGAAGCCGCGTGTAAACAGTTGCCTACGATTGAAACAATCATCTGGAAGCATTCACCCGAGGGCCCATCCTTAAGCGCGGATGATATCAGCTGGGCGCATGTTGCAAACAACACCCCTGGTCAACATACGCCCTCGGCGCGCATGTCGCCCGATGACCCCTTTATGGTGATCTACACCTCGGGCACAACTGGCAAACCCAAAGGTCCGGTTCATACGCACGGCGGCTTTCCGTTAAAAATGGCACATGATTCGCTAGTGCACTTTGACATCCGACAGGGCGATGTCGTGTGCTGGCCTGCAGACATGGGTTGGATTGCGGGCCCGCTTGTGTCAACGATGGCGCTTTTAAATGGCGCCACCTTAGTCACCTATGACGGCGCGCCAGACTATCCTGATTGGACACGCATGGGCAAACTCATCGAGCGCTATGGTGTGACGGTGTATGGTGCTTCGCCTACGCTCATTCGCGGCTATGCCAGCCACGCCGATATTGCACTACAACCCGACCTCTCTTCAATACGTTTGTTGATCACGGCCGGAGAACCCATTGATCCTGTCCATTTCAAGTGGTTCGAAACACATTTCGGTCACGGGACCTGCCCGATCATTAACGTCACCGGCGGCACAGAAGCTAGTTGCGCGCTGCTGTCTAGCGTGGTGGTCAAACCCATTGCCGCCGCGTCCTTTAATACAGCAAGTCCAGGCGTGATGACTGATGTAGTCGACGCCGCAGGCGACTCGGTGCGCAACGCAATCGGAGAGTTGTCGATCCGCGCTCCCTTTGTGGGCATGACGCAATCATTTTGGATGGACGACGAGCGTTACCTAGACTCTTATTGGCGAGCAATTCCTGGCCAATGGATTCATGGCGACTTAGCCCTGCACGACGACAAAGGTTATTTTTATATTTTGGGTCGTTCAGATGACACACTAAAAATAGCTGGTAAGCGTTTAGGCCCGGCCGAAGTCGAAGAAATTTTGCTTGCACTCAAAGACGTGAGCGAAGCGGCTGCGATCGGTGTGTCGGACCCAAGCAAGGGTCAAAAATTAGTGATTTTTGTGATTGCGTCGCCTGATTACAAAGGCGAACCATCCGCTCTTGAGGCGCTGATCAAAGATCATGTCGCGGACCGAATGGGTAAACCCTTTCGGCCAAGCCGCGTCTACATCATGAAAGACTTACCTAAAACTCGTAGTCAAAAAGTCATGCGGCGTTTAATTCGTAATATTTTTATGCAAGAGACCTTAGGTGACCTCTCGGCGCTGAACAACCCTAGCGCAATAGAAGAACTGCAACAAGTTCTCAAGAATTCAGCCCCCTAATTTCTATAGGCAGCAACGGTATGGAACTCAACCTGAAAGGCAAAAAAGTATTGGTAACAGGTGCCTCGCAAGGCATTGGCCAGGCACTTGCCGAATCCTTTGCGCGCGAAGGCTGCCACCTCACCGTCGTTGCTCGGTCAGAGGATCGACTCACCGCGCTGGCCACCGATCTTCTCAACCGCTTTGGCGTCCCCACTAAAGTTATCGCCCTCGACATGACTCAAGCAGGTGCAATCGAGAGCATTGTCGCGCAAGCGCCGGATATCGACATCTTAGTCAATAACGCAGGCACAATTCCCGGAGGTAACCTTTGGGATGTGGACGCCACCCAATGGCGTGCTGGTTGGGAATTAAAAGTGCTGGGCTACATTGATATGACCCGCGCGTTCTACCCTCTTTTCAAAGCGCGCGGCCATGGCGTCATCATCAACAATATCGGTATCGGCGGCGAAAACTTTGACTTTGACTACGTGGCAGGCACCACAGGTAATGCTGCGCTGATGGCCTTCACCCGTGCAATTGGTGGTCGAAGTCTGCGCGACGGCATTCGCGTGCTCGGGGTCAATCCAGGCGCAGTGTCTACACCGCGTATTGAGAAAGTCTTAAGGCGACGTGCGGAATCAGAACTTGGTGACGCGAATCGCGCCAACGAACTACTGGCTAAATTACCGCTGGGACGAGCGGCCACTGCCGAAGAAATCGCAGATATGTGCGTATACCTCGCCTCAGACAAGTCTGCGTACACCTCAGGCTCTATTTTTACGGTAGATGGCGGCATCACTTCAGCACGCTCGATCGTTTAGTGCACAAAACGCACCGTACAGGGTACTATCTCGCCCACCATGCGCCTGTCAAAATCGGTAAGACCATCTAGGTCGATTGAATATTTGATTAGCGCAACTTGTGCGGTCTCTTCCGTTAACGTAGAGAAAAAAATGAACTGGTTTGCTCGCACCTTCAAGGTGGCCTCATCACTGTCCGCCCTTTGCCTCTTAGTCTGCTTGACGTCCGCGCGCGCAGACCGTCGATACAAACGCCTTAGACGCCAAAAGCGCGACGCAGTTAGCGCCCCACTCACAAGGTCACTATCTAGTCGGGCCTCACTCAAACCCTGCTGTGTTCCCGTTTTTAACTGCCGAAAATAAAAAAATCGCAGATGGGTCTTGGGCCATTTATCAAAAGGATCATGGTCATGCCATGACCGAGTGGGCCAAAACCGAAATTAAATTCTCAGGCACCGGTACTGTTTTTTATCCCTTTTCTGGTCCAGATTTTGTGACCCTGAGTCAACTCTATCCCGATGCCGACCGGTATGTCATGGTCGCGATGCAAGCCGCTGGCGAACCGGTCCTACTGGCCCCGATGGCGCCCGAAAGAGCTCAACATTTTCAAACAAAATTTTTACGCGAATGGAAGCGCTTTGCCTACAACGCCTTTTTTATCACCGCTGAACTTGAGGCCGACCGCTTCGCAAAAAGCACGCACATCGGCATCACCACGATTTTAACGACCTTCGCTCTGTACTCGGGCTACGACGTGGTTGAGCTGTACCCCATTGCATACGACTCAGCGTCTGGGCAATTTATCAAATCTGCTGGGCCCTACAACTCTGTACGCCTGGTGCTGAAAAAAAATGGCAAGACAGTCGCGCTTGATTACGTCAGTCTTGATTTATCCGATCAAAATCTTTTGATCAAAGAACCGATGCGAGGCTGGTTGAGCCACATGACGCAACACCCAATGCTGATTAAGGCTGCGTCTCACCTCTTGCAAGATGGAAACTTTATTGTGCTGCGAGACATGATCGTCAAGAATGCACCAATGGTCGTGCAAGACGAGACCGGCGTAGACTATTCACACTTAAAAAAGATCGGGCCAGTCGATTTGTACGGAGGCTTTTCGTTGCCCTTCGAACAGTTCAGCCCGCATAAACAGCAGTCACTTGCACAAGCCTATCGGCAAACCCCTGCTGTGAAGCCCATGCCCTTCGCCTTTAGTTATAACAAAGAGCACGAGCGTCGCAGCGTTCAAGTTGTACGCCGCGAGCCGCAATAATCTGACCGAATCATTT
This sequence comes from Bordetella parapertussis, assembly GCA_945895265.1. Taxonomy (GTDB): domain Bacteria; phylum Pseudomonadota; class Gammaproteobacteria; order Burkholderiales; family Burkholderiaceae_B; genus Zwartia; species Zwartia parapertussis_I. The sequence goes on along the minus strand of CAMDEF010000047.1, from coordinate 3,081 downwards.
TTTGTGGGCGACTGCAGACGCCCATATGATCTGCCAACCGATCCACCCGAGCGACTTGCAATCAAACTCACCACTCAGGTCTGCGAACTACTCGATTTTGATATTGCGCTCTTGAATGACCGATTTCCAGGTCGCTGACTCTTTAGCCATGTAGTCGGCTAAAGCTTGACGGCTCATCGGATCTGGAATCAAGCCCATCGCAATCAAGGCATCCCGAACCGACGGCGTCGTCAGCACCTTGACAAACTCTGTGTTCCAACGGTCTAGGATAGCCGTTGGGGTTTTAGCGGGGGCTACGTAGGCATACCAGTTCGTGGCGTTGAAGCCGGGGTAGCCCGACTCTGCAATGGTTGGCAAAGATGTCAGGCCCTCAGATCGCGTCAAGCCAGTCGTGGCAAGTGCAATTAATTTTTTACTTTGAATATGTGAGGCTGCGGACGAAGGCGTTGAGTAATACGCTTCGATGCGCGAACCAAGCAAGTCAATCATCGCGGCGCTGCCACCCTTGTAAGGAACATGCACGAGGTCTATCCCGGCGCGCTGCCCAAAAAGCTCGCCGGCCAAATGCGCCGACGAGCCAATCCCGGTTGAAGCGTATGACAACTTACCTGGACTCTTTTTGGCGAGCGCAACGAACTCAGCTAGAGTCGTAATGTTTAAAGATGCAGGCACCACCAACACGTTCGCAAAACTGACGCCCATCGTGATGGGCGCCAGATCACGCAACGGGTCAAAAGACAGTTTCATCAAATGTGGAATCACTGCCATCGGGCCAACCGAACCAAGCAGTAGCACCGTGCCATCCGCTTTAGCGTTCGCGACGTATTGAGAGGCCAGCATGCTCCCAGCGCCAGGCTTATTTTCGACAACGACAGACTGACCAAGATTATTGGCGAGCTCTCTGGCAATTAGTCGTGTCGACGTGTCAGAGGCACCGCCGGCCACAAAGCCTACGATGATCGTAATCGTTTGATCCTTAGGAAACTCTTGGGCGACAGCTAAACGCGAGTAGCTGGCCACGAGAACTAAACACGAAAATACAAAAGAAGTGACTAAAGGTAATTTCACATGAATCTCCAGAATCTGTGTTCAACCTGCTCGAATAAAACGTCGAGACCGAGCGAAAGTGCGAGTGTACATTTCAACTTGGCGATATGATAGCGTCAGAAGATCGATAACAAGTATTAAGCCCCTTTGAGACCAGGACGCACCATGGCTAGAATCATAGAAAACTCAGCGCTTTTGATGGGTCAAATGATGTCGCAACCGCTGCTGATATCGGGGCTCTTGGTTCATGCTGCACGGCACCATGCCGACACAGAAATCGTCTCGCGGCGTACCGAGGGGGATATCCATCGCTACACCTATGCCGATTGCCATACTCGCGCTAAGCAAGTTGCGCAGATGCTTGACAGGCTGAAGATTGAACCGAGTGCGCGTATTGGCACCTTTGCCTGGAACGGCTACCGGCACCTAGAAATCTATTATGGTTCTTCGGGCAGTGCTCGGGTGTGTCACACCATTAACCCTCGATTGTTTGCCGATCAACTTCGCTACATCATCAACCACGCCCAAGATCAGGTCGTGTTCTTTGACACAAGCTTTCTGCCCTTAATCGAAGCGCTTCACGCACAATGTCCAACGGTGAAGCACTGGATCTGCATGACCGATGCCGGCAACATGCCGCAAAGCAGCACGATAAAGCTTGAATGCTATGAAACCTTGCTCGCCCAAGAGTCAGGCGAGTATGAATGGCCTACCTTTGACGAACGAGCCGCCTCAAGCCTTTGTTACACCTCAGGCACTACCGGCAATCCAAAGGGTGCTCTCTATAGCCATCGCTCAACGATCTTGCACTCTTACGCGGTTGCCTTGCCAGACTCTTTGGGCATCACCGCTAAAGAGTCAATCATGCCTGTTGTACCCATGTTTCACGTCAATGCCTGGGGTCTACCGTATGCCTGCCCGCTTGCCGGTGCGCGCATCGTGTTTCCGGGGCCTAAGCTCGATGGCGCCTCTCTGTGTGCGCTCATTGAACAAGAGTCAGTCACGATGTCGGCGGGCGTTCCAACCATCTGGGCTGGGCTGATCGAGCATGCGATCGCTAATAAACTTAAGTTCACAACCTTCAAACGAACGGTCATTGGTGGCTCGACTTGCCCGCCTACAATGATCCGAGCTTTTGAAAAAGAAGGTATCGAGGTGATTCACGCCTGGGGCATGACCGAGTTATCGCCTGTGGGTTCGGTTGCAAAGCTCAAACAAAAAGATCTTTCAAAAAGCAAAACAGAGCAAGAACAGATTCTAGCGAAGCAGGGCCGACCGATATTTGGCGTTGACATGAAGATCGTTGACGAAAAAGGTCAGACCTTACCGCACGATGGCGTCGCTTTTGGTGACCTCATGGTCAAGAGCAGCTGGGCGATTGACACTTACTTTGGTGCAACCGAAAGCCCGTTAATTGAGGGCTGGTTTCCAACGGGTGATGTTGCCACGCTTGATCCAGACAGCAACATGCAAATCACCGATCGCAGCAAAGACGTGATTAAGTCTGGTGGCGAATGGATTTCATCGATCGAACTCGAAAACATCGCGAGCGCGCATCCAGACGTAGCAATGGCTGCCTGCATCGCGATTGCTCATCCTAAGTGGGATGAACGTCCGCTCTTGGTGGTGGTAAAGCGCGAGGGTGCGAACAGCGATGATGCCGCCCTGAAAGCCAAGCTACTGAATATGTTGGCAGAAAAAGTCGCCAAGTGGTGGCTGCCTGACGACATCGTTTTTGTGAAACAAATCCCGTTAACCGCAACTGGAAAAATGGCGAAGCTTAAACTCCGAGAAGAGTTTGTGACCTATCAATGGCCGGTATAAATCATGCTGAATACTTTTTTGATGAAAACTAGCAAGCACAGTCGGGCGTTACTCCTTGCGCTCCCGAGTTCGACACCAAAACGCATTTTTTACAGTTTTGCCTTATTCGATGTTAATAAAATCAAGCACTTAGCATAACCAGTTTAAATTTTATGTAGTGGCAATTTTATACATTATAAGTACTGGCAATAATTGTTGAAATTATTTGTA
>CAMDEF010000046.1 GCA_945895265.1 Bordetella parapertussis | reverse complement strand
GCCATCACCCATGGCGGGTACGCGGTGCAAGGCCAGCAACACATCCTTGAAATTCAAACCCGTGGCATGCACTTCAATTTCGACTTCACCGGGTTGCGGCTCGGCTCGCTCGCAAGCTTGCCAGGCTAAATCTCCTAAGCTGCCAGAGGATGGGATCGTGAGGCGACAGGCTTGCTCACCGGCTTGCTCAACGTGTTGACAGACGAACTGACTATTCTCAGACGCGCTTGCGGTTGAGTCTAAATCAATGACGGCGCATTTCACCTGAGGATATTCAAGCGGTATGTTTTTTCCAACACCTGACAAAATTGATTGCTGAAGATTGATCGGAGCGTCACGACCAGCAGCAGAAATGAACTGCGCGTTCGCGGTCAGTATGAATAACTGTTGAGAGGTTTGTTCAGAGGCTTTGCCAATCAGCGTCTGCAGCGTATACAGCAGCGGCTCAATCGAGCTTCGATTCATCTCTTCTAAAGAGCCATCCGTACCCAAACCCCATCCGTAAATGACGCTTGTGAAGGAGTTGTCTGGATGACTCAGGGCCTCTGTAAGTTGTATAAACTGCTCTTTCACTTGCAGATTAACCGAGAAGGTATCGCCGTCAAGTGAACTGAAAGTCGAGCCTTTTTTGATGACTGTTACGCGATGGCCAGCGGCACGAAGTTGTTGACAGAGCACCTGATCAAACTCTAGCTCGGCTGTAAAAAATACAATCGCGTTTGAAGAGTCAATGCTAAGGTTGGCCAGTTCGCGGCTTTCCCAGACCTGGCCATAACACAACGAGTGACTCGTGTCTTGAAGTAACTTTTCTAGGCTCGCCAGACTAACCTCACGACCTTCGATCCCCAGACATTGGCCGACTAATTGCCCGCGATCGTCAAAGAGGTCGATATCGCCAATTGTTTTGCCTGAAACGTTGAGTCTGTCTCGCAGGGTTGCAATCGCAAAAAACTGAGATCCAGTGACGTGTTGATTGAGATGAAACGACTCGACTGCAAAAGGCACGAGCGTTTTTGCTCCGTCAGGGTTGATTAGAGAGGCGAACAAACAAAAACACGAATCGAGAAGCCCCGGATGGAGAATGAAACCATCGTGCATGCCTGTGTGACTATCGATGCTTGTAGGCATTGATAACGTTGCCAGCGCCATGCGATCGCTTAGGCGAATCTCATTTAGCCATTGATGCGCGTCGCCAAGCTTGATTTGGCTCTTTTCAAGTTGCTGATAGATTTGCTTTTTTGAAATGGCGCTTGACAGCGCTGCCCAGGTGCTTTCAAAGCTTAGGCGTGAAAACGCACTCTTTGATTGAGGTGAGCTTGAATTGAGCTCGATCGAGCCTGAGGCATGAGTCGAGTAGGTGGCTGAATCTAACGCTTCTAGGCTGATCAGTTTAAATTTTTTGACGGAAGAGTCTAGTTTCTCGACTGCCAGTTGAATATGTTTTGCTGTCACTTCTGGAATGACTAGTGGCAACTCAAACAACACGTCGCGAATGGTCAGTGCCGCAACAGATTGACTCGCAGTGCGCGAGAACAGTTGCGCACTTTCGATGAGCAGCGAAATATAGCTCGCTGCCGCAAAAATAGTTTTTCCTAGCACTTGATGTTGGTTCAGCAGAGGGAGCGCTTGGCTGCTCAGGCTGCCACTGACGATGTCCCAGTCAAGCAAAGGAGATTCTGTATAGCGAAGCGTAAAGGGTCCAGCACCGCCAGGACTTTGTTCCCGATTCGAACTGGGTCTATGCGCAATCGCCTGCCAGTGCCTTTTTCTTTGAAAAGGGTAGTTCGGAATAGTCGACCATTTAGCCTGTTTATTGGCGAAGACGTTTTTCCATTGAATGTCAGCGCCAAGAATATACAAGCCGGCTAGCGCACGATACATTTGTACTTGGTCCGGTACTGATTTTCGCAGACTGGCAAGCCAAGCAGGTGTTCGCGTCGTATTTTGCTTGGCTAACCCTAGCAAAATCGGTTCGGGTCCAATTTCGATATAAGCATCGATCGCTTTGTCTTCGATGGTTTGCATCCCGGTTGAGAATTCAACCGGTCGGCGAATGTGCTCTACCCAATATTGACTGCTAAAGAGAGAATCGTTCGCCTCTTTGCCTGACAGATTTGAAACGATTGAGTTTGCCGGCTTGTTGTATTGAACGCGTTCAGCCTCAGTCTTAAATTCAGACAGAATATCGTCCATCAGATAAGAATGAAAAGCATGAGATACAGTCAGAATATGGCTGTCGATCTTAGCCGTGGCTAAATCTTCGCAAAGACGCGCGATTGCGTCCTTGTCTCCTGAGACAAGAATTTGCGTGGGGCTATTGACAGCAGCGATTTCAACCTGTTGTTGGTAATTCGTTAAGAATGGCGTAATCGTGTCTCGCGAGCAAAAAAGCGCAGCCATTGCGCCGCCAGTTGGTAGGCTTTGCATGAGCGCAGCACGTTTGCTGATGAGTCTCAGACCATCTTCTAGGCTAAAGATTCCAGCTGAACACGCTGCAGCGTACTCGCCAACGCTATGGCCCATCACAGTCTGCGGCTTGATGCCCCACGCTGACCAGAGTTGGCATAACGAGTAAGCAAGACAAAACAGCGCGGGTTGAGTGGTGCCGGTCTCGTGGATACTGTTAGAACCTTGTTCAAAAATAATAGACTTGATCGACTGTTGAGTCAGTGACTGAAAGATCTCATCGCAGCGGTCGAACGCCGTCTTAAACACAAGTTCTGTTGCATAAAGATGTGCGCCCATGGCCGCATATTGTGAGCCTTGCCCGGTAAAGAGAAAGGCGATCTTAGGCTGTTGTGCTGCGACATGTCCGAATTGGACATTTGGGTTGGCTGTGCCGTCCAGATAGGATTTCAAACCGTCGATTAAATCTTCTCGCTCTTTACAGATGACAGAAAGGCGATAAGGCCAATGCGTTCGACCAAGGGTGGCCGAGTAGCATAAGTCTTTGAGACTCACAGCGCCGTCATTCAAGATCTGTAGGTAACGAGCAGCCAAATCCGCTAAGCCGTTGGTGTCTTGTGCTGAGAGATTCAGTATCTCGTATTGCTCAGAGCGCTGTGCTTCTACCTGCTTTTCTGCCTTGTATTCAGAAATAATCAAATGAGCGTTGGTTCCACTAAATCCAAAAGAGCTCAAGCCTGCAACCCTCGAGGCGTTATTTTTTTCCCAAGCAACCGATTCGTTCAAGACACGTAGTGGAATTGAATCCCAAGGAATATGAGGATTTGGAGAGTTGAAGTGAAGATTTTTAGGAATACGATCATGTTCAAGCGAGAGGAGGATCTTCGACAGACCCGCCATCCCTGCAACGGGTTCTAGGTGGCCGATATTTGTTTTGACAGATCCGAGAAGCAGGTCGTTATCGCGATTTTTTCCGTATAGCGCGGATAACGCCTCTACCTCAATCGGATCACCGAGTATCGTCCCTGTGCCATGCGTTTCAACATAGTCCACCGCATTGGGGCTTAGGTTGGCATCGGCAAGGGCTTCTCGAATGACGGCTTGTTGAGCCTTACCATTTGGAGCAGCAAGGCCATTGGTCTTGCCATCTTGATTAATTGCAGTCCCTTTGATGATGCCAAGGATATGGTCACCGTCTCGCTCAGCATCTTCGAGACGCTTTAAGACGATCATTGCACAGCCTTCACCGCGCACATAGCCGTTGGCGCTCGCGTCAAACGTCTTGCAGCGGCCATCTGGCGAGATCGCTTGCAATTTTGAAAACCCAATGTGCATATAGGGATGCAAAATGAGGTTCACTGCCCCTGCAAGGGCTAAGTTTGATTCTCGGTTTTGTAAGCTTTTTACCGCCTGATGAATTGCGACAAGCGACGAAGAACAGGCCGTATCCAAGGCCATGCAAGGGCCTTGGAGGCCAAAAATGTAAGAGATCCGACCCGCAGCGGTACTGAACGTTGAACCCGTAATCGAGTAGGCATCGATGGTTTCAGGGCGCGCAGAGTGGCGGTGATTTAACGCGTAATCATCCCCTGAAATACCAACATAGACCCCAGTTCTACTGAATTTTAATTGTTCTGGCACTTGAAACGCATTTTCAAGTGCTTCCCAACTGACCTCTAAGAGCAAGCGGTGTTGGGGATCCATTGCCCGTGCTTCATTGGGCGAGATACCAAAGAACTGAGCATCAAACTGCTCGATATCGTCTTTGAGAAAGCCACCCTGAGCCGTATACATCTTGCCAGGAGTTTTAAGGTCTTTGTCTAAAAAATCGTAGGCTTCCCAGCGAGAGGGTGGCGCTTGAACAATCGCATCAACACCCTCGGTGAGCAGATCCCAGAATTTATTCGGCGTATCGGCACCACCTGGAAACCGACAGGCAATCCCGATCATTGCAATGGGGCTTTTATGCTTAAGCGCGTCGTTTTCAGCAATTAATTCTTTAATTGACGCGGCAGCCTGGCGTAACGCCTGCTTAAGTCTCGTCTCATTTTCAGATGAGGAATCGGTTGCTTGGGTAGGTGAACGATTCATAAAAGATCTTCAGTCGAGCGAGTCAACGTTTGATTGATGGCCGATGCCAGAAGTTTGACATGAGGAAGTTGCATCATCGTTAAATGATTGCCAGACACATACTTTAACGTTGGCGTTTCAACACTAAATTGAGCCCAACCTAACAGAGGATCACTTTTCATATCGTCTGGCATGCCTTCAAGAAAGCTTTCATGCATATCTTGTGCGCGAATCAGACTCAGATGTTTCACCTTCCAATTCTGAGGGGTGTAAAGGATCTGAGCTTGAGACTTATACATTTCGACAAGAGATTGCACGTCGCGCAAACCATCCTGCTCATCAATCAAACCATTGTCCTTCATGCGATTGAACAATTGTTCGATTTGCTCATCCCAGGTTAACTTCTTTAGCTCTTCGGCAATCAGACCAAGGGGCTTGTTGTATGTTTGGCCGACGGTATCGGCAATAATCGACAGCCACTCGGCGTCGTCCCAATTTTGAATTCTTGAGAGATCTTTTTCTGACGGAACACCTGTATCGATAATAAACAGATGCCCAAGCTCGTGGCCCGCCTGTTGCAGTTGAAACGCCATTTCTAGCGCCACCCAACTGCCAAATGAATGTCCACAGAGATAATAAGGACCCGTTGGTTGCATGGTTTGCATCGCTTCAATATTTAAGCGAGCAATGTCTTGAATCGAGGTGAACGGTTTTTGTGTCTCTGGCGATACGATGGCTTGCAGGCCAATTAAGGGTCGATCCCCAACCGCGAGTTCATTGGCCAGCGCTCGCAAATAAATCACTGAGCCCCCGGTTCCTGGGGCACAAAAAAGTGGGGGCTGTGCGCCCTTAGCTTGGATCGAAACCAAGATCGAACTCTTATCGCCAACGATTGGTAGCTCTAGCGCAAGTGCGATCTCTTTGATCGTCGGCTTATCCAAAAGAGTGGTGAGCGGGAGTTGCCGTTGAAACTTCTCTTTGATCGCACTCATTAAACGGATGGCAAGCATTGAGTCGCCACCAAGTTCAAAGAAGTTGTCGTCTACGCCGATCGAAGAATAGCCAAGTAAAGATTGCCAGATTTGGCCGAGCTTGTGCTCGGTTGGGGTATGGGCTGCAATAAAGGTGCTCTCGAGGTCAGGGCGGGCATGCAGCTCGCCGCTTTCTTCAAGCGTTGACTGAGCGCGCCAATCTTCACGTATGACCCAGTTTTTAAAGCGATACTCAAGATCACCAGTTGCAACAATAATTCGGCCGGAGGGCAGATTTTTTAAGATGCATTCGAGCGCTTCAATAGATTCTTCAGGTGACATCGAAAACTCTTGAGTTTTCGAAAAACTTGTTGATTCGTCTGAAAATTTCCAGGCATCCCAATCAATGGAAAGCCATCGAGTCGCCTCTTGGCGTGAATTTTCTAACGAGACAAAGTGATCCAAGAAGATATTTGCTGCGCTATACGCCGCATAGCCAAGGCCGCCAAGTACTGCAGAGCTTGACGAGATCAAACAACAGAAATCGACTGGATATTGGTCAAAGAGAGCTTTTAAACCAAAGGTACCAAAGACTTTGGTTGAGTAGTGCTCGTTAATTATCTCTGGTGTCAGTTCAACGAAGGGTGTCACAAGGGAAGGTGCTCCAGCCGCATGGAAAACGCCATTTATTTTTCCAAATTGTGAAACACAAGCGGAGAAGCAATCCGCTAAAGAAGACGGGTTCGCGACATCACCTGACAGTACGAGAATTTCTGCGCCAGACTTTTCGATATTTAAGATCGTTTGAATGGTATCGCTAAAGTGCGAGCCCTTTGCGCAGATTTCTTGCCACTGACTACGCTCAGGAAAGACCGTTCTGCTCACTAAACAGAGGCGAGCCCGAGATTTTTCGACTAAATAGCGCGCAAACGTCAGGCCGACCTTTCCTAACCCGCCAGTGATGACATACACCCCTTGATCGACTAGCGCCGTAGGAAGGCCAGCGGGGTTTTTCAATTGAACGCGCTGGTAACTCGGGACAAGACGTTGATCGCCACGGTAGGCCACCATGGGATCCGACGAGCCGTTTTCAATTTCACTCAATACTTTAGTCACGATTCGACTAGTGTTGGTATTTGCTAGCGCTAAATCGATACAGTGAATGGTGATTTGCAACACTTCTTGCGGAATCACGAGGCTAGGTCCGATGAGCGTCGCCTTACCAGGAGAACCGTGTCCGGTACCGTAGACGTCATGCAGTCTATCTGCGACAACAGTGATATCAATGGATTGATCGGTGGGGATAAAGTTTGCCAAGGCGTGACTGATATTTATTAAAGAATAAAAGCCTTGCTCTTGATGTGTTTCAAAGTGCAGCAATTCCTGATCCGTCTGCGCTGCAGCGTTTTCGTTCACATCGAGTGACCAGCAGTGCACCACTTTATAAATATTTTTATGGCGTAACTGCTTAATTAACGATTCGTAGTCGCCTCGGTGTCGAGGTGACACGGTGAAAGCCGACTCTGAGACTTTTTGAAACCGAGTACCGCTTGTCACTTGCACGACCTCTTGATTGTATTGACTCAAGGTCTGAAGCAGACTTTGGCATAGTCTCGATTCATTAGTGAAGACCAACCATACGCGCTTGTCTTGCGCAAATTCTTCGACGTTCAAAGTCTCTGGATAAACTGTTGGCCGCCAATGTGGCAAATAAAACCATTCTTCTGGTGGTCGACGCGCTGTCAAATCGTCGTTTTGATTTGTGCTACCTGGTTTCGGCGCATCAATCCAATGCCGCCTACGTTCAAAGGGGTAAGTGGGTAACGATATACGTGACAACGGGTCTTGTTCGTAGAACCGATCCCACGAAACAGGTAAACCCGAGGTCCAGATTTTGGCAAGGGCGTCAAACACACCTTTGTCTTCAGGCAAACGATCTGTATCAAGTGAGGTGATGATTGCCCTGAGTTGTTGACTGTTTTGACGCCGTTTCACTAAACGACTCAAAATCGACTTAGGACCAACCTCTAAACAAACTAGGTGAGTTTCGGCCAACAATGTCGCTGCTCCTGCTGAAAATTGCACGGGGGCTCGCATATGCTTGACCCAGTAATCAGCACTCTGCGCTTCGTGGGCAGAGATCCATGTTCCTGTGACGTTAGAGACAAACGGAATCAGCGGCGCATAAAGCTTATGCTGCTGTACTAAATGTCGAAACTCTTCAAGAATTGGATCGAGCATGCTTGAGTGAAAAGCATGAGAAGTCTGTAATGTTGTGGAGGTGATACTTTGTATGTTGAGCTTGTCAGCAAGTTGCTTGATCGACTGTGTTGGGCCGGCCACGACGACTCCGCCGTCTTCGTTGATACTAGCAATGGATATATCTGAGAAACTCGAAAGATCAAGTTCTGAAGCGGGCTGTGCAACGGCAAGCATTGAGCCTTGCGGCAAGCTCCAGACCAGTCGACCGCGATGAGCGATCAGAGTCAACGCGGTATCTAACTCAAAAACGCCTGATAAGCATGCGGCAACGTACTCGCCAAGACTGTGGCCGAGCATTGCAAAGGGTTTGATGTTCCAATGCATCCACAGCTTTGCCATTGCATATTCAGTGACAAAGAGTAGTGGCTGAGTGATCCACGTCTCATGAATCAAACGATGCAATGTTGGATCTGTACTTTTTTCTTGAGTAAAAAATTCTCTTAAATCAAAATTTAGCAATGGTTGCAGTCGGTCGGCGCAATAGTCGACGGTGTCGCGAAAGAGCGGCTCGCTGTTGTAAAGCGATATTCCCATGCCTACATACTGAGTCCCTTGCCCCGGAAACAAGAATGCGACTCGCGGCGACTCAGAATTTTTAAGCGAAGACAGCTTGAGTTTCTCGGTATCTTGACTAGCCAGTTGCTCGCGTAACTGCTCAAGCGATTGACAGATAAACGTTGAACGATATTGAAACGCCTTACGTCCGACTGCTAGGGTAAACGCCAAGTCAGCAAGGTTAGAGTGCTCATTTCGATCAATGAACTCTTTAAGCTGCGCCTCTGTTGCTTTGAGTGCTTGCTGCGATTTGGCAGAACATGTGACGATGTGCCATGGGCGAGAGTAAGAAGAGGGTATTGCAACAGGAGCCTCTTCTAAAATCACGTGGGCGTTCGTCCCGCCAATGCCGAATGAGCTAATGGCAGCGCGACGCGGGTGCTCGTGTTGCGGCCACGCTGTTAAAGAGGTGGGGATATAAAAATGGCTATCTGTTAAACCAAGCTTTGGGTTCGCTTCAGTGAAGTGCAGCGTTCTCGGAATCTCTTTGTGCTGCAGTGCTAACACCGTTTTAAGAAGCCCAGCAACACCCGCTGCAGTATTTAAATGACCAATATTTGTTTTAACCGAGCCCAACGCCGCAGGGCGGACTCCTGAGTCGACCGACGCGTAGGCTTGTTTTAGCGCGGTGATTTCAATGAGATCTCCAAGCGCAGTTCCAGTGCCGTGCGTTTCGATGTAATCAATCGTGTCAGCAGACACCTGAGCGTGCGCAAGCGCTTGCTGTATGACGCTTGCTTGGCCAATCACACTAGGGGCTGTGAAGCCAACCTTGGCAGAGCCATCGTTGTTGACCGCACTGCCTTTAATCACTGCGTGGATGTTGTCTCGATCTTTGAGCGCCTGACTGAGTGGCTTAAGGATCACGACTCCGGCGCCGCTTCCCCACACTGTGCCGTTGGCTTGAATGTCGAACGCGCGACAGTGACCATCGGGTGAACTGATATTACCTTCTTCATGTAGGTAGCCACCGTGATGCGGAACCTTAATCGCAACACCGCCTGCCAAGGCAAGATCGCAGTCGCCCAGCAGCAGGCTTTGACAGGCTTGATGAATCGCGACGAGCGAGGTTGAACAAGCAGTCTGTACCGTGATACTTGGGCCAGTCAAATTGAAGGCATACGACACGCGAGTCGCGAGAAAGTCTTTGTCATTTGCCAGAATTAACTGAAAAACAGAGGTGTCTTGATGTCGTGCAACATAGGGGACAACATTACGAACCAAATAGTCGTTATGCCCAACGCCTGCAAACACACCGATAGAAGAGTGTTTGGGGTCTGCATAGCCAGCATTTTCGAGTGCTTGCCAAGCGGTTTCTAAGAACACCCGTTGTTGCGGATCGATAAACTTGGCTTCAGCAGGCGTGAACGAGAAAAACTCGGCATCAAAATCGGTGATGTTAGACAACACACCAGTGCCACGGATGTAATTTGGCGAAGCAATCAGTTCAGGCTCTACGCCAGCGTCTTGCAGTTCGGTCTCGCTAAAGAAGCGAATAGACTCTTGACCCGATCGCAAATTCTCCCAAAACGTATTGAGATCATCGGCACCAGGCACGCGCGCAGCGACTCCAATGATCGCGATGGCATCATGCTCAAGCATTTTATGTGTGGTCTTGAGTCGCTCGGGTATCTCTTGGGCGATATGATGTTGGTCTATCCAATTTGATAAAGATCGAATGGTTGGATATTCAAATAAATGGATGAGAGGGATCTCGCGCTCGAGTTGCCGCTGCAGTTCTTCATTGACACGACTCAATAACAGAGAGTGTCCACCAAGATCAAAAAAGTTGTCGTCGATGTTGATTGTCGTGCGTTGTAAAACCTGAGACCAAATATCACCAATTAATTTTTCGCTAGGCCGTTGAGGGGTTGTGCTAGCTGAGCTTAGCTGAGAAAGCGACTCGGGTTCAGGTAATGCTTTACGATCGATTTTTTCATTAGGCGTGAGTGGAAACGCCTCCAACATGAGGATGTGAGCGGGCACCATGTACTCGGGCAGTACCTCTTTGAGAAAGACCCTCAGCTCTTTATCCGAATGTACAGCGCTATCTTTGACGGTTAGATAGGCCAAGATGCGCGCAGAAGAGTCGGTTGTGCCACTGCGAGCGATGACAACAGCCTCTTTGGTATTCGAGTGCTGGCGTAAGCGGGATTCAATCTCGCCTAACTCGATGCGATAGCCTCGAATCTTGACCTGATGGTCTATTCGTCCTAGAAATTGAAGCGTTTGATCTTCTGACCAAGCGACGAGATCCCCTGTTCGATACAGTCTTGTCCCCGGTGTTTGACCGAAAGGGTCGGGGCGATAGGAGTCGGCCGTAAGCGCGGGACGCTTCAGATAGCCGCGCGCCAAGCCTTCGCCTCCAATGTACAGTTCACCCGGCAATTTATTTGCTTGTGGGTAGAAATGACGATTGAGGACATACAACTGAGTATTTAGGATGGGATGGCCGATTGGCTCGACTGAATTATCAGTTTGCGCGCTATCCAGTACGCGTCTGACTGCAGACCAGATGGTGGTTTCTGTTGGGCCGTACAAATTCCAAAGACTGACACCTGCCCCTGTCAAAGAGGCAGATAAGTCAACGGGTAGAGCCTCGCCACCGCAAAACGCTGCGAATGTTGGCGTGGGTTTCCAGCCAGTCTCGAGCAGCACTCTCCAGGTGACTGGCGTGGCTTGCATCGTTGTGATCCCATATTGCGCTATTGCTTTTTGCAGCGCACGGCCATCGACCGAGGTTTCTCGTGAAGCAATGACAACTCGCCCGCCCGTCATCAAAGGCAAGAATATTTCCAGACCAGCGATATCAAACGAAATTGTGGTGACGGCCAGTAAGGTATCGTCTTGTTTAAAGCCAGGCTCAGTCTGCATCGAATGCAAAAAGTTATAAAGTGCACGATGCGTGATTTGAACGCCTTTGGGTCTTCCGGTTGATCCCGAGGTAAAGATCACATAGGCAGAATTCAGCGGAGAAATCACGGGTACTGAGGGCTCACGGTCAGTATGTATGTCGCTGGTTTGGGCGATCAGTGTCTCTAAAAACTGGATAGGTACGGTCGTTTGATTCAGCTTCTCTGCGAGCGCAGTTTCAGTCAAAATCAGCTTTGGACTAGCATCCTCTAAGATCCAGGCGATACGATTAGCAGGAAAATTAGGGTCTATCGGGATATAGGCGGCGCCAGCCTTCATGATCGCGAGCATCGCAACAATCATTTGTGCCGAACGATCGACATAGAGCGCAACCAGATCTTCTGTTTTGACGCCAGTTTGGCACAAAAGCTGGGCTAACCGAGTTGAACGAGCCTCTAACTCGCCATAGCTGATCGAGGTCTGATCAAAGGAGATCGCAATACGATCCGGAGCGTCTTTAGCACGTTGTGCGATCAACGTGAGTACATTTGTTTCTGGCGGTAGTTCATATACCGTCGTGAGTTGCTGAGCAAACAACTCATTTTTCTCTTCAGCATTAAGAATTGAAATCTCACGGATCGAACGCTTTGGCTGTGCAATCATTTGCTCAAGAATGCTTGCATAGCGCGTTGCGAAATGAGCAATACTTTCGCCTACAAAAAGGTCTTCACTAAAATTCCAATAGGCGACAAGTCGTTCACCTTCATCCTCTAGACTTAAGCTCAGATCAAATTTTGCAGAATTGGTTTCTTGTGCGACAGCTTCTATTTGTAAATTGGCAAAAGAGTTGATCTGTTGCGTCGAGGTTTGTAAGTCAAAGGCCACTTGATAGAGCGGTGCATGATTCAGGCTTCTTGTCGGATTTAAGATCTCAACAATTTTTTCAAACGGAATTTCTTGATGATTAAAGTCGTTCACACAAGCGCTTCTGACTCGATTCAAAAATTCTTCAACAGTCGGATCTCCTGAAAGATCGATGCGAATCGGAAGAGTATTAATAAACAAGCCGATCAGCTCTTCAAGTGCAGCATCGTTTCTGTTGGCGACCGGACTCCCAATGATCAGATCGTCTTGAGCAGAGTGCGCAGACAAAAACAGAGCAAAGCCCGCGAGTAACGTCATATAAAGCGTACAGATTGTCGATTGACTGAGCGCCTTTAATCCTTCGGCAAGCCGTGAATCGATTTCGCAAATATGAGTTTTGCCCGCATACGACAGGTAGTTTGGCCTTGGGTGGTCGGTGGTCAAGGTCAGTAGTTCGGGGCAATCTGCCAGACGAGTCTTCCAATAATCTATAAAGGCTTGAAGATTGGTGCCCGCTAGTTCGTTGGTTTGCCAATGCGCGTAATCAAAATATTGAATCGGTAAGGCTTGCAGTTTGGCGTCTTGCTGTTGCCAAAGCGCTGTGTAGATCTCTTGAAGTTCTTTAAACAAAACACCTATTGACCAACCATCTGCGACGATATGGTGTAGCAGTATCGAGACATGAAATTGCTGTTGAGCGGTTTTGACTACAGTTGCTTGGATTAAATCATCGCGCGCCAAATCAAAGCTAAACTGCTCAAGGGCTTGTGAAATACTTTGGGGTGTACGTGTGTGGTCTGTCGTTAGATCTATCCAATCGCAAGTAAACGCTTCAGGATCTTTAATGACAATGGTTGGGCCGTCTGAGCTGCTAAGAAAGTTGTAACGCAGTATTTCGTGGCGCTGAATAATCTGACTTAGTGCTTGCTCAAAGTATTGTTGGTCGAAGTCACCGCTGATGCCAAAACAAAGTGGCATGTTGTAGGTGGGTGAGGCCCCTTCGAGTTCGTATAAAAACCAAAGACGTTTTTGACCGAAAGACAACACGGGTGGCACAGAGCGATCGACTTTCTGAATCTTGCTTGAATTTGCTGAGAGCCCCTTGGCCTGTTTTAGGTATTGCAAAATCTCTTGTTTGCGTGCGGTGATCGTTGCGCCAAGTTCTTTGGTGATGACGCCCTTAGGCGCGCGCACGCTAAGCTGTTCTCCATCAACAGCCAACGTCACTTTTAACGCACGTAATTCGTTCAGAAAAAGATCAAGTGACATCACAGTTTAAATTCTTCTTCGTCATCATTTAAGGGTGATTGTTGCGTGTCGTGCTGATGAGTGCTCCAGAGCAGATTATCAATATGCTGTCCGAGTTGTGCAATTGTTGGCTTTTCAAACAAGGTCGAAGCCGGGAAATTAATGTCATAGTGTTGTTTAATGCGGGTCACCAAACGAGTTGCCAACAACGAGTGACCCCCTAAGTTGAAAAAGTCGTCTTCGCGGCTGACTTGATCAAGGTTAAGAACTTCAGACATCATTCGCTCTAGTACCTGTTCAGTCTCGGTCTTCGGTGGTTGATAGTCAAGTTGCTGGCGTCTATCAGGCTTAGGAAGCGCTTTTTTATCGAGCTTGCCGTTTGGGGTGAGCGGAAACGCTTCAAGAACAACCCATTCGGTGGGCACCATATATCCAGGTAGTTGAGTCTGTAACCAGTTTTCTAAGGTTTGGAGTGCGGCCTCTGCAGGATGCTCGAACGTGACGAAAGCGGCCAGACGCGTATCACTCGCTGAGATTTCAAAGACTTGAACAACGGCTTGTTTGACAGAGTTGTGTTTTTGGATAACCGCTTCAATTTCGCCGAGTTCAATCCTGAAGCCACGCAGCTTCACCTGTTGATCTAGCCGGCCCAGACAAACTAGGTTTTCACGATCATCGTATTTTGCAAGGTCACCTGTGGCATATAGTCTCGCGCCAGGCTCACTGCTATAGCCGTCAGGCACAAATTTCTCTGCAGTCAAAGCGGGGCGATTCAGGTAGCCATTGGCCAACCCTTTACCTCCAATGAAAAGTTCACCGGCGAGCCCATAGGGCAGTAAGTTTCCAAACTTGTCTTGAAGCACAAGTGAGGTGTTGTTCAAGGGTTCGCCGATTGGAATGCTTACGTCGTAATCCCGATCAGAGCTAAGCTCAAAGCGAGTTGACCAGATCGTGGTTTCGGTCGGGCCATACAGATTCCAGATTTGTGCGGGGGTATGTATTAACTGGTTGGCGAGGTCGACCGGAAACGCCTCACCGCCACAAAGTATTTTTATCAAGCCTTTTCCGTCCCAACCCGCTTCTAACAGCAGGCGCCAAGTAATTGGCGTCGCTTGCATGATGGTCGCACCGCTGTTCTTAATCACCTTGATTAAGCTAGCGCCGTCTGACGCTTGCTCTCTTTCTAGCAGCACAATCGTGCCACCGGTGATTAACGGCAGGTAAATCTCTAGGCCGGCGATATCAAAAGAAATGGTTGTGACGGCGAGCAAAGAGTCTGTCTGATCTAGACCAGGCTTGTCTTTCACGGACAGGAGAAAATTGACAAGATCAGCCTGGGTGATCTGCACGCCCTTCGGATTGCCGGTGGATCCTGACGTGTAGATCACGTAGGTGGGATTGAGAGGGGATTGCAGGTTAGCAAGGTTATGACTTGAGTACGACTTTAATTTTTCAAGCTCGAGAGGTAGCAACTGGCAGGTCTGGCTTAACGCGCCGGTGTGACGCTTATCTTGCGGGTCGACGATTAGTACGCTCGCTTGACTGTCCGAAATCATATACGAGACACGCTCGCTCGGATACTCAGGATCAATCGGAACATAAGCTGCTGCTAGTTTTTGTATGCCAAGCAGAGCAACGATTAAAGAAGGTGACCGTTCTAGGCAGACACCGACTAAATCACCAGCTTTGACACCGATGCTCTGAAGCTGTCTTGCAAATTGATTTGCCGCGCGATTCAGAGCACCATAGCTCAAACTATCATGCCCTAAAGTGATAGCAATTTTGTCAGGGGCTTGTTGAACTTGTCTCTCAAATAATTCAGGCAGAGTCAGTGCAAGCTCTGGAAGCTGGCGCTGACTGGCCCTCATCGCTGTCTTCAAGCGTTGCTGGTCGTGCGCTGAGGTCACACTCGCGTGCCAGTGACTGATGCTTGCCTCTGGATTTGAACCGGCGAAGGCCAAGAGACGGTGTAGGCTCTCTAGCAGCTGACTCACAGCCTTTTCGTCAAATATGGTCTGATCGTAAGAGATCTTGACGGGGACTCGGTCGCCGCCCGACGCCGTAATAGTCAGGGGCAGGTTAGTTTGTTCGTGCAACTGCAGAGAATTAAAGGATAAGGCCTGTGCCTGTGCATCGATACTGTCGTCTAGCGGATAGTTTTCGAAGACCAAAATGCTGTTAAACAGCGGCGTTCTTGGAGGTAGTTCGCTACAGGCCTGTATCGTCACCAGAGGCGTGTATGCATACAAATCACTATCCATCTGATCGTGTAAAAGTATCGTCATGAATTGAACGATTGTTTGATTTGGCTGCAGTTTTGCACGGACGGGTAGGGTGTTGATAAAAAGACCAACCATCCCTTCAACACCATCAAGCTCAGGAGGACGGCCAGACACCGTTGCGCCAAACACAATATCGTTAGACTGACTATAGATATGTAACAGGGTGGCCCAAGTGCTTTGCAAAATATTGCTGAGCGTCAAACGATGCCGTTTGGCGATATCAGTCAGCGTGCGACTCAGCTCTTCACTTAATAAGAGACTTAATTCAGCAAACTGTGAACCCGACGCCAGAGTTTGTTGTTGAAGACTTTTTTCGATACCCAAAAAAGTAGGTGCTGAAAAATCTGACAGGTAATTTAGCCAGTATGTTTTTGCAACCTCAAGGTCTTGTTGTTTAAGCCATGCGATATAGTCGCGGTATGGCGTCGGTGGCCGCAAGCTTGAGTCTTCTGGGTTGTGATAAAAATGAAGAACTTCTTTCATCAAAATCGGTAAACACCAGCCATCGGTCAGGATATGGTGATGACTCCAGAGAAATTTCCAGTGGGTGGCAGAGAGCTTGATGAGATAACAGCGCATCAGGGGCGCAGTCTCGAGCGAGTAGTCTAAATATCGATCGTGCAAGACCAGTTCTTGCCAGGCGTCTTGCTGTTGTGCGGTCGAGTGCAGTACCCAATCTTGTGTTGTCCATTCAAGCCCGACCTGACGCATCACGATCTGATGATCCGCGGTGTCACCACCTTCAAATATAAAGACACGTAGGCTAGGGTGACGTGCCAGAACTTGATCCCAAGCCTTGATGAAAGTATTGGGCTCAAACCGCCCCGACATTTCGCAACTCAATTGAATGATATAAGCGCCCGTGGCCGATGCAAAGCGGCTATGAAAGGCCATTCCTTCTTGCATCGGTGAGAGCGGGTAGATATCTTCGATGTTGTCTGCATGAGTCGAAGTGAGTGCGGTGTAATGTTTTTCGCTCAGTGTTGCGAGCGGGAAACTATCGCCAATAAACGGCGTGGACTGCCGCTCGGCGCAGTGCCTGACGATATTGCGCAATTCGTTTAAATATAAAGCTGAAAAATCTTCAATTGTTTTGGCGGCGAAGATATTTTTACTGTAGCTAATGTGCAAAATGAACTGACCCGACGATACACGCGAATTAATATCGATCAGTGCTTGTCGTTGACCTGAGCTTCCGATATCTGAGCCGGTGTCACCCGCCGCCTCGTCGAGGAGCACTTGCCCGTTTGTTGCTTGATCAAACTGACCTAGATAATTAAAGCTAATTGGGCTTGGTGTCCGTTGAGTCATTGATCGTTTGGTCTGCTCGTTTGCATTGAGATAACGTAATAAACCATACGTGAGACCGTTTGTCGGAATACTGCGCATCCGGTCTTTGATTCGACGAATCGTTTGAGCAAGGTCTTCGTCTTCTCGATAACTCAGCCGTACCGGAAATAATGAGGTAAACCAACCGATCGTCCGTGTCATATCGAGTTCGTCAAATAAATCCTCTCGTCCATGCCCTTCAAGCGAAATTTCAAATTCTTGCAAATTCGTCCAACGACCAAGCGCAGTCACCAAGGCGGTCATGAGAATGTCGTTGATTTGTGTTTGATATACCTTTGGCACGTCAGTCAACAAAGACTGTGTCATCTCGGCGTCAAGTGAAGACTCCAAATGGATGGTCGATTCGAAGGTATTGCTTGATGGATCCGAGACAAAGTCAACAGGAAGGCTCGGCACTCGCTGATTGACTTGCGTTTGCCAGTAGGTCAAATCTTTAAGTGCGTGCTGCGAATTTGCGTATTGGCTGAGTGCAGCCGTCCATTGGGCAAACGAGGATGTTTTTGGCTTAAGTTGCAACGGTTGATTCTGACTATGCTGAACCAGCAAAGACTCTAAGTCTTCTAGCAAAATACGCCACGATATGCCGTCAATGACAAGATGGTGCACAATGAGCAACAGGCGGTTCGCTTGACCTGCGGGCATTTGAAAAAGAACAGCTCTAATCAAATCACCAGTTTGCAACGCTAAAGACGCTTGGGCGTGTTGTGCAATATCGCGAATCAGGGTGTCCGTTCGGTCAGCAGGGCTCGTCGATAGATCGTGACATTCGACGATCTTAAAACGACTCTCGTTTTGAATGATGGCTTGACTGATTTCAACGTTATCTGAGGCCGTCAAAAATTTAGATCTTAATAGGTCGTGATGTTCAACAAGCTGCTGTATGGCCTGCTCTAGGGTAACCCCCTCGACTTGCTGACTAACATGCAAGTACACCGACTGGTTAAAGTGCTGCGAACACGTGGTGAACGTTTCAAAAAACCAATGTTGAATAGGGCCGAGTACATACGTACCTGATAATTTTTCTTGAGGGGCAACGATTCGGTGAGTCGTATTTGCGATGCTGGCTAATTGGGCAACTGTCTGTTGTTGAAATAATTGTTTGACTGAAAGCGTGAGCCCAGATTGCTTGAGCCGACTGACAATTTGAATGCTAAGAATTGAATCGCCGCCCAAATCAAAGAAATTATCGTGAATACCGACTCGAGTCACCCCCAGCACGTCTTGCCAAATTTGACACAAGAGCCTCTCAGTCTCGTCGCGAGCCGCAACGTATTGCGTTCTTTCATCCTGAAAAACTGGTGCTGGGAGTGCGTCGAAATCTAGCTTGCCGTTAGTGGTAACAGGAAGCTGATCTAAAAAGGTCATTCCTGCCGGCAGCATATAGTCTGGCAAAAGGTCTTGTAGTGATTCGAGTACACCCGCAGCATCGATACTGCCCAATTGTTTCAAGGCAATATACGCATATAAACGCGGGGTTCTAGCCTCTCCAACGATGGCGACACAAGCATCTTGAATAGCAGGCAAGGTCAGCAGTGCGTTTTCAATTTCTGTCAGTTCGATTCTAAAGCCACGAATTTTGACCTGCTTATCTTTGCGTCCTTGAAACAGCAAATGTCCTTCTGCAACGTAGCGTGCAAAATCTCCCGAGCGATATAGCCTTTGACCTGGCTGTGTACAAAACGGATCTGGAACAAACTTTTCGGCCGTCAAGGCTGGTTGATTGAGATAGCCTCGACTGACTTGCGGCCCGCCAATTGTTAATTCGCCACCAAGATGGGACAGCCCAAGGTCGAGAAACTGGTCTAGCAGTCTGATATTGGCTTGACTAACTGGCTTGCCAATTGGGACGAAGTCTTGCTTGAGCTGGCGGGGCACTGTGTACGCTGTACACATGATCGTTGTTTCGGTCGGACCATACTCGTTGGTGAGGGCGATCGCGGGATATTTATCATAATGATCTTGTGCGAGCTTAGGTAGCAGACTGTCGCCACCTAAGATAATCTGACGTAGAGCTAAAAATTGACTCTGAGTTGCAAGCGTCAGTACCGGGCTATAGAGAAGTGGTAACAGAACAAGATGTGAAATCTGTGTTTGAGCAATGCGTTGCAGCAGGGCTGTCGGGTCTGCAGCTAAGTCTTTCGCAGCCAGGTGTAAACAGCCGCCCTGGCAAAGTGTCCAGAAGATGTTTCCTGATGAAATATCGAAGGCATAAGGTTGTAAAAGCAATAATCCAGAGACGGGTTCTGGATAAAAATCGTTTCGAGATTTCAAATATGCTGCGAGGTTCGAGCGTGATACGCCGACTCCCTTAGGTGTTCCGGTCGATCCCGAGGTGTAGATGACATAAGCCAGGGACTCTTCGAGGTTCACCCAAGTTGGGTTGCCATCAGGAGTATCTGTTTGCAACAGATCACTGATATCAAGCGTTTGCACACTCTTGTGTCGTATGCCGTCTTCGGCGACAGCACAAATCAAGTGTTTAACGTGCGCTTCATGGAGCATGACCTCTTTTCGTTCAAAAGGGGTCGCTGGCAAGATCGGAAGGTACGCTGCGCCTGCTTTCATAATGCCCAACATGCTGATCACCATTTCTGGTGAGGGCTCAAAAATTAGGGCGACGACTGAATCGTGACCGATCCCGAGACTTCTAAGCTGTCTGGCTAATTTGTTCGCTTGACGATTGAGAGTATCGAAGGTGAGTGCGTTGTGGCTGCCATCGGTTAGCGCAATGGCATCTGGTCGAAGAGCAGCCTCACGCTCGAAAAGCGTCTGTGCACAGGTGTACCGTTGCGAGACCAGCGTTGGGTTGTAATCGACTAGAAACTGATGCCGTTGCGCCGCCGTTAACAAGGGAGTTTGCAGAATCGTCGAGTAAGGCTTTGCAACCATACGGCGCAGCAACTGAGTGAAATGCTCAGAGAGTTCTTCGAGGGTACTTTCTTCAAAAAGATCAATGTTGTATTCGAAGATGCACCGCAAGCTATTTGATTCTTGTTGTATCGCTAGGGTTAGGTCAAACTTAGTGCTTGCGGTTTCGGCATCGAGCGGCAACATTTTCAGATCAGAGTGGTGAATACTCTCTTCGATCGCATTTTGAAGCACGAACATTGTCTGAAAAATAGGCGCATGACTCAAGCTGCGCTCGGGATGAATCGCATCGACAATTGATTCAAAAGGCGTGTCTTGGTTTGCTAAACCTTCAAGCATCGTTTGACGTAGACGGGCCAGCAGTTCGACTGTGGTGCTCTGTGGGTTATGCAATATTCTGATCGGCAATGTGTTGACGAACAGACCAATAAGTTCATTCAATTCTGAACGATTTCGGTTGGTAACCGGCGTGCCAATCACCAGGTCGTGGGTGTCGCAGTGCTTCGCCAACAGGGTTGCATAGCAGGCAAATAAGCCCATAAACAACGTCACGTCATTAGCGGAACATAACGCCTTTAATTGCTGCGTCAACGAGTCATCGATAAAAAATACCAACGCACGCCCTTGATAGCCTTGTATCGCAGGCCTTGGTTTGTCGATTGGCAAATTTAGAAGAGTGGGTGAACCGTCTAACGTTGTTTTCCAGTAATTGAGTTGTGCGTTGAGTGTTTCTGGATTAAGCCAACGTTGTTGCCAGGTTGCAAAGTCGGCGTATTGGACTTTTAGTGGGGTCAAGCAATCAGGCTCTTGCTGAGCAAACGCTTGATATAGCGCTAACAACTCTCGTTGTAGGACTAGCATTGACGCCTCATCTGAGGCAATGTGATGCAATGTGATTGCTAACGCCCAGTGGTTGCTGCTTAACTCAAGTAAATCGGCACGAATTGAAATATCTTTAGCAAGGTCAAACGGCTTTGTGTTTTTCTCAACTAGCCATTGTTGAACATCTGCGGTTTGCTGGGAAGACGCTTTTAGTCGCGTGATCTCTAGCAGCGAGAGAGGAGTTTCAACAACAACTGCTGATGGTTCTCCGTCTGTTTGTTGATAAACAGTGCGCAGAATTTCGTGTCGCTCAACGATTCTGACCAAAGCCGTGTTAAGCGCATCGACGTTAACATTACCGAGAAGCTCAAGCGCTGTAGAGATATGATAGTTGCTGTTCGGGCCTTCAAGTTGATCCAAAAACCATAGCCGTTTTTGCGAATACGAAAGTACCGATACTTTCCGCTGTTCTAAGGTTTGAGCCAAAATAGGTGGGCTGACCTTTTTAATGGTTTGATGGTTTGAGGATAAAAACTCAACTAATAAGGCAATCGTCGGATGATCAAATAATGCTTGTACTTGAATATCCACGAGAAACTCATCACGAATCTTCGTAATGATTTGAAGCGCCAGTAACGAGTGGCCGCCCAAGTTAAAGAAGTTATCGTGAATGTGAATGCGTTCGACCTTCAGCACGCTGGACCAAACACTTTCCATACGCTGCTCATGGTCATTACGCGGCCCGATATACGCGATCTGACTCGACAGACTCTTGATAGTGGGCAAAGCCTTACGATCAATTTTTCCGTTTGGAGTTAAGGGTAAGCTTTCAAGAATCGTAATGTTAGAGGGCAACATATACGACGGTAATTGGGCGGCGATCAAGGCGCGTAATGCGGTCGTTAGTTCTTGTTGGTCAAAGGCCTGGTGATCTGCGTGATCTTTTATTTCAATAAACGCGTTCAGCGTGACATGATCTTGATCACTGACTTGGCAGACTGCGACGGCGTTTTTTACCCGCGGATGCTGTGCCAAGACCGATTCGATTTCACCAAGCTCAATTCGAAAGCCACGGACTTTGACTTGAAAATCTGACCGACCAATATATTCAACATCACCATTTTCTAAAAAACGCGCGACATCTCCAGTTTGATAAATGCGGTCTCCTGGTGTCAGACTAAAAGGTGACGGAATAAAACGTTCGGCTGTTAAGCCCGGTTCATTCAGGTAGCCGCGACTTAGACCCAAACCGCCGATGTAGAGATCACCTGGAATGCCTAGCGGGCACGAGTCCAGGCTCGAATCAATGATAAACAGTGAGGTATTGGCAATCGGTCGGCCGATAGACGGATTGGTGTGTCCGTTGAGTTCGTTGAGATGAAGTTGATTGCGCGTTGACCAGATTGTCGTCTCGGTGGGGCCGTATACGTTCCAAACTTCGGCATCACTTTTTAACAAGCGTTCGGCAAGCTCCGCTGACAAGGCTTCGCCTCCGCAAAGCGCTTGTTCAAGGCCTAACTGCGTAGGTTCTATGCTGGCGAACAGCAATCGCCACGTGGCAGGAGTGGCTTGCAACGCCGTTGCTTGTGTCGCAAACAATAATCTGACAAGCGCCTGACCGTCGCCCGCCGTTTCTTTGGGCACCAGAGCAATACGCGCCCCACTGATTAAAGGCAGATAGAGTTCGAGCGCCGCAATATCAAAAGAGATCGTCGTGACGGCTAGTAGAGTACTGTCGCGACTGAGACCGGGTTTCTCAAGCATTGTCTCAAGAAAGTTATGCAAGGCACCGTGGGTGATTTGTACGCCTTTGGGCTTTCCGGTCGAGCCTGAAGTAAAAATCACGTATGCCAAACTATCGTCTGGAAGTGTGTTGCGTGTCGCAAGAAAAGCGTTAGCCGGGGCATGCTTGATGAGATCCCAGTCTGAGTCAAGGCAGACGAGGTCGACGGGATCTAACGCAAACAAAGGCTGGGTAGCGGTCTGCGCAACAATCAGGCGAATGTTCGCAGTGCCGACCATGTCTTGAATGCGATTTTTTGGATAACTCGGATCGATAGGAACATAGGCAGCACCACTTTTCAAAATACCAAGTAGTCCGATTATTAAAAGGACCGAGCGCTCGACACATAAACCAACCAAGGTTTCAGTGGTCGCGCCTTGCTGTTTTAAATAAGAAGCCAAATGTGAGGCGCGTGCATTGAGTTCGCCAAAAGAAATTTGTTCAGTCCCAAACAACACGGCAATACGGTCTGGGTATCTGGCCGCTTGCGCTTCGAACAAATCGCAAATCGACTCTTGTTTCGAGTATTGCTTGTTTGTTTGGTTGAAGTCGAGTGTGAGTCGTTTGACTTCAGTGTCAGAGGACAGACGAAGAGCGGACACTTTTTGATTAGGATTTTGAATGACTTCAGCGAGAATATTGTTGAAATGCTCAATGAAACGTTCAATCGTGCTGGCTTTAAACAAGTCTGTGTTGTATTCAAGCTCGGCAAATAATTGCTCGCTTTGCTCTTCGAACTTCAACGTGATGTCAAACATCGCCGTGTTCGCAGCGATCGGGACAGCATTTAAATGTAGGTCACCGATACGTAAGCCATCTCTTTCTTCATTTTGATTTTGCAGAATCAACATGACCTGAAAGAGGGGAGAAAAGCTAGGGTTGCGCTCTGGGTCGACCGCTTCGACAAGCCGCTCGAAAGGCAGATCTTGATGCTGATAGGCCTCTAAGAAGTTATCTCGGACATGCGTCAGCAGTTGTGCAAACGAAATTTGAGGGTCGACGTCAGTGCGTAAGACTAGAGTGTTAACAAAAAATCCAATGAGTTGCTCAAGTTCTATGGTCGTTCGATTTGCGATTGGCGAGCCAATGACAACGGTCTTTTGCCGGCTATAGCGTGCGATGAGCGTACAAAATATTGCCTGGAGCACGACGAATAACGAGGCTCCGATTGGCTTTCCGAGCAATTTTAGGGACTGTAATCGATGCGCATCGATCGTAAAGTAAGTTGTTTTCCCTGCGTAACTCTGTCTAAGTGGGCGAGGGTAGTCTGCTGGTAGCTCAACTAGGCTCGGGATGCCCTTGAGTTTGTTTTTCCAGTATTTGACCAAGACGTCTGAGCGAGGACCGTCTAGTAAACGTCTTTGCCATTGCGCAAAGTCTGCATATTGAATCGGTAGGGGTAAGAGCGGGGACAACGCGCCCTGTGAGAACGCTTCGTATAGTGTGCAAATCTCTTTTAAGAGGACATTGCCGTTTGACCAGCCATCTGAGACGATGTGGTGCACGACCATCAGAAGAATGTAACGTTCTTGACTGAATCTCACTAATTTCAAACGCAACAAATGATCTTGCTCAAGATCGAAAGGAGCGTGGCAAGTCGCTAAAGCAAGTCGTTCGTATTCTTCCTGCTGCTTGTTCGGCGTTAAGTCTTCTAAGTTAACAACGGCAATCTCTGTGTCTCTTGAGGGCCGGATGACTTGATAGGCTTGCCCATCAATCGTTTGGAAATTAGTTCTTAAGGCTTCATGGCGATGACAAATCTCGCCAAAAACATTTTCTAGTATCGTAACGTTCAGAGGCCCAAGCAACTCAATCGCCGAGGGCATGTTGTAAGTCGCGTCAAGGCCGTCTAATTGAGCCAAAAACCAAAGGCGTTGTTGCGCAAACGACAACGGAGCTGGACTCGTCGGATCGTTTCGTCGCGCAATGACTTCACCGCGCTGCTGCTCAGCTGCACTGGCCTGGACTTTCGCCGCCTTAATTTTTTCTAGGAGCGCACGCTTAGCCGGGGATAGTGAACCAAGCCGAGCTTCAAAATTCTCATCCATGGCTCAACTTAAAACAATTTTTACGTAAAGATCAATAGCACTTAGAAAGCTGAAACATTGCGATTTCAGGCAAAAAGGCTTGTACTTTCAGGTAGGTAGCTAGATTACCCCAAAATGCACTACAGAGAGGCTGAAAGCGCTAGCGGTTGAGGTTTTGAGAGCTTTGTTTCAGCAGAATCTAGATAGTTAGCGTGCTTGAGCGCGATAAGTATTTATAATCTTCAAGAGTAAGTCAGCACATCATTTTTTTCAGGCAGAAATTTTGAGGTTTTATCATGATTGATTTGACACCGTTTGTTGGCAAGATGAACGACTTAGACACGCACATTACGCCATCGCCTGATTTTTATGAAAATGTTGCCGGAAAAGAAGCCGGCAAGTTCTATGCTGAGATGTGCCGAAAAGCCATCGACGAGATGTCAGAGGATGAAAAAGATTCAGTGCCCGAGATCATGGGCGCCGAGGCGACCGACTATAACGAGAAAACGGTTTGGAACTTGAAGGGTTCTGGTGCTGCGGGCGCTTACACGTCTGAGGGGCGTTTGAAGGCACTCGACTACATGGGCGTGAACCGAGCCTTTGTATTTGCTGACCCAGCGCTTCAGATGGGTGCGTTTTCTGACTCACCCATGGGAATATCCGCGATGCGCGGATGGAACGATTATTCGATCGCGTTTAGCCGCACAGAGCCAAAGCGCTTGTTGCCGGTCGCGATCCTGAATACACACAACATCGCTGCGGCGTTAGAAGAAACAAAGCGTCTGCTAAAAGCTGGCATCCGGGCATTTGTCATCGCCAGTTCGATCCCTCCTGGCGGTGGCTCACCGGCGCACACCAATTTCGATCCTCTTTGGGCAATGTTGCAAGAGGCGAATGCGACTGCTATCTTGCATGCCGGAGGCGAGCAAGGTTTTATGGCAAGTGACGCGTGGTCAAAAGGTGTTCCGCATCTTGGCTTCGAAACTTCGTTCCGTCATCACGGCGAGCCTGGCGATACGTACATGATGGCAAGCTTTATTTTTTCTCCCCAGAATTTTTTAGCGACGATCATTTTGGGTGGCGTATTTGAGCGCTTTCCTCGTTTACGTTTCGCAGTCGTTGAGTTGGGCTCGGTGTGGTTTGCTCCTCTCGCGATGCACTTGGATCACGTTGCGAAGATCTTCAAACATCGCTTAAAGGGCGCGTTGTCGATGTCGCCCTCAGATTACATGCGTCGTAACATTAGAGTGACTCCGTACCGCTTCGAGCCAGTGGGTGATCTGGTAGAAAGGTTTGGTTTTGACGACTGTTATTGCTACAGCAGCGATTTTCCACATCCTGAAGGTGGCAGAACGCCAATCCAAGATTTTGAGAAACATATTGAACGTCTCGGTCAGCGTAACGCCGAGAAGTTTTATGTCACAAATGCCGAGTGGGTGATGCCTGAAACGGTATAGATCGCGACGCGATGTGAACGCTATTTTTTGTGAAAGCGATGACGAAAGAGTCAAGTCAACTTAATCTGTATTCTGGTCAAATCCCTCAACGAAAATTGAAGGATCTGGTTGACTCTGGGGTTGACATTGGAACCCTTTGCTCGCAATCGAAACGGCCCTTGTTGATCACAGATATTTATGAAGTTTTTCCAAGCCTGGCGCAATGGAGCCCAGAGTTTCTTCATGAGAAAGTTGGAGATAAAACAGTCGAAGTGAATACGTCTGAAACAGACGTTTTTCAGGAGTACCATCGGCCCATTCAGATGAGTCTGAAAGAATACTCAAATGAAATGAGTCGCGAGCATCCAAAAGCCGGAAGGCGCTTGTACCTAGGTGCGTTGGGGATTAATCAGTCTTTTCCTGAGTTAAAGTCTGAGATCCTTTTTGATACTTTGCTACCACAAGATAGATTAGGGCTTAAGTATTTATGGTACGGCCGTGGCGGTAACACCACTGGTCTGCATTACGACACGTCAGAAAATTTCTTCATGCAACTGTATGGTCAAAAGCGTTGGTTAATCTCTGAGCCCAACAGTTTTTTAAATCTGCATCCGCGTTCGGCTTTGTCAAATTACCCAAAGATTACTGACTTTAATCCGCTGAAACCTGATTTTGACAAGTTTCCAAAAGCACAGAAAGTTAAATTTTATGATCTGACGATGGACGCTGGGACGATTTTATATGTGCCAGCCTACTGGTGGCATCAGGTGATCAGTTACAGCACGATTGTCTCAGTCAACATCTGGTGTAAAACCAGTATTTTTAAGGCTGAGTGGGGAGCTCTTCAACTGATTCCGCTCTACATCAGAAATTTAATGGGATTCAATATTTTTCCAAAGCGGTTTTGAGTTCGTTCATTCAATACAGCTTGGAAGGATTGCAATGTTTGCCCGTGGATTGGCTTGATGGTACCGAACCAATTAGGTCGTTTCAGCTAAAGACAATTCGATTCGAACGTTACCCTTTAACGCTTTAGAGTAGGGGCAAATTTTGTTTGCAGCCTCAATCAACTCTTTTGCGAGCAAGCTCGCGACTCCTGGAAGACTAATCAGCAAATTGACCGCAATTGCAATCCCTTGGGGTGACGTCCCGAGAGACACTTTAGCTTCGATTGCGGTGGTAGCTGGCAGTTCAATGAGCTTCTGACTCGCTGCCATTTCTAGAGCTCTTAAAAAAGACGCCGAATAACTCGAAGCAAACAATTGTTCGGGATTGGACGCCTCGCCTTGGCCCCCCATGACTTTTGGCATGCTAAGTTTGACCTTTAGCATGCCGTCATCGCTAGAAGAGTAGCCTGATGCTCCGCCGGTGGTTCGTACAAAAGTTGAGTAAATGATATTGTCGAGCTTCGTACTGGCCTGGCTGGTTTTTAGATGACTTGGTATTTCATCCTTTAACAATTCTTTATAACGCATCAGTAGAGAAGGTTGATCGTAAAAGAATCGCTTGCCATTGCTCAGCATGCGCAATAAACGCCTTGAGAAATTCTTGAGCGCATCGTCGTGAATATTCTCTGTGGTAAATCGTTCGCGTGGCTCGCACACTGAACTGACATATTCAACTAAAAATCCGCGTCGAGGCCGATCTGTCGTATTTGAAGCTGCACCATGCCAAATATGACCGATCGCCAAAATCGCGGACCCATTTGGCACAACAACTTTAATTGCATCGTTTGGTATTGGCCCTTTTGGTGTATTGCCGCTCCAGGGTAAGTTCACGCGTTGGCGTTTTTTATGCGAGTGGGGCACAACGTACAAAGGCCCATTATTTTCGGTGAAAGCATCAAACGCAATGATCGTTTGTATGACGAGAGGGTATTCGGCCGGCGGAAGAGGGCAGCCAGGGTTCTGTTCGAAAGGCGAGTCTTGGTGAGGCCCCAGCGCGTAGTTGTCAGGAGCCACACGGCTGGTGCTTGCTGCAAGATTATCTATTTTGCAATCCCAACCTAGAAGCGCTTGAACGATCAGAGACACGATAGGGTGGTCAACTAATTCAACAATCTCTGGCGAGGTATTGAAAATGCTATCTTTAGTGTGGGCTCCAAAACCGTCCCAGCGTCCAAGCTTTTGCATTTTTCCTGCGTCGAGAGAGGGTAATAGTCGGTCAGCCAGATCTTTAAAAACTTCTGGAAGAATGACAAAACCAGCGCCTTCTGTCAGTGCAGATTTCACCTGGGATAAAAAATTTGTATCGTAGAGATGCGTTGCTTTAAAAGATCCGTCTGGCGTTAGAAACCTAGCCTCGATATTCGGAACATTCTGCCTCAGGTACCGGCTTTCGCGAAAATATTGACCAAATTCAGCGTAGCAATAAGCCTGTTTATTTAATTGATCGATTGCGCGTACATCAGAAGCTTCAAGAGCAATCGATGGCGCGCAGGCAATTTCGCTAATGTGTTCTAACTTGGTGCTGCCGGGAATTGGAATCACGCCATGGGCACAGCCCCACGCCAGAACAACTTGAGCCGGCGTCTTTCTATATTTTTTGGCAAGATCCGTGATGCAAGGATGCTCTAGGATGGCTAAGCTAGACTCTTTCCAGCCAAAATTGAATGGCGAGTGAGCGACGATTTGAATATTATTTTTTGCACAGAAATCCTTTAGCTCGGGATTAAAAGCAAAAGGGTTGTATTCGACCTGATTGCAGAACGGTTTAATCTTTGCAATGTGAAGCAGACGTTGAAGCTCGATGATATTGAAGTTAGAGACGCCAATCGATTTGACTAAGCCACTCGCAACTAAAAGTTCTAAGCGAGGCCAAATTTCTTCAATAATAAATTCTTCAGGGTAGCCTTCATCATCG
The DNA here is from genome assembly GCA_945895265.1 of Bordetella parapertussis. Taxonomy (GTDB): domain Bacteria; phylum Pseudomonadota; class Gammaproteobacteria; order Burkholderiales; family Burkholderiaceae_B; genus Zwartia; species Zwartia parapertussis_I. The sequence goes on along the minus strand of CAMDEF010000046.1, from coordinate 4,620 downwards.
GCCTTCACAGGCCAGTGAATGACCAACGAATCGATATAGCCTATTTTTAATTCGTCAATATAAGCTTTGACGTTTTCATCGAGTGTACGATCGATTGGGTCGTAGTCGAATTGCCTGTTTTTGCCAAGTGTTGTGACCCAAAGCTTGACGCACAGATGAACGTCGCTGCGGTCGATGCGATTGTCTATTAAGCAATCCGCAAACTGACTTAGGGCGCCAATAGGATAATAGGTCGATGTGTCAAAAAACCGAATTCCAGACTTTAAGGCGTGCTCTAGAGACAGATAGCTGATGCCGTCTTTTAATCCAAGACCGAGTCCAATTGGAAATTTTTTGTGATTAATCATTGCATTATGGATAGATACCGACTGCGCGTGATAACAATGTGAGCATTATAGAGACATGAAGTCATTTTCCATGTAACAGGAGATCAGCGGCCACCTAGAGAGGCTAATCTTTACGTGTTTTAATTTCAACTATTTTTTCGAGCGCTTCGGTATCGTATTCAAACTCTTGGTCTTGGTCACTTCTAAACCACTTCCAGATTAAAACCAATATAGAGCCTAAGCTCATCAATAATTGAAACATGGTACTTAGTTTATCAGTCAACTCCGGAGTCAACATCGGCTTTTTACTATCAAGATAAAGCGTCGTTCCGGCAGAGACTGGATAGCCAGAAGGAATCAGCAGATCCTCCTCAACGAGCTTCTGACTAAAACGACTATTCACTTGAGATCCATATAGGGCTTTTAATAACTCGACGATGGCCTTAGGCTCAACATTTGCGTTGGTGACTAAATGAAGATTTACCCCCGCGAGTGGTATGTCTGTTGAGGGTACGGGTGGAATAATGCTGTACATGTATTGATTGAGCGTAGCATTTCTAATCCAACTTAAGCGCTTGGCGAGTGCAGAAGGAAATGGCATGGCCAGCAGGTGGTAATCGTGCCTCTTCACAAAAAAATCTACTAAAAGAGACGGCGCATAGGACACCTCAACAATGACGTCTGGCAAGCTTTCAGAGCGCATACCAATCAGTGCTTCGTTCGAAAAGTTTGTTTCAACATAGTCTGAATCAGCAACAAAGTTTAGATGAGACAGTATTTGACGAGCCAGAATCCTAGTGCTTTCTCGGCGCTCACCCATGTTGATCACTTTGCCTTTTAAGTCCTCCAGATTTTTGATGTGTGGCTTCACTAAAAAATGAATAAACTCGGGGGGTAAGGTTGCCACATGCCTGACGTTTGGAAAGGAGTTGATGAGGCCCCCTGGTACTAAAGCAAGATCCACTTTTCCTGAATTCACCAATTCTAAGGAGTCGAGCGACCCAGCAGTTTTGACGACTTTTAATGATAAGAAGTTTTCGGCTGCCTCATCTTGAAGAAGTTTGATGAGAAAATGACGCTCAGATAAAACACTGCCGCTCGTTACTGAAAGTATGAAATTTTTAGGAATCAAGTTAAAGATGAGTCTTGCAGAAATGAGCAGCAAGATCACGATTAAAACGATTGCCAAAATACGTCGCCCCTTTTCATTGCGCCGTGCTTTTTCTAGATGTGTGACGACCTCTTGTTTCAGATCTATCATCGCTACCTCACCCTCAGCGCGCCGCTATCTGCTAGAAGCGTTTGGCCTTCGTCAGAAAGTACGAACGCTATAAATTTCTTTGAGATATCGCTTGCATCATCGCGAAGCACTAAAAATAGTTGTCGTACAAGTGGATACAGCCCCAGGCCTATACTTCGCTGATCCATCTCAACACCATCAATGCTGAGTGTCCTAATTTTTAAAGTTGGCACTTTGGTGCTTAAGTATCCCTGTTGGCTGATAAAGCCAATCGCCAGTGGATCGCTTGAAACTTGTTCAGCCATCGCCCGATTTGAGGGCAAGACTGTTGCTTGCTCGTGAACAACTCCGCCTTCTAATAAGACTTGCTCGACGCTTTTTTTGGCGGTTTCATCATCTGGTCGGCTGTACACTTGGATCGGTGCGTCTGGCCCCCCTAGTTCTTTCCAATTTGTAATCTCACGCTGAAACACCCTGCGAGCATCAATCGTAGAAATATTTTTAACCACTGAATTGTCGTTTACGATAATCCCAACGGTTTCAATGCCAATCAGATATTCAAGAAAATTGAGTTTATCTGCTGGTGCGAGATGATTAGACATCATTGCGAGATCAATTGACCCACGTTCTAGCGCCATCAATCCGCCGTGCGAGTAACCGCCTTCTATCAGTAAGTCGGCCTCTGGATAGTATTTAAGGAAGGTCTCAATGAGTCGAGTATCTAGCAATCGCTTGACGACCGTCGCCCCACCGATAATGAGCGGTTTACGGCGTCGAAATTCTAGCAATGCGTAATAAAAATTAGCTGCACCAACCGCGCAGATGGCACCGATGCCTACGCCTACTCCTTTAAGTACAGTTCTGCGATTCATGAATTATCCAATTGAAATCCAACCCATGTCTTTGATGATTGCCTGCCCTGTCTTTTGAGATACGCAGTAGTTCAGAAACTTTTCTACTTGGTCGCTGGCGTCAATCTTAGAAAACAGTCTCAGTTCTTGGCTGAGCAAATATTGTTTCTTTGAAATTGTCTCGCTAGAAGGGTATTGACCATCGACCTGGACAACCGTAGAGCCCGCAGCATGGGCTTCCACCCAACTCAAGTAGGCAATGGATTGCCGAGTATTCTCAACTGACTGGGTGATCGCTTTGTCGCTATTGAATGTCTTTGACTCAATCGTGACGTAAGAGGTTTCACCCATCACCAAACGGCGCCATGTAGCAAAAGCTTGGTGGGTAGGATTCGGAGAATAAATCTCGATTTTCCCTCCATCATCCCATCCGAAATCTTCCCAATCTTTGGCCCGCCCAGAGAATATTCGTTTGAGATCCTGTCGCGTTAAGTTTTTTACAGGATTAGACGGATGAACAATGACAGCAATGGCATCGTGCGCGATCAGCGTATATTTGTATTCACTAATTTTGTCTTGCATTTGTCGATGTAATTCGTCTGGCATGTTGCTCGACACCATGCCAATTTCTGCTGTTCCTTGGAAGACGGATTTGTATCCATGCACGCTGCTACCCAATGACAGGGTCAGTTCCACTGAAGGGAAATCAGTCATATATTGGTAGCCAATCTTTTGAATGATCGGTTTGACTGACTCTGACCCGCGGATTTGTAGTCTTTTGATTGGGCTTGACTGCGCCTCTGTCATAATTATTTTTGGCTCAACTTGTGACATGACTACTCGCATAGATTAATGACATGACTACTCGCATAGATTAATTTAGGTCATTCATCGAGTGAGCTTACTATAGCAAAAACATGCGGGTGAAGAAGAACGCCCTCAATGCTCACAATCCCTATCGAAAGGTGGATTGGCCTCGGTCTCAGTTGCAACCGTCAAATTGAGGGGATTGGGCATCTGTTTTTGAGACATTTGTCTGAACCTACGAATTTGACCTGTTCTTCGCCTGTTTGTGCGCCAAAAATTGATTCATAAATTTTTGAGGCTCGCCTGTTTCGAAAGCTTTGCCAAACTCTTGAACGCTATCTGTGATTGCATCTGGCAAAGAGAGCTGCTCCCAGCGCCTGAGCAAGGTCTTTTGTTGCTTAAGGACTGCGGGGCCTAAGGCGGCAAAGTTATTGGCAATGGTTGCGATGCGCTGATCAAGCTCAGTGAGGGCGACGGCTTCGTGAATGAGTCCCCATTGCACCGCCTGCTCGGTGCTGATGTTTTCACCGCTCAACAATAACCATGTGGCGCGCGCCTGCCCAATCAGTTTAGGCATCAGGGCAGCATGAATGACCGACGGAATTCCGACTTTGACTTCGGGCATGCCAAATTGAGTATTGAGTGCTGCAACGCGTACATCGCAGGCCATGGCGAGTTCAAGGCCGCCACCTAAACACCATACAGGTACACGAGCAATCACCGGCATTGGAAACACTCGCGTTGCTTCGCATAGGTCGCGCAGATTTGAAATGAATGCAACCGCCGACTTGCGGGTGAGCGTTGCCATTTCATTGATATTCGCGCCCGCGACAAAGGCTTTATCCCCTGCACCTCTGAAAATCAGAGTACGAATCTCAGTGTTGAGAGCCAGTTCGCTTAACGCCATTGTTAAGTCCTGAATGACTGGAGTCGATAGGATATTGAGCGTACCCGCTTCACAGATTGTGAGGGTCGCAACACCGTGCGGATCCATGATTGCTTGGGCGTGTTTTAGTGAAATTAAGGTTTTCATTTGGCTCGGTAGCGTCGCTCAAAAGGTCAAGAAAGAGAGTATCTGTCTGGTCGAATTTTGACTGGATCATAGCGTTTTCAAGCCGATACTGCGAAATAGAGCATTCAACTATTTACCCGACGTCTTGAAATTAGAGTAAAACAGTGGTTGCTTTTTGCATCAAATAACAATAATTGAGAGATGAGGCGGAGAATGAAAGGTTCTACTCAACGTGTTGAAGAGATTGCTGCGTCTCGCATCGCCATTGTGACGGGAGCAGGAGCGAGTATCGGACGTGCAATTGCGCTGAAGTTAGCCCGTCAAGGTGTAACGGTTGTGATTGCTGATCGCGACCTTAAAGCCGCGCAAAGCGTTCAAACCGAG
>CAMDEF010000045.1 GCA_945895265.1 Bordetella parapertussis | reverse complement strand
ATTGATGCCGCCACCACTGAGGTCGCTACAATCGTCAAAATGACGCGCGTCGCCTTACTGGTGCCTGTGCTAATTGTTCTTGGCATTTGGCTGCAACGCTCAAGCGCAACCGCAGTCGGCGCAACAGGCACCAAACCTAAGCTTCCAATCCCCTGGTTTGCGATTGGATTTTTGGTGTTGGCCTTGATCAACTCGGCGCACATTATCCCCGCACCAATGCTTCAAGCGTTGCGTACCCTCGACATCTTTATGCTGACCATGGCAATGACCGCCCTCGGCATCGAGACACGCTTTGCGCAAATACGCAAAGCGGGCCCGCGCGTCGTGGTCTTGGGCGTGATCTTGTTTATACTATTGGGGTCGGGTGGTTACGCGCTCGTCAAGCTTGTTGCTTGATCGCCCTTAGTAGTTCTAGCCTTGCACGTTAGTTTGAATAGTACGTTTGCCCGGCAACGACTCATGACCCAGACTACACCTGACGCCACAACACCGGTTGGTCGCCTCGACCCCGAAGACGCACAACTCGCACTCGCGACTGTGCAAGAGGTGTTGCATCGCCATGAACTGGTCGAAAATCTAGTCCACCGACAAGAGCAAAATGATTCGCGCTCTGATTTAGTTGAAGGCCTGTTACATCGACAGCACGAGGCCGAACTCTCAGCGTTAGTCAACAGTCTGCATCCGGCCGACATTGCCTTTATCCTCGAGTCTCTACCAAGCGATGATCGTCTCTTGATCTGGCGCCTCGTCGGCGCAGAGCACGATGCAGACGTTCTGCTCGAGGTTGCCGACTGGGTCCGTGAATCCTTGATCGAGGCGATGGATCGCCAAGACCTGGTTGCCGCCACCGGCAACATGGATGCCGATGAACTAGCAGACTTGGCGCCTGATCTGCCACCCGATGTGGTAGCCGAAGTTCAAAAGGGCCTCACCATTGAAGAGCGCGCCCGCCTGATTGAAGCCATGGGCTACCCCGACGATAGCGTTGGCAGCATCATGGATTTTGAAATGGTGCGCGTTCGCGAAGACGTGTCCCTTGAGGTTGTTCTGCGCTATCTCAGACGTCTGCCTGAACTGCCTGATCATACCGATCAGATTTTTGTTGTTGACCGACAAGACAAACTCCTTGGCACCTTGACCTTATCTGCTTTGTTGGTCAACGAGCCAGAGGTCGATGTGTCGTCAGTGATGAGCCCAGATTACCTCTCGCTCAGCCCACTCGACTCTGACGCTGAAGCCGCTGGCGCCTTCGAACGCTACGATCTGGTGTCTGCACCCGTCGTTGACGACCTAGGCCGCTTGGTCGGGCGCGTCACCATTGCAGAGGTCGTGGACGTGATCCGTGAAGACTCTGACGAACAAGCCTTGTCGCGCGCTGGTATGCAAGAAGAAGACATCTTCGCGCCAGTCACGATGGCCTTACGAAACCGCGCACCCTGGCTCTTACTCAACCTATGTACGGCGGCCATTGCCTCGTTTGTCGCTTCGCGCTTTGAAGATACCGTCAGCACAATCGTGATGCTCGCGTTTTTAATGTCGATTGTGGCCGGTATCGGTGGCAATTCAGGCAATCAAACGATGACTTTGATTATTCGTGCACTCGCCGTCGGCCGTATTACCGAGAAGAATGTTTGGCAGTTGGTCAAACGCGAAATGCTAGTAACGTTCTTGGTCGGTCTAGTCGGCAGCGCGGTTGCAGCAGTCTTTGCCTGGGGTATTTCTGGCTCGATTCCGATTGCACTTGTGATGATGGCTGCAATGATCTGCAACATGCTGATTGGCGCCACGATTGGCGTGCTCGTACCTGTGGTGCGTACCCGCTTCGGCAAAGATCCTGCAATGGGGTCTTCGGTATTGCTAACCTTTGCAACGGATTCGCTGGGTTTCTTTATCTTTTTAGGCCTGGCAACGATATTTTTGCTTTAGGCGACTCGTTGCACTGAGGTCAACACACGATTGACGTGTGTGCTAACGCGCTCAGAATCGATGCCATAGACATGTAGTGACACCGCAGGCGCGGGGTCCTCGTGCGAGGCGTTACCCAAGCGATGGATCAGTTCTAGCCCAGCATGGCCGCAAACACTTTGCCCAGCGATTCGGGCCATGCTGTTAAAGGGGTAGGCGTGCCCAGCGGCTGCATCCCAAGCGTAATGAGTTTCACTTAAAACGCCGCTCAACACACGATAAGCGCACCAGGTGTAATGCGCGTGTACAGGGCTAAACTGGCCTGGCGCCCAAACCAAAGCTACGACAGTAAAGCGCCCTTGAGGGTCAGCATGCAAGATATGGCGCGAATAGGTTTGTTCGGCCCGAGGTAGATTCAACAAGCCTGCCACCACCCCTGGAACGAGTGCCTGTGTCAAAGCACGATTTAACGCTTGCCGAATACGGTAAGGCACTAAATCTGGGGCCTCGCAGCAAGCCTGCGCGAGCGCGGTCGAGCAGCCTGGCAGCAATTGATCCAGCCTAGATTTGACAGGATGAGGGTAACGCAACGCCTTTGGGCGAGGGTTCAGTGAGGTCATCTGTGATGTATGTGCCATCACTCTATGTTAGACAAGAGACCAGAGCAATTGCTTGCTTATTTTTGTCAATATAACGATAAAAGAGTAATATTTTCTAATATAATTAGATTAATAAGAAAATAATTTTTTTCATCAACCGCAATTATCTTTAACCTCCTTTGAAGTCTCTGACCAAGCAACACACACCTGTTGGTTAAGCCGACCAATAGATGGATAAAAACACAACGCTCTATTGCAACGATCTATGGCACTTGATAAAAAAGACCGAGAAATTCTGCAGCTGCTACAGACCAATGCAAGCCTGTCGTTAGCCGAGGTCGCAAGCGCAGTCAATCTGACTCAAACACCATGCTGGCGACGCATTCAAAAGCTGCAAGGCGATGGCATCATTCAAAAACAGGTGGCCCTCTGTGATGCCAAAAAGCTCAACCTCGGGCTCACCACGTTCGTGACCATTCGCACCAGCCAGCATAACGAGCCATGGATGCAACGTTTTGTGACGGGCGCGACAAGTATTCCTGAAATTGTCGAGATTTATCGTTTGAGCGGCAACTCTGACTATTTGCTAAAAATTGTTGTGCCAGATATCAGCCGCTATGACAGCGTCTACAAGCGACTCATCCGTACTGTTGATTTACTCGACGTGAGCTCGGCCTTCGTGATGGAAACGATCAAGTGCACCACGGCCTTGCCACTAGAGTACGCCGAGTAAGCGCAATGCGCGTTTTTAACCAAATGCGCGGACATCCTCCCCTTTCACGGGGAGGATGTCACGATTCTGCATCCTTCGCAACCGACTCAGACATCCACGCTTGAACTAACGTATAGGTCACCGCGAGGGCAACTGGCCCAACAAAAATACCAATCAATCCAAAGCTCAACAAACCACCTATAACGCCGGCAAAGATCAGTAATAAAGGCAAATCTGCACCGCGCTTAATCAGCATTGGTCGCAAAAAATTATCAAGACTAACAACGACCAGGCTCCAGACCAATAAGAACATTGCCCAGCCGGTCTCGTCTTGCCAAAACATCCAGCCGACAGCCGGAAACAGCACCAAGCTCGGGCCAATTTGTGCGATACAAAGCATCAGCATCACCGCCGATAATATTGCTGCAAAAGGCACCCCTGCGATCACCAAGCCAAGACCACCGAGTACGGTTTGCACGATCGCAGTCACGCCCACGCCCAGCGCGACTGCTCGAATCGCTTGCCCAGCTAACACCATCGCACCTTCGCCACGCTCACCCGCGAGGCGTCGACCAAAGCTGCGCACCATTTTGGCGGCCTCTTCGCCCGACGAATACAAAATCGCAGAGATGGTGACCACTAACAAGAATTGAATCAGCATGCCGCCCAGACCGCCAAACTGTGACAACACCCACTTACCGGTTGAGGCTGCATAGGGGGCGACATGATCCATGAAACCTGTCGCACCACCTGCAATCAGATCGGTCCAGGCGGTGTTGATTTTTTCACCTACAAACGGGATATGTCCGACCCACTCGGGCAACGCCGGCAAACCATGGCTGGCTAGGCTTTTACCTAACTCCATAAACTGGTCTGACCTCTCAGTGATCGTACTGATGGCCCACCAAAGCGGTGCCACCAACAGCAACAACATGCCCACAGACATCATCAATACGGCTGGTGTGCGTCGCCCACCAAAGGTTTTTTGCAACGCAATCAGCCATGGCCACGTTGCCACCACAAGCATAGCTGACCAAACAGTGGCCGCCAGAAAGGGGCGTAGCACCCATAGTGATAACGCAAGCAATCCGACGATACAAAAGACGGCTAGCGTATTGCGGGTTAAATCGTGATGCATAGTTGTCTCTCCGACTGCGATTGTAAATCTAGGTCATGTCTAATTCGTGTCGCCGTGAACGCCCCCGGGCAAGCTCTACTCTAGCTTTTGACCACCGCTTTAATGTTTGCCTCAAACGCCCGCAGTCGTTTAAACACAGACAACAACTCAACCATCGAGGCCCAGTTACGCACCAAAACCTGAAAAGAGGTTTGAATACGCTCAAACGAGCGGATTGTCTGCGCAAACATACCCAAGGTCAACGTACCGGCAATCACCGTTGGGCCTAACACCAAAAACGGCACCACAATCCCGAACTGCAAATACGTGAGCTTAGCGGTATCAAAGTACAAATAGTGAAAAAACAAACGATGGTAGCTTTTTTTAAGCATGCTAAACAATTGCTGTACCACCGGAGTCGATCCGCGCTGAGTATCGTCTTCAGCATAAACCAACTCTTTGCGGTAGGCCGCCTCAGCTTTTTGATTGTCGAACTCTAGGCCGGGCAATTTGAATCCGACCAAGGCCAAGAGCACGGTGCCCGCTAGCGCATAGGCGACCGCGGCATACACCAACGCATGATCCACTTGACCAAAAAATGGAATGTGGTGAACGTTCTTTGAGATCACCCAAAGAATCGGCAAAAACGCAAACAAAGTCAAAATCGCTTCAACAACGCTCGCACCAATCAATTCGAAGGTGGCGGCAAAACGCTTGGTATCTTCTTGCACGCGCTGACTAGCGCCCTCGACCGATCTCAGTATGGGCCAATATTTCATGTAATAGTCGTTCATGGCTTGCCGCCACCTGAAGACCCAGTGCTTAATATAAAACCCTAACGCAACAACAAGCACCACATATAACAGCACCAGTTTGGTCAAGGCCCAAACGATCGACTCAAAGGCTGATAACTCAATCGAACCAGGCTGCGACAAGCTCTGTTGCATGACATCAAACAGTTCGCCAATTCCAGAGTTGAGGGCAACATCGATTTGCACCTGACAGGCGATTCCGGACACGATCAACACAACGCCCGGCCAAGCCCAGAAAAAATATTGCCTTGAACCAAAAAAAGACTTGAACAAGGCGATCTCTCCCGGTTAGACAGTCGCCTCAAACAGCGCTATTTAAGTTGGCCGTGACACTGCTTGTATTTTTTACCGCTACCGCAAGGGCAAGGCTCGTTGCGACCCACCTTGGGCATCATGTTGCGAATTGTCCCTGGGTGCTCTGAGGCTGGCGCCGGAACCGCTGCCGGCTGTTCACCACCCTCTTGATATTCTGAGTGCTGGTACTCAATCTGTTGCTTCTGTGCCGCTAGCGCCGCAGCCTCTTCTGCCTGCTGCACTTCTTCGGCTGATTGGATTCGCACAGTCATCAACACCTTGATCGCATCATCACGTACGCGATCGAGCATAGCCGAGAACAGTTCAAACGCCTCGCGCTTGTACTCTTGCTTCGGATTTTTTTGCGCATAGCCACGCAGGTGAATGCCTTGACGCAAATGATCAAGCGCCGACAAATGTTCGCGCCACTGCGAATCAATGACCTGCAGCATAATCGAGCGCTCAAAATTAGCCCATGATTCGGCTCCGACGATTTCTGCCTTTTGCTGATAGGCTTGACGCACAGCGTTCAACACATGCTCAAGCACGTCTTCATCGGTAACGCTCTTCGACTGCTTGACCAGCTCTGTCAGACCAACGCTCAGTTGCCACTCAGACTCAAGCGAGAGCTGCAAGGCGTCAATATCCCACTGCTCTTCGACTGAGTTTTCTGGCACAAACTTATTCACCAAATCGGTAAATGTGCCCTCGCGCAAGCTATCAATCGTTTCAGTAATCGCCTGAGCCTCAAGCACTTCATTACGTTGCGCATAAATAACTTTGCGCTGATCATTCGCAACGTCATCATACTCAAGCAACTGCTTACGCACGTCAAAGTTACGCCCTTCAACCTTGCGTTGGGCGGATTCGATCGAACGCGACACCATGCCCGCTTCGATTGGCTCACCCTCTGGTAGCTTCAGTCTTTCCATAATCGAGCGTACGCGGTCACCCGCGAAAATACGCATGAGGGGATCTTCAAGCGACAAATAAAAGCGTGAAGATCCCGGATCACCCTGGCGGCCAGCGCGACCGCGCAACTGGTTATCAATGCGACGTGACTCGTGACGCTCGGTACCGATAATTCGCAAACCACCAGCGGCTTTGACACGATCATTGAGCGGTTGCCATTCGAGGCGGATCTTTTCGATCTGCGTCACTTTCTCAGCTTCTGACAGTTCGGGCTTTGCGCGAATCAGTTCAACTTGTTTTTCAATACTGCCGCCTAGCACAATATCAGTGCCGCGCCCCGCCATATTGGTCGCGATCGTAATGTGCCCTGGCCGGCCGGCCTCAGCCACGATTTCAGCTTCGCGTGCATGCTGCTTGGCGTTGAGCACTTCGTGCACAAGCTTCGCTTGATCTAGGAGACCCGACAATAACTCAGAGTTTTCGATACTGGTCGTACCCACCAAAACCGGTTGCCCCCGCTCTTGGCAATCACGAATATCTGCTAAGATTGCGTTAAATTTTTCAGGTGCCGACTTAAAGATCTGATCGTTTTGATCGGCACGCACCATTGGGCGGTTGGTCGGCACAATGACTGTCTGAAGCCCATAAATCTCTTGAAACTCATAGGCCTCGGTATCAGCCGTGCCAGTCATCCCGGCAAGCTTTTCGTACATTCTAAAAAAATTCTGAAACGTAATCGAAGCTAAGGTCTGATTTTCGAGTTGAATCTTGACCCCTTCTTTGGCCTCAACAGCTTGATGCAAGCCATCAGACCAGCGACGTCCAACCATCATCCGACCTGTAAATTCATCAACAATCACGACTTCGCCATCTTGAACAACATAGTGCTGATCACGATGGAACAAAGAGTGGCCACGCAAGGCCGCCATTAAATGATGCATCAACGAAATATTGCGCGGCTCGTATAAGGATTGCCCTTCTGGCAGCAACTGCAAGCGCGTCAGGATGCCCTCAGATTTTTCATGCCCAGCCTCTGAGAGGTACACCGTGTGATTTTTTTCATCCACCCAGTAGTCACCCTCTGGCTCGGGTTCGGTGGGTTTTGGCTCGGCTGTCATACGCGTGAGCAGCGCTGGGACCGCATTCATGCGCACATATAACTCAGTGTGATCTTCGGCCTGACCAGAAATGATCAAGGGCGTACGGGCCTCATCGATCAAAATCGAATCCACTTCATCGACAATTGCAAAAACAAGCGAACGCTGGCGTCTGTCTTCAACGCGGTGTTCCATGTTGTCGCGCAAGTAATCAAAACCAAACTCATTGTTTGTGCCATAAGTAATATCGGCACGATAGGCTTGAATCTTTTCGGCATTATCTTGTTGAGGCACAACCACCCCAACGCTCAACCCCAAAAATCCATACAAGCGCCCCATCCACTGGGCATCGCGTCTTGCCAAGTAATCGTTGACAGTCACAACATGCACCCCGCGCCCCTGCAGGGCGTTGAGATAGACGGGCAAAGTGGCCATCAAGGTCTTGCCTTCGCCTGTGCGCATTTCGGCAATTTGGCCATGATGCAATACCATGCCGCCAAGCAACTGCACATCGAAATGGCGCATGCCAAAAACTCGGACCCCTGCCTCGCGAACGACGGCAAAGGCCTCGGGCAATAACTGATCTAAGGTTTCACCGGCGACCAGCCTGTCTTTAAAGGCACCCGTTTTAGCCTGTAATTGCTCGTCAGACAGGGCCTGCATTGGAGGCTCAAGAGCATTAATCTGCGCAACATGACGGCGTAGCTGCTTGAGCAACCGATCATTGCTACTACCAAATATTTTTTTAAGTAGTGAAAACATACGCGTCAGACCCACACAGACCTGTGCAAACTACACACCCGTCGGCGCCAAAAAGAGTTGAGGCAGCTAGCTGCCAGTAAGCCTTGCAGTTTAACGCAGGCGAGGCCTTCCCGTCAGGGTGTCGATACAACCGCACCCTAGGCTGCGGCTCAACCACCTACGATGGCGTTCTTGCTACCTGACCGGAGCAGCCCTCGCCGAGCCGTGCACAATCGGGCTACCGGTCAAATAAACCCTCGGATCTAACGGCTTGTCGTGCAGCCGGACTTCAAAGTGCAGATGTGGTCCAGTCGACAGCCCTGTCGACCCCACGCGCGCGATCAGCTGCCCGCGCCTGACCAGATCCCCTTTTTTAACCAAAAGTACCTTGGCATGGGCATAGCGGGTGATAAGACCTTCACCATGGTCAATTTCGATCAGATTTCCAAAGCCCCCGTGGTTCGCGGCGATTCGCACGATGCCACCCGAGGCGGCCAGAATCGGGGTGCCCATCGGTGCCGCAAAGTCTAACCCCTCGTGCACACTGGGCTCAGCGAGAAACGGATCCCGCCGCCAGCCGTAAGTTGAGCTTAATTGTGCTTGAGCGGCGATTGGCATCGCAGTGGGCTGCCTGGCAATCGCTGCGGCATGCTTGGTCAACACCAGATCCAGCATGAGAAAGTGTTCTGTCTTTTTGACGAGCGCCGCCTGAAGTGTACGAACGTATTGCCCCACCTGCACCAACGCTTTAGTCTCGCCCCCCGCTCTGGGCGCGGTGATCTCGGCGTTTTCAGAAACAATTTGTAGATCGACCGCTGGAAAGCCCGCCAGCCCAGCCACTCGCCGACTCAGAGTGTCAAGTCGTAGATAGTTGGCCTGCAAGACGCCAATCTGAACGAACAGTGAGTCTAACGCCTGCTTGTCCGTATGGGGCTCAGGGTGAATAGCACTTTTGCGACGCGGATCTTCTCGCAAGTTCTCGGCAAAAGGGGGTTGAAAGACCCGTTGCAGATGGGCCCAAGCGAACAAAACTAGCGCAAGGGTTGCAAGGCCGAAGAGCAGGCTCTGCCCCACGCTGAACGACAAGGCACCATGAACGACCCGCTCGCGGGGCATAATGACTACCTTCATACAAATATCCTTATCACTTATGGTTACGATTCCTCGCAGGCCCTCAGGCAACCCAACAAAGGGAGCACACCTGATCGGATGGCTGGGTCACGATGCACAAGCAGCAAGCGTGCTTGCGACAGCTCAATTGCACCTCAAGCTGCGAGCAGTGGTTGAGCAGGCTCTGCCCGCCGCCATGCGTGGGGCGTTTGATATCTTAAAAATCGAACAGAGCACATTGACCTTGATGGTTTCAAGCGCAGCCTTTGCCGCGAAATTTCGCCAATTGGCGCCCAGAGTGACTACTCACATACAGGCAGCGGGCTGGAATCTGGTCGAAATCAAACTACGGGTCCAGGGTGGGCTTGGGATCCCAGTCGCTGTTCAACCTCCGAAAGAGGCGCGGGCACTTGATCAACAAGACTTAAAAACGTTTGAAGCGCTGACTCAGCAGTTACGTCCAGGGCCGCTTGCCGATGCTGTCGCCCGACTACTAGCGCACCATCAGCCAGTTCAGCCCCAAGAGCTCAAGCCAGCTTCCACTCTTGGCGAAATGCCAGTGGCGCCTGCGCCGCAGACGCGTAAGTGATGATTTCAAAGGCATCTGGCTGCGCCAATAGTTTGAGCGCCAGTTGATTATTCAACGCGTGGCCAGACTTGCATGCCACATAGCGCGCCACCAGAGGCTTACCAATTAAGTACAGGTCGCCCACAGCATCCAGAATCTTATGTTTGACGAACTCGTCGTCGTAACGCAACCCGTCTGAATTTAAGACACGGTACTCATCCATCACGATTGCGTTATCAAAGCTGCCACCGCGCGCCAGACCGGCCGAACGCAAGGCCTCAACCTCGTTGACAAAGCCAAAGGTGCGAGCTCGAGCAATTTGCTTAACGTAGGAGTCGGTTGCGAAATCGATCTCTGCGAAGCTTGCAGTCGAATCGATCGCTGGATGACGAAAATCGATTGAAAAAGCCACTGCAAACCCTTCGTGTGGCTCAAGGCGAGCCCATTTGGCGTCTGTCCCTTCGCCCTCACGCACTTCGATGGGCTTTAACACGCGTAAAAACTGTTTTGCACTCGCTTGTTCTTGGATTCCGGCCGAACGCAACAGATACACAAACGTTGCAGCGCTGCCGTCCATGATTGGGACTTCTTCGGCAGTCAAATCGACGTGCAGATTATCAATGCCTAAGCCGGCGAGAGCTGACATCAAATGCTCAACGGTAGAGACCCTTGCTTGACCGTTAGACAAGACAGACGCCATACGCGTGTCTTTCACCATCGCGGCCTGAGCGGGCAAGTCAACGACCTCGGGCAAATCGATTCGATGAAAGACAATGCCGGTGTCTGGAGCCGCAGGGCGCAACGTCAACTCAACCCGTCGACCTGAGTGCAGGCCAACCCCGGTGGTTTTTACAAGTTGCTTAATGGTGCGTTGATGAAACATAGAGCCTAAAAATCTTATCAAAACTTACCCGATTGTAGCGCTTTTAGCCATTTCTGCACTAAAACCCGCAGGCGACAGCACACCTGGGTTGGGAAACCCAGGTGCGCAACCAGTCACCCCATTGGGGCAGCTGGCAGAGGGAGTCAAGCAAGCGAACTCAATCCAGCGTTTAAGCGCCGTTTTCAGCCCACTTCAATCTTGACTTAATCAGCCTGACGGCGCAAAAACGCCGGTATATCGTAGTGCTCCATTCCAGAGGTTTCGAGAGCGCGGACCTGAGCTTGGGCCTGTGCACCGCGCCCGCGCATCACGGTTGGCGCAGTGATCTCTGCACCGTTGGCCATGGTTAGGCCATCTGTCCCGTTACGCAACCCAACTGCAGTCTCAGGCATCTGCACCAACTTCGGCTTAGCACGACCCAAGCCAGTTGCTACGACTGTGACGCGCAGATTATCGCCCATCGACTCATCGTAAGCCGTACCGAAAATCACTGTGGCATCGGCCGAAGCAAAGCTCTGGATATGATCCATCACCGTACGCGTTTCTTTCATTTTGAGTGAGCTGCTTGCGGTGATATTCACCAACACACCGCGCACACCGTTCAAATCCACACCTTCAAGCAACGGGCAAGCGACCGCTTGCTCGGCTGCAATTCTGGCGCGATCTGGACCGCTGGCAATTGCCGTACCCATCATGGCCTGACCTTGCTCACCCATGATGGTTTTAACGTCTTGGAAGTCAACGTTCACATTACCTTCAACGTTGATAATCTCGGCAATCCCTGCGCAGGCATTATGCAGAACATCATCGGCAGCTTTAAAGCAGTCAGCCTGGGTAGCATCTTCGTCCATCAACTCGTACAGGTTCTCGTTGAGAACCACAATGAGCGAATGCACATGTTTCGAGAGCTCGTCGATACCGTCTTCCGACATTTTCATGCGCCGATTACCTTCGAACGAAAAGGGCTTGGTGACCACACCTACGGTCAAAATACCAAGATCTTTTGCAACTTCGGCAACAATTGGCCCAGCCCCAGTGCCTGTACCACCGCCCATACCCGCAGTGATAAAGACCATATGCGCACCCGCCAATGCCGAGCGAATCTCTTCGCGCGCCGATTCGGCAGCCGCACGGCCTTGATCAGGCTTGGCACCCGCACCGAGCCCCGTGTTACCCAAGCGAATCTGCACGGGCGCATTGGTTGCAGCCAACGCTTGCGCGTCAGTATTGCAGCAAATGAAATCGACCCCTTGCACACCCGAACGGATCATATGCGAGACGGCATTGCCACCCGCACCGCCCACACCTACCACCTTGATCACGGTGGATTTTTTTGCGTTATCTAACATTTCGAACATCATGATTGACTCCCTCAAGTCGTAACTACAAACGTTTCTAAAAGTCCCCAACTACGTTATTTAGAAATCGTTTCAAACACGCTGCCGATTGAATCCGCACCGAGTTTGAAACGCCTCTCTAGCAGACCGGCAACATCCAGCAAGTTGCCCATCTGTTTGGCGTCGGATGACGCCAATTCAATGCATAAACCACTCTTTCATTCGGATCAAAACCGCCTTAAAACTACCAGACTGCTGCGTAACTTTACGACCTCGCAGGCGTTGCATACGCGCCTCGCTCAACAGACCCATCACTGTTGAAAAACGAGGGTTACGCATCACATCTGCCAAGCTTCCCTGGTATTCGGGCACCGCAACGCGCACGGGTTTTAAGAAAATATCTTCAGCAAGCTCAACAATGCCTGGCAATAAAGCTGTGCCGCCCGTCAACACTACGCCTGACGACAGCAGATCTTCGTAACCCGAATCCCGAACGACACCCTGCACCAAATCGAACAACTCAGCCACTCTTGGCTCGATGATCGCACCAAGTGTCTGACGCTTCACCAAGCGTGGGGCACGATCGCCAAGGCCTGGCACCTCGACCGTGTCATCGGGATTTGCCAGTACTTCTTTAGCAACGCCATAACGCAATTTAATGTCTTCGGCATCGGGCGTAGGGGTCCGCAACCCTTGCGCAATATCATTGGTAATTTGATCGCCCGCGATGGGCAGAACTGCAGTATGGCGAATCGCACCACCGGTGTAGATCGCAACATCGGTCGTACCGCCACCGATGTCGATCAGTACGACGCCAAGATCTTTCTCGTCAGCAGTCAAGCAGGTTTGACTTGAGGCCAGGGGCTGCAAAATCAAATCCTGCACTTCAAGCCCACAGCGACGCACGCACTTCACGATGTTTTGCGCTGCGCTGACTGATCCCGTCACAATATGTACCTTGACCTCAAGACGTAAACCACTCATTCCAATCGGTTCGCGAATATCCTCTTGTCCATCGACAATAAACTCTTGCGTCAAAATATGTAGCACTTGCTGGTCAGTTGGGATGTTCACAGCTTTTGCAGTCTCAATGACTCTGGAGACATCGGCTGCGGTGACCTCTTTGTCTTTAACTGCGACCATTCCACTCGAATTAAAACTTCGAATGTGACTGCCCGCAATGCCGGTATACACATCTCGAATCTTGCAATCGGCCATTAATTCGGCCTCTTCTAGTGCTCGCTGAATGGCAGTGACCGTCGCCTCGATGTTCACCACAACACCTTTGCGCATACCGCTTGACTCATGTTGGCCCAAGCCCAGCACTTCAAAGCGGCCCTCTGGCAATATCTCGGCCACCACAGCAACAACTTTGCTGGTGCCGATATCGAGAGCGACGATCAGATCCTTGCTGTCACGGGTCATAGCGTTATCGTTTCTTTTTCGGTTGAGTAGGTTCTGGTAGGGCGGCCAGCGTAATCGCAAAGCCGTTGGGGTAGCGCAGGTCGGCATGCGTCAGCGCACGTCCACCCGTTCTTTGATTGATCTGAGGCATCGCCTGCACAAATCGCTCGATCCCCTCTGAAAAGGGTAAAGCTCCTGGAATCCCGCCTTGCGAATCGGCCGCTTCTGCGCCAGGATCGCGCGCTAACGCCAAGGTCAGGCCACTTGAGAGTTTGACCTGCCAGGCCAAACGATTGTTCAACGACATCTCTTTGACAGTTAGCCCAAGCGGCGCAAACCAGCGCTCGAGCTCGGCATAGCGAGACACGACCAACCCTTCTTTGCCCTCGGGGCCTTCGAACTGCGGCAAATTCACATCGTCTTCGAGCTCGCCTTGGTTTGCTGTAAAAACCTGCGCCCACGTATTGATCATCTGGTTTTCGTTCCATAGCGCAAGCGGTTGGTGCTCTTCGACGGTGACACGCAAGGTGTTGGGCCAAATGCGGCGTACCGAGGCGGCTCTGACCCACGGCACTGACTCGAAAACAGTTTGCGCTTCGGCTAAGCGGATTGTAAAAAAATTGCCCGTTAATTTGGTCGCGATAGAGGCTTGAACGTTTTCGGGCGTCACGTAACGCAAACTGCTGTTGGGTATCGGTTCGAGTTCGATCGCCTGCAAGCTGAACATCGGGCGCTGCATGACCCAGTACAAACACCCGACGAGCACGGCCAACACCGCCATCACCGCTAGGGTGTTGGCAAGTCTGTTGATCATACGCGCTTCGTTCCACACAATCTGTCTCGCTAGTTTTTGTTACCAAACAGATGTCCAATCTTGCAGCGGGCATCCTTCAAAATTTGCATACACAACTCGGGGTAACTCATGCCAATCGCTTTTGCCGCCATGGGCACTAAAGAATGCCCAGTCATGCCAGGCGAAGTATTCATCTCTAGCAGCCAAGGCCGGTTATTCTGATCCAACATCAAATCTGCACGCCCCCAACCTTCGCACCCCAAGGCACGGTAGGCCTTCACACTGATCTCTGCAATCTCAGCCGCCAGTGTCTGCTCAAGCGGTGCTGGACACAAGTACTGAGTATCGTCTGAAAAATACTTGTGCTGATAATCGTAGTTGCCTTGAGGAGCCACGATTTCAATAACTGGCAACGCACGCGCATCTTTGCCGCGACCCAAGAGCGCGACCGTCAGTTCGCGTCCTGCCACAAACTGCTCGGCCAACACCACCTCGTCGTACTGCGCGGCAACTTTGTACGCATTGGTGAGTTCAGCAGCTTCAGTGGCTTTCACAATGCCAAGGGTAGATCCCTCCTGAGGGGCTTTCATCATCAACGGCAGGCCCAAAGCCAGCGCCGCCGCATTCACCTCGCTCGCGTCAGTCAGTACCCGATATCCTGGCGTAGGCAAACCAGCCTCTAACCACACACGCTTTGTCATGACTTTATCCATCGCAAGACTCGATGCCATGGGACCGCTACCCGTGTAAGGAATCCCCAGCAGTTCAAGCGCGCCCTGCAACGTTCCGTCCTCACCATAACGCCCGTGCAAGGCGATGAAGAGGCGATCGAATTGCTGCGCAGCCAAGTCAGCCAGGCTTCCCGAGCCCGTATCAAATAAATGCGCGTTGACACCCTGACCGCACAACGCTGCGTGCACGCCCGTTCCGGACATGATTGACACTTCACGCTCTGCTGAGCGACCGCCGTACAACACACCGACCTTACCAAAAGTCTGTGTCATGCTGGGACTCCTAATTGATGGGGAACTTTACTAATCGAACCGGCACCCATCACAATCACCACATCGCCCTCTTGCGCAAAATTTAGAATCGCTTCGGGCATCGCAGCGACATCTTCAACGAATATGGGCTCGACCTTCCCGGCAACACGCACACCGCGCGCCAGAGCACGTCCATCTGCGGCCACCAAAGGCGGCTCGCCCGCCGCATAAACCTCAGTCAACAGCACGGCATCGGCAGAGCCCAACACATTGACAAAGTCTTCGAAGCAATCGCGCGTTCTGGTGTAACGATGGGGCTGAAACGCCAATACGACTCGACGATTGGGCCAGGCGCCGCGAGCAGCCGCCAGAGTGGCCGCCATCTCGACCGGGTGGTGCCCATAATCATCGACCACTCTAAACGTGCCGCCCTTCTTAGCCGTGAAATCGCCAATTTGAGTAAAGCGACGTCCGACGCCCTTGAACTCTGAAAGCCCTTGCGCAATGGCCGCATCACTGACGCCAAGCTCTGTCGCCACTGCAATCGCCGCCAACGCGTTCAACACATTATGAACACCCGGAAGATTCAAACTGACCGCGAAGGGACTGAGCTCACCCTCGCGCGTTTGGCGCCGCACGTCAAACTGCATGCGTGTGCCAATCGCCTTGACGTTTGTTGCCACGACCTGAGCATCGGGCGACAAACCATACGTTGTCACTGGCCGCGAAATAAACGGGATGATTTCGCGCACGTTGGCGTCGTCGGCACAAACAATTGCGCTGCCATAAAACGGTAAGCGTTGAGTGAACTCTACGAAGGCACTTTTAAGTTTCGCCAAATCATGCCCATAGGTATCCATGTGATCAGCATCGATGTTGGTGATGATGGCCATCACCGGAAGCAAATTCAAAAACGATGCATCTGATTCGTCTGCTTCGACAACGATGAAGTCGCCCTGACCCAAGCCGGCGTTCGCACCAGCGGCGGTCAGCCGACCACCGATCACAAAGGTTGGATCGAGTCCGCCTGCCGCTAACACGCTGGCAACCAGGCTCGTGGTGGTGGTTTTGCCATGCGTGCCCGCCACAGCAATGCCTCTCTTTAAGCGCATCAGTTCAGCCAACATGACTGCGCGAGGCACCACGGGGATGCGCGCCTGACGCGCGGCAATCACCTCGGGATTGTTATTGGCCACAGCCGTCGAGGTCACAAGCGCATCGGCGCCCGCAATATTCTCAGCCTGATGGCCAAGTGCGATCCGTGCGCCCAAACTCGCCAAGCGCTGTGTCGCAGCAGAATCTGCAAGGTCTGATCCTGATATGCGGTAACCTAAATTCAACAGCACCTCTGCGATGCCGCTCATCCCAGAGCCGCCAATGCCAACAAAATGAATATGCTCGATGCGGTGTTTCATGCTGAGGCCCCCGCAAATTCTTCACAAATATCTGCAATGCGCTGCGCCGCGTGAGGGCGCGCATGAGCTCTTGCACGCTGAGCGACACTGCTGAGCTCTTGGCGACTACGCGCAAGTAACCACTGGCTAAGCGTATCGGGTGTTAACTCTTTTTGTTGGATGAGCCAGGCGGCCATATCGTGACTTAAAAAACGAGCGTTGGCCGACTGATGATCGTCCACTGCGTGAGGATAGGGAATAAACAAGGCAGCGACTCCGGCGGCAGCGACCTCAGCCACCGTCATCGCACCCGCGCGACAAATCAACAAATCGGCGTCAGAAAGTGCCTCGGCAATATTTTCAATGAATGGCACGCAGCGAGCAGTGACTCCGGCCTGCGCGTAAGCATCTAACAGCGTATCGAGGTGCTGCGCACCGGCCTGGTGAGTCACGCTGGGGCGCTGCGCTAACGGAATCTTGGCCAAGGCCTGTGGGAGCAATTCATTGAGCGCAGTCGCTCCTAAACTGCCGCCAAGCACTAGCACCCGCAAGGGTCCTGAGCGCGTCTCGTATCTCTGTTGGGGATTGGCCAAAGCCGCGACATCCTGCCTGACCGGGTTGCCCACCACTTCAGCGCGTTCAAGAGCCTCTGGAAAACCAGCCAAGACGCGCTGCGCGATACGCGATAACCAACGATTAGCCATCCCTGCAATTGCATTTTGTTCATGCAACACCAAAGGTGTGGAGCGCAAGGCACTCACCACACCGCCAGGAAACGCGACGTAACCACCCATTCCGAGCACAACATTTGGGCGAATACTTGAAAACTGTTGCCACGCCTGGGCTAGAGCGCGCAATAACAAGAAGGGAGCTTGAAGCTTTGCGACTAAGCCCTTGCCACGAAAGCCTGCAAAACGCAGCGCAGCAAGTGAATAGCCAGCAGCTGGTACGAGCTTGCCCTCCATTTTGTCGGGGTTGCCCAACCACCGCACAGTCCAACCGCGGGCCCGTAAGACCTCAGCAACAGCCAGGCCAGGCATAATGTGCCCACCCGTACCGCCCGCCATAATCAACACGACCGGAGAACGCACGCTCATGAGCGGACCCCTCGCATCATGTTGCGATTTTCAAAGTCAACTCTGAGCACGATCGCGATGGCGCACAGATTCAGCACGATACCAGTACCGCCGTAACTGACGAGCGGCAAGGTCAACCCCTTGGTCGGAAGCAAACCCAAACAAACGCCAATATTGATAAAGGACTGGACACCAAACCAGATACCGACACCTTGTGCCACGAGCCCCCCGAAGGGGCGCTCCATCGCAATCGCTTGACGTCCGATTTCAATACAGCGATGAACCAAAACACCGAATAGGGTGATCATCAATAGAATTCCGATAAACCCGAGCTCTTCTCCGATTACGGCCATGATGAAGTCGGTGTGTGCTTCCGGTAAGTAGTGAAGCTTTTCGACACTCCCACCCAACCCAACACCGGTCCATTGTCCTCGACCAATCGCCACTAATGAATGCGAAAGCTGATAAGAGTCTTTCAGTATGTTTTCAGGATTCCAAGGGTCTAAGTAGGCAAAGATGCGCCGCGTTCTGAAGGGAGACAACCAGATAATTAACGCAAAGGCAGAGGTCAAGAGCAGGGCGATTGCTGAAAAAATGTGTGCGTTGATCCCACCTAAAAACAAGATACCCATTGAGATCGCAATCACCACGATGACCGCACCCAAATCAGGCTCTTTCAGCAAAAGCCCAGCCACCGTGGCCAACGCCACAGCAATCGGCAAAAAGCCACGCAGGGTACTGTGCATTTGGTCTTGCTTACGGATGGTGTAGTCAGCTGTGAAGAGCAAGGCGGCGAGCTTCATTAATTCAGAGGGCTGAAAGGTGACGGGGCCAACAGGCAACCACCGCATCGCACCATTCACCTTGCGACCGATCCCAGGGATCAACACCAGAACCAAAAGTAACATCGTGATAATGAAAATCCACATGGTGGTTCGTTGCAACGTCTCGATTGGCACAGTCAGGACAAAAGCGGCAACAAACAGACCGATACCAACATAAAGGGTCTGACGCATCACGAAGTAATAACGTCCATAGTTTGCAAACTTGGGGCCATCTGCTAATGCGATTGCGGCTGAATACACCATCAAAATACCAATTGCAACTAGCAAACTTGTCGCGACAACCAACGGTAAATCGTAATTGCGCATCGTGGTGCGGGTTGGGCGCACAGCGTTCACGCTGTTCGTTAACTCAGTAAAGAGGCTCATGCCACCTCCCCCTGACCTAACGCAAGTTCATGGGCGGCATCAACAAAGACCAGGCCACGATGCCCATAGTTGCGAAACATATCCAAGCTCGCGCAGGCTGGCGAAAGCACAACCGCGTCGCCCTCTTGAGCCTCGGCAAAGGCAAGTTCAACCGCTTCGGGTAAGGTGTCGGCGAGCAGGCACGGCACTCCGGTTGGTGCCAACGTATCAAACAGCAAACGCGCATCTTGTCCAATCAGCACAACAGCGCGGGCATGCCTTGCGACAACAGACACCAAGGGCGAAAAGTCCTGACCTTTACCTGCGCCACCAGCAATTAACACCGAGCGCCGCCCCAACCCTTCTAAGCCGGCTACGGTCGCGCCAACGTTGGTTCCTTTACTATCGTTAAAGAAATCAATGCCACGCACACTACGGATAAATTCCATGCGATGCGGTTCGCCAACGTAGTCGCCTGCCGCACGAAGGATTGGCCCCAAACCAGCGCCAACCGACCGAGCCAACAAGATTGCCGCTTGGGTGTTCAGCGCGTTATGCAAACCGTTCAAGCCTAGGGCATCCATCGGCATGAGGCGGACTAACCGGCCCGATGCGCGCTCGGGCGGTGGCGCATTCTTTTTACGCTTAACAGGCGTTGGCAAGTCGTCTTCAAACTCGGTCACCTCTGAGGTGGTCAGCCACCAAACATCATGACTACTTTCAAGTCCGACGTCGCCGGTCAACATTGGTGTGTCACGACCAAAACTTCGAACGTTCATACTCGCGAGTGATTCACACATTGCCATGACCGTTGCGTCGTCGCGATTGACGACTAATATATCTGTCATGTCGTAAATACGGGCTTTTGCCTGACCATAGGCCTGCATATTGCCATGCCAATCTAAGTGATCTTGCGTCACATTGAGCACAACAGCTGCGGTCATGCGAAGACTACGGGTTGTCTCAAGCTGAAAACTTGAGAGCTCAAGCACCCAAACATCTGGCAGCGTGTTTGTATCTAAGGCGTCGATTAACGACTCAAGTGCGGCCGGACTGATATTGCCAGCGGCGCGAACACGGATCCCCGTAGCAGCCAACATGTGGCGAGTCAGTGCCGTGACTGTTGTCTTGCCGTTGGTGCCTGTCACACCCAGCACGCGTGGCGCATACTGCTGGGTCGCCTGTAGCTTCTGTAAAGCACGTGCGAACAATTCAATTTCGCCAATGACCTCAATGCCGGCGGCCTCAGCTTGTTCAAGCAACTCTTTGACGGGCGACAGGCCTGGCGCGAGGCCCGGACTCAACACTAGCAAGCCCACACCCTCCAGCAGCGAAGCGTCAAAAACATCGCAACCAAGGTGTAGCTCTAGCGCGGCGACATCCACTGACTGTGTCAACGCCTCAAGCCCGGCCGGACTCTGACGTGTATCGGCCACCCGCACGGCAGTACCGTTGCGTACGCACCAACGCGCTGCAGCGACGCCCGTCTCACCGAGCCCAACAATCAGGACACGAGAAGGAAGCACGGAGGACAAAACTGTTTCGGTCATCGAATCTTCAGTGAAGCTAAACCAATCAACACCAGCATCATGCTGATGATCCAAAAACGCACGACAACTTGGGTTTCTTTCCAGCCGCCCACTTCAAAGTGATGATGAAGTGGCGCCATTTTTAAGATACGTTGCCCCTGCCCATAGCGATAGCGGGTGTATTTGAACCAGGTCACCTGCAACATCACCGACAAGGTTTCAACGACAAAGACGCCACCCATAATGAACAGTACGATTTCTTGTCGCACAATAATTGCAATCGTGCCCAGCATTCCACCAAGTGCCAGGGCGCCAACATCGCCCATAAACACCTGTGCGGGATACGCGTTAAACCATAAAAATGCCAGGCCAGCACCTGCAAGTGCTGCGCACAAAATCATCAGTTCGCCAGCGCCCGGCACGTACGGAAACAACAAATAGCGCGAGTAGTCGACGCGCCCGACGACATAAGCAAAGACGCCTAAGGCCGAACCGACCATCACGGTTGGCATAATCGCCAAACCATCAAGGCCATCGGTCAGATTGACCGCATTACTTGTACCGACGATCACGCACCAACTCACTGCCACAAAACCCAACGCACCAAGCGGATAACTGAAGGTTTTGAAAAATGGCACCATCAGGTCTGCTCGCGCGGGTAACGTTATAGAAAAACCGCTCGTCGCCCAGTCCACCGCTACCATCCACAAATTTGCAGTACTCGGTGCCGAGATCGCAAACATCAGATACAGTGACGCTGTCGCTCCGATCAAAGCCTGCCAAAAGAATTTCTGACGCGCAGGCATTCCCTCAGGGTCACGATGAACCACTTTTCGATAATCATCGACCCACCCCACCCAACCGAGACCGAGGGTCACCAACAATACGACCCATACATAACGGTTACGCCAATCTGCCCACAGCAAAGTACTCACAGCAATCGAAATTAAAATGAGCGCTCCGCCCATCGTTGGCGTACCTGTTTTCACTAAATGGGTTTCTGGCCCGTAGCTGCGAACAGTCTGACCAATTTTGAGCGCTGTGAGCTTGCGAATGACCCAGGGCCCAGCAACCAAACCGATCAAGAGCGATGTGGCACATGCCAATACAGCGCGCAGTGTGATGTATTCAAATACAGAAAATCCGCGCGCGTAGTTCTCGGCCAGCCAGCCAGCAAGTTCAAACAGCATGTTTCACCACGTCTTTGTCAGTTGCCTCAAACTGTTCGAGGCAAGTGCGTACAATTTTTTCCATGCGCATGAAGCGCGACCCTTTGACCAAGACGCTTTTCACGAAGTGTTGCGCAATCCAGTCGCTCGCCTGCTCACTCGTTTCACAAATAATTGCTTGCGAACCAAATGCGGCTGCGGTGAAACGCGTCGCTTGCCCAAGCGTCAAGACATATTCAATGCCGCATTCACGCGCGTATGCTCCAACCTCTTCATGCATGGCAGGCCCGTTATCACCTACCTCGCCCATATCGCCCAGTACAAGTGCACGCGGTGCTGGCAAAGAGGCCAGAACATCAATCGCCGCACGTACCGAGTCAGGGTTCGCGTTATAAGAGTCATCAATGAGCATCACGTCATTGGCCAGACGATACGGCTGCATTCGACCTGAAACGGCGTGAAACGCAGCAAGCCCCTGCTCAATCGCCTGCATCGGAGCCCCTGCAGCCACAGCGCAGGTCGTTGCCGCCAACGCGTTCAGCAAGTTGTGCCTTCCTGGCACAGACAACACGACTCGACCTTGGCCTATCGGTGTGTTCACAATGAAGCTTGTCCCGAAGGCATCGGCTCGGATGTCACTGGCCCACACCTCGGCGTCTGGGCTTAGCCCGAAACGCAAACTTGAACGCTCGTTCGCAAGCTCTAGCCACAGCTGAGAAAAGGTATCAGCACTTGGAAAAACTTTGATCCCTTTTGGCACCAAAGAGGCATAGACGGCGGCGTTTTCACGCGCAACTGCCTCAACACTCACCATAAACTCTTGATGCTCGCGCTGCGCGTTATTGACTAACGCTACAGTTGGCTCAGCGGCCTGGGCCAAGATCGCGATTTCGCCTGGATGATTCATGCCAAGCTCAATCACTGCAGCTTGATGCTCACTTCGTAGGCGCAACAAGGTCAGCGGAACACCCAACTCGTTATTCAAATTACCTACAGTCGCCAAACGGTGCGCTTCACCCAACCAAGCTGCCAAGATGGCAGAAATCATCTCTTTGGTGGTGGTTTTGCCATTGCTACCTGTCACAGCAATCATCGGAATCGGAAACTGCCGTCGCCACGCGCGTCCAAGCTGCAACAACGCTGCACGGGTATCGCCCAAGGCGATTTGCGCCAAGCCAGGCACAGGTCGGATCGCGTCCACAATCGCGACACATGCCCCTGCCGTCTGAATCTGCTCAAGATAGTCGTGGCCATCAAAGTGGTCGCCCTTAAGCGCCAAAAAGATTGAACCTGGTTCAAGCCGACGCGAGTCGGTTTGAAGCGCTCGATGCTGTTGAAGCAACAACGCAGCTTGAGCCCATTGCCGATCATCAAATGGTGCGCGCTGACCGGCAATCTCTTGATAGGTTTCGTGACCTTTACCGGCAATCAGCACCACATCGTTGCAAGCTGCCCCTAACACTGCAGCCAAAATTGCCTGAGCCCGATCTGGCTCAATCGTGACCTTTGCGCTCGAGCCCGGCAAACCAGCAACGATCTGAGCAATGATTGCAGGCGGATCTTCATCGCGTGGGTTATCGCTTGTCACAATCACACGATCAGCCAGACGCTGCGCAACCTCGCCCATCAGTGGCCGTTTGCCGCTATCGCGATTGCCACCACACCCAAAGACACACCACACATTTGCACGGCGCGCTTGCGCCAGCTCGCGCGCCACTTCTAAGGCGCGAGCGAGCGCATCTGGAGTATGCGCGTAGTCAACTAAGACGGTAGGGACAGCACGATCGGCTAATAAGGGCTCGACAGCTTGCAGTCGCCCCTCGACAGGCGTGAGCGTAGCAAAGCTAGCGGCGATCTTTGCAAGAGGCCAGTCGAGAGTCTTGAGCAACCCCGCTACGCATAAAAGATTTGAAATATTATGCCGGCCGTACACTTTCGTATGTACTGCCACCTGCTCGTTCATGTCATGCAACAACCACTGCCCAGTACTCATTGAGTCGACTAAGAGCTCGGCACGCAGGGCAACCGCGCCTGCAGTCGTCTGTTGCGCAAGACTGTAAGTCACCAGCGGGTAGGCTGCGTCTGTCACGAAGCTAGCACTGCTCGCATCGTCGGCATTGAGCACCCCTGCCTGCAATCCAGGCCACGCAAACAGGCGCGCCTTGGCCGCCGCATACGCTTGCATGGTGTGGTGATAGTCAAGATGGTCACGCGAAAGATTGGTAAACCCGGCGGCAAATATTCGTACGCTGGCAAGGCGGCCTTGCTCTAACCCGATCGACGACGCCTCAAGTGATACATACTGCGCACCCGCCTCTCGTAGCGCGGCTAAGCCTCGATGCATCGAAACCACATCGGGGGTCGTCAACGCACCAGTACGAACAGACCCATCCGGAAAGCGTACGCCCAAGGTGCCAAGCGCTCCTGCCGGATAGCCAGCCGACTGTAAGGCATCGGTCAACCATTGCACACAACTCGTTTTGCCATTAGTGCCAGTCACCGCTATGACCTTCATATGCGCCGAAGGTTTGTCATACCAAAGATCTGCAATTGCACCGAGTCGCTCAGTTAAATCAGGCAATCCCAGCACGGGTACGCTGAAATCATTCGCTTGCCAAGGGGCCGCTGAGTCAGCGTGCATAAGAACCGCACCGGCCCCTTGCTTGATTGCTGCCGCGATGAAATGCCTGCCGTCGCTATTTAAACCTGGACACGCCAAAAAGACATCGCCCGCGCGCACTGCCCGCGAGTCTGCCTGTAGCTGCGCGCCGCACTCAGTTTTGCTGCGCAGCAGTGCAACGATATTCTCTGTTGAGAGATCCGAGGCAAGAAGGACTGCACGCGTCATCGCGAGCCCCTCCCCGCAGCCACAACAGCCGGTTCGAGCGCCGTATCAGGCTGCACGTTCATCGTGCGCAAGGCGCCTCCAACAATCGTGGCAAATACCGGCGCCGCTACCTTACCGCCGTAATACACCCCTGACTGAGGCTCATCAATCGTGACCGCAACCACGATACGCGGATCCGAGACTGGGGCGAAACCAACAAACGAACCGCGATAACGACTTGTGCTGTATTTGCCGTCTACAATTTTTCTCGCAGTACCGCTCTTTCCAGCGACACGATAGCCCTGTACCTGTGCAGCTTTTGCGCCTTCTGGTCCGGCCGCCGCTTCAAGCCACAGACGAATTTTTTGTGCGACGTCTGGTGGGTAGACCTGAGTCGAAGTCGGCTGGTCTTCGCGTTTGACTAGCGTCAATCCAACCATATCGCCCTCACGAGCAAACACGGTGTAGGCGCGTGCCACTTGCAAAAGCGAAACGGATAGCCCGTATCCGTATGACATCGTGGCTTTTTCAATAAGACGCCAACGCTCGTAAGGCCGTAGTCGCCCGGCTGCTGCGCCCGGAAATCCAGTCTGCGGCACTTGGCCTAATCCGAGTTCGTTAAACCGAGTCCACATTTCACGCGACTGTAGCCGTTCTGAAATCAACGTCATCCCAATATTGCTTGACTTCAGCAACACCCCCGCCGGGTCAAGTGTGCCGTTCGCACTCACATCGCTAATGGTTGCGCCCTGATAACTAAACTTACCATTGCCGGTGTTAAACAACGTGGCCGGCGTAATACGCTTCAGATCAAGTGCAAGACCAACGGTAAACGGCTTCATGATCGAGCCAGGTTCGAACGTATCGGTGAGCGCCTGATTGCGCAGGTTGCCACCCCGAAACGAGTCGCGCCGATTGGGATCATAGGTTGGCATATTGCCTAACGCTAAAATCTCACCTGTCTTAACGTCAATGACAACTGCTGCTGCACCCTTCGCCTTGTTGGTCACCATCGCCTCTTGAAGGGCGCGATAAACCTGATATTGAATGCGAGTATCGAGTGACAGCTTAATATCTTGACCGTCGACCGGAAAATCAACAGTACCAACACTTTCAATCGTGTGACCTAAACGGTTTCGCATAATGCGTCGACTGCCCGCCTGCCCAGAAAGTTGTTCGTTAAACGCGAGCTCAACACCCTCTTGGCCACGGTCTTCTAAGTTATTAAAGCCAACAACATTGGCCATGACTTCGCTTTCAGGGTACAAACGGCGATTGTCCGGTTGCTGGATCACACCCGGGATACGTAAGTCAGTTATTTTTTTTGCGACCTCAAGTGGCACCTGACGCTTTAAATACACGAAGGGCTTGTCTTCAGCAATTTTTTTACGCAATTCGTCAGACGACAGATCAAGCAACTCAGCGAGCTGCTGCAATTTTTTTGCTGAAACCTCTCTTGTGTCTTTAGGACGAATCGCGATTGATCGCGCTGGCACACTTGCGGCAAGCACAACACCGTTACGATCTAAAATCTTGCCACGACTGGCATGTAAGGTCAGCGTACTTTCATAAATTCGTTCGCCGCGTTGCTGCAAAAATTCAGTTGTGATGCCCTGTAGATATAACGCCCGAAGAGCCAAGGTCAAGAAGGCTAGCCCCAACAAAATCAGCACTAAGCGACCGCGCCAGAGTGGGTAATTCACGCGTAGCACGGGATTGTCAAAAAATGGGAGCCGCTTCATTTTTCGCCTCGCGAGGTTGCACTTGAGGCAGACTCATTAATATAAATTGTGCGGTCTGGCACAATCGAAGTCATTTTTAATTGCTCGCGCGCAAGCTTATCAACGTTAGCATTACGCGCTTGCTCTGCACGATCAAGCTGCAGTTGCCGCCATTCGATATCGTAATTAAGTGCCTGCGTTCTTGAACGGTCAAGCTCAATATAGAGTTGTCGTGCCTGGTAGCGCGCCGTCACCAGCGATATCGCCGAGATCATTAAAACGACAGCCACCAAGATACACAGACGCCCCATCAGTGCGCCCCTTTTTTGCCGCGCTTAACCGCACGCTTAGGAGCCGGCGAGTAAGCGGCAGCCCCCTGCGCACCCAAGGCGGTTGCTGTGCGCTCTGCAACTCGCAAGACGGCTGAGCGCGAACGGGTGTTGTCGGATATTTCGCGATCCGTTGGCAGCACGCGGGCAAGCGCCAGCAATACAGGCTGAGGCATTTCGCTTTCACGCAGAGGGAGGCGGGCATACGCGGCTTCAGGTTTAGAAGCTGCGGTAATGAACTGCTTGACAACGCGATCTTCCAGCGAGTGGAAGCTAATCACGGCCATACGTCCGCCTGTTTTTAATAAAGCTAGAGCTGCCTGGAGGGCGCTCTCGAGTTCTTCGAGTTCACGATTGAGGTAAATCCGTAAAGCCTGAAAGGTGCGTGTAGCCGGATGTTGACCCTTTTCGCGCGTACGGACGACACTTGACACGAGCTCGGCGAGCTCGAGCGTGGTGTTGATCGGACGTTCTGCGCGGCGAGCATCAATCGCCTTTGCAATCTGAAAAGCAAACCGTTCTTCGCCATATCGGACTATGACCTCCCGCATCTCTTCAATACCGGCCTGCGCTAACCATTGCGCAGCTGTCTCACCTCGCGTGGTGTCCATCCTCATATCAAGCGGGCCATCCCGCATGAATGAAAATCCACGCCCTGCATCATCGATCTGCGGCGACGAAACCCCCAGATCTAACATCACACCGTCAATGGCGCCTATCCCCAAGGCCGACAAAGCCTCACGCATATCGCCAAACGCTTCGTGAATCACCGTGACTCGGTGATCCGCTCGGGCCAGCTCCCTTGCAACCTCAATTGCTTGAGGGTCTTTATCAAACACCACTAACCTTGCATCACCACTCAGCCTAGACAACAGGGCTCTTGAATGCCCACCGCGTCCAAACGTCGCATCGACATACACCCCAGAAGATCTGCTCGCCTGTTCAGCAACAAGATCGTCTGACAGCACCATTCTCTTGCCGTAATCAGCCTGCACCAAAGACTCAACAGTCGGCTCGAGCAACACGGGCCGGTGCACAAATTCGGTCACGACTTAAAAAGAAAACTGGTTTAAAACATCACCCACGCCTTGCGACAAATCAGCGGCCTCGCGGCGTGCCAATGCCGCGGCATCCCATAACTCAAAGTGCGCGCCCATTCCCAACAGCATCACATCGCGCGTAAAGCCAGCTGCCGCACGCAATTCAGGGGCCACGAGTATGCGGCCAGAGCCGTCAATTTCAACGTCTTGTGCACTCCCTAAGAGCAGGCGCTGTAACGCACGCGCTGACATCGGAAAGGCGGCGATTTGTTCGCGTTTGGTTTCCCATTCGGGGCGGGGGTACACCAGAAGGCATCCATCTGGATGACGAGTCAGCGTCAGGCGGCCTTTAGCCTGCTCGTCCAGAGCGTCGCGATGCCGAGTCGGAACATTGATCCGACCCTTCGCATCAAGCGTGAGAGCACTGCTGCCTTGAAACACCAATTTACCCCACTTAAATACACAAAAATCTACTTTTCACCACTCTAAGCGAATGATTTAGGTTGGTCAAGCGTAAATTAAGTTTTTTTCAATGGGAACAATGAGTTAGCCGATTATTTGAAATTTATTATAAAGGCTAATATTCAAATAAATCAAAGCATTGCATCGGTAATTAAAGGTCGTTTGTTAGGCATTGCTTAAGGGATTACCCTGTACACCCAATAGTCATTTGCGTGATTTGGAATGGATTGCCGGAAAATTTGGATAAAAAGTGCAAGACAGACCTATAGGCCGGATTCTGTAAGCCTAATGTCTTAGGCTGGCAATCATTCCTCTTGGCGTGCCATTGCTGGCATGCTCTAGCCACCTACCCGCATACTTGAGCGAGCCGCCCGTCGTGACACGAGGTCACACGCATGCCTATTTGGTGTTGCTCCGGATAGAGGTTGCCGCGTTTCACCCTGCATTGTTAGCGCTGACAAGCAGCTCTAGCATCACGGCAACACCGTGACAGAGTGTGCCCAAGAGCACACCCCCAATGCAGACTCGTCTCTGTGGCCCTAGTCCTCAGCCCTTTGTTCGCTTGCGCCAACAGCGGACCGGACGGTCGTTAACCGTTATCCTGCCCTATGGAGTCCGGACCTTCCTCGCTGCCTGAAAGCACCGCGATTGCCCAGTCTGTCTTGCGTTGACATTGTACGGCCCAATCCCTTAAAGACTCTGGGCATCTACAAACAGTAAATCCCATGTCCTGCGACAATAGCGGTCTAATGAATCAACCGCGCGCCTTGCGTGCATACAGTTTCACTCATGGCTATCGCTTTAATTTCACTCAGTGCCGTACACCTTGCCTATGGCCATCACCCTTTACTCGACGGCGCAGATCTCACGATTCAATCCGACGAACGCATTGGTTTAATCGGACGAAACGGCGCAGGTAAATCTTCGTTACTTCGCTTGCTTGACGGACGCACTCAGCCAGACGATGGCGCGATCACCGTAGCAGGGCACGTTCGCGTGGCCACTGTTGAGCAAGAGCCCATCCTCGATGAAACCCTGACGATCGAACAGACCGTAATGGGCGAATACGACCCAGACAATGAAGACTGGCAGCGCGGCCCGCGCGTGTTGGCCCTGATTGACAAGCTTGACTTACCACCTGAGGCCTTGGTAGGCACACTTTCGGGTGGTATGCGCAAGCGTGTCGCGTTAATTAGCGCCATGGCCAACCAACCCACACTGCTGCTGCTAGACGAGCCCACCAACCACCTTGACCTTGATGGTATCAACTGGCTTGAAACCACGCTGAAACAATGGCCAGGCAGCGCAATCATCATTACCCATGACCGACGCTTTTTGGATTCCGTCGCCACGCGCATTGTTGAACTTGATCGCGGCAAGCTCTTAAGCTTCCCCGGAAACTTTTCTGATTGGCAAGTTCGCAAAGCGCAATGGCTCGAGTCTCAGCGTCTTGAGAACGCGCGCTTTGACAAGATGCTGGCACAAGAAGAGATTTGGATTCGCAAAGGCGTTGAAGCCAGACGCACTCGTAACGAGGGGCGTGTCAGAAGACTTGAGCAATTGCGGGTTGAACGAGTCGCGAGACGCGAGCGCCAAGGCAACGTGCAACTCGCGATCGATGCTGGACAGCGCTCTGGCAAACTGGTCGCTGAACTAGAGCACGTGAACAAAGGGTTTGGCGATCACTGCGTCGTCAAAGACTATTCGACGATCATCATGCGTGGTGATCGTATTGGTCTCATCGGCCCAAACGGTGCTGGCAAAACGACGCTGCTCAAACTGATCTTAGGCACCTTGCAGGCCGATTCGGGCACGATCAAACTAGGTACCAATTTAAGCGTCGCCTACTTTGACCAGATGCGCAGCCAGTTAGATGAAGACGCGACTCTCGCCGACGTCATCAACCCAGGAAGTGAGTGGATTGACATTGGCGGTAACCGCAAGCATGTCATGAGTTATCTCGGCGACTTTTTGTTCGCACCCGCTCGTGCACAATCCCCAGTCAAAAGCCTGTCAGGCGGTGAGCGAGCGCGCTTATTGCTGGCACGTCTGTTTGCTCGGCCGGCCAATATCCTGGTGCTCGACGAACCCACCAACGACCTCGATATCGAAACCCTAGAGTTACTTGAAGAATTACTGCAAGACTATCCCGGGACAGTATTGCTAGTCAGCCATGATCGAACCTTTTTGGATAACGTCGTCACCCAAACCATTGCCAGCGAAGGCAAGGGCGGCTGGAAGGATTATGTTGGCGGATTTGGCGACTGGGAGCGTCAGCGCACAATTCCACAAAAGGTTTCTGCACTTGAAAAGCTGACAACGGCAACCGCCCCAAAAAAAGCCTCTGCATCCGAGAAGTTAGGAGCGACTGATACGCCTAATCCCGCTGCGTCCGATAAGCAAACGGTCAACGCGAATCGCACACTTGCTCAGTCGACCAGTTCCGTCGGGGCGGCAAAAACAGCCAACAAGGCAAGAGGCGCAAAAATGACGCCTTGGGAAACCAAAGAGCTTGGGCAGTTACCCGCTGAAATTCATGCCATTGAGCAAGAGCAGGCTCAGCTAGTCATTGAGCTTGGTAACAGCGAGCTGTATACAAACGCTTCGGCTAAGCTTGCATCAATCCAAGCGCGAATGACCGAGCTTGACTCACTGCTGATCAAAAAGTTTGAACGCTGGGAGGCGCTTGAGGCACGCAACCAGTAAAAAGACCTGACATCGAATCTAGTGTCAGCTTAAATGTCAGATCCGGGGCCGAATCGGGCCTTCAGATCTGACGTTCGCACCTAATCGCTTAGTCGCGCGGCCTCGAGTTGAATATTCACTCTAATCACGCTTCAGATCATTTTCCAGGGCAGCACGTCACCAGCGGCAAGGGGCACCAAGGTCTCATTGCCGTACGGTACCTCTAAGGGCACGGTATAAGGCTCGCGCTTTAACGTTACGACACCCTTGTTGCGCGGCAAGCCGTAAAAGTCGGGGCCACGAAAACTGGCGAAAGCCTCGAGCTGCTCTATTTTGTTCGCGCGCTCAAAGGCGGTTGCGTAGAGCTCAAGCGCATGCACGGCCGTATAGCAGCCGGCGCAGCCGCAGGCATTCTCTTTTAATCCTTTAGCGTGCGGCGCACTATCGCTACCCAAAAAGAAACGAGGGCTATCACTTGTTGCCGCCTCGACTAAGGCCTGGCGATGCACCTCACGCTTCAAGATCGGCAGGCAATAAAAGTGTGGCCTGATGCCGCCTTTAAAAATTTCATTACGGTTATACAGAAGGTGCTGGGCAGTGATTGTCGCGGCAATTGGCCCCGAGGCGTCACGCACATAATCAACTCCGTCTTTGGTCGTGAGGTGCTCAAACACGACCCTCAGCTCTGGAAAGCTTTTGCGCAACGGAATCATCACCCGATCAATAAACAGCGCTTCACGATCAAAGACATCAGTCTCTGGGTCTGTCACCTCACCGTGCATCAAGAGCGGCATCCCGACTCGCTGCATCATTTCGAGTACCTTTGAGCACTTGCCAAGCAAATCGGTGACTCCGGCATCTGAATTGGTGGTGGCCCCGGCGGGGTAGAGCTTGAGGGCGACGACATCCTCAGACTCATGCGCCCGTTTAATTTCATCAGGCTCGGTGTTATCGGTGAGATAGAGGGTCATGAGCGGTGTAAAGCTCGTCTTTGAGATCCCGCAAGCGCTAAGCGCCTGTTCGATGCGACCACGATAGGCCTGTGCGAGGGCTACAGTGGTCACAGGCGGCTTTAAATTGGGCATGATGATCGCACGTGCGAACTGCCTTGCTGTGTGGCCTACGATGGCTTGCATCGCCTCACCATCGCGCAAGTGAATGTGCCAGTCGTCTGGACGCGTCAAGGTCAGTGTGTTTCGTGTCATGTTAGGTCTCGAGTGGCATACTGCGTTCGGCGAGTGCTGCAAACATCGCCGAGCCGGCGGGGATCACAGCATCATTAAAATCGAAGTTCGCATTGTGCAATAGGCGCCCCTGCTCGGCACCGCCTTGACCCAGTCGAAAATACGCGCCGGGCCTTTTTTGCAACATATACGAAAAATCTTCAGAACCCATTGACGGAATCAAATCACGCACAACGTGCTCGGCACCAAACAGCTCTGTGGCAACATCTGCAACAAAGTTGGCCTGTGTTGCAGAGTTGATGGTGGCGGGGTAAGAGCGATGGTATTTAAGTTCAGCGGTCGCCCCGAAAGCCTGCGCAACTGAGCTGATGACCGAGCGCATTCGGGATTCGACCAGTTTTTGTACCGTATCACTGAAGGTTCTGACGGTACCGACCAACAGCGCCCTGCCAGGAATCACGCTTGGCGCGTTGGGGCTACCTGCTTGAATATGACCTAACGAAATCACTGCGGCCTCAACCGGGTGTACGTTGCGCGAGACGATCGTTTGCAAAGCCGTGACCACATGAGCTGCGACAACAATCGGATCGATAGTTTGATATGGATGCGCGCCGTGTCCACCCCGCCCTTCGATGGTGACCTCCCAGCGATCTGAGGCCGCCATCATGGGCCCTGGGTTGATTCCAATCGTTCCTGCCGGTAGCGCGGGCCAGTTGTGCAAGGCGTAGATCGCGTCGCAGGGAAACCGCTCAAACAGGCCATCGTCGAGCATCGCCTTTGCGCCGCCGAGGCCCTCTTCAGCTGGCTGAAAAATAAGGACGACCGTGCCATTGAACTGGCGATTTTGCACAAGATACTTAGCAGCGCCTAGCAATATGGCGGTATGACCGTCGTGGCCGCATGCGTGCATTAAGCCAGGCACTGTCGAGCAGTACTGCGCGACCCCCTCTTCTTTGATTGGCAAGGCGTCCATATCGGCACGCAGCCCAATCGAGCGACCTGAATCGTGACGTTGACCCCGTATGACACCGACCACCCCAGTGCGACCCACCCCACGGTGTACCTCAATGCCAAGCGCCTCAAGCGCCCCTGCGACAATACTCGCGGTGCGCACCTCTTGAAAACCAATCTCTGGATTGGCATGCAAATCTCTGCGCAAGAGGGTCAATTCTTGATGGAATTTTTGTATGGATTCGAGTGGAGAGCGGGGGTACATGATTTAGACCAAGCGGGCTATGAAGGGAGCAAATAGTTTACCTCTAGAGCAAATTTGCGACATTTATCGCTTTTCTATAGCAGAAACCGCAAAAAACTTTGTCTATTCCTCGCAGACACGGTATGCTGCGCTCGTTGTGCACATTAATTTATCTCTCTAGGAGAAATCACATGGCCACCGCCAAGAAGCCTGCCGCAAAAAAAGCCGCTGCTAAAAAACCTGCCGCCAAAAAAGCAGCAGTCAAAAAAGTAGCCGCTAAACCTGCTGCAAAGAAAGTTGCCGTCAAGAAAGTTGCCGCTAAAAAAGCACCTGCAAAAAAAGCTGCCGCTAAAAAAGTTGTCGCTAAAAAAGCGCCCGCTAAAAAAGCTGCCGCAAAGAAAGTTGCTCGTAAGCCAAATGCTGCTTTCATGAAGCCGATGACACCAAGCGCTGTGTTAGCTGCGGTGATCGGTGCGACTCCAGTGCCACGCACAGAAGTCACCAAAAAGATCTGGGTCTATATCAAAAAGCATGATCTGCAAGACGCTAAAAATCGTCGCAACATCAATGCCGATGACAAACTCAAGCCTTTGTTTGGTAAAGCACAAGTTTCGATGTTTGAATTGACCAAGATCATCAGCGGTCACTTGAAGTAAACCGGTCTTATTGCCTTAGGGCGTAAGTTGGTAAAAAGGGGAGAAGATACTCACGTGTCTTTTCCCTTTTTTATGTCCGCGACAAAGAGCGTCTGGTTGATTGCTTAACGTTGTTACTTAACGTCGAGGCGTAACGTTGAGGCGCTACGTTGAGGCTTAACGTTGAGGCGCTACGCCGACTACGTAACGTCGATTGCGTAGCGTTGTTTACCTTCTGTTGCCGGCACGACTTATGTGGCTTTTGCTGCTAAATCACTGTGCGTGACTCGTACAGTGCTAGCCAACCTTTAATCAGACGATAAATCACCCAGATACCGGTGGCGACCACTCCCACCCAACCGATGTGTACCAGCGTTGCCAGTGCGCTCACCGCAAACCACAGGGCGCCCCACCAAAAGGTATACAGCAACCAGTCAAAGTGCACCGCATAGATTGTGCCCGCGGCGTCAGCCCTTTTGACAAAGAGCAAGATGACTGCTGCCACTGCTGCCGCACCAAACATACCCATCGACAAAATGCCAACGGCAAAGAGCCCGTAGGCGATATGCGTTAGCGTCTTCAGGTCTATCGTTGTACTTGAGGTAGCCGTACTTGGCGTCGTTGAAGGCGAAGGTTCGGTCATGTTTAAAGCTCCGTAATGCAGATGCAGGTGAATTTCATCTTACCTGAGACCATCAATAAAGGGCTAAGTTTCCGTCGTATTCAATGGTTTCCCCTAGGCCGGTTTGTTCTCAAGACATGGTCGGCTGGGCAACCACTTTTCCGCGGCCAATTTTCCGCAGGCAATCCGAGTCGTCACACAAACCTGTCGCGCAAAGACAAACCCCCAAGTGCTTATGACACTTGGGGGTTTGGGGGATAAGAGCTTGACGATGTCCTACTTTCACAGATGTACATCCACTATCATCGGCGCTAAGGTGTTTCACGGTCCTGTTCGGGATGGGAAGGGGTGGGACCACCTC
>CAMDEF010000044.1 GCA_945895265.1 Bordetella parapertussis | reverse complement strand
ATGGTCTTGCCTGGTGATAACGTTTCGATGACGATCAAGCTGCTTGCACCGATCGCCATGGAAGAAGGCTTGCGTTTTGCAATTCGCGAAGGTGGCCGTACTGTTGGCGCCGGCGTCGTTGCAAAAATCTTGAAGTAAAAAGTCGGATTGGTGCCGAAAGGCACCAGTCTTTTTAGTCGTGCAGGTCTAGGGGCATAGCTCAATTGGCAGAGCGTCGGTCTCCAAAACCGAAGGTTGGGAGTTCGAGGCTCTCTGCCCCTGCCACCGCCAAAAAACAAAATTGCGGACAGCACACTTTTTGTGCTTAAGCGCTGAATATGTCGAACACATCGATCGAGAATGTAACAAGCGTCACAGACAAACTCAAGTTGGGGTTGGCTGTGCTCGTCATCATCGCTGGCATTGTTGGCTTCTCAGTACTTGAGTCGAAATTACCGATGGTCGCCCGCATTGCAATATTCGTAGGTAGCCTTGCGCTAGCTGCTTTAATTGCTTGGATGAGTGAACCAGGTCGTCGTACCATTGCCTTCGCGCACGAGTCCTATAACGAAGTCAAGCGCGTTGTTTGGCCGACTCGCAAAGAAACGTTGCAGATGACGGGTATTGTGTTTGCGTTTGTTGCAATCATGGGGTTGTTTCTCTGGGTATTAGACAAGTTAGTTGGGTGGCTGCTGTTCGGCGTGCTACTCGGCTGGAAATAACAAGGACGATCCATGAGTAAACGTTGGTATGTCGTTCATGTCTATTCCGGCATGGAAAAAAGTGTCCATAAAGCCATGCTCGAAAGGATTGAGCGGGCTGGTTTACAGCATCTCTTTGGGCAAGTGCTTGTCCCCTCAGAAGAGGTCGTAGAGTCTAAAGGTGGCCAGAAATCAATTTCTGAGCGTCGTATTTTCCCAGGCTATGTCTTGGTTGAGATGGACCTCACAGATGAAAGCTGGCATGTCATTAAAAACACGCCACGCGTGACAGGATTTTTAGGTGGTTCAGGTAACCGCCCGACACCCATTTCAGAAAAAGAAGTGGCAAAAATTCTTTCGCAAATGGAAGAAGGTATTGAGAAGCCACGTCCAAAAGTATTGTTTGAAGTGGGCGAAATGGTTCGAGTCAAGGATGGTCCGTTTGCGGACTTTAACGGCAACGTTGAAGAAGTGAACTACGAAAAAAGCAAAGTACGGGTATCCGTCGCTATTTTTGGTCGTTCAACTCCTGTTGAGCTCGATTTCAGTCAAGTAGAAAAAACCTAATTGATCGTACAAGACATTAACACTATCAGTACAAGATTTTGTTTTATAGCGTATTTAGTAAATAGTTAGCAGTACAGACAGTTTCAATTTTTCAACCCCGGGGAGCCAAACACCACATGGTGTAGGCGTTTGAACCCGCAAGGAGCACAGCATGGCGAAAAAAATCGTCGGCTTCATCAAGCTGCAAGTACCAGCTGGTAAGGCCAATCCGTCACCACCGATTGGCCCAGCCTTGGGTCAACGTGGTCTGAACATCATGGAATTCTGCAAGGCGTTTAACGCAAAGACTCAAGGCCTTGAGCCAGGTCTGCCAATTCCAGTGGTAATTACAGCGTTTGCCGATAAGAGCTTTACCTTCATCATGAAGACGCCACCAGCGTCGATTCTGATTAAGAAAGCAGCCGGCATTCAAAAAGGCTCACCACGTCCTCATACCGACAAGGTCGGCAAGCTTACCCGCGCTCAGGCTGAAGAAATCGCCAAAGCAAAAGCACCTGACTTAACTGCCGCCGATTTGGATGCTGCTGTACGCACCATCGCTGGTAGCGCCCGCAGCATGGGCATCACGGTAGAAGGAGTCTAATCATGGCTAAAACTTCAAAGCGCATGGCGTTGGTTGCCCAAAAAATTGATCGCGAAAAAATGTATCCCGTTGCTGAAGCAATCGCTCTCGTTAAAGAGTGCGCAACAGCAAAGTTTGACGAGTCAATCGATATCGCCGTTCAGCTTGGCATTGATCCTAAAAAATCAGACCAACTCGTTCGTGGCTCAGTTGTGTTGCCAGAAGGCACAGGCAAATCTGTACGTGTGGCTGTGTTTGCACAGGGCGATAAGGCCGAGCAAGCCAAAGCAGCAGGCGCAGACATTGTCGGCATGGAAGACCTTGCTGAACAAATTAAAGGTGGTACCTTTAATTTTGACGTCGTGATTGCCTCTCCTGACACAATGCGTATTGTTGGTACCCTTGGCCAAATTCTCGGGCCACGCGGACTGATGCCAAACCCAAAAGTTGGCACAGTAACACCCGATGTCGCTCAGGCAGTTAAAAACGCTAAAGCCGGTCAGGTTCAATACCGCACCGACAAGGCTGGCATTATCCATGCCACGATTGGCCGCGCCTCGTTTGGCGTCGAGCAATTGCGGTCAAACCTTGCAGCATTAGTTGATGCGCTAAACAAAGCGCGCCCAACAGCTTCAAAAGGTATTTATCTACGCAAGATTGCAGTGTCCTCCACGATGGGTGGCGGTGCGCGCGTAGAAGTTGGATCCTTGACAGCTACGGCGCAGTAAGCCGTCGTCAAGTTGTACAGACTTTGGGCCGTACTCAGACTTGTCTGAGTGCTGCTGTCAAAGACCGTTGGAGCAAAAGCTGTTGCGATAAAGTCATCTTTGTCCAATAGCTCAAGCTTAATACTAGGATTTTTCTAGATCCAGCGCAGACGGCGTCCACGGAAGATTTCTTTTAAGAACTCGACCAGGTTCGCCGCATTCGGTTGATGCAAAGGGAATTTTTCCCCCGCATCTTTTGATGGAGTGTTCAAACCGTGAGTCTCAATCGTAAAGAGAAGGCAGTTGTAATCGAAGACGTGACGACGCAAGTCGCTACGGCACAGTCGATTGTGGTCGCCGAGTACCGTGGTCTGGACGTCGCCTCTGTCACCGTACTGCGCAAAAATGCGCGTGCGTCGGGCGTGTATCTGCGAGTCTTAAAAAACTCGCTGGCACGCAAAGCAATTGTTGGTACACCTTTCGAGGCGTTATCAACAAAGCTGGTTGGTCCGCTGATCTATGCGATCAGTGCCGATCCAGTTGCTGCTGCAAAAGTTCTTTCGGCCTTTGCGAAAGACAATGAGAAGCTTGCCATCAAAGCTGGGGCCCTGCCCAACAGCATTCTTGATGTCAATGGTGTTAAGGCCTTGGCCACAATGCCATCACGCGACGAGTTGTTGTCGAAATTGCTCGGAACCATGCAGGCGCCGATCGCGCAATTTGTACGTACCCTCAACGAAGTTCCAACCAAGTTCGTGCGTGGCTTAGCCGCTGTGCGCGACCAAAAGCAAGCCGCGTAATCGGCCTGCTGAAACTTCATTGAACGACAAGCGATACCAATCCCTGGCAAACTTTATTTAATCTGGAGTTCTACAAATGGCTACTAAAGCTGAAATCCTCGACGCAATTTCTAGCATGACTGTGCTTGAGTTGTCAGAGTTGATCAAAGAAATGGAAGAGAAGTTTGGCGTGTCTGCTGCTGCTGCTGCTGTTGCAGTTGCTGCTCCAGCCGCTGGCGGTGCTGCTGCTGCTGCTGAAGAGCAGACAGAGTTCACTGTTCATCTGACAGAAATTGGCGCAAACAAAGTAAGCGTCATTAAAGCTGTTCGAGAAATCACCGGTCTTGGCTTGAAAGAAGCTAAAGATCTGGTTGATGGCGCACCAAAGCCAGTGAAAGAAGGCATTGCTAAAGCTGACGCTGAAGCTGCCAAGAAGAAGCTTGAAGAAGCCGGCGCTAAGGCCGAGTTGAAGTAAGCCTTTTCGCTAGTCGCCCGGGAAAGTGTTATTGCCTTCCCGGGCATTCGCGTCTTCAGAAAACCCCTCTCGCAGTCGGGGTTGTCATGCCAAACAGCATGGCGGTACGACAAATAGTCGGGTTTTCTGAAGTCGTTTGTAGTACCAGAACTTTCTTTGTTTTACCCCGGGCCGTGGTTGACGGCCCTTTGTAACCTCGAGTCGGAGTGCTCATGCCTTACTCGTTTACCGAAAAAAAGCGCATCCGCAAAAGCTTCGCAAAGCGTGAGGACGTTCAAGACGTTCCCTTCCTGCTTGCGACACAGCTTCAATCATACCTAACCTTTTTGCAAGCTGAGGTCACCCCCTCAACACGTAAAGAGCAAGGGTTGCAAGCGGCCTTTAGTTCAATTTTTCCGATCGTCAGCCATAACCATATGGCCCGACTCGAGTTCGTTAGCTACGGCTTAGGCGAACCCGTGTTTGACGTGAAAGAATGTCAGCTTCGCGGTTTGACTTATGCATCGCCGTTGCGCGCCAAAGTGCGCCTCGTGTTGCTAGATCGTGAAATCTCGAAACCGACCGTTAAAGAGGTCAAAGAGCAAGAAGTCTACATGGGCGAAATTCCGCTCATGACTAGCACCGGCTCTTTTGTCATCAACGGTACTGAGCGCGTCATTGTGTCTCAGTTGCATCGTTCGCCAGGCGTGTTTTTTGAACATGATCGTGGCAAGACGCATAGCTCAGGCAAGTTGCTGTTTTCAGCCCGTGTGATTCCTTACCGCGGCTCGTGGCTTGACTTCGAGTTTGATCCAAAAGATGTCTTGTTTTTCAGGGTCGACCGTCGGCGCAAAATGCCTGTCACGATCTTGCTCAAAGCAATCGGTCTGTCGATCGAGGCCATCCTGTCGCAATTCTTCGTGTTTGACCAGTTCGAACTACAAAAC
This sequence comes from Bordetella parapertussis, assembly GCA_945895265.1. Lineage (GTDB taxonomy): Bacteria > Pseudomonadota > Gammaproteobacteria > Burkholderiales > Burkholderiaceae_B > Zwartia > Zwartia parapertussis_I. The sequence continues at coordinate 30,381 of CAMDEF010000044.1, read as the reverse complement.
GAAGGCGCCATGATGGAGTTTGTCGGCGATCGATGGAAAGGCGAGATGGCACGCTTCGATATCAAAGATCGTAGTGGCAAAGTGCTTGTTGAAAAAGACAAGCGCGTGAACGCCAAGCACTTGCGTGATATCGCAGCTGCAAAGATCGAGCGTATTTCTGTACCCGAAGACTTTTTGATTGGGCGAGTGCTGGCGACTAACATCGTTGATGCTGATACCGGTGAGCTGATCGCGTCGGCGAACGACGAGATCACTGAAGGCGTGTTGAGTGCGTTGCGCATTGCTGGCGTCACAAACATCCAAACGCTTTACACCAATGATCTGGATTGCGGCCCTTATATTTCGCAAACCTTACGCACAGACGAGACCGCCGACCAAATGGCCGCGCGTGTTGCAATTTATCGCATGATGCGCCCAGGCGAGCCGCCAACTGAAGATGCTGTCGAAGCACTGTTTCAGCGTTTGTTCTACAGCGAAGACACCTACGATCTGTCGCGTGTTGGTCGTATGAAAGTCAACAGCAGACTTGGTCGCGGTGATGACATCACTGGCGCCATGACGCTGACAAACGACGACATCCTGAAGGCGATTCAAATTCTGGTCGAGCTGCGTAACGGTCGCGGCCAGATTGATGACATCGATCACTTAGGTAATCGCCGCGTGCGGTGTGTAGGCGAGTTGGCCGAGAATCAGTTCCGTGCCGGCTTGGTACGCGTCGAGCGAGCCGTCAAAGAGCGCTTGGGTCAGGCTGAAACAGAAAACCTGATGCCGCACGATTTGATTAACTCCAAGCCGATTTCGGCAGCGATCAAAGAGTTCTTTGGATCAAGCCAGTTGTCGCAGTTTATGGATCAAACCAACCCCTTGTCTGAAATCACGCATAAGCGTCGCGTTTCAGCCTTAGGACCTGGCGGTTTGACACGTGAGCGCGCAGGCTTCGAAGTCCGTGACGTGCATCCAACCCATTACGGTCGGGTGTGTCCAATCGAGACTCCTGAGGGCCCGAACATTGGTCTGATTAATTCGATGGCGCTCTATGCTCGATTAAACGAGTATGGTTTTCTTGAAACGCCTTATCGTAAAGTTGTCGATAGCAGCGTAACGGACCAGATCGAATATCTTTCAGCAATTGCCGAGGGTGACTACATTATTGCTCAGGCAAATGCAGAGCTGAGCGAAACTGGCCGCTTCACGGATGATCTAGTTGCCTGCCGTCAAGCAGGTGAAACTTTGCTGACTGCTCCAGCCAACGTACATTACATGGACGTAGCACCTTCGCAGATCGTGTCGGTTGCGGCTTCGTTGATTCCGTTCTTAGAGCACGATGACGCTAACCGCGCTTTGATGGGTGCCAACATGCAGCGTCAGGCTGTTCCATGTTTGCGTCCAGAAAAATCAGTGGTTGGTACAGGTATCGAACGCACAGTTGCCGTTGACTCAGGTACAACAGTTCAAGCGTTACGTGGCGGCATTGTCGATCACGTCGATGCGGACCGTATCGTGATTCGTGTGAACGACAGCGAAAATGTTGCGGGTGAAGTCGGTGTTGATATTTACAACCTGATTAAATACACACGCTCAAATCAAAATACCAATATCAACCAGCGTCCAATCGTGCGCCGTGGTGATATGGTCGCGGCCGGCGACGTGTTGGCCGATGGTGCATCAACTGACTTGGGCGAGTTGGCCCTTGGTCAAAACATGCTCATCGCCTTCATGCCCTGGAACGGTTATAACTTCGAAGATTCGATTCTGATCTCTGAGAAAGTTGTAGCTGATGACCGTTACACCTCGATTCATATCGAAGAGCTAACAGTCGTAGCGCGCGATACCAAGCTTGGCCCTGAAGAAATTACCCGCGACATCAGCAATTTGGCTGAGACACAATTGAATCGACTCGATGAGTCGGGCATTGTGCACATCGGCGCAGAGGTTCGTGCTGATGACGTGCTGGTGGGTAAAGTGACGCCTAAAGGCGAAACACAACTGACCCCTGAGGAAAAATTGCTTCGCGCAATTTTTGGTGAAAAAGCGTCTGACGTAAAAGATACCTCACTGCGCGTGCCCTCAGGCATGATCGGCACGGTCATCGACGTGCAGGTGTTTACTCGCGAAGGGATCGTTCGTGACAAGCGCGCTCAAGCCATCATTGATGATGAGTTGCGTCGCTATCGCCAAGACTTGAACGACCAATTGCGTATTGTCGAAAACGACACCTTTGACCGTATCGAGAAGATGCTGGTTAAAAAGATTGTCAACGGCGGTCCACGTAAACTTGCCAAAGGCGCGGTTTTAACCAAAGAGTATTTGGTTGACCTCGATCGTTGGCAGTGGTTTGACATTCGTCTTGCCGACGAAAGTCATGCAGTGGTGCTTGAGCAAGCGAAAGAGTCTCTCGAACAAAAGCGTCATCAATTTGACTTGGCCTTCGAAGAAAAGCGTAAGAAACTCACTCAAGGCGATGAGCTGCCTCCAGGCGTGCTCAAAATGATCAAGGTTTATCTGGCTGTTAAACGCCGCTTGCAACCTGGTGACAAGATGGCTGGTCGTCACGGTAACAAGGGTGTTGTATCGCGCATTACGCCAGTTGAAGATATGCCGCACATGGCCGACGGTACACCCGCCGACATCGTGTTGAATCCTTTGGGCGTGCCTTCGCGGATGAACGTGGGTCAGGTTCTTGAAGTCCACCTTGGGTGGGCGGCAAAGGGTCTCGGTAATCGCATCGGTGATATGTTGCGCGATCAACAAAAAATTGAAGTTAAAAAACTTCGCGCTTACCTTGATCAGGTGTACAACGGTACTGGCACAGGTGCCCGTATCGAAGAGCTCAATGATGACGAAGTGATCGAGCTTGCACAGAATCTCAAAAACGGCGTGCCTTTTGCGACACCCGTATTTGACGGTGCGACCGAGCAAGAGATCACAGACATGCTTAAGCTTGCCTACCCCGAAGACGTTGCCAAACGTATGGGCCTGACAGAGTCACGCACACAAGCGTGGCTCTACGACGGTCGTACTGGCGAGCAGTTTGAGCGCCCAATCACAGTTGGTTTTATGCACTATCTTAAGTTGCACCACTTGGTCGATGACAAGATGCATGCACGTTCAACTGGGCCATACTCGCTGGTGACGCAGCAGCCATTGGGCGGTAAAGCTCAGTTTGGTGGCCAGCGTTTTGGTGAGATGGAAGTCTGGGCACTTGAAGCATACGGCGCGTCGTACACGTTACAAGAGATGTTGACGGTGAAATCCGATGACATCGTGGGCCGTACCAAGGTATACGAAAACATTGTCAAGGGTGATCACACGATCGACGCAGGCATGCCTGAGTCGTTTAATGTGCTCGTCAAGGAAATTCGTTCCTTGGCACTTGACATGGATCTGGAGCGTAAATAATGAAAGCGCTACTCGACCTTTTTAAACAGGTTTCGCAAGACGAACAGTTCGATGCCATCAAGATTGGCATCGCTTCTCCTGAAAAGATCCGTTCGTGGTCTTATGGTGAAGTCCGCAAACCTGAGACCATCAACTACCGCACGTTTAAACCCGAGCGCGACGGTCTGTTTTGTTCAAAAATCTTTGGCCCAATCAAAGATTATGAGTGCTTATGCGGCAAGTACAAACGCCTGAAACACCGCGGTGTCATCTGCGAGAAGTGCGGCGTTGAAGTCACCGTGGCTAAAGTCCGTCGCGAACGCATGGGCCACATTGAGCTTGCCAGCCCGGTTGCACACATCTGGTTCTTAAAGAGCTTGCCGTCCCGCTTGGGTATGGTGCTCGATATGACCTTGCGTGATATCGAACGTGTTCTGTATTTCGAAGCATGGTGCGTCATCGAAGCTGGCATGACTCCGCTCAAGCGCGGTCAAATCATGTCTGACGACGACTTCATCGCCAAAACAGAAGAGTATGGCGATGACTTCCGTGCCTTGATGGGCGCCGAAGCTGTTCGCGAACTCTTGCGTACGATTGACATCGACCGCGAAGTTGAAACGCTGCGTGCTGAACTGATTGCCACGTCTTCAGAAGCCAAGATCAAGAAAATTTCAAAGCGCTTAAAAGTGCTTGAAGGCTTCCAGAAATCTGGCATCAAAGCAGAGTGGATGGTCATGGAAGTGCTACCCGTGTTACCACCAGACTTGCGTCCGTTGGTACCATTGGATGGCGGGCGTTTCGCGACTTCAGATCTGAACGATCTGTATCGCCGCGTCATCAACCGCAACAATCGTCTGAAGCGTCTGCTTGAACTCAAAGCGCCAGAGATTATTCTGCGTAACGAAAAGCGTATGCTGCAAGAGTCTGTTGACTCGCTGCTTGATAACGGTCGTCGCGGTAAAGCGATGACTGGTGCAAACAAGCGTCAACTGAAATCGCTTGCAGACATGATTAAAGGCAAGAGCGGTCGTTTCCGTCAAAACTTGCTTGGTAAGCGCGTCGACTACTCTGGCCGTTCGGTCATTGTGGTGGGCCCAACGCTCAAACTCCACCAGTGCGGTTTGCCCAAACTGATGGCCCTTGAGTTGTTTAAGCCTTTCATTTTTAACCGTTTAGAGTTGATGGGTTTGGCTACCACAATCAAGGCGGCTAAAAAGCTTGTTGAAAGCCAAGAGCCAGTCGTCTGGGATATTCTCGAAGATGTGATTCGCGAACATCCTGTGATGCTTAACCGCGCACCCACACTGCATCGCTTGGGTATTCAAGCGTTTGAGCCAATCCTGATTGAAGGCAAAGCCATTCAGTTGCACCCGCTGGTTTGCGCCGCGTTTAACGCCGACTTTGACGGCGACCAGATGGCCGTTCACGTGCCACTTTCGCTCGAGGCTCAGGTCGAAGCGCGCACACTGATGCTTGCTTCGAACAACGTATTGTTCCCAGCAAACGGTGAACCATCGATCGTTCCCTCACAAGATATTGTGTTGGGTCTGTATTACGCCACACGCGAGCGTACAAACGGCAAAGGCGAAGGTATGTTCTTAGCCGATGTGGCCGAGGTGCATCGCGCGTACGACAACCGTGAAGTCACACTGCAAACACGCATTACAGTGCGCTTGCCAGAGTGGACGCGCGAAGGCAAAGACGAGTGGAGTGAAGGTGTTCAGCGCGTAGAGACGACCGTTGGTCGTGCCATGTTGTCTGAAATCCTGCCACGCGGTTTGCCCTTCTCGGTATTGAACCGTGCGCTGAAAAAGAAAGAAATTTCGCGCCTGATCAACCAGTCTTTCCGCCGCTGCGGTTTGCGCGATACGGTAATTTTTGCTGACAAGCTGATGCAAGCGGGTTTCCGTTTGGCAACGCGCGGTGGCATTTCGATTGCGATGGGTGATATGTTGATCCCTGCCGCTAAGGTCGAGATCCTTGCCGAAGCAACCCGTGAAGTCAAAGAAATTGACAAGCAATACTCGTCAGGTTTGGTGACGTCACAAGAACGTTATAACAACGTTGTGGATATCTGGGGTAAGGCTGGTGACAAAGTGGGTAAAGCCATGATGGAACAGCTTGCGACCGAGCCAGTTGTTGATCGTCATGGTGATAAGGTTCGTCAAGAATCGTTCAACTCGATCTACATGATGGCCGACTCAGGTGCGCGCGGTTCAGCGGCACAGATTCGTCAGTTGGCAGGTATGCGCGGTTTGATGGCCAAGCCTGATGGCTCGATTATCGAGACTCCGATTACGGCTAACTTCCGTGAAGGTCTGAACGTGCTGCAGTACTTTATTTCAACCCATGGCGCTCGTAAAGGCTTGGCTGATACGGCACTGAAAACCGCAAACTCTGGTTACTTGACACGTCGTCTGGTTGATGTGACGCAAGACTTGGTCATTACCATCAGCGATTGCGGTACAACGCAAGGCTATACAATGAAAGCGTTGGTCGAGGGCGGTGAAGTCATCGAACCCTTGCGCGAGCGTATCTTGGGTCGTGTTGCGGCCGTCGATATTGTGAACCCCGATACGCAAGAAACCGCGATTCATCAAGGGACCTTGCTTGATGAAGACCTCGTTGACTACATCGACAAGCTCGGCGTCGACGAAGTGCGCGTCCGTACACCACTGACTTGCGAAACACGTCATGGTTTGTGTGCACATTGCTATGGCCGTGACCTGGGTCGCGGCTATCTGGTCAACGTTGGCGAAGCAGTCGGTGTAATTGCTGCGCAGTCAATCGGTGAGCCAGGTACGCAGTTGACAATGCGCACCTTCCACATCGGTGGTGCAGCATCGCGCTCGGCGATGGCCAGCGGTGTTGAAACCAAGTCAAATGGTGTGGTGCGTTTTGCTAGCACCATGCGCTATGTCACCAATCCTAAGAAAGAGCGCGTTGCGATTTCGCGCTCGGGCGAGTTGGTGATTTACGGCGATAATGATCGTGAACGCGAGCGTCATAAAGTGCCCTACGGTGCAACCCTGCAAGTTCAAGATGGCGATGTACTGAAGGCCGGCGCACGTTTAGCCACTTGGGATCCTCTGACTCGTCCGATTGTGTCTGAGTACGCAGGTGCTGTGCGCTTCGAAAATATTGAAGAAGGCGGTACGGTTGCCAAGCAGGTAGATGATGTGACTGGTCTCTCAACGCTGGTTGTGATTACGCCAAAAACGCGTGGTGGCAAAGTTGCCATGCGTCCACAGATCAAGTTGATTGGCGAAACCGGCGAAGAAGTCAAGATCGCTGGTACAGATCACTCAGTGAACATCTCCTTCCCGGTTGGCGCACTGATTACTGTGCGTGACGGTCAGCAAGTTCAAGTTGGTGAAGTCTTGGCGCGTATTCCACAAGAATCGCAAAAGACTCGCGACATTACCGGTGGCTTGCCACGGGTTGCAGAACTGTTCGAAGCACGTTCACCAAAAGATGCAGGCATGTTGGCCGACATCACAGGCACCGTGTCGTTTGGTAAAGATACCAAAGGCAAGCAACGTCTGGTCATTACCGACCTTGACGGCGAAGCCAATGAGTTCTTGATTCCAAAAGAGAAACAAGTGCTTGTGCATGACGGTCAAGTGGTCAACAAAGGCGAGATGATTGTTGATGGCCCAGCCGATCCTCATGACATTTTGCGCCTGCAAGGTATTGAGCGTTTGGCAACGTACGTTGTTGACGAGGTGCAGGACGTCTACCGTCTGCAAGGCGTGAAGATTAACGACAAACATATCGAGGTGATTGTTCGCCAGATGTTGCGTCGTATCAATATCGTTGATGCAGGTGATACGTCGTTCATCACTGGCGAACAGGTTGAGCGTGCCGAGTTACTGAATGAAAATGATCGTATGGAAGCAGCCGGTAAGCGGCCAGCCACGTACGACAACATTCTGCTTGGTATTACAAAAGCCTCGTTGTCGACAGATTCGTTTATTTCAGCGGCGTCCTTCCAGGAAACCACCCGTGTTCTTACCGAGGCTGCCATTATGGGCAAGCGCGATGAGCTGCGCGGTTTGAAAGAAAACGTCATTGTGGGTCGTTTGATTCCAGCTGGTACCGGAATGGCCTACCACGTTGCTCGTAAAGAGAAAGAAGCTTTCGAAGCGGCAGAACGCGAGGCCGCTCGTCAGCAGGCAAACCCATTTGAAGACGCCCCTGTTGCTGCTGAAGCACCAGAGGCCACCGAAGAATAGGTTTGACACGTTGTTGCCTGCTCCAGTGTATTTTGCTGGGGTTGGCGGTCAAGATGGGCAATGGAGGTAAAGATTGACTTAAGGTGTGTCATAAAAAATTCACCTTAAGTCGGTTGACACTTTGTAGGGATTTACGCTAAGCTGTCAGGCTTACCGTAATTTTTGGGACTCAACAGCTCTGGGCTTGTTGATGGACCCTGGTTTGATTAGGCAAGACCCGCTCTTTTACGGATTTCCGTTTGATGGTGGGCTCGCGCCAAGCTGCCCAGGAACGGGAATGCTGAAAACACGTGAGGCCGATAGATGCCAAAACGTAAGTACCAGCGATAAAAGGGAATTAAAGGTTATGCCAACCATTAGCCAACTCGTGCGTAAACCGCGCGAAGTCAGCGTTAGCAAGAGCAAGAGCCCTGCGCTCGAAAACTGCCCCCAGCGACGCGGTGTGTGCACTCGTGTGTACACCACGACACCAAAAAAGCCTAACTCGGCCCTACGTAAAGTCGCCAAAGTGCGTCTGACCAATGGATTCGAGATCATTTCGTACATCGGTGGTGAAGGCCACAATTTGCAAGAACACTCGGTCGTGCTCGTGCGCGGCGGTCGTGTTAAAGACTTGCCAGGTGTGCGTTATCACATCGTACGCGGTTCGCTCGATTTGCAAGGCGTGAAAGATCGCAAGCAATCACGTTCTAAGTATGGTGCTAAGCGTCCAAAACAAGCTAAGTAAGTTGCTGACTCAATGTTGCTTTCCAAGTGCAGCTTGTTCAGAAGCGCTCGTTTAGCAAAATTTGTTTAGCAGTGCTTGTTGTTAGTAGTTCCAATACACGCAATACAACAGCTTCGTGCTGTTTGTGCAGCCAAAGCATGACGGTCATGCTGCGGCAATGTAAGTGACTTATCTTTTGGTAAGTCGTGACCGTAGCCAACAGTTTGAAGGCCGCGGTTCAACTGAAATGACACAAAGGAATTAATATGCCCCGTCGTCGCGAAGTCCCCAAACGTGACATTCTGCCCGATCCAAAATTCGGCAGCGTCGAACTTGCAAAATTCATGAACGTAGTCATGCTCTCCGGTAAAAAAGCCGTGGCTGAGCGTATTGTCTATGGTGCATTAACCCAGGTGCAAACCAAGACAGGCAAAGAGCCTATCGAAGTTTTCAACTTGGCGATTAACAATATCAAACCAGTTGTCGAAGTCAAAAGCCGTCGCGTCGGTGGTGCAAACTACCAGGTGCCGGTTGAAGTGCGCCCAGTGCGTCGTTTGGCGTTGGCAATGCGCTGGTTGCGCGAAGCCGCAAAAAAACGCGGTGAAAAATCTATGGATCTCCGTCTTGCCGGTGAGCTGCTCGATGCCTCTGAGGGTCGTGGCGCCGCTATGAAAAAACGTGAAGATACGCACAAAATGGCCGAAGCTAACAAAGCTTTCAGTCATTTCCGTTGGTAATTTAAGGATCAGCCATGTCTCGCAAAACTCCGATCGAGCGCTACCGCAACATCGGTATCTCTGCCCATATCGATGCAGGGAAAACCACCACGACCGAACGAATCTTGTTTTACACAGGTGTCAATCATAAGATTGGCGAAGTGCATGATGGCGCTGCCACCATGGACTGGATGGAACAAGAGCAAGAGCGCGGAATTACGATTACCTCTGCAGCGACCACTGCCTTCTGGAAAGGCATGGCCAACAACTACCCCGAGCATCGTATCAATGTGATCGATACTCCCGGCCACGTCGACGTCACCATTGAAGTTGAGCGTTCAATGCGTGTGCTTGACGGCGCCTGCATGGTCTATTGCGCTGTGGGTGGTGTGCAGCCTCAATCAGAAACCGTATGGCGTCAAGCCAACAAGTACAAAGTGCCCCGTTTGTCCTTTGTGAACAAGATGGATCGCACCGGCGCAAACTTTTTCAAAGTTTACGACCAGTTAAAAACGCGTCTCAAAGCTAACCCAGTTCCTATCGTGATACCAATTGGCGCCGAAGAAAAATTCACTGGCGTCATTGATCTCGTGAAGATGAAAGCGATCATCTGGGACGAAGCGAGTCAAGGCATTAAGTTTGACTATTTTGACATCCCTGCCGAATTACAGGCAGAGGCAGATGAGTGGCATGAAAAATTAGTCGAGTCGGCCGCTGAAGCGTCAGAAGAGCTGATGGACAAGTACCTCGAAGGCGGTTCGCTCACCGAAGAAGAAATTCTATTCGGCATTCGCACCCGCACGATTGCGTGCGAAATTCAGCCGATGTTGTGCGGTACTGCCTTTAAAAACAAAGGCGTTCAGCGCATGCTTGACGCGGTGATTGAGTTTCTCCCCTCACCGGTAGATATTCCACCAGTCAAGGGTGAGCTTGACGACGGTACGCCAACAAGCCGTAAAGCAGAAGACACTGAAAAGTTTGCAGCGCTTGCGTTCAAACTAATGACCGACCCTTACGTTGGCCAGTTGACGTTCGTGCGCGTGTATTCGGGTGTACTCAAGTCGGGCGATACCATTTACAACCCAATCAAGGGTAAAAAAGAGCGTATCGGTCGGATTTTGCAGATGCACGCAAACAACCGCGAAGAGATCAAAGAAGTGGTTGCTGGTGACATCGCTGCAGTAGTCGGTTTGAAAGACGTCACCACAGGCGAAACACTGTGTGATATCGATGCGCACATCATGCTTGAGCGTATGGTGTTCCCAGAGCCTGTGATTTCGCAAGCTGTTGAACCAAAGACCAAAGCAGACCAAGAAAGAATGGGTATGGCCTTGTCTCGCTTGGCTCAAGAAGATCCTTCGTTCCGTGTCCGCACAGACGAAGAGTCAGGCCAAACGATTATTTCAGGTATGGGCGAGCTCCATCTTGAAATTATTGTCGATCGCATGAAGCGTGAATTCAACGTTGAGGCAAACGTTGGTAAGCCGCAGGTTGCCTACCGCGAAACAATTCGTAAAGTTTGCGAAGAAATCGAAGGCAAGTTTGTTAAGCAGTCAGGTGGTCGCGGCCAATACGGCCACGTGGTTCTAAAGATCGAACCTCTTCCACCAGGTGGCGGCTATCAATTCGTCGATGCAATTAAAGGCGGTGTGGTTCCACGCGAATATATTCCAGCAGTTGACAAGGGTATTCAAGAAACCTTGCCTTCCGGAATTTTGGCTGGCTACCCAGTTGTTGATGTGAAAGCAACGTTGTTCTTTGGTTCATACCATGACGTTGACTCAAACGAAAACGCCTTCCGTATGGCAGCCTCAATGGCTTTCAAAGACGGGATGCGTAAAGCTAGCCCCGTGTTGCTAGAGCCAATGATGGCCGTCGAAGTTGAAACACCCGAAGACTATGCCGGCACAGTGATGGGCGACTTGTCGTCGCGTCGCGGCATGTTGCAAGGGATGGACGATATGGTCGGCGGTGGCAAAGTTATTAAAGCTGAAGTTCCGCTCGCTGAGATGTTTGGTTACGCCACAAACCTGCGGTCATTGACCCAGGGTCGTGCAACCTACACGATGGAATTCAAGCACTACTCCGAAGCACCCAAAAACGTGGCCGAAGAAATTATCGCGGCCCGCGGCAAGTAATTAGAGGAAAATCATGGCAAAAGGCAAATTCGAACGAACCAAACCACACGTCAACGTTGGCACCATTGGGCACGTTGACCACGGTAAAACCACACTGACAGCGGCAATCACAACAGTGTTGTCGCAAAAGTTTGGTGGCGAAGCTAAAGGTTACGCACAGATTGACGCTGCGCCCGAAGAGCGCGCACGCGGCATTACGATTAACACCGCACACGTTGAGTACGAGACGGCTAACCGTCACTATGCTCACGTAGATTGCCCCGGCCACGCCGACTACATTAAAAACATGATCACCGGTGCCGCACAGATGGACGGCGCCGTTCTGGTCGTGTCAGCCGCTGATGGCCCAATGCCCCAAACGCGCGAGCACATTTTGCTTAGCCGCCAGGTGGGCGTGCCTTACATCATCGTGTTCTTGAACAAAGCCGACATGGTCGACGATGCTGAGTTGCTTGAGCTCGTCGAGATGGAAGTGCGAGAGCTTCTGTCTAAGTACGACTTCCCAGGCGACGATACCCCAATCATCACCGGCTCAGCCAAGCTCGCGCTTGAGGGCGACAAGGGCGAAATGGGCGAAGGCGCCATTATGCGTTTGGCCGACGCCCTTGACACCTATATTCCTCTGCCAGAGCGTGCCGTTGACGGCGCGTTCCTGATGCCTGTTGAAGACGTGTTCTCGATCTCTGGTCGTGGCACGGTTGTCACCGGTCGTATCGAGCGCGGTATTGTGAAGGTCGGCGAAGAGATCGAAATCGTTGGTATCCACGACACACTCAAAACGACTTGCACAGGCGTTGAGATGTTCCGTAAGTTGCTTGACCAAGGTCAGGCGGGTGATAACGTCGGTATCTTGTTGCGCGGCACCAAGCGTGAAGAAGTCGAGCGCGGTCAGGTGTTGGCCAAGCCAGCTTCGATCAAGCCACACACAGACTTCACGGCCGAGGTCTACATTCTGTCAAAAGAAGAGGGCGGTCGTCACACACCGTTCTTCAATGGCTATCGTCCACAGTTCTACTTCCGTACGACAGACGTGACCGGCACGATCGAGTTGCCAGCAGACAAAGAAATGGTCTTGCCTGGTGATAACGTTTCGATGACGATCAAGCTGCTTGCACCGATCGCCATGGAAGAAGGCTTGCGTTTTGCAATTCGCGAAGGTGGCCGTACTGTTGGCGCCGGCGTCGTTGCAAAAATCTTGAAGTAAATTTTTTAGACTGCGGGTCAGTGACCCGCAGTAATTCGCTCTTTGGAAATCATCATGAAAAATCAGAAAATCCGCATCCGTCTGAAAGCCTTTGATTACAAACTCATTGATCAGTCGGCCGCTGAGATTGTTGATACCGCCAAGCGCACTGGCGCGGTGGTTCGTGGCCCTGTGCCTCTGCCAACACGCATTCGTCGCTTTGACGTATTGCGTTCGCCACACGTGAACAAAACCTCACGCGACCAGTTTGAGATTCGTACACATCAGCGCTTGATGGACATTGTTGACCCAACTGACAAAACCGTTGATGCGCTGATGCGCCTTGACTTGCCAGCGGGCGTCGATGTTGAAATCGCTTTGCAATAAGTTAGCGGGCTGAAAAGCCCATTGATTTTCCTCTGTCAGTCTTTATGGCTTGCAGAGGTTTAAAAAAAAAGCTAGAATGCAAGACTTGCCTGTTTTTTTGGCAATATAAAAGGGATATTTAAAGCCCAGTAGTACATGAGCACCCGAGATACTCGGGTTTTATCAGCCCCGACCAATCGTAGTCGGGATTTGGGGTCCAACCCCGGAGAAAACGATGTCGAAATCGACAACCACGCCTGCCGCACATCGGCTTGGTCTGGTGGGCCGCAAGGTCGGCATGACGCGTATTTTTACTGAGGATGGCGAGTCCATTCCTGTAACAGTGCTCGACGTGTCGAACAATCGCGTTACCCAAGTTAAGTCGCTTGAGTCTGACGGTTACGCCGCCATTCAAGTCGCTTATGGTGCGCGCCGCGCCTCCAGAGTAGCCAAGTCACAAACCGGTCACTATGCCAAAGCTGGTGTAGAAGCCGGAAGTATCCTCAAAGAATTCCGTCTAGATCCTGCTCGCGCAGCCGAATTTACGCCAGGTAGCGTAGTTGCTGTCGAAAGCGTGTTCGAAGCTGGTCAGCAAGTCGACGTAACTGGTACCACAATTGGTAAGGGTTTCGCCGGCACGATCAAGCGCCACCACTTCAAGTCACAACGCGCCTCGCACGGTAACAGCCGTTCGCACCGCGTTCCCGGCTCGATTGGTCAGGCTCAAGATCCTGGTCGTATTTTCCCCGGTAAGCGCATGTCTGGTCACCTTGGTGACGACACACGCACCGTGCAAAACCTTGATGTTGTCCGTGTAGACGCTGAGCGTGGTCTGTTGATGGTTAAGGGCGCTGTCCCTGGCTATGCAGGCGCCGATATCGTCGTGCGTCCGGCCATCAAAGCCCCTGCCAAAAAAGGAGCCTAATCGATGGATATCAAGCTCCTAAACGATCAAGGTCAGTCTTCAGCAACGTTTGCTGCACCTGACACAGTATTTGGCCGAGATTTCAACGAAGCGTTGGTTCACCAGATCGTGATTGCGTTTCAAGCAAACGCACGTTCAGGTAATCGCGCTCAAAAAACTCGCGCCGAAGTTCACCACTCAACCAAAAAGCCTTTCCGTCAAAAGGGTACCGGCCGCGCTCGTGCAGGTATGACGTCCTCGCCTTTGTGGCGTGGGGGTGGTCGCATATTTCCAAATTCGCCTGAAGAAAACTTCAGCCAAAAAGTGAACAAGAAAATGTATCGCGCTGGTTTGCGTTCAATTCTTTCACAATTGGCACGCGAAGATCGTATCTCAATCGTTGATTCATTTACGCTTGATTCACCTAAAACCAAACTTGCTGCTGACAAGCTCAAGTTAATGGGTTTAGCAGAGTCAGTGTTAATCATCACCGATTCAGTTGATGAAAACGTATACCTCGCCACACGTAATTTGCCGCATGTCGCCGTGGTTGAGCCACGCAATACTGATCCCTTGTCTTTGATTCACTACAAAAAGATCGTGATCACCAAAACGGCAATTGCTCAACTCGAGGAGATGCTGGCATGAACGATCATCGTCTAATGCAAATCATCTTGGCTCCGATCGTGACTGAAAAAGCCACCTTCGTTGCAGAGAAAAACAACCAAGTTGCCTTTCGCGTCATTGCAGATGCAACCAAGCCTGAAATCAAAGCTGCCGTTGAACTGCTCTTCAAAGTTGAAGTTGAAGCTGTTCAGGTTTTGAATCGCAAAGGTAAAGCAAAACGATTTGGTCGGTTTGTTGGTCGTCGTCGCAATGAGCGCAAAGCGTATGTTTCGCTTAAAGACGGTCAAGAAATCAACCTGGCGGAGGTCAACTAAATGGCACTCTTAAAAACTAAGCCAACCTCGCCCGGTCGTCGTGGCATGCTCAAGGTGGTCACACCTAACTTGCATAAAGGCGCACCGGTCGCGTCTTTGCTCGAAAAGAAGATCCGTGGTTCTGGTCGTAATAACAACGGCCACATCACAATCCGTCATCGTGGTGGTGGTCATAAGCAGCACTATCGTTTGGTCGATTTCAAGCGCAACAAAGACGGGATCCCCGCCAAAGTTGAACGCCTTGAATACGACCCAAACCGTACTGCTCATTTGGCCCTGCTCTGTTACGCAGATGGCGAGCGTCGCTACATCATTGCCCCACGCGGCCTTGAAGTTGGCTCAACGCTAGTGTCTGGTATCGAAGCTCCAATTCGTACCGGTAACACGCTGCCAATTCGTAATATTCCAGTGGGGACAACAATTCACTGCATCGAAATGTTACCTGGCAAGGGCGCGCAGATGGCGCGTTCAGCTGGTGCGTCGGCGGTGCTGTTGGCTCGCGAAGGCACTTACGCTCAGGTTCGCCTGCGCTCAGGTGAAGTTCGTCGAGTTCATATCGAATGTAGAGCCACCATTGGCGAAGTCGGAAACGAAGAACACAGCTTGCGCCAAATCGGTAAAGCTGGTGCTGTTCGTTGGCGCGGCATTCGTCCTACGGTGCGTGGTGTTGCCATGAACCCAGTTGATCATCCACACGGTGGTGGTGAAGGTCGTACTGGCGAAGGCGGAGAGCCACGCAGTCCATGGGGTACCCCAGCTAAGGGTTACAAGACCCGTAGCAACAAGCGGACGGACAATATGATCGTCCAACGCCGCAAGCGTAAATAAGAGGGCGAATCATGTCACGTTCAGTCAAGAAAGGCCCATTCGTCGATGCACACTTGATCAAAAAGGTCGAGGTTGCTATTGCCGAAAAAGGTAAAAAACCGATCAAAACCTGGTCGCGCCGCTCCACAATTTTGCCTGAGTTTGTTGGGCTTACGATTGCGGTTCATAACGGTCGCCAGCACGTTCCTGTTTATGTTAACGAGAACATGGTCGGCCATAAACTCGGCGAGTTTGCGCTGACCCGCACGTTCAAAGGTCACGCAGCAGACAAAAAGGCCAAGAGGTAAGAAATGGAAACTTCAGCCATTATCCGTGGGGTGCATATCTCTGCGCAAAAAACTAGATTGGTTGCGGATCTGATCCGTGGCAAGTCTGTTGCTCAGGCATTAAACATCCTGACCTTCACTAATAAGAAGGCCGCAGGCATCCTCAAGAAGGCCGTTGAATCGGCCATCGCGAATGCCGAACATAACGACGGTGCAGATATCGACGAACTCAAGGTCACCACAATTTTTGTGGACAAGGCCGAGTCGATGAAGCGCTTTTCCGCACGAGCCAAAGGGCGCGGTAACCAGATTGAAAAGCAGACTTGTCACATCACTGTGAAGGTCGGAGCTTAAGGAGTCACGATGGGTCAGAAAATTCACCCGATTGGGTTCCGCCTTGCGGTTACACGTAATTGGGGCTCGAAGTGGTACGCAGACGGTAAAGATTTCGGTAGCATGCTTGCTTCTGATATCCGCGTTCGCGAATACTTGAAAAAGAAACTGAAGCTTGCTTCTGTTGGACGTGTGGTCATTGAGCGCCCAGCCAAAAATGCACGCATCACAATTTACTCGGCTCGTCCTGGTGTTGTGATCGGCAAACGCGGCGAGGATATCGAAGGCCTGAAGTCTGATTTGCAACGTTTGATGGGCGTGCCTGTTCACGTCAACATCGAAGAAATTCGCAAGCCAGAGACCGATGCTCAACTGATTGCAGACTCAATCTCGCAACAGCTTGAAAAGCGGATTATGTTTCGCCGTGCCATGAAACGCGCCATGCAAAATGCCATGCGTCTGGGTGCCCAAGGCATCAAGATCATGAGTGCTGGGCGCTTGAATGGTATCGAAATTGCTCGGACTGAATGGTATCGCGAAGGTCGCGTGCCGCTTCATACCTTGCGTGCGAACATCGATTATGGCACCTCTGAAGCTCACACCACCTATGGCGTAATTGGCATTAAGGTTTGGGTTTACAAAGGCGATATGTTGGCCAACGGCGAAACTGCTGTTGAAACCGCAGCGCCCCGCGAAGAAGAGCGTCGTCCGCGTCGCGCACCCCGAGCTGACAAGCCCGAAGGTGCACGTCCAGCAGGCGCAGCTCGTCCCGCAGGTCGTGGCCGTGCGCCGCGCAAGGCTGACGCCGCGCCTGCGCCAGAAGGAGAATAAGCATGCTGCAACCAGCGCGCAGGAAATATCGCAAAGAGCAGAAAGGCCGTAATACCGGCCTGGCTACGCGCGGTGCACAGGTTTCATTTGGTGAGTTTGGTCTTAAAGCAACCGGTCGTGGTCGCCTAACCGCTCGTCAAATTGAATCAGCCCGTCGTGCCATTAACCGTCACATTAAGCGTGGCGGTCGTATCTGGATTCGCATCTTCCCCGATAAGCCGATTTCACAAAAACCGGCAGAAGTGCGGATGGGTAACGGTAAAGGTAATCCAGAGTATTGGGTTGCTGAAATTCAGCCCGGCAAAGTGCTGTACGAAATGGAAGGCGTTAGTGAAGAGTTGGCACGTGAGGCGTTTCGTCTTGCCGCCGCCAAGCTTCCTATTGCAACCACCTTCGTCTCGCGGCACATTGGTGCCTAAGGGTCAAAAGGAATCGATATGAAAGCAAGCGAACTTCGTGCTAAATCTGCTGCTGAACTCGGTCAAGAACTCGAGAGCCTGTTGAAGGCTCAGTTCGGACTGCGTATGCAGCGGGCAACTCAGCAGCTCACCAACCACAGTCAATTCCGTAAGGTTCGCCGCGATATCGCGCGTGTGCATACGTTGTTGTCTGAGAAGGGCGGAAAATAATATGACCACCACTCAAGCAGCTAAGCCAAAGCGTCAGCGTACGCTCGTTGGTAAAGTCGTTAGCAATAAGATGGATAAAACCATTGTCGTCATGGTCGAGCGTCGTGTTAAGCACCCAGTGCTTGGCAAGATCATCATGCGCTCTGCCAAATACAAGGCGCATGACGAAACCAATCAGTACAACGAAGGCGATACAGTTGAAATCGCTGAAGGCCGCCCAATTTCGCGTTCAAAGTCTTGGACTGCGACAAAGTTGATTGAAGCGGCACGCGTAATCTAATTTTGATTTCGCGGTTAGCTAGGCAAATAAAAAGAGCAACGAATCAAATCGTTGCTCTTTTTTATTTCTGCATTGTTTTTTGCAACAGCCATTGAACACGTTTTACACCTGGTGCTAGTACCAAGCACCCGAGCCAACAGCGCGAACTTCGCACTGTTGGCCGAGTACATATCGTGCTCGGCGAAGCCGTTAAACGTGAGTCACAAACTTTGTGACCAGGTAACCGTCAAACGTTTCGGTACCGCCCTCACTACCGATGCCGCTATCCTTGATTCCACCAAAGGGAGTTTCGGGCAAGGCGCTACCAAAGTGATTGATGTTCACCATACCGGCTTCAATCGAATTTGATACTTTGGTTGCCGTCTGCAGCGAGTTGGTAAAGACATACGATGACAGACCGAAGGGCAGGCTGTTCGCACGCGTGATGACCTCGTCGATGTCGCTAAAGGGCACGACCGGTGCGATTGGGCCAAAGGGCTCTTCATTCATAAGAAGCGCATCGTCCTTGAGGCCTGTAATCACTGTAGGAGGAAAGAAAAACCCCTTTCCTGCTACGGCATCGCCACCCATTACAATTTGTGCGCCACGCTTACGTGCATCTTCGACAAAACGAGCAATAGCAGGGACACGACGCTCATGGGCGAGTGGGCCCATCTCTACACCTTCATCGAGCCCATTGCCGACTTTGATCGACTTCAGTACGTCGGTAAACTTTGCCAAGAAATTGTCGTAAACCTTTTTGTGGACATAGAATCGCGTGGGCGATACGCACACTTGACCCGCGTTGCGAATCTTGAATTTCGCCAACATGGTTGCGGCGCGGTCGATATCAGCATCTTCAAACACCAAAACGGGAGAGTGCCCGCCAAGCTCCATGGTTGCGCGCTTCATGTGTGCGCCAGCCAAGCCCGCCAAAAGCTTACCCACTGGGACTGAACCGGTGAACGACACCTTGCGAGAAATAGGCGACCGAATCAGGTAGTCAGATACTTTCGCAGGCTCACCCCAAACGAGGTTAAGCACACCGGGTGGCAGGCCGGCATCTTGAAACATCTGTGCGATTGCCATGACAGCGCTTGGCGAGTCTTCTGGCCCTTTGAGAATAATGGTGCAACCGGCGCCAATTGCTGCGCAAATCTTGCGAATGGCCTGGTTGTATGGGAAGTTCCAGGGCGTAAAGGCTACGCAGACGCCAATCGGCTCTTTCAGTACCAGCTGCCGAACGTCAGGGCTGCGTGGCAACACGACTCGGCCATAGATACGGCGGCACTCTTCGGCGTGCCAATCACAATGATCGGCGCATCCAACGACCTCGCCTAGCGCTTCGGCTAGGGGCTTGCCCTGATCGAGGGTCATGTTGCGGGCAATGTCTTTGGCGCGGTCACGAGTGAGCTGCCCAACTTTTCGCAAAATAGCTGAGCGATCCATCGGTGACGACTTCTTCCAAGTCGCAAATGCCTTTTCAGCGGCCTGTAACGCAGCATCTAAGTCAGCTTGCGAGGCGTGTGGCAGCTTACCAAGCACCTCTTGGGTGGCTGGGTTAATCACATCTTGCATGGTACGACCGTCTTCTGAGACGAACTGACCGTTGATATAAAGCGACAGTTTTGGGTACATATGGGTTCCAATACAACAAAAGTTTTCAAAAACGAACAAATAGTTAATATGACACAACTTGACTAGGCTTGCACAAAAAAAATACCTGATATATACTAGACGACTTTCCTACCTTTATGCTTCAAAACATGCAGCGCAGGGATGTAGGCAGCGATGTCTAGCCAGTATAAGTAACGTAGCGAAAAAGCAATACCAGTACAAATTTTTAATTAGCAGATTCAGCCTAGGGTGCCCTGTGGCACCTAACGGGACCAAAACTGATTAATTTGATTGCCAACCTCAGGTTCGCGGGCAAGTTGATTAAGTTGGAACAGGAAAAATCATGATCCAAATGCAGACCACGCTCGACGTGGCCGATAACACCGGCGCACGGTCAGTCATGTGCATCAAGGTGCTCGGCGGCTCAAAGCGCCGTTATGCCTCAATCGGTGATGTTATCAAGGTCACCGTAAAAGACGCAGCCCCTCGTGGCCGCGTGAAAAAAGGCGAAATTTATAACGCAGTAGTCGTGCGCACAGCTAAAGGCGTTCGTCGTAAAGACGGCTCGCTGATTAAGTTCGGTGGCAACGCTGCTGTGCTGCTCAACGCCAAACTCGAGCCCATTGGCACGCGTATCTTCGGACCAGTCACGCGCGAATTGCGCGGTGAAAAGTTCATGAAGATTGTGTCCCTGGCGCCCGAAGTCCTGTAAGGAGCCAAAATGAACAAAATCCGTAAAGGCGACGAAGTCGTCATCTTGACTGGCCGCGACAAAAAACGTCGTGGCACGGTGATTGATCGCGTTGACGCCGATCATGTGCTGGTTGAGGGTATCAACATGGTTAAAAAACATGTGCGCCCTAACCCAATGCAAGGTACGACTGGTGGCATCATCGAAAAGACGATGCCTATTCATATTTCGAACGTTGCGCTGTTTAACCCCGCCACCGGCAAAGGTGATCGCGTAGGGATTAAAGAAGTCGACGGTCGCAACGTGCGTGTGTTTCGTTCCAGCGGCGAACCCGTTGGCGCGAAAGCATAAGGAGCGATCAAAATGGCTCGTTTTCACGACCTCTACCAGAACACGATCGCGCCAGCTTTGCGCGAACAGTTCAAATACCAAAGCCCGATGCAAGTGCCGCGTATCACCAAAATCACCCTGAACATGGGTGTGTCAGAAGCTGTTTCTGACAAGAAAGTGATCGAGCATGCTGTGTCTGACTTGACTAAAATTGCAGGCCAAAAGCCAGTGATCACAAAAACCAAAAAGGCAATCGCGGCTTTTAAAATCCGCGAAGATTACCCAATCGGTTGCATGGTGACTCTGCGTGGACAGCGTATGTACGAATTTCTTGATCGTCTCGTTTCAGTGGCCTTGCCACGCGTACGTGACTTCCGTGGAATTTCCGGACGTGCGTTTGACGGTCGTGGCAATTACAACATCGGGGTGAAAGAGCAGATCATTTTCCCCGAAATCGAATACGACAAAATCGACGTGTTGCGTGGGATGAATATCAGCATCACCACCACCGCTAAGACAGACGAAGAAGCCAAGGCGCTGTTGACAGCCTTTAGCTTCCCGTTCCGCAACTAAGGGGCGCAGACGTGGCTAAACTTTCAATGATTAATCGCGATGTCAAGCGCGTAAAAATAGCAGAGAAATTTGCTGCTAAGCGTGCGGCCCTCAAATCCGTCATCGATGATTCATCCAAATCCGACGAAGATCGTTACGAGGCGCGGCTGAAATTGCAGCAGTTGCCCCGCAATGCAAGCCCCACTCGTCAGCGTAACCGCTGCGCGATTACTGGCCGTTCACGCGGTGTGTTCCGCAAATTCGGCCTTGGCCGTATGAAACTACGCGAATTGGCCATGAAGGGTGAAATCCCCGGCATGACCAAAGCTAGCTGGTAGGAGAATAAAACATGAGCATGAGCGACCCAATCGCCGATATGCTGACTCGCATTCGTAATGCGCAGCAGGTAGATAAACCAACGGTGACCATGCCCTCCTCTAAGCTAAAGGCAGCAATTGCTGCCGTGCTTCAAGATGAAGGTTATGTTGACGGTTTTCAGATTAAAGGTACGGCCCAAAAGCCTGAACTTGAAATCGCCCTGAAATACTACGCTGGTCGTCCAGTGATCGAGCGCATTGAACGCGTCTCGCGCCCTGGCTTGCGTATCTATAAAGGTCACGGCAGCATTCCACAAGTGATGAACGGCTTAGGCGTGGCAATTGTCTCGACTTCCCGTGGTGTCATGACTGACCGCAAAGCTCGCGCCAATGGCGTGGGTGGCGAAGTCTTGTGCTACGTGGCTTAAGGAGAAAACCCCATGTCACGTATTGCAAAATATCCAGTCGAAATCCCTAAGGGCGTTGAAGCGTCGATCAAGCCAGATCTGATCACGGTAAAAGGTCCTCTGGGCACATTGACGCAGACGCTAACCGGCAATGTGGTCATTAACGAAGATGGCGGCAAACTGTCGTTTATCGTTGCAAATGATTCACGTGAAGCCAAAGCAATGTCAGGTACCCTTCGTGCGTTGGTGGCCAATATGGTTATTGGCGTGAGCAAAGGTTTTGAGCGCAAGTTGACCTTGGTGGGTGTGGGCTATCGTGCCGCAGTCCAAGGTGACGCGGTTAAATTACAACTTGGTTTCTCGCATGACGTGATTCATGCGATGCCTGCTGGCGTAAAAGCCGAATGCCCCACACAGACAGAGATTGTCTTAAAGGGCTCGAATAAGCAGGTCGTTGGTCAGGTGGCTGCAGAACTTCGTGCATACCGTCCGCCAGAGCCCTACAAGGGCAAAGGCGTTCGTTATGTTGACGAGCATGTCATCATCAAAGAAACCAAGAAGAAATAATCGCGCAAACAAGGAAACATCATGGACAAAAAAATTTCCCGTTTGCGTCGTGCCGTGCCGACGCGCAAGAAAATCGCCGAGTTGCGAGTTAATCGCCTCCAGGTTTTTCGCTCGAATCAGCACATTTACGCAAACATTATTTCGCCTGACGGTGATCGTATTTTGGTTTCGGCCTCAACTGTTGAAGCTGAAGTGCGTCAACAGCTCGCGGGTCAAACTGGCTTGGGCGGCAACACCGCTGCAGCCACTTTGATTGGCAAGCGTGTGGCCGAAAAAGCCAAAGCAGCCGGTATTGAACTGGTGGCTTTCGATCGTTCGGGTTTCCGTTACCACGGCCGTGTAAAAGCCTTGGCCGATGCCGCGCGTGAAGCCGGTCTGAAGTTTTAAGCGAGGAACAGTCAAAATGGCTAAAGAGCAACGTAAGAACGGTCCTGAAGAGCGGGATGACGGTCTTCGCGAGAAAATGATTGCGGTCAACCGCGTCAGTAAAGTGGTCAAGGGTGGTCGTACCATGAGCTTTGCTGCCTTGACCGTTGTAGGCGATGGCGATGGCCGCGTCGGAATGGGCAAAGGCAAGGCGCGTGAAGTGCCGGTCGCAGTTCAAAAAGCCATGGAACAGGCGCGTCGCGAACTGTTCAAGGTCTCTTTGAAAAACGGCACTCTGTTTCATACCGTTGTGGGCAAGCATGGCGCCTCAACCGTACTGATTTCACCCGCAGCAGAAGGTACTGGCGTGATCGCCGGTGGCCCAATGCGTGCGATTTTTGATGTGATGGGTGTGCGTAACGTTGTGGCCAAAAGCCTCGGCTCAAGCAATCCCTACAACATGGTTCGTGCCACACTGAATGGTTTGCGCGCGTCTCTCACCCCGTCGGAAGTTGCTGCTAAACGCGGCAAAACCGTCGAAGAGATTTTGGGGTAAGTCATGGCTGAAAAACAAGTCAAAGTCACCTTGGTGCGTTCTACCATTGGTTGCAAAAAAGACCACCGCGAAACAGTGCGTGGCCTGGGTTTGCGTCGGATCAACAGCACCAAAGTACTCAAAGACACGCCTGAAGTGCGCGGAATGATCAATAAAGTTGATTATCTCGTGACAGCGACAGAAGTCTGAAAGGGATCATGATGTCTATTACACAATTGAATACGCTCAAACCAGCAGAAGGCTCGACACACTACAAGCGTCGTGTCGGTCGTGGCATCGGTTCGGGTTTAGGTAAAACAGCTGGTCGTGGTCACAAAGGCCAAAGCTCGCGTGCTGGTGGTTTTCATAAAGTTGGCTTTGAGGGCGGTCAAATGCCTTTGCAACGCCGCTTGCCAAAGCGCGGCTTCGTCACACTTGATGACCATCTGTATGCCCAAGTCCGCTTGTCAGACTTGCAAGCCTTGCCTGTTGACGAAATCGATGTTCAGGTTTTGAAGCAAGCTGGCGTGGTAGGTACCCAAGTACGCTACGCAAAAGTGTTTAAGTCAGGTGAGTTGACACGCAAAATTACCTTAAAAGGTATTGGTGCAACAGCAGGCGCGCGTGCTTCGATCGAAGCCGCCGGTGGCACAGTCGCTTAAGACGGATAAAGAATGGCAACAGCACAACCTCAGGGTAAAGCAGGACCACGTTACGGCGATCTAAAACGCCGTCTCGTGTTCTTGGTTCTCGCCTTGGTGGTATATCGATTAGGCACGCACATCCCGGTGCCCGGTATCAACCCAGACGCGTTGGCAGATCTCTTTCGCCAGAATGAAGGCGGAATTCTCGGTTTGTTCAATATGTTTTCGGGCGGTGCGCTCGAGCGCTTTTCTATCTTCGCCCTGGGGATCATGCCCTACATTTCTGCATCGATCATCATGCAGTTGATGTCAGTGGTCGTGCCAACCCTAGAAGCCATTAAAAAAGATGGTGAAGCTGGCCGTCGCAAGATTACGCAGTACACACGGTACGGTACCGTTGGCCTAGCCTTAATACAAGCTGTTGGTATCTCAGTGGCGCTTGAGGCGCAGCCAGGTCTAGTGATCGATCCCGGCATGCTGTTTCGAGTGACAACAATCGTCACCTTAGTGACCGGCACGATGTTCGTGATGTGGCTGGGTGAGCAGATTACCGAGCGCGGTTTGGGTAACGGGATCTCGATTTTGATTTTTGCCGGTATTGTTGCTGGCTTGCCTAGCGCCTTGGCCGGATTGTTAGACTTAGTACGCACCAATGCGATGTCGGCCTTATCTGCGTTATTCATCGTGGCCTTGGTAGTGTTGGTGACAGGTTTTGTTGTGTTGGTTGAACGTGGCCAGCGCAAGATCACGGTGAACTACGCTAAGCGTCAAGTTGGCAATAAGGTGTACGGTGGTCAAACATCGCACTTGCCTTTGAAGCTCAACATGGCCGGTGTGATTCCTCCAATTTTTGCGTCGTCGATTATTTTGTTTCCAGCGACGATCACCAGTTGGTTCTCAAATACAGAGGGCATGCGCTGGTTAGGTGATTTGGCTGCAGCGTTAGCGCCACGCCAGCCTCTATACATTACGCTTTACGCCACAGCAATTATTTTCTTCTGTTTCTTTTATACAGCCTTGGTGTTTAACAGCCGTGAAACAGCAGATAACTTAAAGAAAAGTGGTGCGTTTGTGCCGGGCATCCGGCCAGGTGAACAAACAGCACGTTTTATTGACAAGATTTTAATGCGTTTGACCTTGGCGGGCGCACTGTACATCACCATCGTGTGTTTGTTGCCAGAGTTCTTAGTCATGCGTTGGAATGTGCCGTTTTACTTTGGTGGCACCTCTTTGCTGATTATTGTTGTAGTTACGATGGATTTCATGGCACAGGTACAAGCCTACATGATGTCACACCAGTACGATTCACTGCTCAAGAAGTCTAACTTCAAGGGCGCGAATCTACCAATGAGATAAGCGAGAGTAATGTCAAAGGACGACGTCATTCAAATGCAAGGTGAGATTCTAGAGAATCTCCCCAATGCAACGTTTCGTGTCAAGTTAGAAAATGGCCATGTCGTACTGGGTCATATTTCAGGCAAGATGCGAATGCACTACATCCGGATTTTGCCGGGCGATAAGGTCACAGTGGAACTCACCCCCTATGATTTAACGCGCGCTAGAATCGTTTTCCGCTCTAAATAAGCGGCTAGGTTACGTAAATTAACAGGAAGCAACCATGAAAGTAATGGCATCGGTTAAGCGGATCTGCCGCAACTGCAAAATTATTAAACGTCACGGCGTAGTGCGGGTAATCTGCATTGAGCCGCGTCACAAGCAGCGTCAAGGTTAATACATCAAGGAACAGTCATGGCTCGTATTGCTGGCATCAACATTCCGCCGCATCAGCACGCAGAAATTGGTTTGACCGCCATTTTTGGCATCGGTCGCACGCGTGCTCGCAAAATTTGCGAAGCGGCTGGCGTCCCCTTGTCGAAAAAGGTCAAGGATCTCAACGACGCAGAACTCGAGCGCATCCGTGAACACGTAGGTGTGTTCTCGGTTGAGGGCGATCTGCGTCGCGAAGTGCAGCTCTCGATCAAGCGATTGATCGATCTGGGTACTTATCGTGGCATGCGCCACAAGCGCGGCTTGCCCGTGCGCGGTCAACGTACTCGCACCAACGCTCGCACCCGCAAGGGCCCGCGTCGCGCTGCTGCAAGTTTGAAGAAATAATAAGGATTAGAAGATGGCTAAAGCTTCTGCCGGCGGCGCAGCACGCGTTCGCAAAAAGGTTAAAAAGAATGTGTCGGACGGCATTGCGCACGTTCATGCATCCTTTAACAACACTATCATCACCATCACCGATCGTCAGGGCAATGCTCTGTCGTGGGCGACGTCAGGTGGTGCTGGCTTTAAGGGTTCACGTAAGTCGACGCCGTTTGCAGCGCAGGTTGCAGCAGAAACGGCAGGCAAAGTGGCCATTGAATACGGCATCAAGACGCTTGAAGTTCGTATCAAGGGCCCAGGCCCAGGTCGCGAATCTTCAGTGCGTGCGTTGAATGCGTTGGGCATCAAGATTTCGAGCATCGCCGATATCACGCCCGTACCGCACAACGGCTGCCGTCCACCCAAGCGTCGTCGCATCTAAGGGGAAGCCACATGGCCCGTTACACTGGTCCTAAATGCAAACTCTCGCGCCGCGAGGGTATTGATCTGTTCTTAAAGAGCGCACGTCGCTCGCTCGAGTCTAAGTGCAAGCTTGACTCTAAGCCTGGCCAGCATGGCCGTACTTCGGGCGCGCGTACGTCTGATTACGGTTTGCAGCTGCGCGAAAAGCAAAAACTCAAGCGCATGTATGGCGTGCTTGAAAAACAGTTTCGCAAATACTTTGCAGAAGCTGAGCGTCGCAAGGGCAACACTGGCGAGCAATTGATCCAGTTGCTTGAGTCGCGTCTGGATAACGTGGTGTATCGCATGGGCTTTGGCTCAACGCGTGCTGAGGCCCGTCAATTGGTTGCACATCGTGCGATTCAGTTGAATGGCCATACAGCAGATATTCCGTCAATGATCATCAAAGCTGGTGACATCGTTGGAATTCGCGAAAAAGCCAAAGGTCAGGCACGTATTGCTGAGTCACTGGTATTGGCGACCGGCAACGGCATCCCACAATGGGTTGAAGTTGACACCGTTAAGCTAGTGGGAACCTTTAAACAGGCTCCTGATCGCGCTGATGTCGCACGTGATATCAACGAATCAATGGTTGTCGAGCTGTATTCACGCTAAGCATAGCCAGGGCTTGCGCTTAACTGCCGCAAGCCCGTCTAGCAGTGTCTATCCATCAGCCTTATCGGTGTAATGAGCCGAGGGTATTGAAAAGGAATCATAGAAATGTCACAAAGTTTTCTGAAGCCCCGTTCGATTGAAGTTGAACCCGTCGGCACGCACCATGCAAAAATCATCATGGAGCCCTTTGAGCGCGGCTATGGCCACACCCTAGGTAATGCGTTGCGTCGTATTTTGTTGTCTTCGATGACTGGCTACGCGCCAACCGAAGTACAAATCACAGGCGTGGTTCATGAATACTCAACGATCCCTGGTGTGCGTGAAGACGTTGTTGATATTTTGTTGAACTTGAAAGGCGTGGTGTTTAAATTACACAGCCGCGATGAGCTCACCTTAGTTTTGCGCAAGCAAGGCGCAGGCCCAGTACTCGCGTCGGACATTGAATTGCCACATGATGTTGAAATCGTGAACCCAAATCACGTGATCGCTACGCTCACCGAAAACGGTAAGCTCGAAATGCATGTCAAGGTTGAGAAGGGCCGTGGTTATGTGCCAGGCAATGTGCGCGCACTGATCGACGATCGCGCCCATACGATTGGTCGTATCGTGCTGGATGCATCATTTAGCCCAGTGCGCCGTGTCAGCTACTCTGTTGAAAATGCTCGCGTTGAACAGCGTACCGATCTCGACAAACTCGTGCTTGATGTTGAAACAAACGGCGTCATCAGCCCAGAAGAAGCTGTGCGCCAATCGGCTCGCATTTTGATGGATCAAATTTCGGTCTTTGCTGCGCTTGAAGGTGCTGGCGATTCGTACGAAGCGCCAAACCGCGGTGCGCCACAAATTGACCCAGTGCTGTTGCGTCCAGTCGACGACCTCGAGTTGACCGTGCGTTCGGCTAACTGCCTCAAAGCTGAAAACATTTATTACATCGGCGATTTGATTCAGCGCTCAGAAAACGAGTTGTTGAAGACACCTAACCTGGGTCGCAAGTCACTGAACGAAATTAAAGAAGTGTTGGCCGCTCGCGGCTTGACGCTTGGTATGAAACTAGACAACTGGCCACCAATGGGTCTTGAGCGTCCTTAATTGGTCGCGAGTGACGGCTTGGTTGCCGTCACTGCCTCGTTACGGTAATTTGAGTTTTTTGTAGTGAATGGTCTTGTTGATTTCTCTTTAGGTTAAGCCAACAAGCCATAAGCAACATCATTTTTTAAAACCGGCCCGCAATTAAAGTTGTTTGTTCTAAACAATATTGATTGATAGAAGAGCTGAAACCACTCGAGTAGAAATACTCTTAATAGATTCAATAAGGATATCACCATGCGCCACGGCCACGGTCTACGCAAACTAAACCGCACTAGCAGCCACCGCCTTGCGATGTTTCGCAATATGGCAGTTGCCCTACTAACTCACGAAGCGATCAAAACAACTTTGCCCAAGGCAAAAGAGTTGCGTCGTATCGTTGAACCACTGATCAATATGGGTAAAACCCCAACGCTTGCAAACAAGCGTCTTGCGTTTGCTCGTCTTCGCGACCGTGAAATCGTTCTGAAGTTGTTTGCAGAAATCGGTCCCCGTTATGCCGCGCGTAATGGCGGTTACACCCGTGTGTTGAAAATGGGTTTCCGTCAAGGCGACAACGCACCCATGGCGTTCATGGAGCTCGTCGACCGCCCACTCGTTGCTGACGAAGTGGTTGAAGACTCGGCCGAATAAATGCTCGCTTGAATTGAATAGAAAAGCCTCCTCACCGAGGCTTTTTGTCTTTCGGGCTGACAAAAGAGGGTGCTCAAATGCAACCAGATGAAGTCGTACTTGTATTGACGAATACCCCTGATCTTGATTGTGCAAAGACGATTGCCCGACAATTACTGGCTGAAGGTCTGGCCGCGTGCATTAATATTGGATCTCCCGTATTGTCGCTTTATGAGTGGGAGTCAACGATGCACGAGTCCGAAGAGATCCCAGTCGCGATCAAAACAACCTATGCGCAGCAAGCGTTGTTAATTGAGCGACTCATCGCGCTGCATCCCTATGAGCTACCAGAGGCACTGGTGTTGCCTACGAGTGGCGGGCACGCACCCTACCTGACTTGGGTACAGCAACAAACAACAAAGGCGCTAGGGTGAAGCAATTGCTAGCGCGGTTTGCAAAGGCATCTGCCTTCGTTGCACTGCTTGTCACGGCGTTGGCGTTGTTCGCCGCTTCGCCTGCGCAGGCTGCAGGGGATGGCTTTTTAGACCCGGAAAAGGCCTTTGTCTTGCGGGCAGAAGTGGTTGGCCCAGAAAAAAATACTTTGAGTCTTAAGTTCAAAATCGCCCCCGGTTATTACATGTACCGCGAGCGGTTTGAATTTGTCGCTGAAACGCCGGCACTCACCCTCGGTGCTCCAGTTTTTCCGAAGGGACAGGTTAAATACGATCCAACATTTAACAAGGAGATGGAGCTGTACTTTAAAGATATTGAGATCCTTCTGCCGCTGACAGCCGCCCCTCAAGCATCGACAAGTACACCAGAGCAAGCACTAAAAATAAAACTCATCGGGCAAGGCTGTGCGAGTGCGGGGCTCTGTTATCCCCCCATGGATTTTTTTGTGAGCGTGAGCACTCTGGCAAACTCTCCAGGCTTCAAACTCATTGCTCCAGCCACCCCAAGCCTGTTTGATCGCCTGCTTGACGGGCAGTGGCGCGAACTCGTGTTCGCTGACAATGATTTGACCTTAGCCGAGCTCTTGAGCTCGACGCGGTTATTTGAAATTGTGTTGCTGTTTTTCGTCTTAGGGCTTCTGTTGGCCTTAACGCCTTGCGTCCTACCAATGGTACCGATCTTGTCTGTGCTGCTCGTGGGTGAGCAACATCATGTGTCGCGCGCGCGCGGTACGCTGCTGGCTGTTGCCTATGTGGGCGGCATGTCTGTTGTCTATACAGCGCTTGGTGTCGCGGCGGGGTTAAGCGGAGCGGGGTTGGCGGCGTGGTTGCAAACGCCTTGGGTGCTGGCGTTGTTTGCGTTGTTACTGGCAACCTTGGCACTATCAATGTTTGACGTCTTTACGTTTCAAATGCCGTCAAGTATTCAAACTAAGCTGAGCGTTAAAAACAATTCTATTTTGGGCGGTCGCGTTGGGGCCGCAGCCTTAATGGGTGCGCTGTCTGCGTTAATCGTGGGCCCTTGTGTGGCCGCACCGCTCGCAGGAGCCTTGCTTTATATTTCGCAAACAGGTGATGTGTTGTTGGGCGGCTCAGCGTTGTTTGCGATGGCTTGGGGAATGGGAGTGCCCTTGTTGGTAATGGGTGCGTCAGCCGGAAAACTAATGCCACGCATGGGCACTTGGATGGAAGGTGTCAAACAGTTTTTTGGCGTGTTGTTGTTTGCGACCGCGTGGTGGATGGTGACGCCGCTGTTGCCGACGTGGTTACAGATTCTTGGCTGGGCAATTTTGGTGTTGTTTTCAGCAGTGTTGTTACGTACCTTTGA
>CAMDEF010000043.1 GCA_945895265.1 Bordetella parapertussis | reverse complement strand
CCCACACGGGTCACACAGATCTTGTTTGATCCGCTCGAGCACAACACCATCTGGGCTGTGGTTGAAATCGGTGGCGTATATCGCAGTCTTGACCGCGGCAACAGCTGGCAGCTTAAAACAGAGGGGCTTGTATCCTGCGATATGCATGGCATCGCAATTGTGCACAATGCCTCTGGGCAAAAGATTCTTTACGCTACCACCAACCGCGGCCTGCATCGCAGTGTTGATAACGGTGAAACTTGGGTGTTCGTTTTATTAGACTCACCTTGGCAATACACCCGCGGCATCACCGTGCAGCCTAGCAACGATTCAGTCATATTTTTAACGAATGGTAATGGGCCGCCCGGCAGCACAGGCCAATTGTGGCGCAGTCAGGATTATGGGTATACGTGGCATAAGCTGACGTTGCCTGGCAACTTGAATAGCACCCCGTGGGCTGTGGCGACCCATCCACATGATTCTCAACTATTGTTTACCTACACAAACTTGGGGCAACTGTTTCGCAGCACTGATGGCGGCAATCAATGGCAGCGTTTGCCGCACGAGTTTGGTGAGTTACGTACCCTGCACTGGCGTCCGACGCAGTATGCGGCCGATCGGCCCGCGCACTCGATTACGGTGCGCCCGCCGGTGACCGCGTAACAGCTGAAGGTTGCTAGACCAATTCAGCGGCGCGTTTTAAGTCAGGCAACTCAGCAGACCACGCTTGAGCAACAAGCGAAGCCGGCGCTTCAATTCTTAAAGCGCGCGGCCGATTGCGTCGCCCTCAGCAGTCGCGGCAAGAATGTTTCTTGCCGCACGGCAATCACCAATTAAATTCACCTCGATACCCGCGGCTTTGAGTGGCGCAGCCAACTCATCATTGGGTTGTCTGGGTGTTGAGTAGGCAAAGAACGCCACGTTTTCGATGCCTTTTAAAGCACCGCCATAAATACTGACGTACTGCAGCGTCGCTTCATTTTCAAAGGTGTCAGTCCAGCGCGGTTCGACCGCATAGAGCACGTTGATATCTTTTTCATGAAACCTTCGATAGATGCCTTGACGCGTCACCAGTGCGACCTCATCGGCAATCGTTGCGCGCGGGGTCATCACCACAACGCGATCAAACAGGGTGTGCAGGCGCTCAGCCGCTGCATAAGTGCCTTCGGTGTGATCCATATCCAAAATCACCGCAGTCCCTGATTGTCGCTGTGTCACGCCGTCAAGTTCGCTCATGGCGCGACGCAAGTCAGGGATCCAACCCTCTTGGCGCAAGGCCTCAGGCAACATGCGCGGCCAAATCATTGTTGAGCCTGTGGCAAGCACCACCACCTCGGGCTTATAGTGCAAAATCGTCTCAGGCGTTGCGTCTTGATTGAGCTGATAGTCAACGCCTACACGCGCCCCCTCCACATACTGATAATCGTAAATGCTGCTCAAATCCTCGCCACCAGGTAAGGACACCAGTTGACGCACTTTGCCACCCATCTCTGAGGCGCGGCTCAACAGTGTCACGTCATGCCCACGTGCAGCAGCGATCCAGGCCGCTTCAAGCCCTGCAATACCGCTGCCCACCACTACCACCCGCTTTTTGACCGCTACGGGCGTGAACACTTCGTCAAGCTCATCGGGCATCGCCACTCGCGGATTGTTATCGCAAGCGATTGGTGCATGAGCGACGATTGTTTTCCAGCAGGTATTGCCACCCACGCAATAACGAATACGCGACGCTTGGCCCAACTGTGCTTTACGCGACCAGGCCGCATCCGTGATCAGTGCTCGCCCAATCCCCACCAACTCAGCCTCGCCCTGCTCAATAATGGCATCTGCCTGCGCGGGGTCATTGATACGACCCAGTGCCATCACTGGCACCTGACCCACCGACGCCTTCAAGGCCTTCAAGGTCGGCGCATAAGGATTGCGCTCTTTATTCGCATCAGGGATATGCAGTTCGAGCGTTCTGGAATGCGCGCCTTGGGCAAAGCAAACATAATCGATCAAGCCTGTCTGCGTCACGCGAGTCGCGATTTTTGCGGCGGCCGCATGATCAATACTGCCTTCTATGCCATCGTTGCTCGGCAACTTGATTCCCAAAATAAAATCAGTCCCGACCCGTTCACGTACGAGCTTGATCATCTCAAGCACCAAGCGCATGCGGTTTTCAAAACCGCCACCATAGGCATCGGTGCGTGTGTTCGAGTAGGCCGACATAAACTGATGAAACAAATGCCCGTGGCCCGCCGAAAATTCAACCCCGCTAAAGCCACAGCGCTTCACCCGCGCGGCTGACTCAACAAAATGACCCAACAAAGTCGAGATCTCGTCGGCCGACAAGACATGCGGCATCGTCCAGCTAATGTCATCGGGTAAAGGCGAGGCGCCGATAGCTTCGTAATTTCGACCGGGGGCATGACGCCCGCGCCCAGCATCTTGTATTTGCGCAATGAGTCTGCAGTCTTCAGCTTCAACCGCTTTGGCCCAACGCGTCAGGCTCTCTTCGGCATGCGCGTTCCAGGCACGCACACGGGTCGCAACCTTTTGATGCGGCGCCACCGCAAGAGGCTCAGTCACCAACATCGCCGCGCCACCGCGGGCGCGATTCAGGTGATACTGAATCAGACGGTCAGTGGCACGCCCATCAGCACCGGTCACGGTGGTCATCGACGGATGCACAATCCGATTACGCAAGCGTCTGCCTGCTAATTCAAGAGGAGAAAACAAACTGGCGTACGGGGTCATGGCTGTCTCAGTAATGCAAAGTCTTGTTGTTTTTTATCGCTTTCGTTACTGTAATCTAATGCGGCTCTAATTTCAGCCATAACCTCTTGATCGCTTGACACAAAGCCTGCCCAGCATTACGTTGGTGCCAAACTACAACTTTATTCTGGAGACCACCATGAGCCAAGCTCAACCTGTTCGCTTTCCAATTTTGACCCCCGAAGAAATGAGCGCACGCCAGAAAGAGGTGGCCGCAGCCATTGCTGGCGGACCACGCGGCGGCATTCGCGGCCCTTTTTTAGCCTTGATTCATAACCCTGAGTTAGCCGATCGCGTGCAGCAGTTAGGCGAACACCTGCGCTATGGCAACACGTTAAGCCTGGCTCACATCGAACTGATTGTGCTGACCGTCGCCCGTCACTGGAACTGCCAGTACGAATGGTTTGCGCACGAACGTATCGCCCGCAGCACGACCGATTTAGCCGATGGCATCATCAAGGCACTGGCGCTCGGCCAAACGCCGCCCAATATGACCGCCGAGCAAAACACCTTACATTTGCTGGCTAAAGAGTCGCTTGCTAATGGTGAGCCAAGCGATGCCATCTATGAGCAAGCCGCCAAGTTTTTTGGTCGCGCGGGCGTGTTAGATGCCCTGGCGCTGACGGGCTACTACAGCATGGTGGCAATGTTCTTGAACACCGCAAAGATTCCGTTGCCAGATGGCACCCCCATCCCGCTGCAACCTTTAAACAAATAAGGCTTTCCAAGACGAACGCTAGTCTCACATCCCTCAGGGCGAGTTCGACAACCAACCTCGTCATCTGGGGGCAGCTGATTGAGGCCTAACTTGACAGACCCAGTCAGCAGGCGCACAAGACGCTTTAGGCGCTTGGGCAAACAGGTATCCTGACCTCCCTGAGGAGTTAGTCGTTATTTTGGCAAGGAATGTTGTATAACGCTTGCTGTTGACGCTTGCTCGAGCGTCGTATCAGACCTTGCCCGCGTGACCATTCTTTTAGCCTTTTGCACCGTCTTCGACCTATTGCTCGCAGCCTATGCGCTCGGGCATTA
Source organism: Bordetella parapertussis (assembly GCA_945895265.1). Taxonomy (GTDB): domain Bacteria; phylum Pseudomonadota; class Gammaproteobacteria; order Burkholderiales; family Burkholderiaceae_B; genus Zwartia; species Zwartia parapertussis_I. The sequence continues at coordinate 32,271 of CAMDEF010000043.1, read as the reverse complement.
TTTTTGTGGCCTTGTTTTTTTGACACGTCGTGTCAGCCCGCGTGACTTCGCGTTGGGCGGGCAAGAGCCGATCTCGGTACTGGTGCCCGCGCGCAACGAGGGCGCACTTGCCATCGCCGCGCTTGAGTCGCTGCTCGCGCAAGATCACGCGGGCCCGGTCGATATCTATCTGCTCGTCAACGACAGTCACGACACCTCAATCCCCTTCTTACGGCAACTGTTTATACAACGACAAGAACGCTCTGTCGTCGCGCAACTCGACGCGATCCTCACAACAGGCACACTCGTCGGCACTACGCCTATTTACACACTCAGCACACGCGGCAATAAAACCCTATATTTAGCGCTGGCAGGCGTCGACCCCAAAAGCGAAAAAATCAACTGGCTTGTTACGCAACTTGATACGCCCTATGTGGCGATCCTGGATTGTGACCATCAAGCGCAAGCCGATTGGCTGCGTACTTCTATCATTTTGTTAAACGAGCAACCTGCAGCGATTGTTCAAGGTCGTCGACAGCCTTTACAGGCAAAGGGCTTTTTCAGCTTTTGGGATTCGTTGCATCAACACGTCGGTTGCGAACTCTTTAACTCAGCATTTACGCGGCTCGGTCTGACTGTCTTTTTTACTGGTACCACGGCAGTCATGCGCACCGCGCTCTTAAAGTCGTCGCCCCTCACCCATTGCATCACTGAAGATATTGATTTGAGCTATAGCCTGTTCATGCGCGGGCTCAAGGTTGTGGCCAATCGCGACAGTGGGTCGCGCGAAGAAACCTCACCCGATTTGTACAGTTTTTTAGCACGGCGCAGACGCTGGGCCAGCGGCCACACAACCGCTTTTTTTAAACACCTGTCACTGCTACCTGACGCACCCGTTCGTGCGAAAGATCGACTTCAGTTTCTATTTCACGGCACCCATTATTTAATCGTGCTTGGGGTGTTTATTTTGCATGCACTGATTGGCGTGTATTTTTTCAACGAGTTGTCGTGGCTTTCACAAGCCACAGCCTTAAGCGCAAGTTTGATCGTGGCGCTAGGCATCGCCAGTACTCAACGCACAAGGCAAGCTGCAACGCGTATGCTTGAAGTGTTGCTGCTTTGGGCTTGGTTTGCGCCGGCGTTGATCGTACTCATGAACGTCCTGCATGCCGCCCTTGTTGGCGACCTGTCTCGCGCAGCTTTACCTATTCATGGCGCGGTGCAAGTCATCGGGCTTATTGGTCTGTGCGCGCCCATCATTGTTTTATTAGCGGGCTTAGTGGGCTTTAGCCAGGCGACTCCACGCACCGTGATTAAAAGCGTGGTCACCTACCCGGTGGCTTTCTACCTAGATATCGCAGGCATCTTGCTTGGCCTGTTAGATTGCCTGACAGGGCAAAATCGCTGGCGTGCTGTGTCTCGTGCGCACCATCACGCAGCACCCCCCGCTGAGAGTCTCACCACCACGATTCACACCCCCACTGCAACCACTTTACGCACCGCAACACTCGCTGGCGTGGCTCTCTCCGCTACGACCTTTTTTTCTGGGATTCCCACCATGCTTCGGCCCGCACTCTTTTTCGGTTTAGTGATTTTTGCTGTTGGCGTGCTGTATCGACCAAGCAGTTCGCTCCCCGCGGCACCAGTCGCCTGCGCGGCACAACAGTTTGATACCGACCCTTGGATCGTCCCTTTCAAAAAAGACTCGAGCTATTGCACGCAGACACCGAGCGCTGCCCCTATGACAGGTAGTCGCTCAGGCAACTTCAAAGCGCTACGCACCGATGCCTTCAAAACCATCGACTCAACCTACTGGGATCGGATGGATACCACGTTCTTTTGTAATCAGGCCGTGTTTTCTCCGAACAATATCGTGCAAATGCCCGAGGGCGGGGTCAAGCTCAACATCGAACGCCAGGCCGCACAAGACCGTGCTTACACCGCCGCCGACCTCACCACCAAAGACACCCCAGAGGCTCACTTTAAGTTTGGTCGTTTCGAAACTGTCTTCAAGCCCACTAAAGAGCCCGGCGTGGTGTCAAGTTTTTTTCTATACCGCTTTGATCCCTGGCAAGAGATCGATGCCGAATTTTTAGGCAACGACACCACTAAGATCTTGCTCAACGTTTTTTATAATCCAGGGCAACCTGGCGATACATATAACTACGGTTTACGTGGCACCCCTGTTGTGATTGACCTTGGCTTTGATGCTTCACTCGAGTTTCATCGTTACGCGATCGAATGGGAGCCCGATGAAATTCGCTGGTTTGTCGATGACAAACTGATTCACGTGCGCAAAGCCGGCGCCCCTACCCCAATTCCAAAATTACCAATGCGCTTTCACGTCAACACCTGGCCGATCTGCAGTGAAGAGCTTGCCGGAAAATTCTCTCCTACCCGCGACTCGATGGGCTCTGAATTAAAGTCTGTAACGATTTCACAATGGGTACCCCCGCCACAAAAGCGTCTGATGGATTTTTTTGGTTCTTTGAAATGGTGGGGTAGCGAGGCTGACTGGCGACAGTCTGCACCTTGGTTACGGAGGTAATCAATCTTCAACTTTCCACAATTGCAGTTGCAGAGATAATTAATCTTCAACTTTCCACAATTGCAAAAATAAATCCTCGAAGACAAGTATTGTCTTCACCTGATTATTTTTTTCTAGTGCGTGGCGAAACTGATCAGTCGGGCTATATAAGTACACAGCGCCGTGGTGCTCCGGCAGCCTCCAAGTCGACTCCTGTGCAATCGGTACGAGCTGCAACTTAGCCTCGGGCTTTAATATATTTGCCAAGGCAAACAGATTGCCGGGATGATGTCGTTCTTGGTTGCCCACAATCAAGGGGCTTGCCGATTGATTGATGATCTGAGCCACCTCAGGCAAGCTGATACTCAGCGATTTGGTCCATGGGGCTTGCTGCCGTGCATGCCTGATATTGGTGGCCAGCGCCAACACGACCAGACACAATACGCTCAACCAAACCAAAACTTTTAGTACGCCGTGACGGCTGCACACGCGGTTACGGCCGCGCAAGCGCTCAGATACCGAAACCACACTCACGTGCGAGAACGCCCGGTCCAGCGCAAGCGCCAACACCGCAATCACGCCCAACCACACAGGCATCAAATAGCGCGCGTTTGATGAGCGAATCCCTCCAAACAATAAATCGGGCACCAATAACATTGCAGTTGGCAGCACGAGCAACAACAAAAGATAGAGTCGCGTCTCGCGCCGGGTATTTCTCAATACCCACACCGCCGCGCAGACGACGGCAGTGGTGCAAGCCACAGAGGCCGCAATGGGCAACCACTGGTCTTGCATCACGTCTGGCCAAAAATCAAAGACATTGCGTGTGACGTTCAACGATAAGATTCTAAGTACGGCGGTGCGAGGGATCACAATCACCGACGACCAGGCCATCGAGGCACTAAAGGCGTCAAAGTTTCGCAGCAAGTTCAACGCCCAGGGTAAGAACAGTAAGCCAACGGTGCTCAGGCTCACGATAAAGCCGTACAAGGCACGCGTCCATTGCAAACGCGTCACGAAGGCGACATATAAAACCTGAACCAGTATTAAAGCCACGGTTGATAGTGACGTATAGACAGCCACCAACAGGCAACACCCGTAGAGCAGCCAGGCGCGCCGCGCTGTCGACACAGACTCTGCACTTAAACGCATGGCACGTAACAGCGCCGCGCTAGATAACAATAAGGCAAGCGACCAGAAGGCATATTCGCGCGCCTCTTGGCCATACAAAATGAACAGAGGCGATACACACATCAACAACAGCGCCAGCGCCGCCGCCCGACGACTTGCTGCCAGTTCACGCAGCAGCCAGTACGTCGCCAGTAAGCTCAGTGCGCTGAACAGTACCGAGAGTGTGCGTAAGACATACACCGAGTCACCCCAAAGGTCGACCCAGACTTTGGCCAGCAGGTAGTAAAGAGGGGGATGCTGCGGATCATGGCGTGCCAGATCCCCGATTAGCGTGAGCACCGACGTCGCGTGCTGCACTTGTTGGTACTGCAGCACTTGGCTCACCGCTACGACCTGGCCGTTGTATAAGCCCTGCATTTGCGCTGCCATCGTTGCGCCCGCCGCTAGTACTCGGGTTGCCACCTCGTCATGCCAAACGATTTTGTGCTCAAGGCCATACAGGCGAAGACAAACACCCAAAAGCACCAGGCCCACGACCAAAACAACCGTCTTATTAGGGTTCACATGAATAGACAAAGCTGCACCAAACGCACAAAATCGCAGAGTATCAGAACTACAAAAAAACACGGGATAACCCCATGATTCACACTTTTTCTGGCAAAGCACTGCTGACCGTTGGCGCACTCTTGCTTGCGCCCCTGCTCGCCGTCGCCCAACAAACCTCCCCCGCCGGCCTCGCAAACACAACGGTCGCCTCGAGCCCGGCTACCCCTGCGTGGCCAACCAAGCCGATTCGTATTGTCGTGCCCTTTGGCGCGGGATCGTTTACAGACATTGCCGCGCGTACCGTCGGGGCCGAACTTTCAACCAAGCTCGGGCAGCCCATTATTGTTGAAACAAAAGGTGGCGCAGGCAGCACCCTTGGCACTGACCTAGTTGCTAAAGCAGCCCCTGATGGCTACACCTTTTTAGTCACCGACAACTCGTTTGCAGTGTCGTCGGCACTATATGAAAAACTGCCCTATTCGCCTAAAGACCTGGTGCAGGTGTCGTTACTTGCCGACGCCCCCGCGGTTTTAGTGGGTCGCCCGGGTTTGGCTGCGAAAACATTAAAAGAGGTCGTTGAGCTGGCACGCAGCACCCCTGGCGGCTTAACCTTTGGGTCAGGCGGACAAGGCTCGTCAGCCCAATTGGCGATGGAAGCCTTTTTATTACAAAACAAGCTACAACTTGTGCACGTGCCCTTCAAAGGCATTGCCCCGGCCTTGATGGAAGTGGCTGCTGATCGGGTCGACATTGCCATCAGTAGCGTCGGCACCGCAAGCGCCTACATTAAGGATAATCGTCTGCTTGGCTTAGCCGTCAGCAGCGAAAAACGCCATCCCAACATGCCGAACGTACCCACGTTTTCTGAGGCAGGCTTTTCAAGCTACAAGATGATGTATTGGTTTGGCATGATGGCACCTGCCGGCACCCCACCTGCAATCATTGACCGCATGCAAAAAGAGATCGTCAAAGCTGTGGCCACGCCAAAAGTTGTTGAGGTGTTTGCGGCGACTGGTGTACGGGCCATCTCAACCTCGCCCGCCACGTTCACCAAGATGGTACAAAGTGAGACGACGCTGTGGTCTGAAGTGATTACGCGCGCGAAGATCAAGCCCGAATAGCGACAGTTCAACGACAATCATTTTCGACTCGCAACAACACGCGACGAATACGACGTTCGAATAGCGCTATCCTCCTCCTGACAACATCACAGATGACTTCGCTGAATGCATTGTCTGCAAATTGCGATTGGTTATCCTAGAAATGAACGTCCGCTTTTTAGCAGATACTGACTCCCAAAATTTATTGCACGCGTTAATCTACATTCGCCTAAAGGTCACTTCAGATGGAAAACAAACTTAAAGCACGCCTCTCCGCTGGCGAGGTCTCTTTATGTATTGGCTTGCGCCAATCGCGCACGGTTGACATTGGCCCCTTGGTAGGGGCGGCCGGGTTTGATTGCTTGTATGTGGATATGGAACACAGCCCAATCGGCTTTGACACGACCTCAGCTATTTGCATCACCGCCATCGCCTATGGCGTCACCGCACTGGTGCGCGTGCCTGGCCATCTTGGACAAGATATCTCGCGCGTGCTGGATGGTGGAGCGCAAGGCGTGATTCTGCCGCACGTCAACACCCCCGAGCAAGCGCGCAGCATTGTCTCGTATGCCAAGTACCCACCGCTTGGGCACCGCTCGATCATGGGCGCAGGGCCTGCCACCGCTTACAAAGCGATGCCACTCGCCAAAGTCAACGAGTCGGGTAACGCCGACACCATGGTCATCATCATGCTTGAAACACCCGAAGGTATTGCCAACGCCGAGGCCATCGCTGCGATACCCGGCGTCGATATGCTGTTGATCGGCTCAAATGATCTTTGCACTGAAATGGGCATCCCAGGGCAGCTGCGCCATCCCAAGCTTCTTGAGGCCTATCAGACGGTTGCTAAGGCTTGTAAAAAACATAACATCGCAATGGGTATTGGCGGCATTCGTGGCGACACAGAATTGCAAACGCAGCTGATTGAACTGGGTGCTAAATTTTTAATTGCGGGCAACGATACTGCCTACCTCGCTGCTGCGGCTAACAAAGATGCCACGGCGCTAAGAGAACTGATCGGTGCGATGAAAAAGTAATTGATTTCTACCTAATTCATAATTGCCTGATCCCTTACACTTCGGAGCCCCACTCGTGTCTTTTGATTTAAACGAAAAAGTTGCCTTTACTGCCCCTGCTAACGCCTGCGACGCACACTTTCATGTGTTCGGCCCGGCAGACAAATACCCATATGGCTCTGATCAACTGCGCTACGCGCCACCACTCGCACCTCTGTCTGAATATCTACAGTTAGCCAAACACCTTGGCCTCACGCGTTATGTGTTTGTGCAACCAAGCGCCTACGGTCGCGACAACAGTTGCATGCTCGACGCCATGCGCGAAGTTGGCATCACCCAATCACGCGGCATCGTTGATATTGATGAAGAGGCACCTGATTCAATGTTGGCTGAGATGGACGCGCTGGGCGTGCGTGGGGTACGCATCAACTACAGCCCGATTCATCCCTACGAGCCCGGCTTATCGAAAAAAATGCAGCCACGTATCGAGCATATCGCCGCGCGTTGTAAAGAGCTGGGCTGGCACCTTGATTTCTTGCTACCAGGTTGGCTCACGACAGAAATGATCCCCTTGATGAAGACGCTACCCGTACCGTTTTCAATGGCGCACATGGGTATGAATCTTGCCAAAGACGGCCCTGAGGCGCCCGGCTTTAAAGCCTTGCTCGAGCTGATGAACTATGGCGATCGCAAAGCCTACGTCAAGTTCACCGGTACCTATCGCATGTCTAAAGTGCCTCACTTTTCTGATGCCGACGCGCTCGCCCAAGCACTGATCAAAACCGCGCCTGATCGCATCATCTGGGGCAGCGATTATCCACATCTGTCGTTTGGTGAGAATAGTTCGATTGAGTTGTTCAATTTGTTAGCGCGCTGGACGAATGATGAGGGCGTGCGAAAATTGATTCTTGCCGACAATCCGGCAAGGTTGTTTGGGTATTGAATTGAGTGGGATATTTAGATCCGTTTTTTAAAGACATGATTTTCACTTTAGCGGATAATTGCGAGCCCAGTAATCACTCACTTTTGGCGCATGTTTAATGCGCCCATCCGCAAATGACGATAGACTTCTCGATCACCGCGCTGCCGACACCCATCACGTTCAAACACACCGTTTCAGGTTCTAAAGTGAGTATCAACACACGTTCGACATCTCTAGAACCCATCTTTATTCAAGAGGTGGCGTTACCTAGTGGCAAGTTGCTCAGCAAGCTACCATTGGTTTTTCATCCCACGTTTGATGAAAAAAATGATGCTTTTTTCATTATTGATCCTACTTTGGGTATCGACGTATTCGCTCAAACCCGCGATGAGCTTCTTAAAGAGCTTGAAGAAGTCATCCCTGTTTTATGGAGCGAGTACGCGACTGCAGACTCCGATGTACTGTCGATTTCTGCCAGGCAATTAAAGAAATCGCTGTGCGAAGCCTTCAAGGAACTTAACCATGCCGCGTAAACAGCGTGATATTGAGCGCGGGCTCGTCAATAAAGGTTTTCAACGAACTGAGTCTCATCACCATTTTTTTGTCTATCATTCTTGCGATGGTAAGAAAACTGCTGTGAAAACGAAAACTAGTCATGGAACCCGAGAGGTTTCTAGTTACATTTTGCAACAAATGGCTCGTCAGCTCTATTTATCGAAGATTGATTTTCTGAATTTAATCGATTGTCCAATGAGTCGGCATCAATACGAAGAGCATCTTGTCGGCCTAGCGAAAATCCCCTAGATTGCCTCACTGCCAGCTAAAAGACCAATCAGAGCTTCCTCTATTGCAGCAAACATTGGTCGCTTCAACACCACAGATTCTAGGCACTCAGCACACAACACAGTCGCCGCCTGCAAGGCGGTACGATGCTTTTCGGTAACGTCTGCTTCAAGTTCTACCCGCTCAAGTAACTCTTCAAACAAACAGCCAAACGCACGAACTTCTATCTGCTCAAGCGCCTGCGCAACGACCAGATCACTTCGATCGTAAAAAGCCGCCGCACCAAAATCACCCAACACCGCATGGCCCTCAGCACCAATTAAAGTATTGTGTGCATACAGATCACCATGCGTCAGCCCACGACTATGCAACTGACGCGCCAAGCTTGCTACCCCGCACGCCACATGTAGCGCGTCGTGCAAACTAAAACGCAGGCCATCGGCATACACGTCACGGGTGCAAGACTGCAAGCTTGGCGGGGCTGCCAAATTGCGATAACTTGGATCAATGAGTTGCATGATCAGGGCTTGAGTCCCGTCTGGATGGTCGGTCACCTTACCAAGCAGGTTAATGAGATAGGGATGCGAGCCAGCGCTGACATAAGCGGCAATCTCGCTGTGTGGCAAGCCATCACTCGTCAATGCCCCCTTAAAGACCTTGACTGCAACTTCTCGCGAGGCATCCGCCAGCGCAGCCTGATAAATAACGCCCGAGGCGCCTTCACCAAGCTTTTGTTTTAGTTGAAGGCTGGCCCAGGGGATTTGTGTCAGGGTGACTTGCCCCGACAAGGCTCGGGCTTCAGCCTCTGCACAAACCGGATTACCCGAATACCCCAGCCACGACAGCCTTGGCATACTCAACAACCACTCAGGCAGCACCTCAAAACGATTTGCACCAATCCGCAATAACTCAAGCTTGGTGCACTTCGCCATCTCGACCGGTAACGTCGTCAACAAATTGCCAGCCAACGCCACCTTTTGCAGTTCGCGGCACGCGCCAATTTCAGGTGGCAGCGCATTCAGCTGATTACCCATCAAAATTAGCCAACGCAACTTAGGCGGTAAGGCCGCTGCCTGAATCGTTGAGATCTGATTAGACCGAAATCCAATCATGCTCAAGCTCTGGCATTGCCCCAACACCACTGGCAATTCAGTAAACCGATTGCCCGCACAAAACAGCACCTGCAAGCGGTGCAGCCGAGCAAAATCCTCTGGCAGGCTGGTTAATGCGTTGCCTGACAAGTCCAAATACTCAAGCGTATCGGCCAGGGTAAAGATTTCGCGCGGAAACTCAGTCAAGCCTTCCGATAAAACCAAGCGAGTGGCACCGGCCAAAGCACCACGACGAAGTTGTTCAAGTTTATCCATGAGGTCAGGTTAACAAATTCCTTGATAAGTTCATCCACATCTGTTTTTCGTATTTTTCATATTTTTCGTATTGTTAGTTATAATTAAAACTTAGATTCATAATGGGGCATCAAAAAATGACTTCGCTAACAATTCGCACAAAACAATCTTCAACACCCTGTGATCCATTCTCACGGGTTGCCAACGCAATTGGCGGTCTGATACTGGCCGAAGCTCGCACAAAGCAGTCATCCGTAGCGATTGCACGCAAGGTCACTCATGCCATGCACGCATTCTTCGACGCGAAAGATGCTCAAGGGCGCAAGGCACGCGTACTACTTATGCGTCACTTAATTGAGATAGAGGCTCAAGAGGCGAAGCTCGTAGCAGACGCCGAACCCTCGGCGAACGACTTCATCAGCACCACTGAGGCCGCTAGACTTCTTGGTTTCAGTCGCCCCTACGTTTCGATGCTAGTTGACCAAGGGCAAATCGCTGGTGCAATCCTATCGACCGGAGGCCATCGTCGTGTTCCAAGAGCCGCCATCCTAGCTTTGCAGCAAAAACAAGCACAAGATCAAGCGGCCCCTTCTATGCGGCAAGATGGGCAGGAGTCAGGCGCGTACGACACACCTGAAACGACTGTCGTGCGGCGTATCAAAGCACTAGCCAAAAAGAAACGATGACGAAACATCCTTTTTCACCGAACGGGTACACCTACGTCGTCCTCGACACATGCGTCTTACTTCCTTCGCGACTTTCAGACGTCTTGTTCGACCTAATGAGCGAAAAACTATATTTTTTACAATGGACACAGGACGTTGAGCAAGAATTTTTACTCAACTGGCCTTCTGTACATACAACCCGCCCTTTAGCAGGTGCCAAACGCCTCGCTTCGTTTCAGCGTGCTACGCGACACGGCCACATAATTGCCGGACACCACAAAACCTCTTACACCTCTAGGGTTCCCGCGCGAGTGCATCAGAACGACAAGCATCTTATTGCTGCCGCCTTGGTGATACTAGATTCATGTCGCGCAGATCAGAACCCTTGCCATCACAAGGTGTTTGTCGTCTCTGACAATACTAAACATCTCGCAGTAAAAGAAACGGCTCAGCTCGGGGTAAAGGTCTACACAGCTGGCCACTTTCTAAATAAACTTTTTAACCTCGAACCGAATAGATGTTTGCGGGCGGTTGAACGTTCAAGAACCGATCTCAAAAATCCCTCATACACAAAACAGCAATTTGCCGCCACATTACGCATACACAAAGCCGATGCCCTTGCCGATGGTATAAAACTAAATTAGGCAGAGTAAACTTTACGCTCCTGCCCTTCACCAAATTCTCACACTTCACTCATTCTTATGATCCTCGTCACTGGTTGCGCCGGCTTTATCGGAAGTAATTTTGTTCACAACTGGCTGGCTAGCCAAGACGAGCCTATCCTGAATCTGGATAAGCTCACTTACGCGGGCAACCTTGCGAATCTTTCGGCGCTCGCGCAAGACAAACGACATATCTTTGTACAAGGCGATATTGGCGATAAAGAGCTAGTGAGCAAACTGCTGGCCGAACATCAACCGCGCGCCGTCTTAAATTTTGCAGCCGAATCCCATGTTGATCGTTCGATTCTTGGGCCAGGCGAATTTATCCAAACCAACGTCGTTGGCACCTTCAACTTGCTTGAAGCCGTTCGCGCCTACTGGTCTGAGTTAGACGAAGTCAAAAAACAAAACTTCAGGTTTTTGCATGTCTCGACGGATGAAGTCTACGGCACACTCGCACCGCAAGATCCACCGTTTTCTGAAACGAATCCGTTTGAACCTAACAGCCCCTACGCCGCTAGCAAGGCGTCGTCTGATCACTTAGTGCGCGCCTGGCACCACACTTACGGCTTGCCGGTGCTCACGACCAATTGCAGCAACAACTACGGGCCGTTTCATTTTCCTGAAAAACTGATCCCGCTGGTGATCTTAAATGCGCTTGATGGCAAGCCCTTGCCAATCTATGGCGATGGCCAACAAGTGCGTGACTGGTTATACGTGCAAGACCACTGCCGCGCCATCGCACGCGTGCTTGAAGCGGGCCGTCCTGGCGAAACCTACAACATCGGCGGCGCAAACGAAAAAGCCAACATCGATGTCGTCAAAACCATTTGCGCCCGCTTAGATACCCTGCGCCCACGCGCAGACGGCAAAGGCTATGCCGAGCAAATCACCTACGTCAAAGACCGCCCAGGCCATGATCGTCGTTATGCCATCGACGCCAGAAAAATCGCACGCGAACTCAACTGGACGCCGCAAGAGACGTTTGAATCAGGCATTGAAAAGACCGTGCAGTGGTATTTGGATAATACAGAGTGGGTGCAAGGTGTAAAGAGTGGTGAGTATCGTAAGTGGCTTGGGAAGCAGTACGGATAATTCGCCTTACCTCTTAGCTTTTCTCTTTTTCATGGGCAATAAAAAACCCTCCGGGGTGAGCATTGTTAAGAGGCTTGGAGGGTGTTGTTGGTAGAACTATCTCACAATTTTTTGCTGCTGTCTATTCAGCCATCATTATCTTACGCTGGTACGACAGACTCTGGGTCAAGCTCTACTGAAAGTTTCATCCCAACCGCTTTCAACACTGCCAAGATCGTTCTTAATGTTGGGTTGCCTTTTGCTGAGAGCGCTCGATATAGCGCCTCACGACTTATTCCCGCTTGCTGAGCAATGAGTGCTAAGCCGCCGTATGCTTCGGCGACACTTCGTAAGGCAAGTAAACCAGCTGCGCGATCATTGGGATCGTCTAAGGATTGCAACGCCAACTTAAGATAAGCCGCAGCTAAATCTCGATCGGCTCGTAGTTCTTCTATTTCACGTTGATAGTGCGAGACTGCAGCTTCAATTTTTTTAGTCATGATTGCCTCTTTTTCCAGTCAGTCCAATATCTTTTTGCGGTATTGATATCTGACGTTTGTGTTCTTTTTGTACCACCACATAACAAAATTACGATTGTCTTGCCCTGCTGGCCAAAATACATTCTGAAGCCAGCCCCGATATGCTCTCGAAGTTCACTTACGCCATCCCCCACCGACGAGCAATCTCCGAAGTTACCCTCCGCCACTCGATTAATCCGCAGACGCATCTTCGCCTGTACAAGATTATCCTTAAGAGACAACAGCCACTCTGTGACAGGTTCAGCACCCGCCTCAGTTTTATATCGATACACTTGAACCATACGTTACTGTAACTTATAAACTACAATATTGCAATAATAAAAAGACATTTAAACTGCTATCTTTGAGCGACCTATAGCCATTCATGCCTCACCCCCCTCACCTTTTAGTCGCTATCTCATCCCATGGCTTTGGACACCTGTCGCAAGTTGCCCCAGTCGTGAACTGGCTACATGAGTTGATCTCGCATTTAAAAATCACAATTCGCGCTGCCCTACCTGAAGCGCAGCTTCGCAGCCGCCTTCATCACTTAGACGTCTTGCAATTCGCAACTGATGATTTTGGGATGGTGATGAATCATGCGTTTAGCGTCGATACACAAGCAAGCTTGGCGCGCTATGAGAGCCTGCATCAAGACTGGGATCAGAAGGTCAAGGCGCTTGCGCAGCAACTGATGGACGCTGAGGTCGACGTTGTCTTGGCTGATGTACCTTATCTGCCACTGGCTGCGGCGCAGGTTGCAGGCATCCCATCGGTCGCGCTTTGCTCGTTGAACTGGGCTGATATTTTGTCGCACTATGTTGGGTTGGATAAACCGCAAGCCATCATCAACACCATGTATGCGGCATACCAATCCGCGCGCTATTTTTTGCAACCGGCGCCAAGTATGGCGATGCCTAAGCTGAATAATCAACGCGCGATCGGCCCTTGTTGCGCGCCAGGTATCGCGCAAAAGAAAACCCTGCTCAGCGCGGCCAAACAACGCAAAGCCCTAAACAACCCGTGGCTAGTACTCGTAGGCATGGGCGGTATCCCGTTTGAGTTATCACTCGAACACTGGCCAACGCAACACCAAGGCCGCCCGCTTTGCTATCTTGTTTCACCTCCTAGTGCCAACACCCACCCCAACGCGCTATCCGTCGACGCCACTTGCCTGTCGTACTCTGACTTGGTGGCTTCGGTGGATGTGATCATCACCAAACCGGGCTATGGCATGTTTGCCGAAGCCGCAGCGGCCGGTGTACCGGTATTGTTTACCGAGCGAAACGAGTGGCCGGAAACTGAAGCTCTTGTTACCTGGTTACAAGAGAACGCACATTGTGCCCAGATCACAACTGAGGCGCTCAGGTCGGGTGCGTTCGAGCAAGAGCTATCTCAGTTGCTCACTCAAGGGCCATACAAGGCGGTTGCACCAACCGGCAACGGTGAAGCCGCTACGTTGATTGCAGGGCTATTTACACGCACCTAGATTGCCGCGCTATTTAAGCGTGACTAGATTGCCACGCTGTGTACGCGAGCCTATATTGCCAAGCTATTTGCGTGTACCTAAGCGGGGATCGGAAAAAGACAAAACCTCAAACCCCTCAAACCCCTCAAACCCCCAGCAAATCAAAATAATACGTCTGGCTCCCATACTCAGGCGGTGACACATACGTTTCTTTGCCTAAACTCTTCCACGGCACGGGCGCTGCAAAATTTGGCCCGTCATAAACAAAGGTATGAAACTCGCCGTTTTCACCGCAAGCATCGACCCCAACCGGCAGCCGATCAATAAACGCCTGATCAAACTCACAGCCCACAAACGAAGCATCTAAAAAGCGCCCGTCTACGCATACGACACGCGCTTTAAAGCCAAGCGTCAAAAACTCTTGCACTAAGGCCAATCGGTTTTCATTCCATAACGGCAAGTGGGCTTGCAGGCCCGCCTTAGCGCATACTTTTTCTTCCCACTCTTTGTGTGGCACAAGATCAATGTCGCCAAAAATCACATGCCGCGCACCGTCAGCGCCCGCCGCCTGCAGTTGTTCAATAAACAAGCGCTCGTACTCAGCCCAGGTGGCAGACAGAAAATAGTTTTTCAACCCCAAGGCTTTTGCCTGCGCCACAAGCAGCGCACGACTGACTCCGTGCGAGCGCGCCTTTAAACCAGTTTCGTCTAAGGCCGTTAATAGACCTGTTACCCGCATCGTCTGTTGGCTTCGATACAACGCGAGGCAAGAGTCCTTGCCACCACTCCACGAAACGATTGCGGTCATTTTTAGCTAATTCGTTGAAACAAGAGTTACACAATACACGATCGCTGTTACACACTATTGGGCACTATTTTGATATTCTGAAACTCATCAATGCAGGCTAGGAAACGCTATTTTTTACTAAGCCGGGCAACCCATGCGGCAACCTTAACATTTTCGTAGCGACCATCCTTGAGTAAATTTCCAAACAAGCAATTCGAAGGCGCACTGTATACCTTTGCCCATCTAAGCCCCACCAGCACCAATATTGAAGCAGGTGAAGAAAAAGAACTTATCGTTAACCTTAAGATTAGATTTGGCTGCCATTGCTTTACTGAAAAATTTAATACGGCCACACATGATGAAAGCCATAAATATTTCTATAAGAACGAACTGCGTGCTTTTAGTACCAAACGCTACGCTTGTTCTTTACAACTTCCGACGGTCGTTACAGACATGATGCATGGGCGAATCTATCAAGTACAGCAAAGCTACGTTTATACGACAAACCTCAACGTTGGATTGGCATCCAAGAAATACGAACCGTACAGCATATTTTTTAATCTACGAAAAACTCAACATGCGACAGTACCTAGCGCTAACTTATTTATTAAAAGCGCGTATCTGCGTTCTAGCCCTGCAAGTAATTCGTCAAGAGCGTGGCGGTTTTCAACACTTGCTTGCCAGGTGACCGGAGTATTTGATACTCATTACAGAGAATGAGTCAAAAAAATAGGCCCCGAAGGGCCTACCGTGATGGCATTACTACCATCGTACGAGATTCTGTTACCCCTGCTATGCGCAGGACCAAAATAAACCTTGGCAGCACGTTCGTATTTCACTCGCTCTCGAAACGTCTGGGAGGAATTGTAATCCCAGTCGCCGATCCAGTCAAAAGTTGCAATTTTAGAGTTTAGGACTATCTCAGCAAACGTACTTTGAAACACGTTAAAGGGCTTATGAATTGACTACCGTACACAGCAGTACCGGCAATATCTATGAAGATCTAGGCTACGTCAACGCAACTGAGATGCACATCAAAGCCACTTTGACTGCAAAGATTTCAAAGGCCATGAAGTCTCGTTGCCTGACGCAAAATCAAGTCGCCATTATTTTCGGCATGCCACGAATCATGGTGTCCGGCATCCTACGCGGTCAGTTTCGAGATGTTAGTAAAACCAAATTGATTGATTGCTTAAGGCGTTTAGCACTCGTTTAACCGATCAACCTCTTTATCAACTAAAGCAACACCATCTTTACCTGGAACAGCCCCATGCACCAACTCCCTTCCCAACAAGTCCCTATCGACCTTAACTCTTGTGAAGTTGATCGCATCGATCAACCCTCATTCTATCCATCACCCTTGTACATCCCACCCTCTGCTAGATCTGCTGTTGTTTGCACTCGAATCGTTGACCACTCGATTTTCAGCGCCCTCTGGGCTAGAGAACTTGAGACGATTTCAGGCCGTCCTTTTCTGGACGATATCGAACCAGAATTCGCGACGCTCTTTGCGCTGCGTGCGCAAGCGCTCAATTTTACTGGGCAAAAAATCTCTGACGTAATGTTCACTGCATTAGGCGCGCTCGCTGAGCAAGGCTTTCGTGCAAAAGAAGTCAGCTACTTATGCAACGACGTCGACATGGACATATCATTAGGAATCGAGTTTGGTGTCGACTGCACCTTTGATCAGTTCGTAGATATTACGAGGTACATGCGCACAGCAATTCGAAATAAACACGAAAATCCCTTAACAGACTTGGTACTTTTTGCGGCTAGCCCTTTAGAGGAAGGCAGCGATACCAGTTATATTTAGCCTTAGAATAGCTTGATCAAAAAAAGAGGCTAACCACCATGACAAGCACCCGCCCCCCAGCAGTCGAAGGCACGTTCACCATCAACAACTTCAACTTCGAGTCTGGTGAAACATTGCCCGAGCTACGCGTCGGCTACGTCATATACGGTACCCTCAACGCCAAGCGCGACAATCTCTGTTTAGTCATGCCCGGCACAGGCAACCTGCGCCACAGCACGCTTGAACACGTCGGCCCCGGGCGCGCTTACGACACTGATCACTACTGCGTGGTGTGCACCGATGCCATCGGCGGAGGCACCTCATCGCAACCAGCCGACGGCTTGCACGAGCGGTTTCCTAAGTATTCGATTCGTGACATGGTGCATGCACAGTACTTGTTGGCACGCGATGGCTTAGGGCTTGGCGCTGCAACACCAGTCGCCTTGCTAGCCGGCGCCTCAATGGGTGCCTTTCAAACCCTTGAGTGGTTGATCCATTACCCCGACTCAGTACGCAATGCCGCGTTACTGGTGCCAGGCTGGCAAGCCAATAACACCTTCAAAATTGCCACGGCGCGTATGTTTGATTTCATCGAGCTTGATGCAAACTGGCAAGGCGGTGCCTACACCGTTCAACCCAACGCGGCGCAACTTGCTGCGGGCAAACATTATTTTGCCTGGACTGTGACGGATGATTATCTAGAGCGCACCGATTACGCGCAAGTACAACAAGAAGCGCAAGCCGCAGGCGATTGGTTTGCCCATTGGGATGCCATGGGGATCGTGCGCCGGTATCAGGCCTCGTCGCAGCATGACGTGACCAAGCCGTTTGGTGGGGATTTGAAACAAGCGTTGCAGCGTGTAACGGCCAAAGTGTTGGTACTGCCTTGCTCGCAAGATCGGTTGTTGGGAGTTGAGGGCGCTAAAGAGCTGGCGCAAGGGATTACGCAGGCAACGTATCGCGAGGTGGATTCAAACTGGGGGCATTTGGCTTGGCGGCCTGTGGTTGGATCGGTGCAGACGAATGCGGTCACGAAATATGTTCGTGAGTTTTTAGGATTGGCCTAGTTGTCACTTGCTCGCATTAGCAGTTCACCGCCATAACGAAACTCAGCCGCACTTACAATTTGACACAGACATCCTCGCATTGATTTGTCAAAATGCATGACGATAGTAATCAGAGGGTTTCGCAATGCCATCAAATTTAGTACATACACTTTCAGAGCCAGAACACGGCTCGTCATCGCTCGATGATCACCCCGCTGTTGAAGGCGCTAGAGCCCAATTGCGCGCCATGCTAATCGAAGGCGCCATCTCACCCAAAACAACCCTCTTGAACGATTTGTTCATCGAGAAGCTTAGGCAAGAATCTAAGAAGCGGATGGGGTTGTGATCATTAAACCAGTATATCTAAGCGAGGTTGCGATAGATGACCTTGCTGACGCACTTCTGAATTACGAGCAGCAGTTTGCTGAACAGGCGATTGATGGTTGTTTGAACGCGCTCGCTAAAGCGTACAAGCAAATCGGAAAGTTTCCTAAAACAGGATCGCCTAAAGCAGGAAACGATCTCAACTTACCTGGGCTTCGGTCATGGCCACTGAGCAAGTATCCCTATCTGTTGTTCTACACAGAAAACCACGATCAAATTGACGCCTGGCGTTTTTTACATCAAAAGAGGGATATTGAAAAATCCCTAACTCGCTCATGGATTCAACATTGAGTCAGCCAGATGGATCTGCACCCACGGGGGTAACAAACCGTGCATCGCAACCAAAACGGGCTTTAATGCGGATTCTGCTTTAGAATTCATACACCTAAAGCGCCCTTACCCGCAAATCCTCACGCCAACAGGCCATCACCCGTGACCATGCACCAACAAGACTTCGATTCACCCTCAGTTGCCCGCCTACGGGCTGACCTAGCCTTGGCCCTCAGGGCAGCTGCACACCATAATCTAGCCGAAGGAGTGTGCAATCACTTCAGTGTAGAGCTTCAAGATCAATCAGGCCGCTTCTTACTCAACCCCCGCGGGCTACTCTGGAGCGAGATCACCGCTGACGACATCGTGATGATTGACGGCGAAGGCAATATCCTGGCCGGCAAACACGCGGTCGAGCCCACCGCCATGTTTATTCACGCGGCGATTCACCGGATATGCAAAAAAGCCTGTGTCATGCATACCCATATGCCTTACTCCACGGCACTCACGCTGACCTCTGACCGTGCTTTAGACACCACTTTGTCGCAGAATGCCATGCGTTTTCACGAGCGCATTGCCATTGATCCTAATTACAACGGCCTCGCCTTAGACATTTCAGAGGGCGAGCGCATCGCCCACGCCATGGGCAAGGCAGATATCGCCTTTTTAGGCAATCATGGGGTGGTGGTGTGCAACGACCGCATTGATTACGCTTACGACGACCTGTATTTTCTAGAGCGCGCTTGTATGGTTGAGGTGTTGGCCCACTCAACCGGCAAAAAGCTTGTTCCGGTGAACTCAGCGCTTGCCAAACGGGTTGGGCAGCAGATTGATGGCGAGCGGTTGCAAGGCGAATTGTTCTTTGAGGCGCTTCGGCGGGTGCTTTAAGGCACCAAGTTGCCGATCTTGCCGCTGAATTATTTGCATTATATTCAAAAGCTTAGGTAACAATTACAGCAAAACTTGCCGATCCATTTGCCGATGTGAACTGGCGTTTTGGCGGCATACTTACAAAATCATGAACAGCGCAAGCAACGCCTTTTTAGGCAAGCGCTGCTTGGGCGGGGGCTGCAGACAAAGAGCTAATCGGTTGCTGTCGCATCAAAATTTCATTTCTCAACAACACGGCCAAGATTGGTGCAAGGTCCTCGAGTTGCAGCCCGTTCGCGAACGCAAAGTCCTTGGCTTTACTCAATTCAAGTTCAGTCAACAAGAACAAAAATTGCTCAGTTACGACATGCATACATTGGATATGAATATCGTAGGCGCTTTGGGGCGATTTTTCGTTTACCAAATGTGCCAACTTACTAAACTCTCGGCTAAGTACGCGCTCTAGACCAATCGCTTCGCTTGCCGCCACCCCTGTTTCTGTCAGGCTCAGTGGACTATGTGCCCTTACCAACGGGGTTTTGAGCGTATTGGCGTAGATCAGGTCAAGCCGAGCCGTGATGTGCGCCATGTTTTGAAAATGGCTCTTGAGCTGTTCGTCCGACGCGTCGATCTTTTTTGAGTGAGTCGAGAACGTTTCAGTCCACTTGCCAACGCGATACACAATCCAAAAACATACCCACAATATTGCGATCAGTACGAAAACACTGCTGTTGAGTTGTTCAAGAATTTGGGCGAGTAGGGTATGCATGTTTGTAAATGTCGTGAAAGCGTTAGGCAAAAAAATAGCCACCAAACAGGTCGAAAGTCTGTGCTTTCTGTTGGGTGTCACCTGCGGGCAGCCGGTTTTGTACTCGGACAAAATTTTAACGCACTCTCAATGCGAGGTAGAAGCACGATAAACCCATCCACCTAGACAAAAAGAGCACAGCCGCTCAAGATCGGCTAAATTTGAGCCCAATACGCTTAACTCTAGGCTCTCGACTGTGACGCACCTATTTTGCCGCCCACCACCCCAATGAAAATCCTAATCGTGTTCGGCACGCGCCCTGAGGCGATCAAGATGGCGCCATTGGTGCATGCGTTTAAGGCCAACCCCACCTTTGAAACGATCGTGTGCGTGACAGCCCAGCACCGGCAAATGCTCGACCAAGTCCTCAATATCTTTGAAATCACTCCCGACATTGACCTCAACCTGATGCGGGCCGGACAAGACCTGTTTGATGTCACCAGCGCCGTCTTACTAGGCATGCGCGACGTATTAAACACCCACAAGCCCGATGCCGTGCTTGTGCATGGCGATACCACCACAGCCTATGCCGCGGCCACCGCTGCTTTTTACGCTGGGATCCCAGTTGGACATGTCGAAGCCGGGTTAAGAACTCACAACATCCTGTCGCCCTTTCCTGAAGAATTTAACCGCCAAGTGGTCAGCAAGATCGCGAAATGGCATTTTGCACCTACCGAATCTAGCCGCCAAAACTTATTAGATGAGCGCACGCCTGACCAGAGCATCACCGTCACCGGCAACACCGTGATTGACGCCTTGTTTTGGGTACTCAAGCGAATTGAAAGCGACCCAACCAAACGCGCCCAGCTCGAGGCATTTTTAAACCAGCGCCTACTCTTCGACTGGCCCAAACAACGGTTTGTGCTCATCACCGGTCACCGGCGCGAAAACTTTGGCGGCGGGTTTTTGGCGATTTGCGAAGCCATCCGTCAGTTGGCCGTAGCGCACCCCGAGGTGCATTTTGTATACCCCGTGCACCTTAACCCCAATGTCCAAAAGCCCGTTTTCGAACTCATTAGCGGACAGCCAAATATTCACTTGATTGACCCACTTGAATACGAACCCTTTGTGTTTTTGCTCAAACACGCCTATTTAGTGCTAACTGACAGTGGCGGGATTCAAGAAGAAGCGCCTAGTTTAGGCAAACCAGTGTTGGTCATGCGCGAGGTCACTGAGCGGCCTGAAGCGGTTGAGGCAGGCACAGTTAGGCTGGTGGGGGCAGACACCGCCAAAATCGTGCGGCATGTGTCAGAGCTATTAAAAGACGAAACAGCTTACGTAAGTATGTCGAAGGCGCACAACCCTTACGGGGATGGGCTGGCGGCCGACCGGATCGTCGCCACATTCAAGAATCTGAACAAGCCTATTTCATAAGAATAAGACTATACTTTACAAATCTAAAGTTGAAACTTGGATTTGTAAATGATCCCCCGCGATGCCGCAAATACTCTTAGGCGACTAGCTAAAGGCTTCCCGATCGTTGCCATTACCGGGCCCCGTCAGGCTGGTAAAACCACCTTGGCCAAAGCAGTATTTGACGATAAGCCCTACATCACCCTTGAAAACCCCGACGAGCGCGAATTTGCACAAAACGACCCAAAGCGGTTTTTAGCGCGCTTTTCGCAGGGTGCAATTTTGGATGAAATTCAGCGCTGCCCCGCCTTGCTGTCTTGGCTACAAGGTTTGGTCGATGCGCGCGGGTTGATGGGTGATTTTGTGCTGACCGGTTCAGCACAGCTTGATCTTGTGGCGGGTATTACACAAACGCTGGCCGGACGCGTGGCGCGGGTCGAGTTGTTACCGCTTAGTGCGTCTGAACTGGCTGCGGCCAACGCATTGCCAAACACTCTCACGCAAATGCTTTTTCAAGGCGGCTACCCTGCCCTGTATAGTCGCGACGTGGCGCCGCAAGACTGGTTTAGCAACTATATGGCTACCTATGTCGAACGCGATATCCGTCAGTTAATCCATGTGCGGGAGCTGGGGCAATTTCAAACCTTTGTCAAAATGTGTGCAGCCCGCACAGGGCAGCTACTGAATTTAACCTCGCTCGGGGCAGATTGCGGCATTAGCGCAGTCACCGCCAAACAATGGCTGACCGTACTCGAAGCAAGCTATATTGTCGCGCTGCTTCGCCCCCATCACAACAACTATGGCAAGCGCTTGGTCAAAACACCCAAGCTGTATTTTTTGGATTCTGGCCTAGCTGCTTGGCTTCTGGGTATACGTGATGCAACAACACTTGAAGCCCACGCATCTCGCGGTGCGCTGTTTGAAACTTGGGTGGTCAGCGAATTCTATAAGCACAGCTTAAACGCGGGCCAAACCCCTGCCCTGCACTTTTGGCGCGACAGTACTGGTAACGAGATCGATTTGATCGATGAGACTGCACGAGGCTTACGACCGATCGAGATCAAATCAGGTGCCACTTACGCCAAAGACTGGGCTGCAGGACTCAGAAAATGGCAAGACCTCGCCAAGACTGAAAGCCTACAACCCGCAATCGTTTATGGTGGTGATTTGAGCTTTGAGCGAGAAGACCTAAAAGTTTGGGGATGGAAGGATGTGGCTCAGTCGATTGCCTGAAGCTACTTTGCCTGCTGGCACATATCTGATCGGCCTTTAGTTTTATGATTGCGATTCATTATCCTATACTGGCGTGTCACCCTGTCAAATATCAATTAATCCAGTACCTAGAATTTTTGGTCTTAGCCAAGTCGTCGCGGCACTGCTGCTTTCGGGCAAACAAGATGCTTCTTGCAACTGCCCAACCTAGTAACTGGACTAGAGGGTGCAAAATAGCTTCTAAACAGAATACCTAAAAAGAGCGAAATCCCGTGCAAATTGTGATTCCTATGTCTGGTTTCGGAGAGCGATTTCGCCGTGCCGGGTACACAACGCCCAAACCATTGATTGAAATTGACGGCAAGCCCATCGTGGCGCACGTTGTGGATATGTTTCCTGGCGAATCCAATTTCATCTTCATTTGCAATCAAGATCATCTAGACGATCCATCATTTCGAATGGTGGAAATTTTGAATCAGTATTGCCCGACTGGCCAGATTTTAGGGATCGCTCCGCACAAGCTAGGCCCAATTCACGCTGTGCTTCAGGCAGCGCATCTGCTAGACCCAGCAGAACCAATCGTTGTTAATTATTGTGACTTTACTTGTTACTGGGACTGGAATCATTTCAAACAGTTCGTCGAGAAGTGGGCCTGTGCAGGTGCGATCCCGGCATACAAGGGTTTTCACCCCCACTCACTAGGTAACACTAATTATGCGTATATAAAAGAAACGAATGGCTGGATATCAGATATCCAAGAAAAACAGCCGTTTACCAACAATCGCATGGAAGAATATGCCTCAAGCGGCACGTATTATTTTTCTTCTGCCCAACTGATGCTTGAGGCGTTTAAAACTACCCTCGAAAAAAATTGGCAGGTAGGCGGTGAGTACTATGTCAGCTTGGCTTACAAGGCACTTTTTGCAGCGAGCAACCCAGTGGCCGTGTACCCACTACAACACTTTATGCAATGGGGTACGCCCGAAGATGTCGCCGAATACAACACATGGTCAAAGGCCTTCCGAACGCTAGCCGCCGAGCAAAGCATTGAGGCCGAAACGCACGCGGCGCTGATCACACCAATGGCGGGCTTAGGAAAACGATTTAGCGACGTTGGCTACGCAACGCCTAAGCCAATGATCCCAGTATCGGGCGCCCCGATGGTAGCGCAGGCGGTTTGCCATTCGCCGCCAGCAAAGCAACATGTATTTGTGCTTCGAGCGGACATGCCTGGCTATCACGACATTGCTAACGAACTCAAAGCTCTATACCCAAATGTCGTGATTAAAACTGTCGATCAAGTGACGGAGGGGCAAGCCTGCACCGCATTGATTGGACTCGATGCGTTAGCCGCTAATCGTGAAATGATGCCTGGCCCCATCACAATCGGCACCTGTGATCACGGCGCCTTGTACGATGCCAAAGCACTCGACATGCTCGTCAATAATCCTGCAGTGGATATTATCGTTTGGGGGGTTCGTGGCTATCCCAATGCAACGCGTCACCCGACTATGTTTGGGTGGATTGCTGAGCACGGCGGCGAAATCCAATCAGTTTCTGTCAAAACACCTCTCAGCAAGCCGGCTTCCGATCCGATCGTTTTGGGTACTTTTACCTTTAAAGACCCGAAACATTTTCGGGCGGCCCTTGATCGACTGATCGCTCGTGATGGAAGAGTCAACGGTGAGTTTTATATTGACTCTTTAATTAACGATGCCATCGCACTTGGCTTGAAGTGTCATCTTTTTGAAGTATTCAGCTATCTTTGTTGGGGTACACCCAATGATCTTCGTACTTTTGAATACTGGCAGTCTTGCTTTCACAAGTGGGACGGCCACCCATATCGACTTGAGCATGATGCGGAAGTCAGTGGGCCCGCCTTAAACAACTTACAGACTCGCTATACCGAATGGGAAATTCAAGATCCCAGCCATTAAAAATAGCACCATATAAAATAGCGGCACAAATATCGTAATTAGGCAGTTAACGAAATGTATGAACAAGTGCTTTGTCTACACTCGTTACCTTTGTTTGAAATCACTGCGAGAAAATAATGGCAACAAAGTTTGGCTTTTTATCCAAATTGGATTTTTTGCAGAATTGGGCGTCTAGCCTGATCGCGGGAGTTAACCCCGCCATCATTCATAACATTGAAAAATATTACGTTTTAAAAAAAGTACATTACCTTTCAGCGATCGAGCAGATCGACGGCGATTATCTTGAATTTGGCGTATTCACGGGCAGTTCTTTTTGTCATTCGATTCGTTGTTGTAAAAAACTACTTAAATTGAATCCAAACTTAATTAACTCTAAATTTTACGGTTTCGATTCATTCGCCGGCTTTGGCACCATAGAAAAAGGGGATGAACACCCTTTTTATACAGATGAGAATTTTGCAACAAGTCTCACCACGGTAAACCAACGCGTTAAAAAAGTATCAGGAGACTTCAAGTTTCAGTTAATTCCTGGTTTTTTTAACGACTCACTCAAGCCAGGTGCTAAAGCGTTAGGCATTGAAAAATCAAGCGTCATTTTTATCGATAGTGATACCTATTCAAGTGCACGAGACGCCTTGCAGTTTTGCTTGCCAACATTACAGTTGGGCACCTTTATCGTGTTAGATGATTATTTCTCGTATCGTGGCAGCGAGCAAAAAGGCGTCAGACGAGCATTTTCAGAACTGATCGATCAAAATGACATTCAAGTCCATCGAGTATTTTCGTACGGCATGGGTGGTGTGGTCTACGTGGTGTCAGACAAAAAAGCATGAGGCTATCGTTAGTCATCCCTTGTTACAACGAGGCGGCCAATCTGCCGCTGCTATTGAAGCGCTGCGAACACTTCGCCGCTATGCCTGACGTAGAGGTCATACTCGTTGACAATGGCTCAACAGATGATAGCCAGCGGGTCTTAGCGCAATTGCTTCCTCTTTATCCGGGTTGCTCAAGCGTCCGTGTTGAGAAAAACCAAGGCTACGGCCATGGCATTTTGGTCGGGCTGCGTGCTGCTCGGGGTGAGATACTGGCCTGGACACATGCTGACCTACAAACAGACCCTCAAGATGCTCTTCAGGGTCTCAAGTTATTTGATCAATACGGCGACAATATCTTTGTGAAAGGTAAACGCTATGGGCGGCCTCTTTTCGATGTCGTATTTACCTTTGGGATGAGCGTATTCGAGACGCTGTTACTGGCCAAACCGATGTCTGACATTAATGCGCAACCTACGATGTTTGCTCGTCTGTTTTTTGAAAATTGGCAGTCTCCACCTAACGACTTCTCGCTTGATCTGTACGCATACTATCAAGCCCGTCGAAGCAATCTTAAAGTGCATCGCTTCCCGGTCAAGTTCGGCAAAAGAGCACATGGTGTTTCGCACTGGAACATCAACTGGGCTGGCAAATGGAAATTTATTACTAGAACGGTAAGCTTTAGCCTAAGCCTAAGAAAGAGAATTCAAAAATGAAACTCATTGCACATCGCCGCAACATGATCGCTGAACTTCTCGCGACTGATCCAAAATATGGCATTGAAGTTGATATCCGTAGTCAGGGTGAACGGCTCATTATTCATCACGATCCTTTCGTCGAAGGTACCTCTTTTGATGAGTGGATTAAAGTGTATCAACACGGAACATTGATCCTCAATGTTAAAGAAGAAGGGCTCGAGTCCCGCTTGATTGCCTTAATGAACGCATTTTCAATTGAGGATTATTTTTTCCTTGACCAATCTTTTCCCTTTTTAATTAAAGGCGCAAAGGCTGGTCACTCTCGATCTGCTGTTCGCGTTTCAGAGTTCGAAACGATCGATACCGCCTTGACCCTTGCCGGCAAAGTGAACTGGGTCTGGGTAGACTGCTTTACTAAATTCCCACTCAGCACAGACGATGCAAAACAGCTCAAAGAGGCCGGATTTAAGCTATGTCTTGTCTCTCCTGAACTTCAAGGCAGAGACGCGCAAGTAGAGATCCCTCAGCTCGCAGCATTGTTAAGAGATCGAGACATCATTTGTGACGCCATCTGCACAAAGCAACCAGCGTTTTGGGAAACCATGATCATTCCAAAATGAAAAAACTATGCCTGCATCCACTGTTTTTGATTGGGCTTGCTATTCGGCTGGCCTTAATCGCAGTGATGGCACCATCGGCCGTCATGACGTGGTACGCCCCCTTTCTAGAGGTCACCACGTCTGGGCTCACAATTGACCCCTGGTCAGTCTGGCTTAAGCACGGGGGTTCTGCGCTTGCCTTTCCTTACGGCTACGCAATGTGGCTAGCCTTCCTTCCCTTTACCCTTATCGCTAAGCTCGTTGGGTTGCCGGTTCTCTATGCCTACTTTGCAACACTGCTTGCCGCAGACTTTGCGTTGCTTGTCATACTTCGCAAGCTTATCCCCAAACAAGAAAACTTAATCTTGTTAGCCTACTGGCTATCACCGATCATCATTCTTGCTAGCTACGCGCTGGGTCTAAACGATCTCATTCCTGCGCTGCTGCTTACCTGCGCGATCATATTTATTCGCCAAGTCAAACCAGCATTAGCAGGTGTGTTCTGCGCTTTGGCGATTTCAGCCAAGTTCAGCATGATCGTGGCGTTGCCATTTTTTCTCATCTATCTGTTAAATAATCGCGCACTGCGGCAATGCTTAATAGCATACCTATTTGGCTTCGGCGTAATCACACTTGCCTTTGGAATACCTTTTCTATTATCGAACGCAGCAATTCAAATGTTGGTCGGTAACCCAGAAATGGGAAAGGTCTACCAGTTGGCTGTCAATCTAACCGGCAACATTGCGATCTACGTGGTGCCGTTAATTTATTTTGTCATGCTTTATTTAACTTGGCGCGTTCGCAGGCTGAACTTTGATCTGTTTCATGCAACAACTGGGATGGTTTTTTTATCGATCGTTCTGATCACGCCATCATCACCAGGTTGGTTCGTTTGGAGCATACCGTTTTTAGTACTGTATCAAGCAATGAGTACTCGCATCTCGGTCATATTGGTGTGTTCATTCTCGGGGCTCTATGTTTTAAGCGCCTTGCTTGTGACGCACCTACAGTTTACAAATGGCTATGACTTTAGTTTAGGCAACTTTTTGAATGAGCATCTTCATTTAGGGCTGAGCGCAAGTTCATTGCTTCACACAATGCTCACAGCGATCGGCTTACTTCTTGCGATCAGGGTCTGGCGCGAAGCGATCAGCAAGAATGATTTCTTTCGCTTGAGCAGGCGCCCCTTCGTCATCGCAATCGCCGGCGACTCAGGCTCTGGCAAAGATACGGTTGCGGATGGGCTCGCAGGCTTATTTGGCGAACATTCGGTCATTAAACTTTCTGGAGACGACTACCATCTCTGGGATCGGCAAAGACCCATCTGGCAAGTGATGACTCATCTCAATCCAATGGCGAATGATCTAGAGCGCTATTGCAACGATCTCACTTCGTTGGTCGACGGTAAAAGCGTACTCACCAGACACTATGACCACACGACCGGTAAATTCAGTAAGCTTTTTAAAATACATAGCAACGATTTTATTATCGCAAGCGGGCTACACACGTTGTATCTGCCAGCGTTACGCGAGCACTACAACTTAAAAATCTATTTAGATATTGATGAAGGTCTACGCAGGCACTTTAAGATCGAACGCGATGTCCATCAGCGAGGTCGCACCTTAGAGCAAGTGCTAGATAGCCTAGAAAAACGAGAGTCTGAGTCAGCTCTTTTTATTCAGCCTCAAGCCGCTCAGGCAGATCTAGTGCTCTCTTTACGGCCGATTCACCCAGACCTACTAACGAGATCAGACCGTACACAACCGATCAGAATGAAATTGGTTGTGAGTACACAGAAAGGATTTAACGAGCTCTCTACGCATCGTATTTTGGTAGGCGTATGCGGACTACATGTTGATATCGATGTAAATGATAGCGATACCCACGTTAGAATGACCATCGAAGGCGAAGCCTCAGGCGAAGATATTGCCATGGCGGCCGGCTTGTTGTGCCCGCGTATTCTAGAATTTCTAGATATTTCACCTAAGTGGCAAGATGGCATGTTAGGTCTGATGCAACTTTTTATTTTGTCCCACGTCAATCAAGCCCTGAGCAAACGGTTTATATCTTGAAAATTAACCATCCAGAACGCCTAAACCGCTTACCTGATGCCTTTCTGTTTGACACAGATAACACTCTGTACGCCTATGATCCGGCCCACGCCGCTGCTCAACAAGCTGTGCGAGATAAAGTCGTAAGTACCCTGTCAATTTCACCCCAAGATTTTGACAAGGCCTTTGCAGACGCCCGTCTGCAAGTCAAGTCTCGTTTAAAAGGCACGGCATCCTCGCATAGTCGATTACTGTATATGCAAAGAATGCTTGAAATCATGGGCTTGGGCTCGCAAGTGCTCATGGCTTTGGATTTTGAACAAACCTATTGGCGTACTTTTTTAAGTCATGCAGTTTTGTTTGACGATGTCAAAGCGTTGTTAGACGATATCCGGCTTCTTGGCATCCCCACAGCAATCGTGACTGACCTAACCGCACAAATTCAGTTTAGAAAAGTCGTCTACTTCGGACTCGATCGATATTTTGACTTCATCGTAACAAGTGAAGAAGCTGGGTTTGATAAGCCTCACGAAGCTCCCTTTCAGCTTGCCATAGAAAAAATGCAACCAAAAGGCTCCTGCATCTGGATGATTGGAGATAACCCAATTAACGACATTCAAGGATCCAGAGAAAAAATCAATGCCGTCACGCTTCAAAAAATCCATCGCGGTGTAGAGCTCGGTACTGGTTCGCATCAAGCCGACTGTACCTTCACTGAATTTGGTGAAGTACGTCGTTTGCTCAGCAGCTTAAGCCAAGAAAAATGAACTACGTCAATTCATCGCTAGCGGCTCAGGTCCTTCAGTTCTGTGCGCAGATAGGTACTGACGCCCTTCTCGTGCAGGGCCCTGGGGGCAATGTTTCGTGGAAAGAAGATGGCGTACTTTGGATAAAGGCCTCAGGTAAGTGGCTCGCCGACGCTAAATCGTCTGAAATTTTTGTACCAGTGAGTCTGCCACCACTACAAAACGCCTTAGCGAAATCCGACTTTACCATTGTGCCCGCTGCGATGAGCGGCTCACAATTAAGACCCTCTATTGAAACCTTGCTTCACGTCTTGATGCCACATAAGATCGTAGTGCATCTTCATCCGGTCGAAATGCTCGCTCATCTTGTCAGAAACAATCAAAAAGAGGCAATCGCTAGATACATTGGTCAAGAAGTAAACTGGATTTACGTTGACTACGCTAAGCCTGGAGCTGACCTAGCAGAAGCAGTGTCTCACCAATTAGTGAACGGCCCTGCGACTGACGTGATCTTTCTAGGCAACCACGGTGTATTGATTGGGGGCGAAGACATCAAAGAAATCAGTCTCACACTAAATAGGCTGACTTCTGCATTAAAAATTGACACAGCACCCTACTCTGCATTGCACGCTGCTCAGTCCAGCGAGGTTTCGCCCGCCCTGACCGGCTATCAAATTTGCGCCGATCTACAGCTGAATCAACTCGCCTTAGATGAACGCTTGGCTAAACGACTACTTACTTCTTGGGCACTCTATCCCGACCACGTTGTCTTTCTTGGCGCTGAGCCGGTGATTCTAGATGCCTCAACGCAACCAGGCGAGCTAGAGCATGTCTCTCTAACAAAACCCCCGTTTATATTTGTCATTGGTCATGGCGTCTATGCAAGTAACGACGTGACGCTTGCTCAAAAAAGCCAATTGCGGTGTTACTACGACGTGGTGATACGGCAACCAACTGATGGCAAGCTCACAACGTTAAGTCAGAAACAAGTGTTTGAGCTCGTCTCTTGGGAGTCTGAAAAACACAGAGTCAGTCAAGACGCTTTACGACAGTAGGCTATTTCTTTTGAAGGATGAGGACATCTGGTCCGTTAGATTTAAACCATTTGACGATGTGGTATCCCGAAGGCACCACCGCATCAACCCGTAAGGGTTGAGTCTTCCAGCGAAAAATGTCGATATCGCTCAAGAAGTAAAAGTGTAAATATTTCTGATCCCAGATCTGAAGGGCTCCCTTATTTCCCTTATAGATGGGTTCAAACACACTTGCCCAATAAGTATCAAAGACGTAGTAATCCAAATTTTGCTTCATGAAGGGATCAATTTGCGTGCTCAGCCCCGCCACTTTAGCGGGTGACGGCCCGGCACAAAACTCGTTGGTACCGACCGAACTCGTAGTTGGAATATTCTTTTTCAACCAATCTTCAGCCAGTGCCCTTGAGTCAGTTGCAAAGTCTCGTTTGATCGTTACGACTAGCTGGGCTACCTGACTAACAACGATCCCTAGCAATACCAATACTGAAAGTGCTTTTTGTAGTCTTGTCCCAGCACTAGCATATGTGCACAGACGATATATTCCTACCCCAGCCAGTAAAAAAATCAAAGGTAAAAATATCGTCATGTTGCGAAACAGAACCAATCCCGACACCCCCAAGTAGGTCGCCAAGCCGATCGGGGCAAGCATTAACAGGATCAGTCGTGGATGGGCTTTGAAGAGGCCTTGATAACCAAAGAAGATTGCAATGACACCAAAGCCGCCCAACGAAAGGCAGTACAACGTAAACAAGTAAAACACGACCCCGCGCCACCCTAACGAGCCATATTGTCGATAGTTTTCAACATTGAAGTTGAAATCCAGAATAAATTTTGGTGTGTTCACCACAGCACTAAAATTCGCTAGCAATAAAACGACTAGCGAACAAAGGGCGGCAACACAAAGCCATTTAAAGATGAGTAGCCAATTCGCTCTTGTGTATGACTGAATTCTGCTGAGAGGCCAAAACAGATTCATGAGCAAAACTAATCCAACAACAGGTACCAGCAAAAGGCCCGTGTATTTAGTTGAAATTGTTAAGGCTAAAAAAATCCCAACGAATGGATAATTCAGGCGATGAAGTGGTGCCTTGTAATGTCTAATCAGAAAATAGAATAGCCCAGCAGAAAAGAACACAATATAGTGATCGGGATACCACATCCGACTATTTGCGAGCAAGAACGGAGAAATTAAAGATGCCAGGGCGGCACATAGGCCAATCGTTTTCTTTTGAAACAACTCTACTGCTGAAAAATATATAAATACCAGCGTCAAGGGATTGAGTAACAGCACATATGCAATCCGCCCCAAAATCACAAAGTTTGTATATCCAAAAAGCGTATAGCTAAAAATTTGATCATTGAAAAAGAAGAGAGTTTTGGCAATTAGTAGAGGGATATAGATGTTCAGACCCCCTGCCTTGAATTGATCCGTCAACATCCGGCCCTGCTGAAGCATTGCAAAGGCTTCATCCGCAAACATGCTTTCATCACAGAATAAATAGGGTGGTAATTCTTGAAATATTGCTGGCACTCTTAACAGCACGGCCAACAACAGAACGGATACCAAACCACCTGAGCTACTTAAAAATTCTTTCAGCGGCTCAAGTTTTATTTTTGCGAACAAATGATTTGCCATCAAGGATATGATTTCACGGACAAAGGTTTTACTAAGAGGTTTTCAAACAACGGGCTGAATCACGAAGTTTGGCTAGGGCGTAGTTTATCGCTCAAAACACCAGCGGTTACCCAACCCACGCTAGTGACAGCACTTGGGCTGCGGTGACCGGCCTACATGCAGACTTGGCCCTCACCTTAGGGGCAGTCACGCAACATGGTTTGACCACAGGATGTGGCGCACACGCGGCAGAAGCGACCGCCAAGTTTGTTTATGCGACAAAAGGGTGTGTTTTTACAGTGTTTTCGTACTGGTTGAGGATCAAAGGCACTACGGAACGCGCTTTAAGGCACTAGACTATCAAATATTCCGAGGCTGTAAATTAATTTGTGTAAGTTCTGGCGGCCTATTAACCTCTTATTTGAGGAACCGTCATGTTAGGCACACAAATGGATCGTACCAAACTTCAAGCATTGGCCAACGAACTGGCTAAAGATATTAAGACTGAGGCTGACCTAAA
>CAMDEF010000042.1 GCA_945895265.1 Bordetella parapertussis | reverse complement strand
AATCGTTGGCAAGTCGAATTGTTCTTCAAGTGGATCAAACAGCACCTTCGCATCAAGAAGTTTTTGGGCAACAGCGAGAACGCAGTCAAGACGCAAATCTGGTGCGCCGTGTCCACCTACGTTCTGATTGCTATCGTCAAAAAGGAACTTCAAATTAATGCCTCGCTTTACACTTTGCTACAGATATTATCGGTGTCAGTTTTTGAGAAAACCGAGCTTTCATGCGCCTTTCAAGGCGATGCACTCTCAACAGATTTACCTGACCCCGCTAACCAATTGAATTTATTCGGAATTTAACACTACTGATTTTCCCTAATGAAATCGTTAACTTTTAAATTCTTCTTAACGCTAACATTGATGTTGGGCGTATTAGGTCAGCCCAGTGCTGCAGACTATCCAAATGTTTTAGGTACTTGGGAGTGGGTCTCAGGATCAAGGGCAACCACAGGTACAGCACAAAATCAGCTCCCCCCTGCTATGAGTGCGTCAGGTGAGCTAGGTCTTCAAACATTAAGGATCTCAGAGCAAAAAGGGGGGGCTTTCGTCGGTGAGGCAAAATTAGCGACCGGTGAACGTTATTTACTTGCTGGAGCCTTCAGAAAAGATGGGAAACGTTACGTCATCTCAAGTGACATTGGTGTTCTATCTGGTGAAGTGGTGGGTAGTGAACTTGAGGTGTGTTTTACGACAGTCTTAACGAACGTAAATATTGCTGGCTGCTACCAATTGAGAAAATTGAATCGGTAATTCATGTTATCCGACTGATTACAAAACCACATTTGAATGCACTGTATTATGCTCAAACGCTGCTGTTCGAGCGTTAAAAAGCCACCCGAAGGTTGCAGTCTGTTGGCGCAGGTTGAAACTGACCCAACGGGGTTGCGGCTAAAAACGTCGACTTCCCTACGCTATAAGTCCGAGACTTTGTCGGTCTTCTAAGGGACTAAGTGATCCAAGAAATATCTGGATTCATTCGGCTCCCCACCCTAGATTTGAGCCAGAGACCAGCAGGATTAACAGAAAACAGTTTCATTAAATAAGCCCTGTTTTATGCGGGTTGCAAGCCATAAAACTTGGATGTGCAATAAACTGAGTAACCGCCTCTTCTCTGATGTTTTAGCAAAGCGCCCAGCTCTGGACGCTTATTTACTTTGGACGGTTCAGGGGTGTCTAGGATTACTTAGCAGGCTTTTCTATTGGTGAAGACAATCGTTTCCGGCATAGTGAAAATGTTGATTTAAAAGTGCAAGTTAATGCTGAATTGAATTCAACATTTTCAATGTTTAACGTCCTAGTTTTGGATGCCATTCAACAGCGTTCCTCATGGTTCGCAGGCACGCGCTCAGGCCACACGACCCAAGGCGCGCAGCACTTTCTCCGGCGTGATCGGTTGCGACCAGAGCTGCGCCTTGAACGGCGCCAGCGCGTCATTGATCGCGTTCATCACCGCTGCAGGAGCCCCGGCAGTCCCTGCCTCGCCAGCACCTTTGGCGCCAAGCTGGCTGCTGCGCGTGGGTGTCTGCACATGCGCCACCTCAATGTCGGGCATTTCGCCGCTCATGGGTACCAGGTAATCGGCCATGTTGGCATTGCGCATGAGCCCTTCTTCGTCGTACAGGCACTCTTCAAAAAGGGCTCCGCCAATGCCCTGCACAATGGCCCCACGAATCTGCTCGTCGACAAGTTTGGGGTTGAGTATCCGACCGCAATCCTCAACTGCCCAGTGTTTGAGCAATTTCACAAAACCGGTGTCTGGATCAACTTCGACGTAGGAGACCTGCACACCATTGGTGAAGATGAAGGGATAGTCGCGCTGGGCATAGTGGCGCGTCACCATCAGCTCCGGCGTGAAGTCATTGGGTAAAAGATCCGAACGGAAGTAGGCAATGCGGCCGAGTTCGGCAAAGTCCAGCACCGACTCCAAGGTGCCAGCGTCCACCACATGGCCACGGCGCACTTTCAATTCAGCCTCGCTACGCTTGAGGATGACGGCAGCTAACTTGAGGATGTTGGCACGCAATGCTTGAGAGGCCAGCAAAACCGCCTCGCCGCCAACACCCGCACCGCGCGAAGCCCAAGTGCCGCCGCCATAGGGAGTGACATCGGTGTCGCTCATAATCAGTCGCACTTTTTCAAGATCAACGCCGACAGCGTCCGCCGAAATCTGTCGGTAAATGCCGTCATTGCCCTGGCCTTGTTCGCCCACGCTCACGCTCACGCTGATGGCACCCGAAGGGTCTAGTCGGATGGTGCAACCGTCCTGCGATGCAATACGCGCGCCACCGACCCCATAAAAGGCCGCACTCGGGTTTGTGAGCTCAATCAACGCAGCAAAGCCAATGCCGCGGTAAATGCCTTGTTCACGCAGCTGTGCAATTTCCGCCTTGAGGCGTGGGTAATCCATCATCTTCTCGATCTTGTTCAGGCAAGCCTCATGCGACAAGACTTCGAGCTTGATGCCGCTGGCCCCCGTGGTGGGGTAGGCGTCATCCGGAATCACATTCTTTTTGCGGAATTCAAGCGGGTCCATGCCAATGGCTCGCGCCGCCTGGTCGACCAGCCCTTCGGTCACTGCACAGGCGATGGGGTGGCCCACCCCACGGTACTGGCAAGTTGGTGTCTTGTTCTGAAACACCACGTCCAAGTGCGCCCGGTAGTTTGTGTGTTTATAGGGTCCACCCACCAAATTGACCACCTGATTGCCTTCGATCGCGCTAGTGCGAGGGAACATGGAATACGGACCAATGCCCGTCAGATCATTCATCTCGAACGCCAGAATCTCTCCGCTCTTACTAGCGGCAATGCGCGCCTTGACAAGGTGGTGACGGGCGTGAATGTCGCTAGTGAAACTTTCAATGCGATCGGCCACAAACTTGACCGGGCGTCGGCACATCATCGACAAGGCCACGGTGGCAAAGTCATCCGGATAAGCATGCACCTTGATGCCAAACGAGCCGCCCACATCCTTGCAGATTACCCGCACTGCATGTTCAGGCAAGTCAAACTGCCTAGCGTACAGGTCCTGCATCATATGCGGTGCCTGGAAAGAGTGGTAAACAGTTAGCTTCTGATCGGCAACATTCCAGTCGGCAATCTGGCAACGCGGCTCCAGTGTGACGCCTGTGTGTCGCCCGAATTCAAAGGTGGTTTCGACCACTGCATCGGCCTTGGCAAACGCCTCGTCAACTTGACCCACATCCAGCTTGCGTGTGAAACAGAGGTTGTCACCTAACTCCGGATGAATGAGTGGCGTCGAAGGGTCCAGAGCGGTCTCCATGTCCACTACGGCTGGCAATTGTTCGATCTCGACATGGATGAGCTGCAACGCGTCTTCGGCCTGCTCTCGCGTTTCTGCAACGATCGCTACCACCGGCTCACCCTGCCAGCAGGCACGGTCTAGGGCCAGTGGATACTGAGGTGCCGATTTCATGCCCGCTAGATGGCCCAGAACCGCCACCCATGGCTTGCATATTTTGGCCAAGTCATGGCCGTCAGCGACCAAAATCACCCCGGGCATGCTGCGGGCCGCTACGGCATCAATGTGGGCGATCTTGCAATGCGCGACGGGACTGCGCCAGTACACGACATGCGCCATGCGGGGCAGCTCAATGTCGTCGATGTAAGTGCCCTGACCCTGCACCAATTTGCGAGCACTGGGGCGTTCAACGCTTTGGCCAATGTAGCGGGGGTCCTCGGTCAAGGCATGCAAAGGCTTTTCTCCGTGGCCGACTTTTGGCGAATCTTCCACTTCAGGCCCTGCATTGACCAACATATTCTGTGTAATGGTGTTCATCCGCTCACCTTTTCGGATGGACGGCTAGGCGAATTCTTAGCGCGCTCGGCCAGGGTTTCGCAAATGGCATCGATAATGGCTTGGTATCCGGTGCAGCGACAATAGTTGCCACTCATCCACTCACGCACTTCTTCCCGAGTCGCATCGGGTTTGGCCTCCAGCAACTCCTTGGCTGCCATCACCATCCCCGACGTACAAAACCCGCACTGCAAGGCGTTGTTCCTCACAAAGGCGTCCTGCAGGTCACGCACATCACCATCGGCACTGAGGCCTTCGATAGTGCGGACCTTACCGCCATGGGCTTGAACGGCCAGGGTCAGGCAACCGCGAACGATGCGCCCATTCACCTCGACGGTGCATGCGCCACAAACACCGTGTTCGCAACCCAGATGTGAGCCTTTGAGGCCCAGTTCATTTCGGACGAAGTCCACCAGATGCTGGCGTGGCGCCACGCTGCGCACTTGCGCTTGACCGTTGACTTCAACTTGAAGTGTTTGAAGAGGTGTCATGAGTTTCTCCCAGAATAAATCAGACAGCGATCGCGCTGCGGTTGGCGTGTGCAGCCGTTAGCAAGCGGCGCGCCAGTACGGTTGCCAAATGCCGCTTGGTTTCGGGGCTATGAGTCAGGTCTGGGAGGGGGTCAAGCTCGGCCTTTAGCGAAGCCACTGCAATTTCCACCGTTGCCAAATCAAGCGTCTTGCCCACCAGCAGGGCTTCGGTTCGGCGTGCACGCCAAGGAATCGTACCAATACCGAGGAAGGCCAGATTCACTCGCTGAGCGACCTTGCCCGTGAAGCTTGCAGCAACAGCCAGCCCCGCTACCGCGTAGTCGCCATGGCGTCTTGCCAGCTCATCGAAAGCAAACCAGTCAGCCTGGCTGGCGAGTGGCACATCGGCTCCAACAACCACTTCATCAGGGGCAAGGGCGGTCGTGTAAAGGTCTATGAAAAAATCAGTGGCAGAGATCTTGCGCCGGCCATTGGGGCTTTGCAGGTGAACATGGCCATCCATGGCGCAAAGGCAGCATGGCCATTCAGCCGCCGGGTCCCCATAGGCAATCGAACCGCCCCAAGTGCCTGAGTTGCGAATCGCGCGGTGGGCGATGTGGGGTGCTGCCATGGCCAGCATCGGGGCATGCTGACTGACCAGGGCGCTGTTTTCAATTTCAGTGTGCGTGGTCAGTGCGCCAATGTAAAGACGGTCACCCTCTTGGTGAATGCCCCACAGCTCTTGGAGTCCCGTGATGTCAATCACTAGTTTCGGTTCGGACAAACGCATGTTCAGCGTGGCCAGCAGCGTCTGTCCACCCGCCAAAATTCGGGCGTCATCACCATGGGATTGAAGCAGCTCGAATAGCTCGGCCATCGCGGCGGGCTTGACGTAATCAAATGCAGCTGATTTCACGGTTGATCTTCCAATTTAAGTATTCAATATCGGCCAAACAAGGCCCCGTCTCAGAGCTGAGCACCGAGCCACACGCCAATGGCTGTGGCCAATACACCCAAGGCAAACCATTTCACACGCAACCATTCCATGTCATCTGTTAATTTGCTGGTTGGCTGCTGCGTAACAGTTGCACCAGCCACGGTCATATCTGCGCTTCGCGAATGGGTGACAAGTGGTTGAACCTGAGCCGCTTCAGGGGCTTTTGACTCTGACGGTAGTTTGTCGGCATCCGGTTGAGC
This sequence comes from Bordetella parapertussis, assembly GCA_945895265.1. Classification (GTDB taxonomy): domain Bacteria; phylum Pseudomonadota; class Gammaproteobacteria; order Burkholderiales; family Burkholderiaceae_B; genus Zwartia; species Zwartia parapertussis_I. The sequence goes on along the minus strand of CAMDEF010000042.1, from coordinate 30,841 downwards.
CGGCGCAAGGTGTAACTGGAAAGCATTGAAAAATTGATCCGCCATCTGCTTGGCAGCCCCATCAATCATGCGCCCCCCAACCAAGCCCAACTTGCCAGCCACCGAGGCTTGAACGGTGTAATGCAAACGTGTGCTTTCGCCTTCATCGCTGAGTTCGACTTGCGAGCGACCACGGGCCATCCCGGCTGCACCACCAGACCCTTCGAAAGTCATGGCGCATCTTTCAGCCTCGACCACGTCGCTCATTAAAATGCGACCGCTGAACTTGGCGCGAACCGGCCCCACCTTGACCAACATGCGAGCGGTCTTTTCAAGCGGCCCCACCTGCTCCACAGCCTCGCAGCCAGGGATGCAAGCCGTCAGAACAGCTGGATCATTCAGCGCTATCCAAACACGTGTTCGAGCCGCGTTAATTACAACTTCACCTGTCAATTCCATTAGGGCATCTTTGGGGTTTTCACGGGGTTGCTTTGTTTACCATATGTTCAATAATATTATTCCAAATTGACCATACGGTAAATAGTATGCCCATACAGACAAACCCTGATCGGGCGTTTGACCCCGCTGCTGGGTTAGCGTGCGAGCCCTCCCGAATGCGGCGGCGGTTGGGTGTTGCCGAGCGTGAACGACAGATTTTGGACGGCGCCATTGGCTTTTTTGCACAAAATGGATTCGGCGCTCAACTCCGAGATTTGGGCCGCAGTATCGGTGTCACGCATGCCCTTCTTTACCATTACTTTCCCACCAAACAAGCCTTGATCGACCGGGTTTACATCGAGGTTTTTGAAGGGCGTTGGAACCCAGATTGGGAAGCATTGCTGGATAACCCCGAGAAAACGCCCGAAGAAAAACTTACCGACTTTTACGACGATTACATCAACTCAGCGTTGAACCGTGAGTTCACTCGTATCCTAGTGTTTTCGGGCCTTTCCGATCACGCCATCACCGACAGGTTCTTTTCCCTTCTTCGCCAACGACTGTTCCCGCGCTTGATTCGAGAGACGCGACGCTTTCGCGGCGTGACCAGCCGAGCCAAGGCCAGCGAGCGTGAATTGGAGTTGCTGATGGGGCTGCACGGCGGCTTCTTCTACAACCCGATGCGGCGCTGGATTTACGGCCAAGGTGTGGCCAACAATCAAGTTCCCAAACGTTTCAGCCATTCTCTTGTCCATGACCGCGTGCTGGGCTATCTGATCGCCAGTCAGAAGTTGTTCGGCCAAGCCACTATTTCGGCAGCTTTAAAGTCTCGTGGCAGCACAAGAAAACGAAATCCATGAACATTTTTTACCCCGCTGCAGCCTTCCGGCTGTGGCAATTTCAGCGCGGCAATGGACTGCCGCTATTCAACCAAAAGGAAAACGCATGAAACTTAACAAGTTGGCCCTTTCCGGGCTGGTCGCCCTCGGTTGCGCAGCTGCTGCCAGCAATGCAGTCGCACAACAACGCATCAACGTCAACATCGGTGCAAGTCATCCGACCACTAACATTTGGGCGTACGCCATGAAAGAGGTGTTCCAGCCCGAAGTGGATCGGCTGCTCAAAGAGGGCGGGGGTAAGTTTGAAGTGCGTTGGCGTGAAAATTACGGCGGAACGCTTTACAAATTTTCTGAAACGCGCGCGGCCGTCAAGGATGGCATTGTTGACGTGGGCATGGTGGGCACTGTATGGGAAAATTCTTCCATGCCTTTGCAGAACGTAACCTATTTCACACCGTTCGCCACCACCAACCACGAGATACTGATCACCATTTTCGACAAGCTCAACGACACGCACCCCGCGCTCAAGGCCAGCTGGACTTCTCAGAACATGGTACCTTTGTCGTCGCTCATCACTGACACCTATGACATTTATGCCAACTTCCCCGTGACCAACTTGGCGTCGTTGCAAAACAAGAAAATCCACGCACCGGGCACCTCGGCCAACTGGATGCGCGATACCGGTGCCACGCCCGTTGATGGCGCCTTGACCACTTACTACACCAACATTCAGACGGGTGTGACCCAAGGCGCCCTGAGTTTTGCCAGCGGCATCGGTCCGGCCCGCGTCTACGAAGTGGCCAAGTATTTGACACGCGTGGATTTAGGTGCCATGTACTTAGGAAGTGTTGCGGCCAACAAAAGCTTCTTCGACAAATTGCCCAAGGAAGTTCAGGAAGCCTTCATCAAGGCTGGCAAGTCCACATCGGTCGCCCACGGCAAACATGTCACCACTTCTGCGGTGAAAGCCATGGAAACCATGCGCGCCGCCGGCCTTCAGGTCAGCGATCTTCCAGCCGCTGAGCGTGCAAAGTGGATCAACGGCCTGCCTGACATTGTTACCCCATGGTTACAGACCACGGGAGATGCGGGCAAGTCTGTGCTTCGAGCTTACTTCGACGAATTGCGCGCTCTCGGTGTGAAGCCTCTGCGTGACTGGGACAAAGCGGCCCGCTGACTCCCTCCATTTGACCGCGTTGATAGCTACAGGGCCCTCCATTTGACGAGGGCCCTGCAAACTCATTTGCTCATCCACACAAGGCGCCCATCTTGCAACCCGACCCCCAAACAGAAACGCCTGCTTCACAGCGGCACCCCTTGGAGTTTCCAGCTAATGTCTTGGCATCTGCTGGAACAGTCTGGATTTTCTTGATCATGGCTCTGGTGGTCGCAGATGTAATTGGTCGCGATTTTTTGAATCGACCCATCACCGGGGTGGCGGAGTTCTCCTCTCGCTCGGTCGGCGCCATTGTTTTCCTTCAACTAGCTGCTGCCGTTTGCAGCAACCGGATGACGCGGAGTGACTTTTTGCTCAACTTCATCGGCAAGCGCTGGGCCAAAGGTGTTATGGCGCTCAATGTCTTCAACGCCGTGGTGGGTGCTGGCTTGTTTGCGGCCTTGGCCTGGATTGGTTGGTCTGAACTCAGCAACTCCTGGACTAGCAACGAGTTTTATGGCGTGCAGGGCGTCTACAGCGTTCAGGCATGGCCGTTCCGTGGCCTGCTCGTTGCAGGCTCTGCAGTCGGCGCTTTGTGTTATGCAATGAGCATCCCAGGCCTCTTGAAAAAACCAGGATCCACTGGTCCTGCTGACGATCCCTTGGGAGGTAGCGTATGAGCGATTTAGGCATGGGCGGCTTGCTCATTAGCGTACTGGTCATTTTGGTGCTGCTTGGCGTTCACATTGGCGTGGCTTTACTGGCGGTTGGTTTTGGTGGTGTCTGGCTGGTGCGAGACAACCTCGACATGGCCATCAAATTGTTTTACATGTCAGCCTACAACGGCGTGGCCGACTATGTGTTTGCGACCATTCCGCTGTTTGTGCTGATGGGGCTGCTGGTGAGCATTTCCAACGTCGGCAGGGACACGTTCACGGTCGCAGAAGTCCTGCTGCGCAAGCTCCAAGGTGGACTCGGTGTGGCCACGGTGGCTGCCAACACGGTGTTCGCGGCGGTCACAGGGGTCTCCATCGCTTCGGCGGCGGTGTTCACCCGGGTTGCAGTCCCCGAAATGGTCAAACACGGTTACCGCACTACCTTTGCCACGGGTACCGTGGCCGGCAGCTCGGTGTTGGGGATGATGATTCCGCCCAGCTTGCTGATGATCATTTATGGTGTGTTGGCCGAACAATCGATTGGCAAATTGTTTGTTGCAGGCGTCATCCCGGGCTTCTTGCTGGCCATTGTTTTCGCCGTGATGATCATGATGATGGCGCGATTCACGCCGGGCCAGGTCTTTGACCCTCAACTCCAATCTAAATTGTTGTTGGGTCGCCAGATAGAAGTGACCCTGACCGGGCTGCAGATGGTCAACAAACTGGTACCCATTGCTGCGCTGGTGGCGCTCGTGCTGGGGGGTCTGTACGGTGGCTTTTTCACACCTACCGAAGCCGGTGGTGTAGGCGCCTTTGGTGCGCTGCTAATTGCCTTGATGCGACGTTCTTTGGGAAAAGGTAAATTTTGGCAGGTTCTGCACGAAACCGGCAGCGTGTCATGCACCATTCTCATCTTGCTGGTGGCGGCTAGTTTTTACAGCCGCATGCTAAGTGTGGCGGGTGTGCCTGTCGCCATCAGCGAACTGGTACGTGACGCGGGTCTTGGACCCTATGGATTTCTGACCTTGTACATCGGGATCGTGCTGCTGCTGGGCATGATTTTGGACTCCAGCTCCATCTTGTTGATCATGACGCCCGTGGCCGCGCCCATCGCAGCCAGCTTCGGTTTCGACCTGATTCATTTTGGCGTGATCACCGTGCTGGCTGTCGAAATGGGCCTGCTGACACCGCCATTCGGTATTTCGGTGTTCACTGTCAAATCTACCTTAAACGATCCCAGTATCTCAGTGGAAAGCATCTTTGCCGGTTGCCTACCATTTCTTGGGGCGATGTTGGCCGTGCTGGTTTTGGTATGTGCCTTCCCCTGGTTGTCTCTGGCGCTTATTTAAAGACGACCACTGCCCTGGATCTACAGATAACGAGAAAACACGGCGTGAAACTACGAGTTAACCTGCTGATAAAACTTAGGAGCCAAGCATGCGCATCACCCACATTGACCACTACAACATCCGTCTCAAGCCATCTGACCTAGAGGCGATTCGTGATTTTTATGTCAACGTGTTAGGTCTGACTGAAGGCGCTAGGCCTCATTTCAACTTCCCTGGCTACTGGCTTTATGGCGGAGCGGAAGCGGCCATCCTTCATCTGGCTGCCACACTGCCAGACCAAGCAGACAGAATTTCGCTGGACAAGCCAACTGGCCAGTTTGATCACATCTCTCTCAAAGCTTCGGACGCTGCGAGTGCGCGTGCGCGGCTAAAGGCTGCTGGCGTGCCGTTTGACGAGCGCCCTGTGCCGGGTTGGCGCATCAATCAGATTTTTTTCAAAGATCCCGCAGGATTGATGGTCGAGCTGACCTTTGACATGGAACGCGAAGACCACTTGCCCAAATGATCTGGCGCTTTCTGCTGTCACTGAAGTGTTTAGCCGCCAACAGTGCGGCTACAAGCGCACAGTTGTCAATTTTCGGTCGACCTTTAACAACTTTTTCATATAATGGTAAAAAAGAAAAAGGCAAACAAAATCCGAGCCTCGGCAGGTACTGCTTCAGCGGTGTGCGCCCAGCACTGGGCGTGGGTGAGCCCCACTTTCTTGGAGTATTGTTTGTAAGCCGCATAGCCATCGGTGATCAATACCGCAGCATCGGGCGGACTCAGCCCTAAAGCATCTTCGACGTTCTTGGCCGACCGGTCAGGATAGAACTTGAAGCAGATCTCGGCATGTTCACGGGCTCACCATACACAAAGCTTCGAACCTGTCCTTCGGGAAAGAACATCAGTGTCTCTTGATGGTCAGAACAATGCCAGCACCTAAATCGATGCGCATCGCTACACCGGTTGGTGCGACTGGCTCGGGATGTTCATCGGGCACACTTGTCTTAGCGATCGCAAAAGATTGAATTGATTCCGCGTCAATGAACGCCGCAGCAGGCTGGCCAGTTGTCGTGACATGTCTTGGATCCAACTCTGTCAAACGCTCGCGCCGCTTATAAAAAGTTGAGGTACTTAATTGATGTCGCTTACAGAATTCGCGTGCACTCAGGCCGCTGCTGACGAACTGCTGTTGCTCTTCTAGCCAAGTTTATTGACGGGGGGGGTTAAGAATGAAATCGTACCGGTTGCATGCATCGTCATCTTCTGTGTTGATCGACACAGGGATTTTGCACTTTATGAATCGAGAATTCTATAACTGCGTAGCGTTACCGTTTACGATGGTGCAGCCGGCTTTAACCTGGACCCATCAACAAGTTAGGTAACCATGTAGAGATTATCGGGATGTAGGTCACCACAAGTAACAAGCCAACCATTAGGACAAAAAACGGCATCGTGCCACGCAATACCTGCGCCAACGGGATCTTGGAGATATTACTAATCACGAACAGATTCAAGCCTACAGGTGGGGACATCAACGCCAACTCCATGTTGATCACCAGCAGCACACCAAAGTGAATCGGATCGATACCCAGAGGCTCAAGCAAAGGTATGATTATCGGAACCATGATCAACAAGATCGAGAAGACCTCGAGGAACATGCCCAGGATAATCAAGATAATATTGACCGCAAGCAGGAACTGCCACGGCTGAATATTCAGACCTTTCACAAAATCAAGCGTCTTTTGCGCTATGCCCGTTTCAGTTATCAAGTGACCAAACGCAAGTGCCATCGCAATGATGATCATGATGGCAGCCGCACTACGCACAGCATGCGTCATCACTTGCAAAAAGTCTCCCAGCTTGACTTCGCGGTAGACAAACAGTGCAAGCACGATCGCCACAACGGCCGATAAAGCTGCTGTTTCAGTCAGCGTGACAAAGCCACCGTAAAGACCGCCCAATACCACGACCGGAACCAGCAAGGCAGGAATCGCATTGATAGTCTTTTTGATTTTTTCATCGCGAGGCATGGGTACGCGATCGACATAACCATTTTTCTTACTGTAAAAATAAACGTAAACACCCATCATTGCGGCGCTAATGAGACCGGGTACCACACCACCCAAGAACAAACGAGGAATAGATGCGTCAGCAAGTACGCCGTAAACCACAAAAGCCAGCGACGGTGGAATCAAGATACCCAAGGTCCCTGCAGAGACCAAGATACCACCCGCAAAGGCAGGGTTGTAGCCATTACGAAGCATGGCCGGGATCATGATTGTGCCCATCGCGATCGCCGTCGCAACCGAGGATCCACACATGGCGGCAAAAATCGCACAGGTCAGTACAGAGACCAAACCTAAGCCACCGTGAACACGTCCGATCCAGGCCGTCGCTGCATTAATCAGCGCTTTGGCCACACCACCACGCTCCATGAACGTTGCGGCAATCACAAAATATGGGACTGCCAACAAAGTGGGCGAGTTCAATTCGTCAATAATCTTTTGCGCTAGAGGAACCAGACTACCCTCTGAGGCGAAGACTAAGCCCGAGGTCACGCCCATTGTGAGGTAAATGGGTGCACCAAGAACCAAAAGAATAATAAAAACGGGAGAAAAGAAACTAAGCATGCCGCTGCTCCCGCTTAATACACCTGCGGTACAAGCGAACGAAGTAAGCCAATCCCATTACAAGGGCACCACCAGGAAAGGCTGCAAAATAAATCCACAAAGGGACACGGAGCATCGTTGTCGATACATCACCGAAATCCCATGCCTGATAGGCCACAGCTGATCCAAAATATACGGCAAACATACAAAAAATCAAACCAAGCACGTCTGAAAATACCTCAACACCGTGCTTGAGTTTGGGTGGAAACATATTAATAAAAAAATCAGACTTCACGTGACGATCCATCAGGGTCACGGTGCCGAGCGATAAAAAAACTGCCCAGATCACCATGTACACCTGCACTTCTTCGACAAAATCCAGTGTCCACGAGGGTGCTGTCAATCTCACAATGACGTTGTAGGAACACATCGTCAAAGCCAATGTGGCCAAGCCCCCCACTATCAGAGCTTCGATGGGGTGGCATTTAGGCACTTCGTGGGCTTCCGCCTCGAGATCAGCCTGAGCCTTCTGGCGCAACGTCTCATAGAGTCGATTGCCAGAGGACGGCTCAGCCGCCTGAACTGTGTCTTTTGCTTGCATTTTTAGTACGCAACGCCTGCTTCTTTAAGGTTCTTAAATGCTTCGTCTACGACATCCTGATCCATCTTGATACTCTTGACGAGCTCAGCCTGCATTTTCATGAGTTCACGGCGAGCACCTAAGACTTCAGCAGGTGTTGGCACTACAACAACAAGACCCGCCTTGATAAGGGTTTCTCTGGCCTTGATCTGAGCTGCACCAGCATCTTTACGCTCTTGTGTCGCTGCAATATCCCATGACTCAAGAATGGCTTGCTGCACTTCCTTTGGCTGCTTGTTAAAGAAGTTGGCACGCATCATTGGAACGTACTGGCCAAATAGGTTTCTGTCTTCGAAACTAAATTTCATACCAGAGTCCATCAACTTGGATGAGACACTACTTTCAAACGTTGTCAGCAAACCGTCCATCACACCTTGGCTCATTGCCAAAGGCACATCGGGCCATGGCACGAGCAAAGGTACTGCGCCAAGTGCTGAGATACGCTTTGCATTGCCAGTTCCACCGGGATACCGAATTTTCATCCCTTGCAGATCGTTGTAATTTTTGATTTCTTTTTTAACGGAAAAGGTGTTTTGAGAACCAAGATCCATCCATTTACCCAAAACCCTTACGCGCATGCGCTCTTCAAATTTTTTGTTCAAGTATTGGCCGAGTTTGCCGTCCATCACTTTATGAACAGTTGCCTCGTCAATACCATAGAACATGGGAAGACTCTGGAGTGCGGCATTGGGTTCGGCACTATCGAGCTGCCATATGCCCGGAACAGCCATTTCGAGGGCATCCTGACGCAATGCACGTGGAACATCGCGATCACGGAACAACTGGCCGCTTGGGTAGATTTCGATCGCAAAGCGGTTACCCGTGCGTTTTTTTCAATTCCTCAACAAAAATTTCCACGCCTTTGTTACGGACATGAACAGGATTCGTGTCGAGCGCTATGCGGAGTTTTTCCTGAGCCGAGGCTGGTGTCGCGACCAACACCGACGCCAAAACTGCAAACGAGGCCGCCATGAGTTTTACGGATAAAGAGGACATGTGATTTCCTTAAAAAAATAAAACTAGTTCAGACTGTGAACCAGACGCTTATTCACTGTAACGAAATTGCCACAGACTAATCCTCTGTGGGTCCAAATTTGACGGCCATTATGTCTTCCCATATTTTCTTTGTCTCGATTCAGGATTGATCGCCATCGCCAGCATTTCTGGCAAACTCAAACAAGGCAAATTTTGCCGCATGCATCAACATTGGCACGCCTACCTCTTTACCCAATCGCAGTATTGTATTTGATAAGTTTTTTATTTTGTGTTCTTCTTTGTGCGACATATATTAATGGTGAATGAAAATCTTGTGTCATCAAATATTCACAATGTGAAAATTTTTTAAAGGTTGATGAAAATGCGGGCTCACTGTCAGCCAATTCGCTCGGGCACTCAAAGCGTTGAGCGCGCCATTACTCTGCTTAAACTAGTTGTAGCTACGAGCACAACAGGCAGCAAGCTCAATGAGCTAGTGCACCAAGGTCAGCTCAATCGCATAACACCACCCACTTGGTTCAACCCGGTTTAACCGGACAGCAGTGTTGATACTTAACAAATAAAACCTATGGTTTCATCTGTACTAGCTACCTGGCAATAAATCCAGTTGATAGCCTTTAGTTCGTTATCATGGATCTCATCCGTCGCGGCAGCGCACGCATCGTGGCAAACTGTAACGTCAAAACTCTCGTCAGCCAGACTTCGTACCGTGCTTGATACGCATTGGTCGGTAAAGATCCCCACGCAAATGACCGAATCCTCTCGCCGTAGTTTTTTGAACTATGAGTCCTACAGGGGTTGGCAGCGATTGACTTTGATTCTTGCTCTTACCTCAGACATGGCGCTTAACATTTTGCTTTACCACCTGCTGACACCGTCCGGCGGCAGCTTTCAATTCAGAGGCTTCAGTCTCATGTACCCAGAAATGGTATCTTTAATCGTGTTCCTGATGACAGGCAGCAGAAGAGCGATTATTTGGATCAAAGACGGATTCTCAAAGTCGAGGCACTAAAGAACCTGTACAAGATGGGAAAAGATAGCCCGATATTTACCATTATCCGATAGCAAAGACGAGGATATTCATGGAATCGAGCAGTACCGCTCCGCCCCACGAACAATCCGTGCTGCGCTATGCACTGGAACGCCATGCGCTTGAGCGGCCGGACGCGGTGTATGCGGCGTTCGAGGATGAAGCTGACTGGACGTTCCGCTGCACACTGGACAAGGTGCGCAGCACCGCCAATGGTCTGGCCGCGCTCAACGTAGGCCGCGGCGACACGGTGCTGTTGATGCTGGGCAACAGCGGTTTTGCGTTGCGAGTCATGTTCGCGCTGCACTACCTTGGCGCCATCGCGGTGCCGGTCAACACCGCCTACCTGGGCAACCTGTTGCGCCATGTTGTGGACAATGCCGGCGCGCGGCTGGCGGTGGTCGAGCCGGAACTGCTGGAGCGGCTAGAAGAAGCCGCCGGCCCGGCACTGGCTTCCATCGTGGTAAACGGACCCGATGTGCAGGCACAGACAGTGGCACAAACAGCGGCACAATCGGCGAGCCGAGCAATATATCCAGCCAGCGTGCTCACCGCACCGGCGCCCACGCCGCTGCCCGACCCCGTATTGGCGCCGTGGGACACCCAGTTCATCATCTACACCTCGGGCACCACCGGAGCCTCAAAGGGCGTGCTGGTTTCCTATCGCCACAGCTACACCGCGGTGGGCCCGGTCGGCTGGCCATGCGTGCGACAACAAGATCGCCAGTTGCTGCACCTGCCGATATTCCATATCGGCGGGGCCTTCATCGCCTCAGCTGCACTTTGCCGTGGCAGCTCGATCGGCGTCACCGCCAACTTTTCCACCGAGCGCTTCTGGGGTTCGATACGGCGGCTGCAGGTGACATCCGTATTCCTGCTCGGAGTGATGGCTAGCTTCCTGCTCAAGCAAGCGCCTAGGCCGGATGACCGCTCTCATCTGCTGCGCATGGTGTTCATCGTGCCGCTGGGAGCAATCGGCTCCGAATTCGCCGCGCGCTTCGGGGTCGAAGTTCACACGCTATTCAACATGACCGAGATCAGCACGCCGCTGATCTGTGGCCCGAATCCGTCCAAGCCGCATGTATGCGGCCGTCCACGTCCCGGTGTGCAATTGCGGCTGGTCGACGAGAACGATATCGAGGTGCCGCCCGGCGCAACCGGTGAGTTGGTGATCCGCACCGACCAGCCTTGGGCAATGAACCATGGCTATAACCGCGACGATGCCGCCACTGCCCGCGCCTGGCGCAACGGCTGGTTCCATACCGGCGACTGTTTCACAATCGATGCAGACGGCGACTATCTCTTCAAGGACCGGATCAAGGACTGCATCCGTCGGCGCGGTGAGAACATTTCTTCGCATGAAGTCGAGGCCGAGGTGCTGGCCTTCCCCGCAGTACGCGAAGTCGCCGCGATCCCGGCGCCGTCCGAATTCGGCGAAGACGAGGTGATGTTGGTCGTGGCAACTACCGAGGGCCAACCACTCGACTCGGCAGCGCTGTTCGCTCACCTGCAAGCGCGACTGCCACACTTCATGCTGCCACGCTACTTGCGGGTTTTGCCCGCCCTGCCCAAGACGCCGACTGCGAAAGTGCAAAAGCATTTGCTGCGTGAGCAGGGAGTCACTCTCGATACGCTGGACTTGCATCAGCTCGGCCTGCGCGCCAAGCGCCTCGCCAACTGACGCCAAAAGATACGAACCGTTAACATCTTCACCAACCTGTTAGAACCGAATCCATTCGACACCACCGACAAGAGAACGTATGCAAAAGAAAATCCCGGTACGCGTCTACACCGACTATAAGAGTCCATATGCCTTCGTCGCCAAGGATCCCACTTATGCGCTGGCCGAAAAATACCAGCTAGAGCTGGATTGGTATCCGTACACACTGCGGATACAGGACTATCTCGGTACACTTGAAACCCGCAACGCACATCAGTGGCGGCGGGTGCGCTACAGCTACATGGATGCCCGTCGCCTGGCCAACGCCCAGGGCCTGGTACTGAAAGGCCCGGAGCGGGTCTATAACGGCTACTACGCCAACGCAGGTTTGTTATTCGCCAAGCAGAACGGCCTGTTCCGCATCTACAACGACACCGTGTTCGTGCGCTTCTGGAAGCGCGAGCTGGACATTGATTCGCTGGCGGCGATGAAGGGGCTGATTGCCGACATAGGCGGCGATCCTACCGCCTATGAAGCCTGGGCCGAAGGGCCCGGCCGCAACGAGCATGAACGTGTGATCGACGAAGCCGAGGCAATGGGTGTATTCGGCGTGCCGATGTTCGTGCTCGACGGCGAGTTGTTCTGGGGTGGCGACCGCGTCGACATGCTGATCGAAAGACTCAACAAGCGCCGTGCTGAGCAAGAGCCGATAGCGTGATTATTGGCCCAAGACTATTGACGCCGGTTGAATACTGACCACCGGGGGGTGCGGCGTCAACACACTCGAGTTTTAGTTGTGAATTTCTATCCATGGTCCGTTATCTCGGCAAGGCTAGATGAACCTTGATTGCATCCTCAACTCCCAACATGTCTGCCTTGGATAGCTCGTCGAGTTTAATATCCAGTCGCGACTTGTCGGCCGCCATGATTTGGTCGGCCATTGCCTTGCTGGTCTGCCCGCCTACTGTCACCACCGCTTCACCGGGATACTGACGACCCGTGTTGCTGGTTAGCGGTACAACGACTACTCTTGCCAGATTGCGATTGGCCGCGTCATTACTGACGATCACGGCAGGTCGTTTCTTGCGAATCTCACTTCCAATCGAAGGGTCAAACTCGACCCACCAAACCTCACCGCGCTTCACTTACCATATCCCTTGCAAGTGCGTTACACCAGTTTTGCGCCTCTGTTTCACGCGCTTCGTCGGCTGCCATCGCCCGATATCCATCATCGAGTGAAGAATCCAGAACGTGGGGACGTAGTAAATCCTCAATGAATTGGCTCATGCGTCGTTTGCCAATCAACCTATTCAACCCATCGTAGACTGCTTCATCAAGTGTGATTGTCATTCGCTTATGCATAATAGCTCCTATGCGTTGTGTGCATAGTGCATATTATATACTGTATCGCAGTAAATACGCACGTGAGCGTACTACCTTTCACTGGGCGCTTGAACCCAGCTCCTCGGATCCGTTTCATCTGCCCCTTTTGGCGAAAGACAGCGTGGTCATGGTGGGAAAGTGATCCAGTATAGACAATGCGTAAAGACGACAATGCGTAAAGACGTACTCACCCACCCCCAGTGTCATCCACCACTGACGCTTGAGTACCCCAAGCGAACGACTAAGATACCTTTATGGCAGCTCATGGTCAATCTCAGTAACAACAATTACCCGAGATTGTCCATTAGGAATTGATGTCACATTATGAGGCTTAAATGGCTCAGTGGATTTTTGTAGATTTCTAATGGCGGCCATTAGAGATTAGTGAGTTAAATCAATGTGATATGCCCATTTTAAGAGGGTAGCCCGTGACCACAGTTGAAGACTTTGATGTCAAATTCACCTCTCGGGAGGTGAGTGCTTGGGGTGGCTTAGCGCTACTCAAGAAAATGATGGTTGGGATGGGTGTTCAAGAGGCGATTAGGAGTTGGGGTTTGCCTGCGCCTGGCTCGAACCGTGGCTATGATCCTGTTCAACTCATTGAACAAATGATGGTCAGCATTTGGACCGGTGCCAACCGCTTTATTCATACAGACATTACGCATTTAGACGCCACGTTAGCGCGAATTTTTGACTGGAAACAAGTGGCCGGTCATAAAGCAATCGTGCGGTTGTTTCAACGCTTTGATCAACCCAGCGCACAGCTAATTTTTGTGAGAGAGGGGGATTGATTGATGTGGTTAGTCTTATTTCAAGTTTTGTCCAGCATTTTGAGCTGAGATGCGATTTGATTGTATCGTAATATTCCCTTGCTAAGGCATCAGAATCTGTGTGTTCGATTGATTCAAATGAATAATAACTACATATAAAACGTGTCCGGATAATGCATACAATTATTTCAATGGCCCTATTCTTTTTACTTATCGTGCTTATAAGCGCTGTCATCGCCTATCTCATCATGCGTTGGTGCTTTTGCCCCAAAAGACACGCCGAGTTGGTTCATAAATTCGATGGTATTAATATTTCGGGATTGAATGCTGGAGCCATAGTTTTGCTCTCATTGGGCATCGCTTTTGTCTTCAGTGACATCTCAAATATCCATATCCGTGCAAAGACCTCATTATTGCAAGAGGCGGATGCGGTCCGTACACTTGGACGCATATCACTAAATATTGAACCAGAAGTCGGAGCACCTCTCATGGAGGCAACACGTGCTTACGTTTCAGGCGTTTTACAAAAAGAGTGGCAAGCGATGCAGCAAGGCGATGCGCTCTCCATTCGTCAGGGTACTAAAAGCGCCCTCACACCACTAACTGTGATGTCAGACATCGTTTACGACCCATTCAATTTTACTAAGCTTCAACCACTCACAGCTTCGCAACTCGGCAATCTTGTCGCGCGAATTCGGGAGTATCGGCTCGTCAGAATTGAAATAAGTGAATACAGAATTGGTTCTCGCGGGCTAATTCTTGCCATCCTCACGCTACTCGCTTCGACAGTCATATTATCTATGGCGATGCTTAAAAAGCCAGCAGCTCAATATTTGTGTATTTTTTCTTTTTTTGTGGTCAGTCTATTTGCGCTGTATCTGGCTTACGCGTCTCAAAACCCTTTTGCTGGCTTGGACGCGATCAGTAATGCGCCATTGCAAGAGGCCTTTGATCGCCTCAAAGTCATGCAGTTAAACTGAAAATAATTAAGAATTATCTGATTTTCTAGATGACTGGTTGATTCGATATTGATGATCTGAAATATTTTCTTCTAAAGATCACTGCACTCTTTTCACAGTATTCTCAACACGCAGTTGTCCGATCAAAAAATCAGAGGCCCTCAGGCTTAGTGCCGCGATGGTTAACGTTGGATTGGCATTTCCGCCCGTCGGAAAAACGCTCGATCCAACAATCATCAATTTTTTGTGATCATGGGAGATGGTGCCTTTATTCGGCAGATGCTTTCCGGGACACGTGCGATCACCGAGAAAACGATTCGTTCAATCGAAGCCGTTCACGGGATGGAGGATTGGTTTGCACCGCCTTCTAAACAAAAGCAGAAAGTCAGTGCGGCCATCAAAAATGCTCAGGAAGCGGGCACAGACTGGCCTTTTAAACGACTGTCGTTAGAACGCCTGTCGCGATTGGATAAGGACTGTTTGAAGGCAGTCGAAAATCGCCTGATAGAACTCGTTGATGTTTTGCTAGGCGATCAGCCCAACCAGAGTACTGCGTCAAAGTCATCCAAGTAACTTTTAAAAAATAGCGTTGCGTTGTGCGGCCACGATCACGTGAAACTGCGGCGCCTCGTCATCAAATACTTTGAGAATAAGTGCAGGTCGTGGCTTGGGTTGAGGATTGATATTGTCAGGAAAATGGCACCACACGATTTCACCGGCCGTTGGCTCTGGCCACCAAGCCACCGTCATGCAGCCTCGCTGTCAAACAGGCTTGAGCGTACCGAACGCTTAACGCCTTGCGGTACACGTTTTTTGATTTGACGAAGCTGAACGCTTGTCAACGGACCATCATCGGCTGCGTACTGAGGCAGCATTTTTACCGCAAGCTCATGCAACGCCCTGTGGATTGCCTGTGTCTCATCAACACCAAGTTGCTCAGCCAGGCGTTTTTCTGTTTCACGCGTAATGCCTGTAGCGCTATCTATGCTGCGATAGCGAAAGGCGATTTGATTGGTCATGGCTCGTGCTGTCACAAGATCCTCACTGGTAGATATCTTTAAGATTTCCATTTACTTTACATCTGTCAAGTAGCGATGGATAAATTCATTCTTGGGCACTTGGGTCCGTTTTTACTCATCACACAAACCTGTTCCTAACATTGAACAAAGAATCAAGTATCTAAGGTCTTGGTCTATTACAACCCAATCATTAAACACAGATTTATTCTTGTTGCGTAGTTTAAGGAATATATCTGCAGAATATATCTGCAGTACTGTGAATTATTGTAAAACTGTGCGAGACTGTGCTTTACTGCAGCACAGCCTACAACAATGGTATCAACAGCCAAGGGGCTTCAGGGCCGTGCGTCGAGTCATGTTGTGTCCGGGACGGAACGTTATCATCGGATGATTAGCACATGCTTTCGTGCTCGCAGCAAAGTATGGCAGGTAGTCAGTGCCCAACTTGACGTGAACCCCCTGAGCTTGACATAACCTGCTGCGTGCGGGCTGCGCGCAGAGGCGCAGGGTCGCCTGACGCAATAAGAACTTTGGAGGTCCTATGACCGATACACGTATGAGACTTCGGCGAGGGTTGCTTGTGAGCCTGCTTGCCATGTCGCTCACCGCTTGTGCTGCACTGCCCAGCGGGCCTGCTGCGTCCGATCGAGTCGATGCGGCGCAGCGACGCGCACACGCGACGGCTGACGCCCTGGATGCATGGGTTGCGCGCATTGCCATGTTGCCGCTGGGTACGTCCATGCGTCAGCAGGTCCAAGGTGCCGAACCGGATGGCAGGCTCATCGAATACCTCGCCGCGATCCTCAACGAGATCCCTCCCAGAGACGTCTATGGCGTCTATATCGCCTTTGAGGACAAGCAGTGGACAGATCCCTTGTCGATGCCTTGGGTCGACCGCAAAAGCTGGCCTAAGGGAACGGTGGTCACCTATGACTTCCACGACCCGAAACAAGAATGGTACAGCGGGCCCAAGCGCACGGGCGCGCTCTACATCAGCGAACCGTATTTCGACGAAGGCGGCTCGGACATCACGATGGTCAGCATCACGCGGCCTGTCAAAGACCGGACCGGGCGATTCATCGGTGTGGCGGGGGCGGACATTTCTTTGAAGGACATTGGCACACGCCTGCAGTCCTCAGACGGAGACATGTTTCTCGTGAGCAAGGACGGCACGGTCATAGTGCACCCGGAGGCACGATTGATGCTCCGAAAAGGCTATGTCGGGGAGAGTCTGGTGAATCTGCCCGCAGGCGCGGTGATCGCCGCGCAGGCTTCGGGTAGCACGAGGGCCGTGGTGAATGGCACCCCTCGCACATTCGTGTGGCAGACGGCCCCGCTTACGGGCTGGCGGGTTGTGATCGGTCTGCCCTGACAACGGGGGGGGTCTGCGGCCGAAAAGTTGGACGAATCGACGGTCTAAATAAATTGTTCAATCGTTTTTGGCACGAAGCTTTATGTTTTTGTTATGTCCTCTTTGACTCGCAAAAGTTTTAACTCCTCAGCGGTAATGGTTACATTTTTCCCATCAACATCAACAACAATCCCTGCATTAGTAGTAATAGCTAGATCATGCGCCGAGCGAGCAGCCCTCTGGATTGCGGCACATGAGCCAATCAGATCTGAATCGTTCGATGTTCGAATGTCTTTTGTATTCATTTATCACTCCAGTCAAGAAGCTTTGGTGTCATACCAGCGTCCTGCCTTGAAGGCAGCAGACTCAGAATTGAACGGTGCTAAGCCAGCAGCAATTAAATCGGCATTAATAAATCTAAGCGTATGGGCTTCAGAAGGTAAAAAGTCACGGGCAAACGTTGTTTTTCCAGCACCGTTAGGTCCTGCAATGATGATAATTTTTTTCAAACAGACTACCCTTGAAAAGAATTCGACACGAACAAGTTTAGTCCTCATAGTAGGCTGTAAAACAGCCACCAAATATCTGCGCTTCTTTCATTTTATAGGCATGAAGATTCGATGTCATGCCTTCTTCCGCGATCACATCACATCACAAAACAAAAAAGCCCAACCTTGTGAGTTGGGCAATCTGTATAAAACGGGACTTTTGGCTCCCCGACCTGGACTCGAACCAGAGACCTGCGGATTAACAGAAAAGTCGGTTATTTAAATATTGTTTAAAAACAGTAGGTTATATTTAAAAAAGATCACCGTGTAATAATTCGCGTAATTTAACTAAGAGTTGCATTATGCAACTCTTGGGCATACCGTCAAGAATCATGGATGAGCTTGCGGTTGATGGTTGCGCAGAGAATTGGCTAAAAAGTTTCGATCAGGATGCACCCTCTCCCGATGAAAATACCAGATTACTGACTCGATCGATGCTCGAAGCGTTGGGTCAAGGTATGGCTGTCAAGATGAAACTACCCAAAGATATTGCGATCTCGCTCATGCACGGATTTGCCCGACATATTCACGGGGACACCTTAGCCGATGCGAGTGGTGCCTCGGACACATCACTTTCTTCTCTGATACCTACCTACGTCGATGCCATTCGTTATCACATGCAAAGAATTAGGCAAGATGATAGATACAGACAATTTGTCCTGACTCAATCATCTATGCAAATCAATTCAATCTGCGCTCAAATCGATGGCTCGGCAGCCTACCAGCAGAACTAAACAAGGAGCGATCGCATTAAAATCATCTATTTAATTCCGACAAATAACGACTAAATATTACAAAATTTATAGTCACTTATGCAGATGATTTACACTTGAAAATACAATATTTATTCAAGGTCACGCAATGAGATGCAAAGCTTTATCAACGATAGCACTCGTGGGTACATTGACGGGCTGCACAGGAATCAACACTAGTAGTTTCAGCGACATGTCCACGGCATATAGACAAATTGTTGAAAACTACAGTAACGAGAATATTCTATTGAATATCGTTCGCTCTTCAAAAAATATGCCGTTGAGTTTCCTGGATATCCCCTCTGTGATTGGTACAGGAAATGTAATGACCAATGCTAGTGCAGGCACGACACAAAGTGCAGGCACTGCAGCGACTCCCCCATCCATCATCAATGCCTCACTCGGCATGTCCGTTAACAATGGATTCACCTTCACACAAGCTTCTTTAGACAATGCGCAATTTATGCAGTCATTTCTTAAAGAAATACCTCTGGGTGTACTTGGTGTGAAGGGCACTGAAAGATTATTGCCTCGGGCTGTTTCATATACTTTGTTGATCGAGAGCATCGAATTAAGGAAAAACAATCAATCCGTTCATCGTTTCAATAATGATCCACTAGACCCGAAATACAAAGAATTTCAAAACGTTTTGTATTTGTTAATTGAATCGGGCTTAAGCGCAGAAAATACAGTCGTCAGGACACCGCTAGGCCCCCCGATAGAACAATCGGCTTTGAGTCGGTCACTGGATGCGTGGGGAGGATCTACGGTTGATAATTTAGCCAAAGGCCTGCTCTCCTTTGAAAAAGTCACCAAAAATGGCAGAGAGCTTTATCAGTTAGTTAAAAATGATAAACAGGCTCGTATATGCGTCAACAAATATCGAACACAAGAGTTGCTTGGAGATATGTTGAGCCCTCAATCTTATTGTAAAGACTCCCCTCGTTTTGCAAAGCTTGATTTGGCTTATGCGGATGCGATTCGATCATTCATTTCGTCTTTTCCTGATTCCAAAAATCTCGAGTTTGTAATAGGTGTCCGCTCACCTGGGAATGTCTTCGATTTTCTTGGGGCAGTGTTAAATGCACAATTCGAGGGTGATGGATCCAAAGAGGTGCTGCTACAACCATCGAATTCAGTATTTGATAGTTATAACCAGCGCTACAAAAAACCATTGCCCTTATTCAAAGTGTATAAAAATGCAAGCAACGTTGAGTCAGCAGCTTCTGTCGAATACAAAGGCATCAAGTACTCAGTCGCGGATAATGATGAGTCTTACACCAAGGACGTGATGGAGTTTATGTCGACTCTCGTCACAATTGCCAAAATACCTGGAGCCATTCCGGCTTCACCAGCAATAATTGTGAGGTGAATCGATGAAAAAAACTATTTCTTGGGAAAGATACTCGCGACAGTGAACTCTTTAAGAGTGACCCGACCATCAGCATTGCTCAACACACCATTACGGTCCAAATCCCAATCTGCAAACGGAGAACCCGCATTTCCTCCTTGTGTTCCCTTGCCCTTGATGAAGGGTCTTTTTAAGCACGACGAAGAGCTTTACGCCTCCGAGATCACCACACCACTGTTGCGCATGCTAAGTCCGTTTTGTGAGTTTCATCAACATTCGGGTCGACCTGTAAGGGGCTGGCGCTTTTTTGACTTCAGCCGAATTAACTAAAATCCAATCATGATGACGCAAAGTCTGGCTCAAGAATAGTTTCACAGACAACGCCAGCAAGTCTTCTCCCAGGCAACGATGCTGGGTTCTTCGATCTTCGCCACCACCAAAAGCGACAAAGCCATACGGCAAGCTCTTGGACATCGGACAGGTACCTTTTCCCATGACTTTACCTATCTCTTCAGGACGACGAACGTTGAATTGATCAGGATCTGGAAACAGTTTAGGCTGGTAGTTTGTGGCATAAAGCCCAGCAAGGAGCAAGGTTCCTTTAGGGATAATGTATCCATTCACAGAAAAGTCCTGAAGAGATCGGCCTGTCTGCGTATTGATAATTGGTGTCCAACGGGCCACTTCTTCTATCAAGGCTTGTAGAAATGTCGCCTGATTGAGTTGGTCTAGCATGGGAACTTCAGCGAGGCTTTCGACTTCCCTGCGCGCTTGATGCATAAGTTCTGGAAACTGGCTTAACAAAACCAAAGCGGTCGCACTGATAATCCATACGCCGGAAGAGCCGACAAACAGATGCTGAGTCTCAGCAATGATTTCATCATCGGTCAGATCCGTTTGATGAGCAAGTATCCCGATCATATTGCTTTTCGCTTGCTCCGGCGTTTTCTGTCGCTGCACAATCAAGGACGCGCGGTACCACCGCAAGAGTTGATCACGAAATACTAGTTTATTCATTGGATCAACACCTCGGAAACCAAGGAGTGACTCCTGGTAAGCCCTGGCGTCCTCAGCCCGACCCGGGGCTCCCGTAATAATGGTGCTCGAGGATAAAAAGGCCATTTGAGGAGCTTCCAAACGCAGGTCACACTCACCTGCTTCAGACCAACGTCGGACGAATTCAGCCATCACTGTATTGACTTGAGGTATGTATTGCTCAAATGCCTGCGCTGAGACCACACTCATCAGGCTTGACTTGCGTTTAATGAAGGCAGCACCATCCATGGCTGGGACAACCTTTGTTCTGCCATCACTCAAAAAGGCTAAGTCAGCCTCCATCTTGGCCTGCTCGCGAGAAACATAGTCGCTGTTATAAAAGGCTCGTATTCCACTTTCGCCAGTCAACAGTACAGCGTCTTCACCGCCATAGGTAGTGCGACATACCTCACCAAATTGCATCGCCCTTTGCCGTGACCATGCATAACCTCCGCCTTCTAGCGCAGCTTGACTCTCATCGATACCTGTTAGTCCAGGGATCTTGCTTAGATCTGTAGGCGAGAGAGAATTTTCTGGACTCGATAATTTTGCTGAAACTAGAGAGGTTTTTAAACCAAAATAGAGCATGCTACTTGCACCAGCAAGAAACTTCGCGACGTCACGACGGGAAAGATCTTTATATTTTGAAACCATGTCTGTCCCTCACTTCTATCAACGACAAAAGTATTTTCGCTAGATTAAAAATTATTCTCAAATGATATCGCAACACTGGGATCCGAACGCTTAGGGATTGAAAAGCGTTAAATTGATGATTTTGATGAATATATCAGATTGGTTTTAATGTCGGAATTAGTAAGATTTACCACAGGGGTTCGTTGATAGAATGATTATCCGAGAGAAGTTAACTTCCTCATTAAATCCAAATTTCATCGACTCATATGAAAGCTAACGAATTTCCCTTCTGACAAGACATGAAAAAAATTAGACTATTCCTTTTATATCTGGCAATGAGCTCCTCGGCATTCGCTGCCCCTGACGCTGAACGGGTCAAATGGCTGGATCAGGGCTGGACCAAAAACGAACGTGGCTACTGGCACTACAAATCCCTAGGACAGGCACTTGCGCCGGTCAGCTGGCTGAAATCTATCGAGCGAAAAGAATCAACCACACTCTTGATGGACCGTACCCACCTGGAGAAACTAGGATTTCTTTTTGAAGAGAAGAACAAACATAATCCTAATGATCTCCCAATTGGCTTTGCGGTCGCACCAAAAGGATCCACTGTGCAAGGTCATGTGGGATTATCTTGCTCCGCATGCCACACCAGCCAAATCAATTATCAAGGCAAATCAATCAGGATTGACGGTGGATCCGCAAACTTTGACATTAGCGATCTTCTGGGTGAATTTTATAGTTCACTCTACAGCACATTTAAAGAAAAAGACAAATGGAATCGCTTCGTTGCACGTGTACAAACAATTGACGACATAAGTGATAGCGAATTAAACAAGCAGATTGCTAGCGTACTAAATAATATGGCGTGGAGCACGGAGGCGACAAGCAAAGCGCCAGGCTTAGCTACAGCACCTGGGCCAGGCCGTGCGGATGCATTAAATAGAATCGGAAACTATATTTTTGGGCAGCGTCTACTCGAGTCTGCCAATTATCACAAAGCGGAAGCGCCAGCTAACTACCCCCCTCTTTGGAATATCTGGAGATTTAACTGGGTACATTACAACGCCTCATTTAGTCAGCCCATGGCGCGCAATATTCTTCAGGTACTTGGCAATAATGGGACAACAAACTTTATTGACTCAGAGGGCAACACTGTAAAAGGTGATGAGCGCTGGAAAACATCAATTGATTTTTTCGGTGCAGCAAAAATGGAAGAAGGAATTCGTTCACTCTCCGCTCCGAAATGGCCAGCAGAGGTACTTGGATCGATTGATCAGGCAAGAATAAACAACGGTAAAAAACTTTTTGAACAACATTGTTCAAGTTGTCACGGTGCGTATCCCGTTCGACCTCCTCAAAATCTCAAGGCTGAACTAGCTGTTGTAACGGTACCGATTTCGATTATTGGTACGGATCCTGCGCATGCAAAAACGTATCACGACCGAAAATACAATCTTTCGAAACTTACAGAAGATTCGTCACCGATTTCCGGATCGGACGGTTTGAAGTTTGCTATCGACTCCATTCAGAACTACGCTTATGAAAAGTTAAATATCAGCAAAGAGGATCGTGACAAATTAAATGGTTTTGGACGCACCAATCAAATTCGCGGTCTGCTTGCTTACAAGGCCAGAACACTGGAGGGGATTTGGGCAACCCCACCCTACCTTCACAACGGTTCGGTACCGAGCATGTATGAACTATTGAGCCCTGTCGCTGAGCGCTCCAAAAAATTCTGGACAGGCAGCTACGAATTCGATCCGGTGAAGATCGGTTATGTCACTTCTCAATCTAATGGCAACTATTTCTTGCTCGATACCTCATTAGTCGGCAACTCCAATAGCGGCCATGAGTTTAACGACGGCAAAGGGCCTGGCATTATTGGCCCCAAGCTTTCGCACAGTGAGCGCATGGATCTAATCGAATATCTGAAAGTACTGGACCAAAACCCACCTCTCCCCATGCCTGCCGTAGATATTGATTGGGAATGGAAATCAAAAAGAAAACCGTGACATTATCCATGTGGTTATAAGCTGGTCTTCCAACATTAGGGAAAGTTAGAATGGCAAACCACCATGATTGGAGCTGATTAATGAATTGGAGGTGCGGTTAAAAACTTGGACTGATTTGCGTCAACATATCAGCGCTTAAGAGCTGCATAGACATCGCTGCAAGTGGCACCCAAGTGGCACGAAAGACTGCAGAAATGACTTAGCCCAACCGTGAAGTTGGGCTAAGTCATTTATATTAGTAAATTGGCTCCCCGACCTGGACTCGAACCAGGGGCCTGCGGATTAATAGAAAAGTCGGTTGTTTAAATATCTTTTAAAAAAAGTAACTTATCTTCAAAAAAGATCATCGTGTAATAATTCGTGTAATTGAATCAAGAGTTGCATTATGCAACTCTTGGGCATTTGGGTCCGTTTTTACTCATCACAAGTAAGTTGTGGTGTAGTCCTTCCTGACACGCCATGACGAAAGAAGAAAATTAGGTAAGAGATTAACGCTTATTCGCCCCGCCTCCCATCGCCTGATACAACGCAACTGTATCGATAAGTCGTTGTGCTTGTGCCGAGATAAGTTCAAACTTTGTTCTCTGTGCTTGTAACTGAGCAACCAGCAACTGCAGATAACTTGCACTGCCATGTGAATATTGGCGTTCGACAGAATTTACTAAGGCGACCGCTGCCGCGTTCGCTCTGGATTGCGAAGCCAACGTACGCGCATCATTCTCAAGAGCACGCAACACATCAGCCACATTGCGTAATGCATCCAACACTACGGTTTGATAATTTGATGCAGCTGCATCAAAAGCCGCTAATGCTGCGCGATTTTCAGCAGGAAGCCCTGGATTAAAAAGAGGTTGTGTCATTTGACCAAGGAGCTGCCAAAAAAGTGACCCTGCACCAAACAGTGTGTCCGGTCCTAGCGAAAGAGATCCTACAGACGCACTTAAATTAAGTTGAGGGTACATTTTAGCAATCGCAGCGCCATACTCGGCATTCGCAGCACGCATAAGAGCCTCGGAAGCTTGAATGTCTGGGCGCTGACGAACAAGAAGAGAAGGCACAATGAATGGAAGCTCTGTAGGAATAGAAAAATCATTCATCGAAAAAATCGGCGTCACAGACTGACCTGGCCTCTGACCGGCTAGCGTTGCTAGTAAATGCGTCACCTGCTCATAGCGAGTTTCTAATAAAGGAATGCCTGCACGCGTTTGTTCGGCCTCTGTTGTTAACGCCAGCACATCATCTTCGGAGGCTTGGCCTAGCCGCAAACGATGACGGGCAAAGATAATTTGATCCTCCTGCGCCTTGAGACTTGTTTGATTAGCAAGAATCTGACTCGCAAGTTTTGCTTGAGTGATGGCTGTCGTAGTAATGTTTGCAGCAAGAGTGAGTTGAGCGCCCTCGAGCTGAAAACGTTGAAACTCAGCACGCGAAGCAAGCGACTCCAGTACACGACGATTACCCCCAAAAATATCAAAGTTATACGCAATACCGACAGAAGCGTTATACAAATTGAAAATATCAGGGCTTGTCGTCACGCCCTGATTTGCACCATTGAGTTGAACACGCTGACTGCTGAGCATCGCATTGAGCTGAGGATAAAGTGTTGAACCGGCGCGAGCATTGTAAATTTCCTGAGATTGTTTGAGCGTGGACCGAGCCGACTGTAAAGAAGGATTCGCCTGCATGGCTTGTTCGATCAATCCATCGAGCTTTGATGAGCCAAGCGTACGCCACCAATCTTTAGGCACTGTCGTTTCACTTTCAAATACCTGAGCTGAGCCAAATGCAAACTCAGACGATGTGGTTTTCCCAGAAAATGCCTTAACAGTATAAGAGTCGGGCAAAGGTAAGGACGTATTTTTAAAATCTGGACCAACGGTACATCCCACCAATACAAAGATGCTGACGTAACTTAGATAAATTTTCATTGAAACGGACGTCCCTCACCCACTTCATCGTTCGTCACACCATCTCGGATATGATAAATGCGCTTGAAAGTAGGAATAATTTTTTCATCATGCGTAACAACAATAATGGCTGTTTCGTACTGCAGTGCTAATTGATTCAGTAACCGAATCACAGCAAGTGCTCGCACACCATCGAGCGGTGCGGTCGGTTCGTCAGCCAGAATTACAGGCGGTCGATTCACAAGCGCACGAGCAATCGATACGCGCTGCTGCTCTCCACCAGACAACTGCGCAGGCATGGCGTGCGACCTGTGCGCAACGTCTAATGACTCTAATAGTGCAAGAGCCATTTTCCTAGATGTATTGTTGGAGTGGCCCGCAAGCATCGGTAGTAATGCGACGTTATCTGTCACATCCAAAAATGGAATTAAATAAGGGGCTTGAAAAATAAATCCGATCTTGTCTCGACGTAGTGCTCTGAGATCATTGATTTTCCATTCGTTGTCATAAATTAACGTATCACCCACCGTCATGCGACCCGCTGTTGGCTCAACTACGGCACCCAAACACTTTAGTAAGGTGCTCTTGCCTGATCCTGACGGACCAATCAAACCGACTACCTCACCTGGAGAAATCACCATATTGACGTCTTTCAATGCATCAACAGCTGCCTCACCTGTACCAAAACGCTTGCGAACACCCTCAATACGAATGCCTGCGACCTCCATCTCAACCTCCAATCGCTTCAGCTGGATCGACCTTAAGAGCAGCCCATATGGCAACCGCACTGGCAAGAATACAAATCACAACGATTGCAACAAACCCCCTCAGTGCATCTCCTGACTCTAACAACACATGTTTAGGAAAAAACGGGGCCCAGAAAGTAGCAGAAATTTTCCCAACAACAAATCCAATAAGACCCAACCCCAAGGCTTGTTGAACAATCATGGATGCAATCGTACGGTTGCGTGTACCGATCAATTTCAATACAGCGATCTCTCGAATCTTTCCCATCGTCAAGGTGTAAATAATGAACGCAACAATGGCGGCACTCACGATTGCCAGAATCACCAGAAACATACCTATCTGTTTCGCTGAAGTTGCAATCAACTTGCTCACCAGGATATCCTCCATTTGCGAACGGTCATAGACTTGTAATCGCTGCCAGCGACGGATGGACGCAGCAACCTCCTGCGTGTGATAACCCGATCTAACCTTAACCAAGACAGCATTAACAAATTGATTAACACTTTGTGAGGCGATCACGGCCTCCAGTAACTCGGGTGAACCCGGTCTGTTGAGGTTGGGATTTTGTTCAGTTCGTCGGCGCTGCTCAATAATGGCATCGTTATCTTTTAAAAACTGAGCTTGCTGAGCATCTTTGATGGGAATAAAAATCATCGGATCACCGCTTGAAGAAATCATCCGACGGGTTAAGCCCACGATCGTATAAGTATTGCGTCTGATTTTTATTTGCTCACCAATCCGTATTCCAGTCGCAAGATCAGCGATCGCTTCATAATGACCTCTGGTGATGTGTCGTCCACTCACCAGATAAGGAGGCCAACCAGGGGATCCAGGCTCACCCATAACAACTCCAGTCACCATCGCCCTGACGTCTCGATCACCATGTCTGACCTGCATGGTCAAATACGTAACATTCGTTGCTTGGGCAACCCCTTGAACTGCAAGGATAGAACGCCAACGATCGTCATAAATACTCGATGATTCTGCATACGGACCCAAAGTATCTTTTTGCACAACCCACAAGTCTGCACCGCTGTTATCCAGTAACACCATCGCATCATCAACCATGCCTCGATAGACACCCGCCATAGTTAACGTAACTCCAATCAGTAGGCCAAGTCCTATTCCAGTAAAAACAAATTTTCCCCAACCGTGCAGGATATCGCGACCCGCTAAGCTAATCATTTTGTTGTACCTGCAATATTTTTAACAACACTGATCTTGCTTGATATTGTCAGCGCCTTTTCGCTAAAAACCACGATTTGTGACCCGAGATTCAGTCCATCCAGAATATGAACAAAACCATCCAAATCCGATGCGCCCAATTTGACCGGCTGAAATCTCAATTCACCTTGATCAATTTGCCAAACACCTATTTGACCGTCAATGCGTTTGATGCTGGGATTCGGCAGGACAAGCACAGAATCAAGTGTTGGCAATGTCACGGTAATTTCAGCTAACTCACCAATCGGTGGAGTCTGCAGGGGGATGTGATCAAAGCTAATCTTTGCACTCATTTCTTCTGTTACCGCATCAGCCATGGGTTCAAGCCTCGCAACACGGCCCAGTATTGTTTGAGTTCGCTCTGAGCGCAGCACAATATTTGCTGGTAATTGAACCTTTAATCCACTCGCATTTAGCTGATCAAATCTTGCATTGATCCATAAGTTGGTAGGATCAATAATTTCCACCGCCACTTGCCCTGCGACCAATGTGTTACCCAGGTCAGCTTTTCTGACAGTAACAATGCCATTAATTGGAGAAAAAACTTTCAAATTATTGCGTTGAGCGATGAGGGCAGAATAATCCGATTGCGCTCGTGCATATATTTGTTCTGATGCACTTAAATTCGCTTCGGATAACTGATACTCATGTTTTTTAGTCGTATAGTTTTCTTCACTTGTGGATTTAACTGCCAATAACATTTCATAGCGTTTAGCTTGCGCTTTGGCATACAGTTGACGTGTTCTTGCCTCCAAATACTGAGCCTCAGTTTGCTTTAAAACTGCCCCCTGTGCATGCACCTTATCATCTAGGTCTACCGGATCCATCTCAACAATCAACTGCCCTGTCTCAACGCGGTCTCCAATATCCACGTTAAGCGTCATAATTCGCCCCGCAGACACTGGTCCGATCTTATAAGTGCGGCGTGCCTCGACTGTTCCTATCCCAAAAACCGCAGGCGTGAATGTCTTTTTCTCAACATTTACAACTGTTACTGCTGTAGAGGCAAGCGGTCCCGAACGAAATACAACATATATAAATAATGCCACCAACGGGACTAAACCCAAAAGCAGTCCGAGCGTCCGCCCACGAATAGGTAGGTTCTTTAACATTGATTGATATCCATTGGAGCGCATCAAGCTGCGTCATCGAATAGATTTACGCTGAGTGAACACTTAAACCAAAAATAGTTTTTATAGTGTCACCTGATCTGAAAATTGTTTAGATGATCTAGATCATCTAAATCCTCATTCAATCCATTTAATCAACAGTATGTAGATTCTGATATTGAACTATGTTATGTGTTGCGCTAGATCAATGTTTATCAAAATTGGAAAGACTGCGTTGATATTTAAGGCATAAGATATAAATTAATTATTACCTTATGGCTTTTCAATATGCACATAGCGGTCTACCACCAAGTCATGCAGAAGGACAGACTTCTGTCGCGCATGAGCTTTGGCAAACGCAGGACGTATTGAATGTCCACCATGAAGAAACCCATAGACTCGGCCCAGGCAGACCGCAGATTTGCAGCATCCGAATGGAAACAGTGGCCGTACAGCGCGATGGTGAAGTCATTTTTAGCCCAGCAGCAGTGGTGGCAAGAAGCCACCACTGGTATCAAGGGTTTGAGCAGTCACCAAACGCAGCTACTTAGCTTTTCTGTGCGGCAGATGCTAGACATGTTTTCGCCCTCCAATTTTTTATGGAGTAATCCAGAGGCCCAGCACGTCACCGTGAAAACAGGCGGCGCTAATCTTCTTCAAGGCCTTCGCAATCGACGCGATGACGCATTGCGGCTATTAAGCGGTGCACCAGTTCCTGGTACTGAAAATACGTACTTAAAGGCCGGTGTAATGGGCGCTATCGATGCGGTGTGCGACATTATGCCAAACCGAAAAGTACAGGTGGTGGGCTATTGCCTAGGTGGCACCTTGCTGGCCATGGCTGCTTCCTATATGGCACGCATGCATGATGATCGTCTTATTTCACTCACCTTGTTAGCCTCCGCGCTAGACTTTACAGAGCCTGGTGAACTGGGTTTGTTTATTGACGAAGCACAGCTCGCGCTGCTGGACCAGTCCATGTCGCGCAAAGGCTATCTCGATGGCAAGCAAATGGCAGGCGCATTTGCGCTACTCAATTCGCGCGATCTAGTGTGGTCGCGTATGGAACGCGAATACCTTCTGGGAAAGCGCCAAAAAGTCAGTGATCTAGCAGCATGGAACGCCGACGCGACTCGCATGGCTTATAGACAGCACAGCGAATACCTGCATCGTCTTTACCTGAACAACGATTTGGCTGCAGGGCGCTGCCTAGTTGACGGCATTCCAATTTCTTTGGCAGATATTCGCCTACCCGTTTTTGCATTGGGTACTGTGCGCGACACCGTCTCGCCGTGGCAATCGGTCTACAAAGTCCACTTGCTTATGCACACCGAAATCACTTTCTGCCTGACTAGTGGCGGCCACAATGCAGGCATTGTGAATCCGCCCAGGCCAAAGACAAGCCACAGTTACCAGTTGGCGTTGCATCGCCAAGAGGATCAGCATACAGACGAGGCTACATGGCACCAAACTATTCCAGTTGTTGAGGGGTCATGGTGGGTGGCTTGGAATGGCTGGCTTCAGATGCACAGCGACAAAAATGCAAACCGCCTCCTATGAGTGACGTACGCCGTACGGTGCTTGAGGACGCGCCGGGAAGTTACGTTTTGATGCCTTAACAGAGGTACCTATGGGGCTACCGCACAAAATCAGCCCAAAAGGCTACAGATTTATGTATGTGGCTTACCACCCTGGATTTGAACCAAGGACCAGCAGGATTAACAGTCCGTCGCTCTACCGACATTCATGTCAATTCAAGACAAGCCAAATTTTTTGCAAACAAAGCATCTTCAATCGTGATCAGATTATCGATGAGAATTTTCAAAATGACGGCACGTGATTGATTTTTCACCTTCAGCCAAATAATTTTAGGAGGCTGACCTAAAACAACAGATAGCTCTTCAAAATCCGCATCCCTTGTCACTATAACGAAATCATTGTCTTGTGCTGTCTGCCAAATTTCTCTGTCGGACGCAGACTCCATCCCAAGTAAAACCACTTGAGAAGTGCCTGGATATGCAATCTGCAAAAAAGGGACTAGGCGCCGTGATAAGTTTTCATCTAACAACAACTTCATTGAACAACCAAGGAATAAATGCGATGCTCTCGATCTGCAGCAAAAGAGAGAACTGCCAAGATATCGGCCAATTCAAGCTCCGGAAAATCTTCGAGAATTTCTTGATGTGTCATACCTTCAGATAGCATAGTAAGCACGTCATAGACTGTAATGCGTAGGCCACGGATACAAGGCTTGCCACCCCTCTTACCTGGCTCCAAGGTTATTCTGTTCATGGCGACTCTCCCTAAAAAAACCTTTTTGTATAGTTATTATAATTTTATTACCCAGCTCAGCATAGACTTGATCGTTATGAACTCATTAACTAGAAATGTAGTTCTGAGTTGCATAGCCCCAGAATGAGGTTTTAGCCAAAAAAAAACAGCCAAAAGGCTGTTTTTATATCTTTGGCTCCCCGACCTGGACTCGAACCAGGGACCTGCGGATTAACAGAAAAATCGGTTGTTTAAATATCGTTTAAAAACAGCAGGTTATGTTCAAAAAAGATCACCGTGTAATAATTCGTGTAATTGAATCAAGAGTTGCATTATGCAACTCTTGTGCACTTAGGTCCGTTTTTACTCATTACACAAACAATAAAACACCAATCTCTTTAATCAATACATCCAGAAATCTGCAGGATAG
>CAMDEF010000041.1 GCA_945895265.1 Bordetella parapertussis | reverse complement strand
CTGGGTGACCGCGCAAGGCGGTAAGGCTGAGAGCCGAGTCTGGTTAACCAACGAGTATCTGCCGGCCACTTCTGCGGCGTTTATCAATGGCATTTATGCGGCGGCGCTTGATTTTGATAGCGTCCACGATCAGGCGACGTCGCATCCGGATATCGTCATCATCCCTGCGCTGATGGCGCTTGCCGATCGGCAAGCCATGCATGGCAAAGATTTTTTAACGGCGTATATCGCAGGCGCAGAAATGCATGTGCGCCTGTGTATGGGGATTACTCATAATCCAGGCTGGTTTATGACCGCAACGATTGGGGTGTTCGCCTCTGCGGCGATCTCGGCGCGCGTGCTTGGTCTAGACATCAATGGCATTCATACCGCGATGGGGATCGCGCTGAGCCGCGCTGCTGGTACACAACAATCTTTGGTTGAGGGGGCGTTGGTCAAGCGATTACAGTCTGCGTTTGCGGCGCGAGATGGCGTTGAGGCCGCCTTTTTAGCCCAGTGTGGCATCACGGCGCCTAAACAAATGTTTGAAGGTGAAAGAGGCTTTGATAATTTGTACGAGCCCCTTGATCGCGCCCGAACCTTGGGTGGCTTAGGCCAGTCATATTTGCTGCAAACCCTAACCTTAAAAAATTACCCCAGTTGTTTTTGTAACCATGCTGCGATTGTGGCGACTGAGCGGCTTGTTGCACAGCACCAATTAACAATTGATCAACTGGCGGGCTGCACGGTGAGGATCACGCCTTACATGAATCGTTTGGTTGGCGCGCAATTTTCGCTTGGCGATAGCCCTCAGGTTGCCGCGCAATTTAGTGTGCAATACTCTATTGCAAGCATTCTGCTACGAGGGTCGTTTAGATTGCAGGATATCGATACCGACGCAGTGCTTGACCCTGCGGTTATGGAATGTGTTCAGAAAATCAAGATTGAAATTGATCAAACAGAATCAGGAAAATTTACCCCGGCGACCGTAATCATCCAAACAAAAGCTGGAGAGCTGTTGAGCTGTACGGTGAATGAGATTCCGGGTACGCCAGCTCAACCTCTGGATGACACGCAGGTGAGGGCAAAAGCCATGACATGTTTGACAAGCGGGCCCTACGCAATGACTGAGGCACAGGCCTGCAAGCTGATTGCACGAATTGATTCAATCGATCAATTTGTGAATATGCAAGAATTTTGGAATTTTGCATAAAAAAGTACGGGTACCTAGGGTAAGTGCTAGGCCTTTAGCATTGACTAATGGCTGCTTGCCTCCTATATTCGGGTGAGCGTAGCCAGCGCATTTGAGTCGGTACTCAAAGCCGCTTTACGCTCTAAACGGGCGGTCCGTCAGGATCCCGACAATAAACCGAGGAGCAGCAATGAAAGAAGCATCAAAATCACGCCGCCAACTATTGCAAGCGGGTTCAGCCGCGGGTGCGTTGGCGCTGTTGGGCTTGCCTGCGATTGTGAAAGCGCAGAGCGACAAAATCCGTATCGGGCATTTAACTCCGCTCACAGGGTTTTTAGGCCCACTCGGTGAGTACGGCACGATGGGAATCAAGCTAGCCGTCGATGAGGTTAACAAAGCGGGTGGCATCACTGGTCGTCAGGTCGAACTCATTTCAGAAGATTCTGTGAATCCAGCCACGGCTGCAAGTAAAGCCCAGCGTATGTTTGAGCGCGATGGCGTGATGTGCTTGTTGGGTGAAATTAACTCAGCGTCAGGCTTGGCGATCAGCCAAGTGGCGTTGCGCAACAAAAAGATTTTTATCAATACCGGTGGCAACTCTGACGAACTGCGCGGCAAAAGCTGCAATAAGTTTATGTTTCACGTTGAGTGCGCAAACTCGATGTACGTGAACACGTTAGGTCGTGCGTTGCTGCAACAGGGGATGGTCAAAGGTAAGTCATGGTATTTCTTGACTGCTGACTATGCGTTTGGTCATGATCTCACACGAGTCGCAAGCCGCTTTTTGGCTGCCCAAGGTGGCAAGATCGCCGGCGAAGATAAAGTGCCTACCGACGCGACTGACTACTCAGCTTATATGTTGAAGATTCGCCAGGCTAAACCCGATATCGTGATCTCTAACTTGGCTGGTACGCAGATCACCAGTTTCATGAAGCAGTACTCTGAGTATGGGCTGCCTTTCCCGATCGCTGGTTTTGGTTTTGACACCGCGTTGGCTTGGGGTGCCGGTGCCGATAACTTCTTAGGGACTTGGCCTGTGCCATGGCACCATGATGTCGATTCGCCAAGCTCAAAAGCGTTTGTCGCTGAATTTATGAAGCGTCATGGCAAACCGCCTGAAAACCAAGCATGGGGCGATTACACCGTCATGAAAATGATGGCTCAAGCCATGAATGACTTGAAATCGACTGACTCGATGAAAGTGATTGAGAACTTTGAAAAAGGCGCACAGTTTGACATCATGAAGACTCGCCCTGGTTACTTCCGTTCATGGGATCATCAGTTGATGCAACAGATGTACACACTGACACCCAAGAAAAAAGGTACCGCCCGTGACAAGTGGGACTTCTTGCAACTGGGCGCCACGGTGCCTAACGCAAATGAGTCACTCGAAATCATTGCTCCTACGCGCGAAGAGAATCCCTGCAATATTACTTAAGCGGGTTCACACTGCCTCTAAGCCTTTTGTAGGCTGATTCACTCCCGTGATCTGACAAGGTTACGGGAGTCGTTTTATTTTTATGGTACGAATGTCGATGCAATTCATCTTTTTTTTAGAGCAAGTTTTAAATGGCCTCATGATTGGAGGCTATTACCTGTTGATCGCGCTTGGGCTGTCGTTGATCTTTAGCTTGGGCGGAATCGTCAACTTGGCACATGGTGCGTTTTATGCGCTGGGTGCCTACGGCGCGGTCGTGTTGACGCAGTACGTTGGATTTGGCGGAGCGTTGGTACTTTCGCCCGTGTTGGTGGGATTGTTAGGCATCGCGTTCGAGCGTTTTTTGTTGCGTCGCTTTTATCAAAGCGATCCGATTTTAGGTCTGTTGCTCACCTTTGGTTTGGCGATGATCGCCGAGCAAATCATTCGAATGATTTGGGGTTCTAGCCCGTTGGCGTACTCGATTCCGTCAGCGCTAAAAGGCCAGATCGTCTTGGGCGATTTTATTTATTCGCGCTATCGTCTCGTGATGTTATTGGTGGTGATCGGTGCCATGATCGGGCTTTGGTTTTTGTTGAATAAGACCGCCTTTGGTCGCGTGGTGCGCGCGGGCACCCAACGGCCCGATATGGTCGCCGTCTTAGGGATTCGTTTAAATCGCTACATGACGGGCGCCGTGGTGCTGGGCGTGAGCCTGGCTGCTCTTGCCGGTGTGTTACTTGCCCCATTGGCCGGTGTGCACCCTGCGATGGGTGCCGAGATTATGACAGCGGCTTTTGTTGTGGTGGTCATTGGCGGAATGGGAAGCTTTTGGGGCGTTGTGCTCGCCGCGGTGTTGGTGGGAGTTGTGCGAGGCATTACAACTTTCTTTTATCCGCCTGCCTCTGAAGCCTCAATGTATGTATTGATGATTTTGGTTCTGCTGTTGCGCCCGCGTGGTTTGCTGGGTGAGCGCATTGAGCGATTTGAATAAGAAGCTGGCATGACAAACGTAAACACACAAAAATATTTGCCCTTGGGTTTAGCTCTGTTGGGGCTGTTGATTTCGCCTTTCATCATGCGTGCACTGGGCTTGACCCCCGGTACCGCCACCGATGTGGTGATTTACGCCATGGCAGCCTTGGGGTTGAATCTGTTAGTCGGTCATACAGGCTTGACGTCTTTTGGGCATGGTGCCTTTTTTGGTATCGGCGCCTACGCTGCAGCGTTGTCACAAAAATATTGGTTCGAAGGGCAGATGGTCATGCCGATCTTGTTCACAATCGTATTTTGTGGGCTGCTTGCCACCTTGGTCGGTGCGCTGATTTTGCGCCGACGAGGCGTGTACTTTTCGCTGCTGACCTTAGCGTTTTCGGCGCTGACGTTTGCCATTGCCTTTCGCTGGACCGCGCTGACGGGTGGTGAGAACGGCTTGGGTAATGTTGTTCGCCCCGCGATGGGCGCTTTGCAGCTTGACCAGCCAGTACCTTATTTAATCGCTGTGAGCATCATCGGTTGGCTTGTCTTGTATCTCATTTGGCGCGTGTCGCGCTCGCCCTTTGGCCATGTGCTTGCAGCCATCCGAGAAAACGAACAACGCGCCCAGTTTCAAGGCTATGACACGCAGCGATATAAATTATTTGCCTTCGCGATTTCGGGTACCGTCACGGCGCTGGCCGGTAGCCTGCTAGCGTTTCACTATCGCTTTGCGTCGGCTGATCCAACGTCAGTCACGTTTTCGGGTGAGTTGCTGGCGATGGTAGTGATTGGTGGCATGCACAGTTTGCTCGGGCCGGTGATCGGCGCATTTTTCTACATTCTGTTTCGCGAATATCTGTCAATCTGGACACCTAATTGGCTGTTGTACTTTGGTTTGCTGTTTGTCGGTTTTATTATTTTTTCACCCAAGGGTCTTGTAGGGGTCTGGGCGCAAATCAAAAAACGCTTCAAGCCCGAAAAAGAAACTGATGCGGCCATGAGTGCCCGAAAAATTTATCAAGGGTTGGCTTTCCCTTCATTTTTACAACCCACGAAAGGCGACGGTATTGCGCTTGAGGTGTCTGGCATTGCAAAAAGTTTTGGCGGGGTCAAAGCGGTCCGTGACTGTGGTTTGACCTTGCATTCTGGCATTCACGCCGTGATTGGCCCAAATGGTTCAGGTAAGACCACGACCTTTAATCTGATTTCAGGCATGTTCGTGCCGGATCAGGGCAAGGTAACACTCTACGAGAAATCATTAACCGGTTTATCGTCTGACAAAATTAGTCAGTTAGGCTTGGCGCGTTCGTTTCAGATTACGAATTTATTTAAAGGTCTGACGATTTACGAAAACTTGCGCTTATCGGTGCAAGCGCGGCACAAAGGACACTTTAATATCTGGCG
Organism: Bordetella parapertussis; assembly: GCA_945895265.1. Classification (GTDB taxonomy): domain Bacteria; phylum Pseudomonadota; class Gammaproteobacteria; order Burkholderiales; family Burkholderiaceae_B; genus Zwartia; species Zwartia parapertussis_I. The sequence continues at coordinate 31,709 of CAMDEF010000041.1, read as the reverse complement.
CGACATTGACTCTTATCAGGTTGTTCACCAGCAAACCGCAGAGCTCGTGAAGTATCTGGGACTAGAGGGCATTGAACATAGTGAAGCCGCCAGCATGTCGTATGGCGGGCAGCGTTTGGTTGATATGGGGATTGCGCTAGGTTGCCATCCCAAGGTCTTGCTGTTAGATGAACCCTTGGCAGGTTTGGCTGCAGCCGAGCGTGAACGGATATCAAACTTGATTCAAACAATCCAACATCATATCCCGGTGCTGATTGTTGAGCATGATCTAGACCGTGTCTTGGGCTTTTCGCAAAACGTCACTGTCATGAATGATGGCAACGTCTTGATGACCGGCACCCCTGCGCAGGTGCGTAGCGATATACGCGTGCAAGAAGTCTATACGGGTAAAGGGACGCCAGCCATTCAGGCTAGAACCGTAGCGTCGAGTAAAGCTGAAGACGTATTGTTGTCGTTCGATAAGATCAATAGCTTCTACGGCAAAAGTCACATCTTGAACGATGCATCGCTCAATGTGCGTCGTGGTGAGATTGTGGCCTTGTTGGGGCGCAACGGTGCCGGTAAATCGACCTTGCTGAAAGCACTGACGGGGCTTGTTGAGCCAGTCGGGGGCACCATTATGTTTGACGGTCAAAAAATCTCGGGTACGGCTGCGCCAGAAATCGCGCGTATTGGTATCGGCTATGTGCCGCAGGGGCGAGGTTTGTTTGCCGGTATGACAGTACGCGATAACTTTGCCCTTGGCAGAATGAATCGCGTGAATCCTGCCATTGGTGGCACCTACTGGACCGAAGAGAAAATCTTTGAATATTTTCCGCGCCTCAGAGACCGTATGGACGTTGCTGCAGACTATTTGTCGGGTGGCGAACAGCAAATGGTTGCTGTCGCTCGGGCACTGTCAGGCAATATCAAATTGCTCTTGCTTGATGAGCCCTTTGAAGGTTTAGCACCATCCGTGATTAACGAGCTCTTTACGGTGTTCGATAAACTGCGCAGTGAAGTTTCAATTCTGATTGTCGAGCACAATCTTGATTTGGTGCTGGCTTTGTCAGATCGTGTCTTCGCACTTGAGCGCGGTCAAGTCTTTCATGAAGGGCCTGCCAAAGCATTGCTAGACGATCTGGATTATCGTAAGAAGATTCTTTGGATGTAAGTCTTTTGAGGCAGCAATGACAGAAGCAATTTCATTTCGATTAGATGGTCAGCGTGCGTTAGTCACAGCGGGTGCACAGGGAATTGGGCGTGCGATCACTGAGGCACTACTCGCCCAAGGTGCGCAAGTGCATGTGTGTGATATCGATACTGCAGCGCTAAAGGATGTGCGAGAGGCGTTTCCACAAGTCACTGCGACGTTGACGGATATTTCGAACGAAGCGCAGGTGGCAGAGATGTTTGCTGGCCTCAAGCAACGCTGGGGCGGCCTTGATATCCTAGTAAATAACGCTGGCATTGCTGGCCCAACGGCGGCGATCGAAGAGACGACCTTAGCTGAATGGCAACAGACGATTGATGTGAATCTGACGGGTACTTTTCTTTGTACGCGCAGTGCTGTCCCTTTGATGAAGAGCAATGGCGGTAGCATCGTTAATATCTCTTCAGCGGCAGGTCGCTTAGGGTTTCCGTTGCGTTCGCCTTACTCAGCTTCAAAGTTCGGGGTGATTGGCTTGACAGAGACCTGGGCCATGGAGCTGGGCCCTCAAGGCATCCGTGTCAATGCGATCTTGCCCGGCATTGTCGAAGGCCCGCGGCAAGATCGCGTGCTCAGTGCCAAAGCAAAATCTTATGGGATTACACTAGAGCAGATGCGCACGCGTGCACTAGAGCGTGTGTCAATGCGCACGACGGTGACGGCTCATGATATCGCGGCTCAAATCGTCTTTATTTGTTCTAAAGCAGGTGCCAAGATCTCAGGGCAAAGCTTATCAGTTGACGGTAACGTCGAAACCTTAGTGCAATAACAACGGCTTTGCTGTCACTTGGGGCTGCCTGACAATTTCAAGAGTCAGGCACGTACAATGAAGCATTGTTTAGATAAATCGGTGTGGCGTTGCCTAACCCGCGTTTGGTAACAGTGCAGTCAGATCGATTAACCATCATACAATTTTACAATTCTGCGGAGATCGCTATGCCTAGAAAAGTCATTATTACCTGTGCCGTCACGGGTGCCATCCACACCCCAAGCATGTCACCCTACATTCCGGTCACCGCGCAAGAAATCGCTGATGCGGCGATCGGTGCTGCCCAAGCTGGCGCTGCGATTGTGCACTTACACGCGCGTGATCCGAAAGACGGTAGCCCTTCACAAGACCCTGACTTGTTCAAGCAGTTTTTGCCCCAGATCAAAGAAAAAAGCGACGTCGTCATCAACTTAACGACTGGTGGTGCCCCGACCATGACGATCGAAGATCGCTTGCGTCCTGCTCATTACTTCAAGCCTGAGGTCGCCTCGTTGAACATGGGTTCGATGAACTTTGGTTTATTTGACATGCTGAAGCGTTTTAAAACGTTCAAGCACGATTGGGAGCCTAAGTATTTGGCTGGCAGTGATGATCGCGTCTTTAAAAACACTTTCAAAGACATCGCACATATTTTGACTTCATGCAGCGAAAACAATACGCGTTTTGAGATCGAGTGCTATGACATCGGTCATCTCTACACAGCAGCGCATTTTATTGATCGCGGTTTAATCAAAGCACCGTTCTTAATTCAATCGGTCTTTGGTATCTTGGGCGGCATTGGCCCTCATCCTGAAGATGTACTGCACATGAAACGTACAGCAGATCGTTTGTTTGGTAATGACTATCAATGGTCGGTGCTTGGTGCGGGTCGTAATCAAACTCCGATCGCAACACAATCAGCTACGATGGGTGGCCATGTACGTGTAGGCCTTGAAGACTCTTTGTGGGATGGTCCAGGCACGCTCGCAAAATCCAATGCTGATCAGGTGACGCGTATGCGTAAGATCATCGAGGGCTTGTCGCTCGAAGTCGCGACTCCCGCCGAGGCGCGTGAGATCCTCAAACTTAAAGGTCGCAATAACGTGAACTTCTAAGTCACTGCGCTGCAAGATAAAAATCGTACCATGTTTGGTACGATTTTTATCTTGAGGGGTTGACCGATTGGTGCCTTGATGTGTGTCGAAGGCCTGTTCGTAGCAAGCGCTACGAAAATTTTCAGGTTTAGTTAAGTGACGCTTTGCGTTTGTGAAGTCAGGTTCGGACTTAAGGCTTGAATGGCTTGGTAGTGCGTCAAAAATACTTGTCCACTCAGTTGATGTAAAAAGTGCGTGTGTTTGAGACGATCCATCACGGGTCCTTTGACTTCAGATAGGTGCAGAGCGATGCCAGCGCTCAAAAGCCTAGACTCGATCAATTCTAGGCTTTCGAGCGCGCTCGCATCGATATCGTTGATGGCTGAGCAGAGCAAGACAACGTTCTGCAATGTTGGCATGGTTGCCATCGCTTGATTAATTTGATCTTCCAAAGCCTTAGAATTTGCAAAATATAGGCTTTCGTCGACACGCAAGCTGACGAGCGTTGGATCGACCAGTACTGAGTGTCGCCGCACATTTCTAAAATGCTCAGTGCCCGGCACTAAGCCCACCTCGGCGATGTGTGGGCGGCTCGTTCTATACAAAAATAAACTCAGCGAAACGGTGACTCCGGTCACCAAGCCCAGTTCGACTCCGAGTGCGAGTGTCACTAAAAAAGTGCTCAACGCTGCTGCAAAATCTGCTTTTGAATATTTCCAGGTGCGTTTGAAAATCGTTAGGTCGACTAACGAAAGTACCGCGACAATGATGGTGGCCGAAAGCGTTGCCTGGGGCAAGAAATAAAGCGCAGGGGTCAAAAATAGTGAAGCGAGTGCGATCCCCACGGCGGTGTAGATACCGGCTGCAGGGGTTTGTGCACCGGCATCGAAGTTTACGACTGAGCGTGCAAACCCGCCGGTCACCGGAAAACCCCCACTCAGCGAAGCCGATAGATTGCTGGCACCCAAGGCGATGAGTTCTTGGTTGGGTTCGATGCGTTGCCGGCGCTTTGCCGCAAGTGTTTGACCGACCGAGACGGATTCTGCAAAACCGACAATGCTAATGAGTAACGCGGGCAGGGCGAGTTGCTTGAGTAGGCTAAGATCCCAAAGGGGTAAGGTCAGAGGAGGTAGACCTTGAGGCACGGCCCCCACGATTTTGACACCTTGAGTTTGCCACTCTAGCCACCACGTCAAGGTGAGGGTGACTGCGATGGCGGCGACGGGCCCAGCCTTCGCAAGACTGTCAGCAAGTCTGGGTCCAAGCCCAGCGCGCTGTAGCAGTGGTTTTAAGCCTTTGCGCACCCAGAACAAAAAAATGATTGTTGATACACCGATCGAGAGTGTGAGTAGGTGTGTTTGAGACATTTGAAGCGCAAGTGCGCTTAGGATGTCAAAGAAATGTTGACCGTCTGCACGAACGCCCAGAATGGTTTTGAGTTGACTCGCTGCAATCAACAAGCCTGAGGCTGAGATGAAACCTGAGATCACGGAATGGCTCAAAAAGTTGGCTAAAAAGCCAAGCTTGAGTAACCCCATCAGCAGTAAGAGGGCACCTGAAAGAAAGGCGAGTGTGATTGCAATGGCCCAGGGCGAGGCGCTACTGAGCGCACCTTGTTCGCTGATTGCGGCGGCAGTCATGAGTGATACGACAGCAACGGGCCCCACCGCAAGCACGCGGCTCGTACCAAAGAGTGCATAGAGTAGTAGCGGTGCAACGCTGGCATAGAGCCCCGCCTCAGGCGGCAGGCCTGCCAGCAAGGCATAGGCAAGCCCTTGCGGGATCAGCATGATGGTGACGATCGTGGCGGCTAACAGGTCGTTGATAAGGGTATTTCGGTTGTACTGTTGCCCCCACGTTAAGATAGGTAGCCAAGTGCTGAGTTTTTTGCTGATCAAGGTTTGTGGCGAGCTATGTAAAGTTATTATTCAAATATATATTATATATTATATATTAATATATACTAAAGTGCCGTTTTAAAACCTTTACTGTCGGGATTCTTGAATTTCTGGACCTTCTAGTTTTACTATCGTTAATATTGCGTTTTGACTCTTGAGGCATGAATCTTGTCGTTTGAGTCTTGAATCTCGAATTTTCTAATCTAGTTCTTTCGGTTCTCAACTCCTATGAACATTCTTCGCGGCTGTTGTCTCAGTTTTATTTTGCTGTTTTGCACAAGCGGCCAGTTTGTTCGTGCGGTAGAGGTGGGCCAAACGATTCGTGTTTCAGGGCTGACTTCTTTCAGTGGCCAAACGCTGACGGCTGAGCAGCTAGCCGGGAAATATTTGATCATTCAAATATGGGCTTCGTGGTGCCCCTACTGCCATAAGCAAAATCTCAACCTGCAAAAACTTGCCCCACAACTATCAAAAGATAAGGCCGTTATTGTGGCGCTCTCGGTGGATCGCGACGAGTTCAGCGCAAAAAGCTATGCCGAGCAACATGCTTGGCCGTTTTTCACCGCCATGATGACCCCAGAATGGTCAGCCACGCTTGGCAAGCGGCGAGGTATTCCAGAACTCTATGTCGTGAATCCCCAGGGCAAAGTGGTTCAGAAAGAATTTGGCCTGATGGTTGATGCGGATCTGTTTGAGCTCAAGAAATACGCAAAATAAAACTTGTACTAAGGCTTGACGTACGCGTATTTGTCTTGAAACTGCAAATCAGCGATGCGCACAACGCCTGAAGGTGTGAACTCAGCATCCAGAATGAATTGGTCTTTGCTCAGTTTACGATTCTTGAGTGTGATTTCGCAGATTTCAAAGCGTACCCCGCGCGACTTGAGCGCGGCGATCAAGGGCGCATACTCAACGGCATTCTTTTCATCCTTAGCACCCTCGATCAGTAGGTCAACGCCTTCGGCATGAGTGACCACGACGATTTTTGTCTGAGGTGCTACGTCTAAATGATTGCGAATGTTGCGTAGCCCTTTTAAGCCCTGTATTGAAGCATTGTCGAGGTGATAAACCACGCTAGATTGTGCAGCTGCAGAGCCCAGGCTCAACACCCCCAGCATCAAGAGCAGGCCGCAGGCGGTTTGTTTGAGTTGTGCTGACATGAAAATCCTTCGTTGTTGAAACAGCGCACACGATTGGCGCATAGAACTGAACAGGTTCAGAGGCTGAGCGTGGGGCAAGTTTACGCGAGCCCCGGATTATTGGCAGCGCCTTTAATGGCTGGCATGTTCAACGGGCTCGCTTTGACTGTTTTGATATCTTTTAAGTACGTCGCCATCAAATCCCAGATCGGTTCACCGCCGGCTTGCTTGGCTTCAATAGAAACTGGAGCCCAGCCGGCGACCTTATAGGTGCTGTTTGCGTCGATGAGCTTACCGCCCAAGCGCATGTCTGAAATACGTTTTCCGGCGCCAGCGGTTGGATCAATCGCGTACTGCAGCCCACCCACGCGCACCATGTCGCCACCCTGTTGATAATAGGGATCAGGATTGAACAGATTATCGGCGACGTCTTCAAGAATCGTCTTGAGCGTGTCACCTTTCATCAGCGTGGTGGTGGTGAAAGGGTAGGTAATCGCCGTTTGATCCATCAAGTGTTCGAAGGTGATCGTTTGCCCAGGCAATAAAGACGTGCCCCACCGAAACCCAGGAGAAAACGCAATCGGTGCGTCTTTAACCGCCATCAAGCCGTCAAGAATCAGTTGATCAAAGCTGCCGTTAAAGTTGCCACGGCGATAAAGCAGACCTTCGGTCACCGCAAGGGGTTGCGCCAACTTCGCCTCAAACGGGCTGCGTAATTTTTTGATTAAGGCTGCCATGTCTGGATCAGCGGGCAACAGATCAGAGAACACTGGCATTAATTTATAGCGCACATCAGAGACCTTGCCGGCTTTTACGTCAAAATCTAAAACACCTAAAAACTTTCCGTTCGACCCAGCATTGGTGACTAAGGTGACGCCGCCTTTGTTGGTGACCCGAATCGGAGCCGGGACGCCATCATGCGTGTGCCCGCCTAAGATCGCGTCGATCCCTTGCACGCGACTAGCCATCTTCAGGTCGACATCCATGCCATTGTGCGAAAGCAGTACGACGACTTTTGCGCCTTTGCCACGCACTTCGTCCACCACCTTCTGCATGTTTTCTTCTTCGATGCCGAAGGTCCAGTTTTCGACCATATAGCGCGGGTTCGCGATTGGCGTATACGGAAACGCTTGGCCAATAATCGCGACCGACACACCATTCATTTCTCTGAGGGTATAGGCCTCAAAAACAGGATCCCCAAAATCTGTGGTCTTGATGTTTTGCGCTAAAAATGAAACCTTGTTATTGAAATCTTTTTCGACGATTTCTTGCACACGTTTTTCGCCCAGGGTCATCTCCCAGTGCGCCGTCATGATGTCAACGCCCATCGCCAGACACGCATCCACCATGTCCTGACCGTTGGTCCAAAGCGAGGTGCCCGAACCCTGCCAGGTGTCACCACCATCCAGCAGTAAGGCGCCAGGGCGCGAGGCCTTTAAACGTTTGACCAAGGTGGCTAGGTGAGCAAAGCCACCCACTTTGCCGTAGGTTTTCGCAGCGGCTTCAAAATCAAGATAGGTAAAAGCGTGAGCGTCGCGACTGCCTGGGGCGATACCAAAAGTTTTCAGTAGATGCTCGCCGACCAAGTGCGGCGCTTTGCCTAATTGATCGCCAAAGCCAAGGTTGACATTGGGTTCGCGAAAATAAATGGGATTGAGTTGAGCGTGACAATCGGTAAAGTGCAGTAAATGCACATTGCCGAATTTGGGAAGATCGTAAAAGGCATTGGCTGTCGCTTGTGCTGAGGTGGTGCTGGATTGCAATGCTAAGCCACCTGCGGAGGCAATCGCCAGCAATTGCATAAATTCTCTACGATTCATCATGTCGCGCCCAATGCCTATTTATTTACTGGCGATTCAGGGTCAAGCAACAAGGCCATGACATCTTTAATCTGCTGTTCAGTCAGCAAGTTGAAGTGCGCCATACGGGGCATGTTGCTGCAAGCGTTATACGCTTTTGAATTACTAATGCGATTCCAGGTGTAGGTCAAAATCGCGTCGCTGGTGCCGCGTGTCTTGCCATAGCCTGTCAAAGAGGGCCCGATGTTGCCATACGAAATTTCTTGTTTGCTAATTTGATGGCAGTTGTAGCAGCCTCCACCATTGGGTGTTTTGGTCGTGTCTGACCAGGTTGCACCGCGGCCGCTTTGTGCAACGGCTTCACCTGCTTTCCAGCTACCTAAATATTTTCCGTCTGCTGGCGGTTTAATTGCCGCCATGGCTTTGCTTTGTTCTTCAATTAACACTTTTTGTGCTGCCGGCGTGTTACGGACGTCTGGGTCTGAGCACAACGTTTGGATTGGATCTTGCTTAAGGCGATCTAGCCCGGCAATCCCTTGCGCTCTGAAACCACTACTGAGCATGGCTTCAAACTTTGCGTCAACGGTCTGTGCCTGAGCGCCAAACGACAGGCAGGCGAGCAACACGGCGGTCGTGCCATAACGAACGTATAAGGTGTTCATAAGTGAATTATCCTGAGCTGTGTTGTTTGAATTAGCGCTTGAGGCCGGGTGTTTGAACGATACCGCCATCACCTTTGTTTGCCATAAAAATCGACAACGCAACCGTGACGTCTGATCCATATATCGGGAAAGGCATCCTTTGCTGTCTGAAGCAATCATTGAGCCGGCGTTGCATGGTCCAGAACTCTCCGCTTGAGACGCGATAGGCTGGCCAAGCGCCCCAACCCAAGGCGGCACCTGCTTGGGTGGTTAGGTCAGGTAAATCCTGCAGGCGAATTCGTTGATCCTTTACCGAGTGACACGAGGCGCATGAAAAATCCATCGGCCCGCCCTGAAAGAAGAACATCTTTTTACCCAAGGCCACCATCTCTTTTTCTTTTGGATGTGTAGCGGGTACGTTGATCTTCATGCCTTTTGAGTGCGTCACAACATAAGCCACAACGGCCTCGATATCTTTGCGAACGCCCTTGCCAAAGGCGCCGTTGATGACGTCTTGCTGCGCGATCCCTTGCAAGGTCTGCATGCAAGTCATCAAGCGCGACTCAAGATCCTGCACGCGATCGGTGTCTTTGAAATAGCGCGGCAATTGAGCAGCTGCGCCATGTACCACGCCGGGCCCCAGACCAAGATCACACTTTTCGAGCGTTGCCTGTTTAGGTCCGGCAGGTTTTTTCCAAAGTTCTTCACCCGCCATTTCATAGAGTTCTGACGGATTACCATCCGCAATCATTTCGCGATATTTGGCGATTTCATCGCTGGTGCTTTGCGAAAAGACGGGCGCTGTGCCCAGACTCAGCAAGCCTGTTAAAAGGAAGGACGCATATTTTATTTTCATGATTGGATCCTGAGTCAAGGCAGCATGAACAGCAAACTAAACGTACTTGCAGTAATCGCTCGGTTTGCAATGACTAACGGTGAAGCGTTGAGACGTTTGCAGCGGTAAGGTCACTTCCTGAGAATCGCTTGGAAGTTAGCAGCGGCGATGAGACTTTTTGCCGCTCACAGACTTCAGCTAATTTTTGCTTTATCGCTACGCTTGTCGCCCGAGTTATCTACCCAGTCGACGACGATCTCATCGCCTTTTGCTGCGCCCTTGAATTTAAAATTCAAAAAGGGATCTTTCGAGACAGCTGGACCGAATTCGGCGGTAAACACTGTTTTACCTTTTACTTGAGCGATCACGGTTTGGATAAAAAAAGCAGGGATGGCGGCGCCCGCTGCATCTTTACGTTGACCGGATTCCATATCGTGCTTCATCAAAACCTTGACGTCGACGATACCGTCTTTTTCAGCGGCGCGAATGCGCATTGGATCTGCCATGATGATTCCTTTTGAAATATCTTAAATTCGAGTGTTAAACGTGTGGTGTGCGTCGGGTGGTGTGAAAGCGAACAAAGCCTTAGCCGCCGCAACCACCGAGCGTGACCTTAATTTCTTTTGTCGCGATATACCACCTGCCATCGGCCTTGACCAAAGCGTGTACGTTTGAGCTTTGGCCCATTTTGACGCGCGTCGTCACAAAAGCTTCAGCGCCTTCAGGCAACATAAATTGCGCGGCGAGATTGCTAGGATTTTTTTCGACCAAAATCGCGATTTGAGTGGCTTTGAGTTTTGTTTCAACGCCAACAGGTACGACCGCACCGTTTTCGGCGATATCGGGCGCGCGCATGATGATGTCGGCTGACGTCTCAGGTTTTGTGCCACCCATGGCTTTGAGCACATCGTCGAGGTTTTTGCCTTCAAAGGCAGCTTTGTTCCATTCAGCGGCTTGTGCGTTGGTGATCAAGCCCGTGCTCGCCATCAGGGCAATGACCGAGGTCAGGCGTAAGACGTTTCTGCGTTGGTTATTCATTGTTGCTCCTGTCAATTTCAAAAATAGTGTGTGCTGCTGTTAAGTATGACGTCTTAGTGCTGCGTGTTCGGCGTTAGGTGGGCGTGCGTCTAACTTGACTCGTTGCTGCGCATATTACTAAATAGTTGAGAATTGTTAAATATTACGCCGGTTCTGCTGAGGCTGCGGGCAAGACGCTAGTGAGTGTTTAGTTCTAATCGGATGGTTAACACTAATGAGTGGCTAGTATCCACTTGACCAACGCCTGCGAATCCGCCGTAGATAACTGGTTTTGAGCCGGCATGGGGATTGCCCCCCAAACGCCCGCCCCGCCTTTTATGACTTTTTCAGTGAGCATTGCCTCGCTGTTGGACTGATTTTTGTACTTAATCGCAATCTCAGCTAGCGAGGGGCCAACGAGTTTGCTGTTCGCAGCATGACAGGCAAAGCAGTTTTGCTTTTTAAATAAGTCGGCTGCTGGAATGAGCTTAGCGGGAGTAGCAGACGATGGGGGCGAAGCAGTTGCGCTTGAGACTGTACCCGCTGTCGTTGAGCCGGCTTGGGCGAGTCGACCTAGATCTGAGCCCGGCAGTTTAGCCACGGGTGGGCGAGTGGTGTCGACCCCACGAAACGGCCCATAACCACGGTTTTGCTCAGCGAGATTCTCGTGTGCATTGCGTGCGTAATCTGGCAGACTTGACGTGATCTTAACCGTCTCAACGCAATTGCTCATACAGGCAACCGCTTTCACGTCGGGCGCATCGTCAATCCGCCACATGCCGTGCTCGCGCGTCATGCCATTGCGGTTTGGCATCAACTGTTGCACCTCGGCCATGTTCTTGCTGCTCAGCTCAAAGTCGTCAGGCAAAATCTCTGCCAGATTGAGCATATAGGCTAAGACGGCGTAGGTATCGTCGGCTGTCAGCGAGCGAGGCGCGTTCCAGGGCATCGCACGATAAATATAGTCGTACAAGCTCGAAATCGTTGCCACTTTCATCAAGGTGCTGCGCTGAGGTTGCTTTGGGTCAGTCAGCGAGGCAACGCGGCCGCGCTTGACGTCTGCGGCGGTGGTGCCGCCTACCAAGGGTGTAAAGACCTCGTTTGACTCACCGAACGTGCCATGACAACTGGCACACTTGTTGTCCCAAAGCGTCTGGCCGTCTTGTACTTTGCCTGAGCCTGCGGGCAAGCCTTTCAGGTCTGGACGCACGTCGATATCCCACGCTTTGACCTCTGCGGCGGTGGCTGTGCGGCCGATGCCGCTGAACTGATTGGACGAAGCGCTTTGCGCGGCGCTGTCACTCACTGTACAAAATAGCGTTGCCGCACTGAACAGCGTCATTGCAGCGAGCTTCACATGATGGATTGCTGCGGTTGTGCCGGCTGCAGTCAATACATTAAAGGCTTCGGTTCGTTGGACGAATCGATCAACTCTCGAGCCGTTAGCTTGAAATTTTGTCACGATCACTCGGTCGCCCGTTAAAAATTTAGCCAACTTGAACATTGCTGACCTCACCGTTGGTGTCGAGTTTCCAGGATTGAATCGCGTTGTTGTGATAAATCGAGCGTGTGCCACGCACTTCGCGCAGCATATTGATCGGCGGCTGCACGTAGCCGGTCGAGTCAATTGCGCGTGACTGCAAAATTGCCGGTGCGCCGTCCCAGTCCCAATTGATGTTGAAGCGCGTGATGGCCTTCGTCAGGATTGGACCTTCAAGGCGTGCTTCTCGCCAGTTTTTGCCGCCATCCATCGAAACATCTACACGTTTGATCGTGCCCCGACCAGACCAGGCGATACCACTGACGTTATAAAAACCTTTGGTTAAGAGTTGTTGTCCGCCCGAGGGTGTGGTGATCACAGATTTACATTCTTGGATCGAGGTGTATTGCCGATGCAAGCCGTCTGGCATCAAGTCAATGTAGTGTACGGCCTCGTCTTTGCTGGCATAGGGTTGATCACCGACTTCAATACGACGCAGCCATTTGACTGAGCTCACACCTTGCGCGCCGGGCACAAGCAATCTGAGAGGGTAGCCATTTTCAGGTCGCAACATTTCTCCGTTCATCGCCCACACAATCAAGACGTCGTCCATGGCGGCCTCGACGGGGATGGTGCGCGTCATCCCCGAGCCGTCTGCGCCTTCAGCCAGAATATATTTACCCTTTTTAAGGTCGACACCACACAGATCGAGCAGTGTGGCAAGGGGGACACCAGTGAACTCGCTGCACGAAATCATGCCGTGGGTATATTGCACGGTCGGGACGGCAACGTTACCCCATTCAAGACCCGTATTCGCGCCGCACTCAATGAAATGAATGCGCGAAACGCTTGGTAAGCGCATGAGGTCTTCCATCGTGAAAATCATTTCGCGCTTGACCAAGCCATTGATCATCAGTCGATGCATCGCCGGATCAATTTCGTACCACCCCTGGTGATGGCGTTCGAAGTGCAAACCGCTTGGCGTGATCATCCCAAACAGACCCTGCAGAGGGGTAAAGGATACCGATGCTGCCGATACCCGTGTCAGGCCTGGCGACTCTCTTCGCACTAAACCTGCTTCGTACTTTGACGGAATACCGTAGGGGTTCGCTGCAACGGGTTTGCCCAGCGTGGTGGCCCAAATTTGCTTGTCAAGAATGGCGTGGTCACCGAGCGTCGCTGTGCTTTGCGCTAGGGCACTCGCACCCGTGGCAGTGGCTAGCGCTCCCAAAAAGCTTTTGCGGATGAAATTGCGGCGCTGTGTGTCGAGCCCGTTCTGGCTGATTTGGGCGAGCAGGTCGCCCTCCAAAAAATGCTCTGGTGCTTTGCGTAAGCGGCCGAAGGTCAAGCTTGTGAATTTGTTGCTCATGATCTAGCTTTTTGTCGCGCTGATTTGCGAGGGGTCAGAATTTGGTTTCCCGACGCGTGTACTTGAGGTAAAAAGGGGTGCGTATAGACAAGGCAAGTCGCGAGTTGAACGCAACAGCCAGTCGGGCGGGTTTGACGCTCGCAGAATAGTCCGATTCAAAATTGGCTCGCTTGAAGATGTTTTTAGTTATAAACTAATACCGAAAAGTAATTTAAAAGAGTGGCCTCACGCTATTGGTGTAAACCCTAGCGAAAGTGGCGACTCGACAATCCTTTTTACGTTGACGTCAGTCAGGAGCAAAGCATGACCTCAGATCTCGCTAAAGATGGCGCCGCATTGTTTTCTGCGCACCCGACCTCGCGTCGTCGCTTCATGAAAGCTGCCACACTTGGTAGTTTGGGAACTGGTTTTGCCAGCGCAGCCCTGCCGGTGTTATCTCAAGCAATCAAAACTGACTTTGCTGGTATTCAAAGCGAAGAAGTGACGATCGATTCAAACGGCACAAATGTTGCGGCCTACACCTCTCGGCCAGCGCAGGCACAAGGAAAATTGCCAATCATTATCGTCGCCAGCGAAATCTTTGGTGTGCACGAGTACATCGCCGACGTGACGCGTCGTCTAGCGAAAGTCGGCTACTTAGCGATTGCCCCCGAGTTTTTTACGCGCGCTGGTGAGCCCACGGAATTAGGCACGGTCGCTGAGATCATGTCTCAGATCGTGGCCAAGACCCCTGATCAGCAAGTGCTTGGTGATATTGAAGCGGCGTTAAAGTGGGCCGGCGCCAATAACGGCGACCTGAGTCGTGTGGGGATGACTGGTTTTTGCTGGGGTGGACGCATCACTTGGTTGGCTTGCCAAAAGCTGTCTTCGATGCGAGCTGGTGTGGCGTGGTACGGCCGTTTAGTCGGCGAAAAAAGTGATAATTTTCCAGAGCATCCGCTTGAACTCGCCGCGCAAACGCGTGCGCCGGTCTTGGGCCTCTATGGCGGGCAAGATACTGGTATCCCCCTCGCAGATGTCGAAAAAATGAAACTCGCGTTGTCTGGCCCCAGTGCCACGGCTGCGGCAAAGTCCTCAAAGTTTGAGATTTACCCAGACGCACCCCATGCTTTTCATGCTGACTATCGGCAGACCTATCAAGAGGGGCCAGCAAAGGACGGTTGGCAAAAGGCCTTGGCGTGGTTCAAGGAGAAGGGTGTTTAACCTGCGTCGCGTCGAGAGCGCCCCGAGGCTGACCGCCCGAGCCACATATCGATATAACAAATCAGTCGAGGTGTTGGCTGAATCGCTAGGGCAAACCCTTGTTAAAGTATTGCCTATTGTTGCGAACGCTCGGTCATAATCCGTTAATCACAATGTGAAGGTCAGCACAATTGTTCAGTTTTTTGGAGAAAACATGAAAGCAATCAACAGACAACGCTTTGATTTTGGCTCGCTCGGGCGCTCGGTCGCGCGTAGTGCGACAGCACTTGCGGTGGTACTCGCTGCAGCGGGCGCAGCGCACGCGCAAAACCAAGATGCACTCAAGCTCTATCAGCGAGGCTTGGCTGCGACCTGCGCGAACTGTCATGGCACAGACGGGCAAGGCGTGGTAGGGACTGGCATGCCCGTCATCAATCATCTGAGCTCAGCCGAGATCTTGAAAAAAATGCTCGACTATAAAAGCGGTGCGTTGACCGGCACCATCATGCATCAGTTAGCCAAAGGCTACACAGATGAGCAGCTGCAGACAATCGCGTCTGTGCTTGGAAAAAAATAAAAAGGGGCACAACATGAATCGTCGTTTATTTCTAGGACAAAGTTCTGCGTTGTTTGGTGCTGCTCTTGGTATGCCAGGGCTTGCACGCGCTAGCCTCAACAAGGCTCAAATCATCGTGGTGGGTGGTGGGTATGGTGGTGCAACTGCCGCTAAATACCTCAGGCTACTTTCGAATAACACCGCGAATGTCACCTTGATCGAACCCAATGCACAATTTATTTCGTGCCCGATGTCGAACTTGGTGATTGGCGGCTCAAAGACCTTGGCTGATGTCACGGTGTCATACGACGCATTGCAAAAAAAGCATGGCGTTAAAGTTGTAAAAGATAGCGTCGCCTCGTTTAACGCTGAAAAGAAAACCGTTCAACTCGCGTCGGGTCAAACATTGTCATACGACAAGCTGGTGGTGTCGCCAGGCATTAGCCTAATGCTTGATAGCATCGAAGGCTTGGCCCAAGCAAATCAAGCGGGCGTCACCTTGCAAGCCTGGAAAGCGGGCGACGAAACGGTGGCCTTGCATAAACAGCTTGCCTCAATGAAGGATGGCGGCGTTTTTGCAATCAGTATCCCGCTTGCCCCATACCGTTGCCCACCCGGCCCCTACGAGCGCGCTTGCCAGGTTGCCAACTATCTCAAAAAGAATAAGCCTAAGTCAAAAGTCATTGTTCT
Source organism: Bordetella parapertussis (assembly GCA_945895265.1). Classification (GTDB taxonomy): domain Bacteria; phylum Pseudomonadota; class Gammaproteobacteria; order Burkholderiales; family Burkholderiaceae_B; genus Zwartia; species Zwartia parapertussis_I. The sequence continues at coordinate 16,072 of CAMDEF010000041.1, read as the reverse complement.
GGATGCGAACCCTGATGTCATCTCAAAGCCTGGCTTGTTTAAAAAAGTTTGGGCCGAGCAATACGCCGGTATCCTTGAATATCGCCCACAGTTCAATGTGACAGCGGTAGATGCCAAGACCAAGACGCTTAAGTTTGATGTGCAAGACGACCTCAAGGCCGATGTCTTAAACATTTTGCCCGCGATGCGTGCCGGTGATTTAGCAGTGCAGGGCGGTATTGCCAATGCAAATAAACGTTGGGTGCAAGTCGACTTCAAAACCTTTGAATCCACCGCCGCAAAAGACGTACACGTGTTGGGTGATTCGATTCAAGTTGCACCCTTGATGCCAAAATCTGGTCACATGGCGAATCAGCACGCTAAAGTTGCTGCTGCTGCCATCATTGCGCAACTCAATGGCTGGGAAATCAACCCTGCGCCCGTGCTGACAAACACCTGCTACAGCTTTGTCAACGACACCCAAGTCGTTCACGTGGCAAGTGTGCATCAGTATGATGCAGCCGAAAAGACCTTTAAAACAGTCGCGGGTTCGGGTGGGGTGTCGACTGGGCCAACTGACCTTGAAGGCGTTTACGCGTGGGGTTGGGCGCGCAATATCTGGGCGGATAGCCTTGGTTAAATAGCGGCTTCGTTATTGGTGAGAGCCCAGCATCTGTTCAGCTTGGCTTTCGCCAGAACGTCGCGCTCAGGCCTTTGCTAGATGGGCGCCTAGCACCGTTCGGTTTAGACAAGTTTGCCGTCCGTTTGACGCATTAGTTACTTTTAAAGCGCGTCAGTTTGACAATGGCAATCGCGACAAACGGCATAGCAAAGCCAAGACAAATCGTGGTGAGTAGTAGCGGCCCGAGTTCGGTGTAGTTTGCCGCACTTTGGGCCGATGCTGTTTTGGTCGCTCGCGTAATTTCAAAAATCTGATTTAGATATTTGGTGCCGAGCTGGCTCAGCGAGAGCGCGAGATTCGTAAATGAAGCCATCACTGCAAAGTAGGTGGCCTTCAGATTGTCCGGTGCTGAGCGTGCGATCCAGGCAAGCATTGGGATCATCGCCACTTGCCCGAGGGGCGACTCAAGCGCAGTGTCAATGAGCGCGATCACACGTGCATCAACAACGCCTCCCGTCATTGCCGCTGTCCAGTGATGTAGGCCATGCACCATCCCTAAGGTCGGTAAGGCCAACAACGTGCCAAAGATGGTGAGCGTACCAACGATATAAACAATCGATTTCTCGGCCATGAAGCGGCGAAAAATAAACATGCCAAGCAAAGACAGCACACTACCAACTAAAGAGAGGATTGAAAAGAACTGTTGATCAAACTTAAGTTCGTCGATGAGCCACCAGCTGACACCAGGCCCGGGTGTTGGGATCGCCCTAAAGAAAAAAATGACAAGGGCGGTACCTACGAGGGTTGAACGCATCTGCGGTTCAAGATCTCGGGTGAGTCGGCTCATCAAAAAAATGATGATCGTCATTGAGCCAACAAAAATGATTTCTTGACCATACTTCACTTGACTCAAGCCCATGGTGAGCGTGAATGCCACAAAGACCAGGCTACCTAACAGAATGGTCCAATTGGGTGTGACGAGTTCGATATGTGAGGTCAGTGCGGCGTGTGCTTGTTCTTTAGTGAAACCTTGCTCGATTAGGCGTCGTTTATCGCGAGTGTGCAGCCAGGCCGCTACTGCGACACCCGCAACTGAGATGAGCGGGATCCCAAGTGCCAAGGTGTACACCTGAGCATAACGTGTGAGTTTTTCGGCTTCAGACAGGTGTTGTACGCCTGCAAAGGCATAGATGTTCAGTAGCGCAACGAACACCGAGCCACCGATAATAGCGACACGCCCCAAGGTTTGCATGGTGGTGTGCATCAGTTTGAGACGTTCAGGTTCGATGGGCTGGCCGTGCTCATCAACATGAGGCACTGCCTCGACAGTCATGGCGTCGGCGACGGCATCTTGTAGTACGTAGCCGATGGGAGCCAGCAGGGCACTTAACACATACCAGACTTCAACCGAGAATACGCCAGCCATTGCCTCGCGATGAGAGACCAAACCCACCATGATGAGCAAGCTCGCTGCGATTAGTGTGGCACCTAAGAAAAGCAACGCGCTTTTGAAGCGCCACAACAAATCGACAATATGCCCAAGCCCCATTTTGAGCGACCAAGGGATCACCACCCAAAAACTTAAGGCCGCTAAAAAGGCTGCCGAAAGATTGAGATAGTCTTTAACAAAAAATGTGCCGACGATACCGGTGAGGCTTGAAACGCCTGCGGCGACATACACCATTAAGGGGGGTAGGTAGGACAGCCGCATTTCGCGGCCAAGTTCAAGAATATTGCGATCGATCCAGCGCGAAAGACTCAAAAACATGGTTTAGGCCCGTGGTGATATCGAGCCTGATTTTACCGGACTGCGCGCAAAGCCTCGCCCTTTAGGGCGGGGAGGATCTCAAAGACCTTTCTTTTCGAACCAGCGAAAGAGCAGCAAGGTGATTGCGGTAAAGATGAGGGCAATAATCCAGTGATTGATGCCTAGCGCCCCAGGCAAACCAATCTTGCCAAAGTCACCCCAAGACAGTACTGTATTTTTAAAGGTGGGGTAGAGTTCGGCATAAATGCCTGCGCCGACCACCATGCCCACTACACCAAACAAGGCGTGCCAACGACCTTCACCCACCGCACCTACTGAGGTGCCAGGGCAAAAGCCCATCACGGCCCAGCCAGCGCCAAATAAAGCACCGCCCACAAGAATGCCGCCCGTGTTCATGGCCTTGTGGCTCAGTTGAATCAGTTTTAAATCACTGAGCGCCAAAACGCCGAACATGCCGACGATGATGGCCGAAAGCATGAATTTAAAAATGGTCATGTCCTTGAACAACATGGCGTTGACCTGTTTGTCGTAACGTAAGACGCGACCTTTTTGTAAAAGAAAACCAAAGGCCAAACCCGTACACAATCCTAAAATTTGTTCGATTGACATGATGCTCAAGCCCCTCTTGTGTACATAAAGTGTGCAACCAGTGCCCCAAAGCCAAAGAACATAGCCATTGCGACAAACGAACTGACCGAGAGCTGCATCATGCCACTCAGACCATGTCCGCTTGGGCAACCATCGGCTAGGCGTGCGCCAACCATGGCGACGATGCCGCCTAAGAAGGCAAAGATCGCTCTTTTAACGACCGATGGGCCAAAGCGTTGCTGCCACACAGGAGGCACGCCCTCAAGCTTGAAGCTTTTATCCGTGACCGAAGAGAGGAGTGCGCCAAAAAAGATACCGATAAGCATTAAAAATTGCCAGTCAATTTTGACTTTCTCTTTTGCGTAATAGGCATTTTGAGCAACGTGGGCAGCATCAAAATTTTGAAACACTAAACCCGCCGCTCGCACGAACGTGGTTGAGGCACCAAGATAATTGGATTTGCCCATGTAGGTTGTGGTGAGGTAAACCGAGAGGATCGCCAAGAGGCCGACCAACGCCCCTGCTAGGTAGGGGCTCCAGCCGTCGTGCTGGGCTTTGTTAAGTTGAGTTGACATTGTTGTTTGTGATCCCTTAAGTGTCTGCTCTGTCATTTTTAAGAGCAAGGCGTGAGTGAGCCTCATGCCTGAACATCTTCACGCGAACAGCAATATCACGACTTGATGTATGTCAAATTGCAGGTAAATAAGTACAGTCGTTGTAGTCTTTTTTAATTGGCGCAAAGGTCTTCAAGCGTTTGAAGGACTTTGATTGCCATCGGTGAGGGCGTTCGATTACGTAAACTGACAATGCCGATTTGCAAGTCGATAGTCGGGATTTCTCTGATGACGAGTTTTCGTAAAAGTGCATCATGACCTTTTTTACGGACGGCGCTATCCGTGCTAATGATGACCGTATCACTTGTGAGTGCTAAGTGATGTAAGAGGTCAATATCATCGCATTGCACAGCAAGTGTTAACTCAGAGTCTTGCTCAAGCCTTAATTGTTTCGCGAGTCGCTGGCGCAAGCTTGTGGTCAACTTCGTTGCGGCAACGCCGTAGGTCCACATCGCAACGAATGGCGTTTCGGTGTTTGCTAGAGGGTGATCAGTACGAACGTAAAAATCTACTTTCTGTCGAACGAGTGGTCTGATGTCCAGCGCCGCTGTGTTACCAATATCAGCGATAGTGGCCACAAAAAATTCGATATCTTCTCGCACTAAATTCTCATGTAGTTGACGCCAGTTGTGAATCTCTGCACGTATCGACACGCGCGGGTGACGTTGCCTGAGTTGGCTGAGGGCTTCGCGTAATAGCGTAGCGGCTGGAAAAGGCCCCATCCCGAAAGCGATGTCACCTAAGTCAGCGGTTCGGTACAGGGCGATATCGCGCTCAAGGTTGCGGGCATCGAACAGCAGTTGTTGTGCTTGTTGAATAAAGAACTCACCGGCCGCGGTGAGTCGTACCGAGCCGGGTTGTCTTTCAAACAGCCGCAAGTCGGATTTGCGTTCAATTGCCTGAATGCTTCGGCTAAAAGCAGGTTGACTCAAGTGGACTCGAGCGGCAGCTCGGGCAAAATGACGCTCTTCGGCTAAGGCGACGAGGTGGGAAATTTGAGTGAGGTTGAGCATCGGTTGAGCGCCTTGGCCTGATTGACGTGACCTGCCTTGAGTGTCATTGCTCTAAGCAGATATTGAACAAGTTATCCGCAATGTGATGCATAAATTGCATTAAAACAATGCGAATAATGCAATTGATAAATATAAAAGGCAAGTTTAGTCTTAAAGGATCTTGATTTTCGTCAAAGGGATCCGCTCAAATGGCTAATACCAAACCGCTTAAGCCCATCAATATTGCCAAGCGTTACAAGCACATCAAACCAGTGCCGCGCATGCCAAATTTTGCAGCCTGGATCGAAGGCGTCGACCTGACCAAGCCACTGAGCGAACCAGTCAAAAAAGAGTTGCGTCAGGCATTGTGGGACTTTGAGGTGATTTTTTTTAAACCTCAAATTTTGACCCCTCAGCAACATGTGGCGTTGGCCGGAGTCTTTGGACCAAGCTCTGAGGGATCATATTTTGAGCGCAACGTGCACGCGCCCGAACTTGAAATGATTGTGTTTGACGAAAAGCGTCCGCCAACGATCGACAGTTGGCATACCGATATCAGCTGGAAAGAGCAGCCGCCACTAGGCACTGCCATTCAAATTACAGTCACACCGCCGGCTGGAGGGAACACCTGCTGGATCAGCACGACAAAAGCTTACGAATGGCTATCACCAGCGATGCAAAAGTATTTAGAGACGTTAAGTGCCGTCCATACTTGGGAGATTGCAAGCTTTAGGGATTCGCTGGCCAAGAAGGGTGATGAGGCCTTATTTGCAGCGCTTAGAGAGTTCAAACCCGTCACTCATCCTGTCATTCGTAAGAATGCTGACTCAGGACGAAAATATATTTACGTGAACTCGGGTTTCACTAAAAAAATCGTTGGTGTTGATCGCCATGAGGCTGATGGTGTGTTGAGGTTCTTGTTTGATTGGTTTAAACGCCCTGAGTTTATGGTGCATCACCAATGGGAGACCAATGGCATTGCAATTTGGGATAACCGTTCGACGCAGCACTACGCGCTAGCAGATTACTGGCCGCACTTACGCGTCAATCAGCGCGTGACCTTCGATGATCCACGCAGCGTGGCACAAAAATCCAAAGCTGTTAAACGTTCATCGAAAGAAAAATCTCGTACCAAAAAAATTCTGACCGGAGCTTAAAAAGATGGCCAGCAATAGAGTATTCAAAGCACTGCAAGTGGCGGTAGTGATGTTTAGCAGTTTTTTTACGCAGGTAGTTTGCGCGCAAAACAGTAGCGCATATCCAGAACGCCCAGTACGTCTGTTAGTGGGATTTCAAGCAGGGGCTGCGACTGATACCTTAGCTCGAATTCTGGGACAACACTTGAGCGAGCGCTTGAAACAGACCTTTGTGATTGAAAACAAGCCAGGTGCTGCGACTCGCATCGCCATGGAGACTTTGAGCAAGGCGAGCCCCGATGGTTATACGCTCGCAGTGGCGAACGCTGTGGCAACGGTGTTTCCGACTATGTTTGCCGGAATGTCCTTTGAGCCCAATAAAGATTTCGTGCCGATCACCTTGTTAGGTCGTTCACCCTCTTTTGTGGCGGTGAAAGCAAGTTTGCCGGTCACAACCTATCAAGAGTTTGTCGCCTTTGCTAAGGGCGCAAAGCTAGCCTTCGGCCACCCAGGAAATGGAACGAACCCGCACGTGGCGGGCGTGGCGCTTGGCAAAGCTCTTGGAATTGATTTGGTAGAAGTCCCCTTCAAAGGCAATCAACCCGTGGCGGCAGCAATGGCCTCAGGTGAGATTGACTATGCCATGCTTGAGTACGAGTCGGCCCGTCCCTTGGTCGAGCGTGGTGCCATCCGATTGTTGGCGGTGACTGAGCCTAAGCGCTATTCACTGCGCCCCGCCATTCCGACTGGACGCGAATTCGGAATTCCCCCTGTGATTGAGGGCTTGACGCCTTGGTTTATTTTGTTGGCGCCGCCTGGCGCACCACCTTCGGTTGTGGCGCTTTTGAATCGTGAGGTACGTGAGGTATTGGCGATGCCCGAGGTGCAAGAGCGCTTATTGAAGATAGGCATCGAAGCCGAGTCGAGCACGGCGCTCGAAGCCTCGGCGTATTTTATGGCTCACCGCGCAAAGATGAATACCTTGCTTGAACAACTGCAAATCTCGATTAAAAACTGAGATTAAGTCGTTTTAACTTGCAGGTTGGTTGATGGTCTGTCTCAGCGCTAACGCGAGTAATACGGTTTTTGTCCAGACTGATGATCAGTTACATCAATAATCTCGGTGATCTCTGGTGCGGCTCGTTTGACCATGACTTCAAAGCCTTGTTTGAGTGTTGCCTCAGACGAGGCGCAGCCTTGGCAGCCACCACTCATGCGCACGTAGAGCTGTCCCTCTCGCAGATCGACAATTGAGATTGCGCCGCCGTGACTGGCAATCGAACGATTGACTTCGCGATCAAGAATGTCTTGAACAATCTCACGTACCACTTCAGTTGAGCGGCCCTGCGCTTGAGCTGCGACAGCCGTTGCAAGCACAGCAGGCGCGCCCGACAATAACTGTGCACGGATTGCAGCACCAATCGCCGACTTGAGGGCTTGCCATTCAGCATTGGCAGACTTGCTCACGGTGACGATATTGTCGGCAATTAATACAGAGGCGACCCCTGGTAGTGCAAAGAGAGTTGCTGCTAAGGGGGCGCTTGCGGCTTGCACCGTATCGGTAAAGAAAAAGGGCCCGCCCGCTTGGACGATGGTACTGACTGTAAATTTGCACGTATCAGGATCTGCGATTGCAGTTTCAGCCTTGATCGAGATCGGAGCCTGAACCTGCATCGCGAGCGCGGTGTTTGCGTCAGACATCTTCAGAGCGATTTGCTGCTGCTTCATCAGCAAATTTTCGTAGCCTTGTAAACGCATGGATCCCGCTGTTGTGACCGTCGTTCCAGTCAAAGCCAATAGCATAGTTACCGACACTCATGATCTTCTTGGGGGCAACATCGGCACGTACGGTTTTTGGATCAAGCAGTGGGCGACCGCTCATCTCTTCGACACACAGCGCGCACTGGCAGGCTAAACGCAAATCGCGTACGTCAAAATCTGATTGAACGCCGTCTTCCCACAAAACCGTGAGCGTGCGCGCGTCGCGCTTACGCATACCGATGGGGGTGTCGGTTGCGCCGTTCTTGTGTACTTCACTAGCCAACCATTCGGGGGCGCCGGTGTTCGCTTCAAAGTCCCACATAAACGGTTTCAGTACCGTAGCGGTATTGCGCATCGCTTGAACTAATTGCGCGGCGATTGAGGTGTATACCTGAGCGCTTGCTGATTGCGGCAGCCCCGCCACAATCGGACGACCCTCATCGCCACAGGCGACCACCTCGCTGGCGAGCGGCAGAGCGCCTAAAAATGGCACCTCAAGTTCTTGGCTCATTTTTTCGCCACCGCCATGTCTAAAGATGTCGGTAGTTTCGCCGCAGTGTGGGCAGGTGAAGGTGCGCATGTTTTCGACAATGCCCAAAATCGGCACGTGCACCTTTTGAAACATGCGTAAGCCGCGGCGCGCGATCTTTAAGCTCACCGCCTGTGGTGTCGTCACGATGACAACGCCCGATAACGGCGTGCTTTGGGCGATCGTGAGTTGTGTATCGCCAGTGCCGGGCGGCAGATCAAGGATCAAATAATCTAAGTTGCCCCATTCGACGCCTGCAGTAAACAGACGCAGGTACTTAGTCACCATTGGGCCACGTAACACGGCCGGAGTATCGTCGCCTGTGAACATTGCCATGGACACCACTTTGAGCCCAAAGCGTTGAGCGGGGATCATCTTGCCTTCGGCTGTCATGGCGGGTTGGCCGCTTGTGTTGATGCCAAGCATGCCGCAAATACTGGGGCCCAAAATATCAGCATCGACTAAGCCAACATTGGCACCCGTTTGTTGTAAAGCCAGGGCAAGGTTGGTGCTGACCGTTGATTTGCCGACGCCACCTTTACCGCTGCCCACCGCAATAATGTGTCGAATGCCTGGCAGTTTTTCAGGGCCTTGAGGCTGAGGCTGGCCTTGAGGTTGGCTTAAGTCGGTATGAGTGGCTTGCATGACAGAATGAATCCTTAGCGATTGATAGGCCTATGATAAATAGCCCAGTAAATTAGTCAAGAATATACCTCAGTAATCGAAGGCTATTGGCGGCGAGTTAGGGGTAGTGAGCGCTGATGGCCGCTCATCATGGCGCGGAGCTTGCACGCGTCCTGGTTCACCAAGCCATCCGTTCAGGGTAAGAGCCATTTTAGACAGACGCCAAGCAGTCCACAGGCAATAATCACGTGAATCACATTGCTCTGGTACTTGAAGAGCGCCACCCCCGCAGCCACTGCGATTAGGGCGGAAGGCCAGTCAAAGAGGCCTTGCAAGCCATTTGGCCACAACACGTGATAACCAAAGAAGACGGCCAGATTCAAAATGACCCCGACCACCGCAGCGGTGATGGCCGTCAAGGGTGCCGTGAAGCGAAGATTATTGTGCGTGGTCTCAATCAATGGGCCACCAGCAAAGATAAATAAAAATGAGGGTAAAAAGGTAAACCAAGTGACCAAGCAAGCCGCAACAGCGCCCGCCAAGAAAAGACTGTCTGGGCCAAACAGCGCTTGAGCGTAGCCGCCAATAAAGGCAACAAAGGCGACCACCATGATGAGGGGCCCAGGTGTTGTTTCGCCCAAGGCCAGACCATCAATCATTTGTGAGGGGGTGGCCCAGCCGAAGGTCTCGACTGCACCCTGATACACGTAGGGCAGCACGGCATAGGCGCCACCAAAAGTCAGTAGAGCTGCCTTGGTAAAGAACCAACTCATTTGGGTGAGGGTGTGATCCCAACCAAAGTGCCAGCTTAAATAGCCCATCGGGATGACCCAGAGTGCTGCACCAACCAGCAACACCTGCAACAGCCGAGTCCACTTAAACAACGCGTGCGCAGGTGTCGGGGTGTTGTCATCAATCAAGGCTTCGCCATGACTCTGTTTTGTTTGCGCGTGGCTGGGAGCAGCGCTAAACAATTCTGGTTTGTAGTGACCGCTGACAATACTAATGACTGCAGCACTCAGTACGATGAGTGGAAACGGGAGCTCAAGCATAAAAATTGCAACAAAACTTGCGGCTGCGATCGCCCACAACAGCTTATTTTTTAACGCACGTGAACCAATACGATAGGCAGCTTGAACAACAATGGCTGTCACGGCGGGCTTGATGCCATAAAACAACCCCGCCACGATTGGGACCTCGCCATAGGCGACGTAGATCCAAGACAACGCGATAAGCAGAAACAGCGAGGGCAAGACAAACAGAACACCCGCCACAATCCCGCCGCGCGTTCGATGCATCAACCAGCCCAGATAGGTCGCGAGCTGTTGGGCCTCGGGTCCTGGCAGCACCATGCAGTAGTTCAAGGCATGCAAAAACCGCTTTTCTGAGATCCAACGTCGTTTGACGACGAGCTCTTGATGCATCAAGGCAATCTGACCAGCAGGGCCGCCAAAACTCAAAAAACCGAGCTTGAACCAAAAACCAAGGGCCTGCCAGAAACTGACCTGCTCAGCGCGAGGGGGCGAAATAGTTTGCAACGCGCGAACCTTGTGAGAATGTCTTTAGCAAAAGCTGACAGAAGAGGTGCCGACAGTCATCATTTACGCAGCATGCTTTCGAGCCACCCAAAATGTTGCGCCCTCTGCACCGTAGCGCTCAGCATGCGGCTCGTGCTGTTGCATCTCAAAGGTGCCACCCACCGTTAAATGTCGTGTTTCTCCGCGACAGGTCATCCACATTTCGCCCTGTGTGACGATCGCCTGTACGCTAAACGGGTGTGTGTGAGTCGGCACGACGGTATCCGCGGCCCAAGTGCGTTCAAGCACCTCGTCAAAGCCGGCGTCGAGAGATTGTTTTTTGAAGTGATCAAAGTTTAGAGTGTTCATATTTTTCAAGTGAATACGTATTGAAGGTGATACGAGTTAGGTGAATCGCTGAACCTTATCATAGGACAGAATCGTCTGCCAAAGGCTAATTTAATTGATGCATTAAGTCATCGTATTGTTAGGCGTTTGTTCGATCTCACCTAAAGACATCAAAACTGAATTGAGATCAGAGCCTGAAAAATGCGGCTGTGGAGGCAAGGCTTCGAAAGGTAGTCCCTGGCGATTGACCCAAAGCGTTGTGAAGCCAAACCAGGTGGCACCCAACGCATCCCATGCATTGCTCGATACAAACAGCACTTCATCTTTGTTGACGCCAATAATCTGTTGCACCAAACCGTAACTTTCAGGCGACGTCTTGAACAAGCGAATCGAATCGACTGAGATGATATGGTCTAAAACCTCTGCCATTCCTGCACTCGTGACTGCCGACGTCAGCATGTCCATGCTGCCATTTGAAAGTATGGCCGTGGTGAGGCCCATGCTTTTGATCTTTTGCAGTACAGCCAAATTTTCTTTAAATGGGGTCAGTTGCGCGTATTGCTGTAGCAGCTTTTCAACTTGACCAGAGCTGCGGTCTAGTTTGAGTCGGTCTAACGTGTACTCCAGCGACAAGCGCGTGAGTTCCCAAAACGACCGAAAGTATTGACTGCCCGAGGAGTTGTGTGGATCTGACTGCGTAATCAGCCTTGTGTATTCAATTTGTTTATCGCGCCACTTTACTGCGATATCAGCCCCTTGGTTGCGGTAAAGCTCTTCGGCTAAAGCTTGGATGGAGTAAACATCAAACAGCGTTCCGTAGGCATCGAATACAACAGCTTTGATTTTCATGAAATGTCTCTAAATATCGCTTGGTAATGATCTTCAACTGCAAGTAGGCGCTAAATGAACCAGAGTCATGTTCAACTCTTTGTTGGATGGCGATCGAGCCGCGCTAGCGTGCATGGATGCGACTGATCACATCAGCGGTCAACACGTGACGGCGAATCTTGCCAGTCGGTGTAAACGGTAATTCGTCATAAAACTCAAGCATCTCAGGTAGCTTGTAATCAGCCACCTGACCTTTGAGCATCTTGGTGACGTCATCGAGAGTTAGTTTTGCTTCGGGTTTGAGTACCACGCAAAGACAATTTCTTTCACCCAAACGAACGTCATTCACACCCACGATGGCAGCATGCAGAATAGAAGGGTGGGCATACAGAAACTCTTCAATCTCACGTGGAAAATATTTTTTACCCCCCCGATTGATCATTTCTTTGCGCCGCCCTACGATCATGACGTTTCCGGCCTGATCAACGTATTTACCAAGATCACCAGTTCTGAACCAATCGTCATCGGTGAACAGTTCTTTGTTGGCATTAGGGTTATTGAAGTAGCCCAAATGTACCGAAGGCCCGTAGGCCGCGATTTCGCCTTCTGAGCCATACGGCACATCTTTGCCTTCCTCGTCGATGATGCGTAACTCCATCTGCCCAACGATGCGGCCAATGGTGCCGTTCACTTTTTCTGGATCATCTTCAAAGCGTGTAAAGGTGTGAAAACCTGTTTCGAGCATGCCGTATAGTTCGAGCAGATGGCCTTTCATATGCTTTTGATAGTCACGGATGGTTTCAATAGCGGCAGAGGCCCCACCCGTGACGACAACACGTAACGACGAGCAATCGAATTTTTGAAAGTCTGGTACGTTCATGATGGCGAGCAACGAGGCAGGCGCAGTGGGTATAAAAGTGGCGCGGTGTTTTTCAATGAGTTCAAGTGCGCGCGTGGCTTGGAATTTTTCCATTAAGACTGCACGTGCGCCCACCATCACTGTTTGTAATAAGCTGAGATAGCCCCAGTTCAGGCCGACCGGTAACCAGATGAGCAAGACTTCATCCTTTGTCACATGCATGTCGCTGTTGATCACTTCGGCTGCGTACAGTGTGGTGTTAAAGCTATGCATGACACCTTTGGGATCACCTGTGGTGCCCGAGGTAAAGGCCATGCGCATCACCGCATCCGGACTCAGGTGAATACGCTCGGCGGCAGGCAGCGGTGCGGCGGCGGCTAGCCCTAGCTCAAGTGAATGAACGTTCTTTACGACGGTATCGCCTGACACCACAACTGTTGTTAAGTTAGGGAGTTCAGAGCGCAGTTCATCGATCATGGCCGCGTAATCAAACCCTTTAAAGTTTGAGGCGCAGACAAAGGCCTTGCTATTCGAAAACTTTAAAATGTATTCGACCTCGCGCCGCCTGAAATCTGGGCTGATCTTGTTGGCGATTGCCCCGATCAGTTCAAGTGAAAAGAATACGATCGGAAACTCGACACGATTCGGAAACTGCATCGTGACGACATCCCCGGGGCCGATCCCGATACTTTTTAAAAACGCAGCACAACGATCAACCTGATCTTTCAGTTCACCATAAGTGAGGCTGCGAGTTTCGTCGATAAAGACTAGGCGATCCGGATGCTCGAGTGCGCGCTTTTCAATAAAGTCATAAAAGGTCACGTCATGCCAGCCCTTGCTGCCAATATAACGGGTGCGCAAAGCGTCGGTTAGCCGCGTCTTGTATTGCGGCGTAGTCATGAGCTTGATGTTTGATGTGTGAGTTGCCGATTGAGTCATTTCATTTACCTCAACGCGCGCAGTAAGCCTCCATCGACGGGGATGGTACAGCCCGTGATGTAAGAGCCTGCGGGTGAAACAAGCAGTGCGACCAGATTGGCGATATCAGCCGGCGTCCCGATACGGCCCAGCGGGATTTCAGTGATCAGTTTTGCACGCACACTCTCTGGGCTCTCAGTGCCGGCCGCAAACACTTTTTGCAAGCGATCGGTATCGATATAGCCAGGGCATATCGTATTGACGTTTATGCCGTGCTGCGCAATCTCAAGCGAAAGAGTTTTTGCATACCCCATCAAGCCAGCCCAGGTTGCAACAGACAGCGCAAAGCCTGCAATGGGTTGTATTGCAGAGATTGCGGAAATATTCAGAATGCTGCCTGAACCAGAGTCCTTGAGATGAGGCAGCGCAGAGCGCACCATACGAATGACGCTGAACAAGTTCTGTTCAATAGCCTTTTGCCAGGCCACATCATCGAATGAGTCAATCGGCCCGAGTGGTGGCGCGCCGTCGTTATTCACCAAGATATCAAGCTTGCCAAAGTGATCGAGGGTTGTCTGTACGATGCGCCCACTTTCGTCTTGGTTGCGGATGTCAGCCGAGACGGGGATGACGCGCACGCCGTGCTTAGCAGACAGTTCAGCGGCGGCGGCTTCGAGTTTAGGGATACGTCTTGCAAAGATCACTAAATTCGCACCCTCAGAGGCCAAACGGTTTGCGATGCCATACCCAATGCCCATGCTGCCGCCACCAACGATTGCGACTTTTCCTTTCAGTTCGAGATCCATTAACGTTCTACTCCACTCAAGAAGGCTTCTGCATTGGCATGAAAAACTTTTTCTAGCACCGCCTCTGTATATCCTTCCGCTTTCCACTCGGTCGTGAGTCGCTCATAGGTGTAGAGCGGATAGTCACCGCCAAACATGATGCGGTCTTGCAGGCGACGCGCGATGTCGTGCTTAAGATCTGGGGTGAAATACTTTGGCGACCAGCCATGCAATTCGTACCAGATGTTGCGCTTGTGCATGAGAACCGCAATCGTTTCAGCTTGCCAAGGCCAGCCAGGTCGCGCCGCCACAATGCGAAGTAAAGGGTTCTGCGCCGCCACCATATCCAGGTGACGTGGGTGACAGCTATCGAGCAAGATGCCATTGCCACCAGGCAACCCTGCGCCTAGTCCGGTTGTGCCAACAAAGATCAGTACGGGGATACTGGCTTCGATACATAGCTTGTAAAACGGGGCGTAAGTTGGATCGCTCGCAGGCACCGAACCCGAGCCATTGACCGCAAGGCCGATAAAACCTGCTTTGGCGTCGATACACCGCCGCAGCTCTTTGAGACCTTCGTCTTTGCCGTGAAACGTTGGGTCGATGTGCAGCCAGTTGCCCAAAATGGCATCCGAATGTTGACGTTGCATGTCAAAAGAATAGTCATGCAGGGGGCCTATGTCTTGGACTGGTGCAAATTTAGTGAATCCTAAATCCAAGATCACTTGTGCGTTGCTCGCACGAAAATACGCCACCATCTCTTCTTCTGTCACGTATTTAGTTTCAGAGTTCCAGGTCTTTTTTTGCTGGGCAAGCTCGGCCGCAGTGCGCAGCACGTAGCCTCGCTGAGTACCCCAGTGTGAGTGCATATCGATAAGTTTCATAGTGCTTCCTGAAGTTGCTGACTGGTGCTGCTAGACATGTTGTTGACAAACCTCAATACGCGCCGCGGATGCCTTCAGCACCTAAACATCGAAATTGTCGGGGTTGTCTTTTAATGAGAGGTTGATCTTAGATAAAAAAATACCAACCCCGGAGGGTTGATATTTGCGGTGTTGGTGAAGCTTAGGTCGTGTCAATTCAGCTCTAGTTTGAGTGACTTGGCGACATCTCCCCACTTTGCCGATTCTACCTCTAAGAATTTCGCGAACGCAGCGGGTGCCTGGGGATCGGGTTGAACACCCAACTTCTCAAATCGCGCAATGACCTCTGGCTCGCGTAAGGCGTCAGTGACGGCCTTGTTTAAGGTCTCTAAAATTTTTGGAGGAAGATTTGCCGGCCCAAATAACCCAAACCAACCTTGCGCGCTAAAGCCTGGAAATCCAGACTCGGCAACCGTCGGGACATCGGGCACGACCGCTGAGCGCTTAGCCCCCGTAATTGCCAAGACTTTTAAGCGTCCGGCTGTGACGTTATTGAATGAGGTCCCGACCGAGCTCTCGAAGGATAAATTAATTTGATTGGCGAGCAGGTCTTGCAGTGCCGGACCTGTACCTTTGTAAGGTACGTGCAGCAAACTTATACCGGCGCGCTGCGCAAACATTTCAGCCGTCAAATGCGGGATTGAGCCGTTTCCTACGCTGGCATAACTCACTTTGCCGGGATTGGCTTTCGCATAGGCCACGAACTCTTTGACTGAACTGAACGGTGTCGCGGCGTTGGCCACGATTGCGCCCTCGGTGATGATGATATTGGTAATTGGGGTGAAGTCTTTACTGGGATTAAAGCCTAGGTTTTTAGTGACATGCGGCGCAATGGACATGGCGCTTACCGTCAATAACCCCAGGGTATAGCCGTCAGGTTTGCTGGCTGCTAAGTACTGCGTACCGATGTTTCCGCCAGCCCCGGCTTTATTTTCTACGACCACGGCCTGGTTCAAATACTTCGTCAGATTTCTAGCCACCTCTCTGCCTGCAATATCCGTCACCCCACCCGGTGGAAACGGCACAATGAGCGTGATGGGTTTATTGGGATTGTCAGCCTGCGCCAAGGTAGGCAAGGGCGCACAGCAGAGTGCAGTGATTGCCAACATCGCTTGGTAGTTGAATCTCATTTTGTCTTATATGAACGCCTCCCGGTTTGGCAAGAAATATTTGATATCGACAGTAAAGGTGGTTGCAGTCTTATATCCGGTCTGTTTGTGCAGACTCGAAGCCTGCTGACCCTGATGGAATTCGCCGAGAAAGCCCTAGTCTCCGTAACGT
>CAMDEF010000040.1 GCA_945895265.1 Bordetella parapertussis | reverse complement strand
GAAGCGACTGGTGGCAAGGGTGCGAACTTAGTGGTGGATACAGTGGGTGGTTCGGTCTTTGCAGAAAGCATTCGCTGCATGGCGTTTGAAGCGCGCTTTGCGATGGTGGGCTATGTGGATGGCGTGCTATCGGCCGAGCTTGATCTGTTGGCTCTGCATGCAAAACGCTTGCGCTTGTTTGGTGTATCAAACAAGTTGCGTTCAGCCGAGCAGCGCGCTGAATTTTTGCCTGAATTCAAAGCCGAAGTGTTACCCGCGATTGCAGATGGTCGCATCAAACCCTTGATCGATCAGGTTTTCGCGTTTGAACAACTGGCGCAAGCCAAAGAGATGATGGAAACAAACAAGCATGTTGGCAAAATCGTTTTACGCATGCCTGTTTAGTGTTTGCTTGCTTGGGCTGAGCACCATGACACAACCGGTTAGCGCACAGCTAAGGCCCGAGCTTGCACCGCCCGAAGTCATGATGCTTGGTGACTCGATCACTGAAGCGGGCACATGGAAAACGCTGTTTCCAAAAACGCGTATTTTGAATCGCGGCGTCCCGGGCTACACCACCGACCATCTGTTGCGCGAGATGAAAGCAACCGTAGCGTTACGACCAGCCAAAGTTTTTTTGATGATTGGCATCAATGATTTGCTTAGAGGCGCAACGGTTGAGTACACGTTTAAGCAATACACCTTGATTGTCGATGAACTGCAAAAAAATAAAATCACCGTTGTGATGCAAGCCACGCTTGAATGCTCACGTCCGCAATGCGGCAGTACGGTCGACGATGTCAGAGCATTGAATCAAAAGCTTCAAGCGCTGGCGCTAGCGCGCAATATTCAGTGGCTGGATTTGAATCCCGGTTTGACGAACGATGCGCAAGGTCTGTTGCCAAAGTACACCTGGGATGGCTTGCATCTTTCAAAGGCGGCTTATTTGTATTGGGCTGAGCGACTTAAAGGATTTATTTAGTGAGGCATGCCTAACCTTCTGAACCCCGACTCATTCATAATCAGCCGACAAGCGCAGCAATCAGCGTTTGCACACTCATGACTTCTATGTTGTTTTTCATTTGGTAAGTTTGCTCAACTGGGGCGACTAAGATTTTTCGATAGGCGTTGACGTCAACGGCAGCCTGATGAAAACCTTTAGATACCGTCGGTGCAGACGAACGTTTAATTTCGACAACCCATACTTGGCCGTGACGAAAATCAATGACTAAGTCAGCCTCGGCACCTTGGGCCGTTCTGTAAAAACTATAATCTAGGCTAGGAGCTGCTGACATAATTTGTTCGATCACAAAGCCCTCCCAACTGAGGCCAGCCACGGGGTGGGATAAAACGCTTTCATAGTTTGTTAACCCTAACAATGCGTGGACTAAGCCACTGTCGCGTACATACACTTTAGGCGATTTAACCAAGCGTTTTCCGACATTGCCATGCCAAGCAGCCAAACGACGTAGCAACATCAGATCGCATAAGATATCCACATAACGGTGTACGAGTTGACCGCTGATGGCCAACGCGGTGGCGAGTTGTGAGTAATTCAGCAAACTGCCTTGCAAGTGAGCGAGCATGGTCCATAAGCGACGCAAATTTGTGGCAGGGATGCGTGGACCTAACGCTGGGATATCCCGTTCAAGATACGTGGCGATAAACGCTTCACGCCAGCGAAAGCTTTCAGAATCGTTTTTTGCCAACCAAGATAGCGGAAATCCGCCCCTAATCCACAACATGTGAAGCGGTTGAGCACGAGGATCAGCTGCCGCCATAATCTCTAGTGCTTGAAGAGGTGAAAGCTCTAGCTGAACCATGCGACCGGCCAGACTCTCACTAGACTGCTGTAGCAAAACGCCTGTTGCTGAGCCAAGTAAAAGAAATTGCCCCGAGGGTTCGCCCGACCTGATGCGAATATCAATGATCGCCCTGAGTACGGCAAAAATCTCTGGCAAACGTTGCACCTCATCAAGAATCACGAGTCGATTACGGTGGGTCAACAAAAACGCCTCTGGGTCATCCAGTTGTCGTTGCGCAGAGGGCAGTTCAAGATCTAGGTATAGCGAACCTGCGTGCGCCTGACCCTCGGCTAGTGCGAGAGTGGTCTTGCCTACCTGACGGGGTCCAAGCACTACGACTGCAGGAAACTGCTGTAACAGTTCGTGCAGCACAGGTTCAGTTGATCTTTTATACATCCATGTATTTTACTTTTTTTTTATTAAAATTACATGGTTAATCAACAATGCAAGTTTAAATAAAGAAAGTATATTTTAGTATTTTAGTATTTTAGTCACGCTGCAGTGCAATAAACATTTTGCTCAATACATTGAGTATTTTTACCCGATACATTGAGTGATTTATAATTTACCTATGAAAACCGACAGGTCTAAAGCGGTAACAGTTTAGAAGTCTCTTCGTTTTCAGCTTCTGGTATAGGCTCTACGGGCATATCCACCCAAAATACGACGCCTTCGGGGTCGATGTTGCTAAAACGGATATAGCCACCATGCTGCTCAACGATAAAACGACTTAACCAAAGACCGATGCCAGATCCCTCGCTTTTACTTGTCGAAAACAAGCTAAAAATTTTATGAGCATTTTCTGGTCGAATTCCGGTTGCATTGTCTTCTATTCGCAGTAACCAGCGATCACCTTCAAGCTGCGTCTCAATCCTAATTTTTTTATCTGAGCGACTTGTTAAATCCAAGGCGTCAATTGCGTTACCCACAAGATTAGCGATCACCTGACGCATGAGGCTTTCACGTATCAGCACTTGAGTATTGGCACGCAACCTTAACTCAAAGACAATATTCGACTGCCTTGCGCGATCAAGGTATAGGTCAGACACAGAGCGAATGAGTTGATCCAAATCGCAACGGCGCATGCCTTCATCCTGTCGAATGAAGAGTTTCTTTAAGTTCAAAATAAGCGCTGCTGCGCTTTGATTTGCCTCTAGTACGCGATTCAATACCTTGAGCGTTTTCGCCTCATCTGACTTGTCAAGCAGGTAAACCTTAGCAGCCTCAACATCAAGTTGAATACGCGCTAAAAACTGATTCAGTTCGTGAGTGACCCCAGCTGCCAATGCGCCGGTGCGTACGAGGGCATTAGCGTTGATCAGGTTTTGAATCAACAGGTCTTTTTCTTTTAGCAGCTCTACCTGGATTTTTTGGCTTTCGGACAACTGAAATGCTTGTGTCGAGTAGTTTTGAAGCCAGAAAAACAGACACAAGGCATCGACACATAACAGTATCGGAATTCGTATATAGCGAAGTAAAAAATCGACATTTCTAAACAAGTCAAAATGACTGAAACGATCGCTGACATCTAAGCCTACAAAGATAAAAAACACCGCAAAGATCAGATGTAGCGCAATCAAAAATCCTATGACATAACGAAGAAGCTCAAGAACAAACTGCTTTTGAAAACGTACGTTTTGCAGCTGCAGCAACAACCAACTAAAAGCTCCAACAACAAAGACAATCCCAGACAAACTGGTGACGGGATTAAAACCAAACCGATTAAACCCAGTGGTTGCCCACCCTACTACCGCCAACCAAAACAATACCGGAAGCACATATTGCTTTAAGCCGACGAACTGATGCAAAGACAAAAAAAATAGAGGTTTAAGAATCAATCCGATCGCAAAAAAATTAACCCCTAGGCTCTCGAGCTTTGACCAAGCATCGGCGTTGTTTCTCGTCGACTCAATTAGCAGCGATTCAGATCCAAAGAAAAAAGATATGGCTCGAAGCAGCGTTCCGATCAGCTCTAGTACCAAGCTGACTAAAAGGATGTAGAAGGCTTTTTTTCGTTGCGGCACTCGAGTTGAAAGCAACAAGGCAACGCAAAAGATTACAAGCCCGACCGCTTGCAATGCAAAAAATGGCGCAATGTGTTGAAGCATAAAGTTGGCTGCCGAGCAGGTATTTGAGTGATCGAAAACAAGTTTACTCAGATTGAGTGGGGAAGGCTTGCCGCGGCCTCATTTTCGTACCTGACGCCCCCTCCTTTCGCAGGGTTATCAAACGCCTGACCTGCGTTCACAATACGCGAATGTTTGGGCACCCTTAATACTATGACTCACTTCAAAGAAGCTTGTTTCGATACCCTACGTTTCAAAGTATCAGCTTGGATACTGTTGGCGACCCCGTGTTTAAGCGTTGCTGCCGACTCGTATACCTATACTTTCACCACAGCATCCCTTAGTGGATCTTTAATTTTGGTGACTGACCCAGCTGTCGGAGGCATATCGCTAGTTACGTCGGCCACGGGCACCGTTAACTCCTCAGCCGTCACCTTAAGTGCGCGAAACGCCTTTGCTGGAAACGATAACAAGGTGCAAATCGATTTTACGCAACCCGTTGGCTCACAGGCGAAACTTAACAATAACGGTATATCGGTCCAGACGGCGGGACTAACCTTAACCTACTACAACATCTATTTTAGAGGGGCTGACTATGGCGGTCTCCCTGACCTAAGAATAATTACTCGAAATGGTGTTGGTAATGGAGAGTTCCTTAGCAGTAGCAGCATTTCCCTGTTCTCAAATGCCTCCTCTTCGTCTTCATCTTCATCCCCGCCTCCACCGTCAGACATAGTTACAGGCACGAGTGTCGGCTTAAGCAGTATTGGCGTTACAGCCAATCCAGTTCTAGCAGGCGGCACCTTGGTACTAAATAGGGGTGATAGCTCAAGCGTCTCAATCGCCATCACTAGCGCAGGCGGCACGATTCAGCAGCCCACCTCAGGTTCTGCCACCTTATCTGGCGTATTCTCTGGCGCGGGCGGGTTGACGTTCATCGGTACTGGCAGCACGATCATGAGTGGCGCCAACACCTATAGCGGCGGCACGACTGTGTCGGGTGGCACCTTAGAAGTGGCGGGTTCTTCGCCCACCGGCACGGGCGATGTGTTCGTAGCCTCTGCAGGCACGTTGATGGGCACGGGCACGATTGCAGGCAACAGCATTGTGAGTGGTGTGCTTAAGCCGGGTAACTCTCCGGGCTATTTATCTTTCACTCAAAGCTTGACACTGAACGCTGGGTCGACCTACCAGCAAGATATCGCGGGTACGACTCAAGCAAGCAGCTCTACTCCTGTGGGTGCTTCAGGCTACTACTCTTTCGTTGATGTGGGTAGTCAACTGACAATTACTGCCGGTGCGACCTTAACCCCGCGGTTATCGAACCTGTTTAGCGCAAGTGAAGCGGGTTATGGCAGCAGTATTTATGTACCAGTGTTGGGCGATAAGTTTCGCATCATCACTGCAGGCGGTATCACGGGTCGCTTTACAACGCTGACCCAGCCTGCAGAGCTAAGCAGTGGCACGCAACTGATCGCGTTTTATAACGCCAACGGCAGCGATAGCGTTGATCTCATCACGGTGCCAACGTCGTACAGCACGACCTTGAACTCAAGCACCACCAACGCCAAGTCAGTGGCAGACGTTTTAGACCAATTATTAGGCGTGAATAAAGCGGGTACGTCATCAGCGGCGCAAGACTCGTTGCTTTACGCTGTAGCCGGTCAAACCGCATCAAACTTGCCTACTTTTGCGCAGGCACTTGCAGGTGAGGTTCACGCAGCCTCGGTCGCCGCCCTGCCACAAACTACACAACGTGTGCAGCAATCGGTATTGGCGCGACTTGGTGACTATCCGCTGGCGCCTAGCCAGCTTAATCCTGCTCTTAGCAATTCACTGTTAACAGGCGGTATCAGCGCGGCCAACCCCTCCGGGCTGCCGACTGCGAACATGAGTACCAATCCAGCCGTCAACCCGAATGCGGTAAACGTCACGAGCGCCGCGGTAGCAGATGGCAGAGCATGGGGTGAAGTTGCGTACCAACGCACTGAACGCGCGAGCAACAGCGCGGGTAACGGGTTCAACAGCAATCTGTACCAAATCGTCACCGGTGTGGATGCTTACTCGGATGCAGAGCTCGGCTTAAAGCTTGGTGGCGGTATCGCGTTATCCAACACCACCGTGTCGGCCAATGGTGGCAACAGCACAATCCAACAAGGCTCGCTCTTTGCTTACGGCAAAATGTCTGTGCTGCAAGACTATGTCTTGGATGGCATGGCAAGCGTGGGTTTGAGCTCAACTAACCTATCGCGCAACGACCCAACCGGCTACACCGGTGGCTTTAGCAGCAAAGCCGTGTTGGGTAATGATGCGCTGGTAAGTGTGGGTATCAGCCGTGGGTTCGAGTACAGCGACCTGCGCGTGACACCCTACGCGCGCCTAAGCTATCAATACGTTGGTCAAAATTCGTATGACGAAGGTAGTGGTGTTGCAGCACTGAACATCGCACGCTTTAGCGGCAGCGCTGTGCGTGGCGTGATTGGGGTGGCAGCGGGGTCGTTGAACAAAGACCCGCTCAAAGACGAATACACCTATCGCGCCAACATCGCAGTCGGTGCCGACACTTCAGGCTTATTAAACCCAACGCTTAACACGACCCTTGGTGGTTACTCAAGCAACGTGACCACCGCTTCGGCAGGTTCTGCGTTCGTGCAGGTGGGGTTGTATGGCACGGTCAAAATTGCTGACAACGCTTACGCGTACGCAGGTGTCTCAGGTGAAGCACGCTCAGGTCAGACTCTCTACGGCGGCAGTATTGGCTTACGCATGGGGTTCTAAAAATGTGGCGAATTGAACGGATATCGAAAGAAGACGAAACGGTCTATCTCTGCAAGACAGAGCTCGGTACAAAGAGAAAATTCTGCGTGCCTGGCGCCTTAACCGCATCGCTTGAAGACGGTCTGCTATGTGTTCAGGCCTCTACAGGCTGGGTATGGTCAATCGTCCCTGAGACAGGCGCCAGACGACGCTTCCGCAAGAATTGATTCTTTGATCCATTCAGAAAAAAATAACGAACGACTTATTGATTATTCAGCGCAATCAATTCAGACAATGAACGCAGACGTAGCTTGTACATCATCTCAGATTTGTATTCTTTGACTGTCGATAAGGCAACACCTAGTTCATCGACAAGCTCACTATTGCTATAGCCTTTAGCCAGTAGACCAAACACTTGTCGCTCGCGTGGCGACAATGAAGCGAGTTTTTGCTCAAACTCTGACTTTCGAACCACTTCATGCATGCGCTGAATATCGAGTTCAATGGCCCTAGCCACGGCGGTCAACAGACTCTCACGCCGAAAGGGTTTGACCAAAAATTCGAGAGCACCTTGCTTCATGGCTTTAATGGCCTGAGGAACGGTACTTTCACCACTGATAAAGACGAAAGGGATTTGGCGACCCTGATTAAGCAACTTGGTCTGCAATTCAACTCCCGACATACTTGGCATGCGGACATCAGTCACGATGACCGCAGGAATCACCTCAACATACTGCTTTAAAAATTCTTGCGGATCGCGATACGGATAGACCCGATATCCAACAAAGCTCAGGATTTCATGAATACTTTCACGCAAATCATCATCATCCTCGACGAGAAATATATGACCAGCTAAAGAAGAGCGACTACCGCTAGAGCTACTGGAAATATTCATGAAGCACGCGTCAAAAAATTGAGCTATTAGAGGGACAAAGTGGATCCTATTGTCTCGAAATTAAATTCAAACGTACAAGAGTTATCATGACAAAAAACTCAAAAAAAACATACCCGACGACCGGAGGGTGATCCGTTGAGTGACGCTAATCAATCGTAATCTTCACGCCATCTGTCTTCAGCAAGTCAGCCAGCTTCTGAGTCTCACTCTTCAAAAACTGCCTGAACTCTTCTTGTGTACGAGGCTGCACCACTAACCCCGTTCGCGCAATCGCCTGCTTAACTGCTGGGTCTGCCACGGCTTGCTTCAACGCCTCATGCAACTGCTTTTGCACAGACGGCTCGACACCTTGTTGCGTCAAAAATCCGTACCAAGTCCCAAACACCATATCGAGGCCCAACTCTTTCAGTGTCGGCACCTCGGGCGCATCGGGATGGCGCTCTGCTGCCGCAATACCGATCGCCTTCAGTCGACCTGCTTTCACATTCACCATTCCAGTGGGAATATCAAAAATCCCCATAACCTGACCACCAAACAAGTCGTTTAAGGCGGGCCCCATGCCCTTGTAGGGCACATGCGTAATTTTGATCTTCGCCGCATGAGCAAAAAGCTCGGCTGCAATGTGCGCGCTTGAACCGTTACCTGACGAACCCAGCACCAACCCAGTTGGGCTTGCTTGAGCCAGCGCGATAACTTCGGCTAAGTTTTGCGGGGGCAGCTTGGCATTGATATAGAGCAGGCTGGGTGCAGTCCCTATTAAGAACAGGGGTGCAAGTGAACTTGGCTGATAGCTGAGGTTTTCTTTCAGCAAAGGATTAGATGTATAGGCGTAGGCAGTGACTAATAAGGTATAGCCATCTGCCGGGGCTTGGCTCACATACTGGGTACCGATGATCGTGCCCCCGCCTCCGCGGTTCTCAGTGACAACCGATTGCCCCCACAATTGTGAAAGATAGTGTGCGATTGAGCGGGCAAAAATATCAGTGCTGCCCCCAGGCGGATACGGCACAACAATCGTGACACGTCTTTCAGGAAATGCTGCGTTGCAAGAGAACGCTGCAAGCGCAAGGCTAAAAACCAAGAGGGTTTTGGTAAGCCAAGGAGTTAACGCGGCGACAGATCGCTTCATTTATCTTTTCTCAAATAAATCGTTGAGGCGGCAAGGAGGCGTCAAAAACAAAGCCTTCGCTAGTCGAAAACAAGATCTTAACTATTCTGATCAATCACCGCTAGCGAGTAAGTGAGTCAGTCAACTGCCTCACACAAAACTGACTAACGGCGAAGTAAGAATAGAGTACTGCAATTAAATCAACGCCCTGATTGATAGCGCGTTAGCAAAGTCAATAGTTGCGTCAATCTCGGCATTAGATGCCAGGCCGAGATCAAATAACGCTAGCCAGTTTAAATTGAGTGACAAAGTAACGTTTAAGCCCACGCTGCAAGAATGGATTACAGTAGAGGTGACGAATGACCGTCATTCTTTGGCCTTGATTCACTAATGACCCTAAAACGTCCGCTACAAATTGCCCTGCTCGGCTGCGTGCTGTTGGCGGGCTTTATTGGATTTCGGGTCTGGCAAGGGCCGCTTGTGGCAGCCTATCAGCTTAAAACCATTGATCTCACTCAAAATGTAGTCGCGACGGGGCGAATTGTTTCGACCTCGCGGGTGCAGGTGAACACCGAGATCGCGGGGGTGGTGCTCGAGCGTCGCGTCAGAGAAGGCGACCGGGTCAATGCGGGCGATATTCTGATTGTGTTGAGGGCTAACGAGTTGGCTGCAAAGGCACAAGAAGCGCAAGCGAGCCTTGAGCAACTGCAACGCGCTCGTCGGCCACTAGCGCTTGCTGCATTGAGGCAAGCTGAAGCTCAGTTTGCCCAAGCTCAGCGTGAAGCGAAACGACGCCAAGATCTTTTTAAAGCCGACTCGATTTCACGCGAAGCGCGCGAACAGGCAGAGAATCAAGAAAACACTGCCAAAGAAGCGCTCGAGCAGGCGCGCTTACTGGTCGCCTCGCTAGAGCCAGGCGCTTCAGAAGAAAACGTATTGCGTGAGCGCCTTGCCGCAGCGCGGACCTTATTAGAAAAAACTACGATTCGCGCGCCGGTGGCAGGCACGATCTTGACGCGTAATGTCGAGCCTGGCGATGCGGTGCAACCCGTCGGCAAAGCCTTACTCGAGCTTGCCCGCGCCGGCGATACCGAAATTTTGATCCCTCTCGATGAACGCAATATTGGCAACATTGCCCTGGGCCAGGTCGGAGTGTGTATCGCTGACGCTTACCCGAACCGCCCATTCAAAGCTATTGTCAACTTCATCTCGCCAACGGTTGACCCGCAGCGCGGCACGGTCGATATCCGACTTAAAATTGACCCGGTGCCAGAGGGTCTCAAACATGACATGACACTCTCGGTAGATATCGTCACCGCCGAGCGTGCAAACACACTAGTCATCCCCAATGACGCCCTGCTCTCGGTGAGCGGCTCTCGGGCGCAAGTGCTCACCGTGCAAAGCGGCAAAGTGGTACCCACAACTATAGAACTTGGCCTCAGAGGCTTAGCGCTGACTGAAATCAAGCAAGGTCTAAAAGCAGACGACTGGGTGCTGTTAACGGCAAGCGCCAAAGAAGGGGCAAGGGTTCGACTAGCGCCTCAACCGATTCCAACACACACCCAAGGCCTGTCGTCGCGCAATGAAGCACCCGTCAAGTTCAACTGACAATGTGGATTGAATCAACCATTGCGGTGAAGTTTATGCGTCAGGGGCGCACGCAAACGGCGTTGATCATGGTGGGGATATCGGTCGGCGTAGCGGTCATCGTCTTCATTACCGCGTTGATCCTTGGCCTGCAAAGCAACATCATTGCTCGCACACTTGGTACACAGTCGCATATTCGCGTTCAACCCCCTGATGAAAAAAATATCATCACGC
The DNA here is from genome assembly GCA_945895265.1 of Bordetella parapertussis. Lineage (GTDB taxonomy): Bacteria > Pseudomonadota > Gammaproteobacteria > Burkholderiales > Burkholderiaceae_B > Zwartia > Zwartia parapertussis_I. Next base: position 27,478 of record CAMDEF010000040.1, on the reverse strand, counting down.
CTAGCCCCGAGGGTTCTGTCGCCTTAGTCACTGAAGATAAACGCGCGCAACGGCTGCGCTCAATCCTGAACTGGCAAGACGTACGTGACACCCTCGACACCTTGCCTGAAATCAAAGCAGTGTCGCCCGTGGTGTCAGGCCCAGCGTTTGCCCGTAAAGGCGAAGTCTTTAAATCGATTTCAATTCTCGGGATCGATCCGCCTCGCTATGAAAAGATTATCCCCATCAGTACCGATATTGTTTCTGGCAGATTTAAAGTCGGTGCTGGCGACGCCGTCATCGGAAAAATCCTTGCCGATGACCTAGGTTTACGGGCCGGTAATAAATTACGCATCGAATCGGGCGATGGTCGTGCAGCGGTTGTGACCATCGCCGGTATTTTTGAGATAGGCGTGCGTGATCTGGATGCACGCTTTGTCTATGTGGACTTGAAACAAGCGCAATCTCTATTAGGTTTATACGGTGGTATTAATCTGATTGATCTGACGGTAAAAGATCTGTTCGCGGCTGAAGCTACAGCCAAGAGAATCTCGCGCCTCACTGGGCTAAAAGCGGAAAGTTGGATGCAGACCAATGCACAACTCGTGAACGCGCTCGCCTCGCAAAGCCTGTCTACCTCGATCATCACTTTTTTTGTTGCGCTATCCGTCGCTTTTGGAATTGCCAGTGTGCTTGCGATAAGTGTCACTCAACGTACCCGCGAGATCGGAATTTTAAGGGCGATGGGGATTAGACGCTCGCAAATATTGCAGGTTTTTTTGCTTCAAGGTGGGCTATTAGGGCTGATTGGCTCGGCCGTAGGCGCGAGCTTTGGCTACTTACTGGTGATGGCATTTAATCAGTTTGGACCAAGGCTGTTTTATATCGAAGTGCCTTCGTACTTGATTGGCGGTGCGGCAGCCGTTGCCACGGTGGTAGGCATACTAGCGGCTCTCGCCCCTGCCTGGCGGGCCTCACGACTGGATCCTGTGCAGGCGATTCGTTATGTCTAACGCCTCTGCACCGGTTTTGTCGTTAGTCGACGTTCGTAAGTCATACAACATAGGTTCGCCCAACGAAGTTGAAATTCTGCACGGCATCAACCTCACGGTGCAAGAGAGTGATTTTTCGGCCTTAGTGGGGCCCTCGGGTTCAGGCAAAAGCACCCTGTTGAATATAATTGGGCTACTCGATCAACCGACCTCAGGTGAGCTCTACATTTTGGGTCAGCCAACCCGTGAGATGGAAGATGAAGCGCGTACCGCACTGCGCGGCAACACCATCGGCTTTGTCTTTCAGTTTCATCATTTGATCCAAGCGTTTACCTCTCTAGAAAATGTTTTGATGCCGTTGATGATCAAAGGTGGAAAACCAAAACCAGAGCTTATCGAACGCGCCAAAAATTTATTGGGTGAAGTTGGCTTAGGTGATCATCTTAATAAAAAGCCCGATGAGTTATCGGGCGGGCAGCAACAACGTGTTGCGATTGCACGTGCGTTAATCACGCGCCCTGCTCTACTGCTTGCCGATGAACCGACTGGCAACCTCGATACGAAAACGGCAGCTGAGATTTTTGCTTTGTTTAGAAAATTCAATCAGCAGTTTGGTTGTGCGGTGTTACTCGTCACGCATGATGCCCGACTATCAACCACGTGCGATCGTACGATCACACTGGTTGATGGGCAGACTGTGTAGAGCTGGCCCGACAAACTGGTCGATAGGACTGAGCAAACGACCGACAAATAACCGTCTGACTATGCCTGTTTGACTTCATGACAAAAAAACTTCAATAACCACTCTGTGACTTGCTCGGGAGCCTCTTCGTTCACGTAATGACCACAAGGCAACGCCTCACCACACACATCATGAGCGCGTTCACGCCAAATGCTTAATGGATCCGCAAACTGCTTACCCACCAGACTTGTCTTTCCCCAAAGCGCAAGTAAAGGCATCTCAAGCTTGCGACCAAGATCTGCTGTGTCTAAGTCACAATCAATCGTCGCCGCGGCGCGGTAATCGCCACACGAGCCGCGAATAGTTTTTTCATTGAAGCAACGTACATATTCGGCCCAGATCTCAGACGGGATATGGTTTAAATCCGCAGTCAGTTTTAATAATTTTTTACGCAAAAACCAATCGGCTGGAACACTGCCCATCATCCGCTCTGGCAGGTCAGCAGGCTGTGCCATAAAGGGCCAATGCCAACCCAGCATGGCACCCACTCGGCTCATCGCGTTCCACATATCAAGCGTGGGGACAATATCGATCACTGCAGCTTTTAGGATTTTTTCAGGGTGATCGAGGCACATACGATGCACTGTTCGAGCCCCACGATCGTGGCCCGCGACATAGAATTCGTTATAGCCTAGTGCTTGCATCACTTCGACTTGATCTTGCGCCATCGCCCGAAATGAGTAGTTGGCATAGTCAGCGTCTTCAATCGGGGCTGAGCTATCGCCGTAGCCACGCAAATCTGCAGCGACCACATGAAAGTTTTTCGCTAAGCGTGGGGCCACCTTGTGCCAGGCGACATGCGTCATAGGATTGCCGTGTAAAAGCAGTAACGGCGGCCCTTCGCCTCCATGGCGCAAACGAATTGTTGCCCCTGAGGTTTCAATATCTTTCAAAGCAAAGTCGGGCATGATCATCATAAGCCTGTCTATCTTTAGTTTTCGTTCATCAATCGGCAGATAAGCCTCGCCCAAGCTGGCAGGCAACGGTGTAAGGCAGACCCAACCACACTGCAGCGTCACATGCTAGTGCTCAGTGGCTAGCTGGCAGCTTATCGCATCAAGTCTGGTTCTGGCAAAAGCGCTTTAGTAAGCAGAAGATCCCTTGAATGGCGACACGTCCGACCAATGAGCCAAATTGTCTGCGCTCGCTCTCCTCCCCGCACTAGGGTTCTCCCTGAATAAAATCTTATGTTGTCTTGATTCAGAATCACTGAAATACTCTTACACTGTCCTTTACGTTTTTTAAACAGCATACAAAAATAACGGTGCCCCTCATGTCAACAAAACGATTTTTCTTACGCACACTCATGCTGCTAACGCTGGCCACAGGCTTGGCGAGCACCGCTACCTCTTACGCGCAAAGCGACTACCCCAATAAGCCCGTACGCTTAATCGTGCCCTTCACCCCTGGTGGCGTGACAGACGCAAGCGCCCGCTTAGTGGCCGAGCAGATGAGTAAGCGTCTTGCTCACCAAATGATTGTAGAAAACAAGCCTGGGGCTTCGGGCAATATTGGTGCAACTCAAGTTGCAACAGCCGAACCTGACGGCTATACACTGCTTTTGGGCTTTGACGGCACCATGGTGATCAACCCACACGTGTTCCCCTCCATACCCTTTAACACAATCAAAGACTTTGCCCCCGTTGGCAAAATCGGTGATGCGATTTTAATTTTGGTGGCGCACCCGACTCTGGCTGCCAATAACGTCAAAGAGTTAATTGCTTTGTCCAAAACTGAAGCAAACGGCTTGAACTATGGCACGTCTGGCGTGGGCAGCACCCCTCATCTAGCGGGCGAAACACTGAACATTGTGGCTGGTTCAAAACTGGTACATGTGCCGTACAAGGGCGGTGGTCAAGCCATGATTGATTTACAAGGAGGCTCGATTCCGCTTGTCTTTACCGCAGTCGCGGGGGCCTTGCCGCATATCCAAAACGGACGCATCAAAGGGATCGGCGTGACCAGTGCTGCACGCGCACCTTCACTACCAAATGTCGGGACATTCCTTGAGGCTGGCTTACCTAATTTTGTACTGAACTCGTGGGTTGGGATTTTGGCACCTGCTAAAACACCAGCACCTGTCATACAAAAATTAAATGCCACACTGAACGATGTGCTCAATGACGCTGATGTCAAAAAGCGTCTTGACGTCATGGGCGTAACCGCTTCACCAGGCACCCCTGCGGCCTATGGCGAGCAGATCAAGACGGATCTCGCCCGCTATGCTGATGTGGTGAAGGCCGCGAAAATCAAGGCGAATTAACGCACGTTCGTTTCAAGTCTCGCCCTGAAGCGCGGCGAGCATTTCAGCAGCCATTGCGCTGAGTCAAACCAAATCTGTGTGACTAACCCTCCCGTTGAACGGGAGGGTTTTTCATTCAACGTTTAAAGAGCGGGATGCTTCGCGTGCCATTGCGCGGCCTGCTCGTACGCAGCAGCCACTCTAAGCACCATCTTTTCATTGAAGCTTTTTCCGACTAACTGCATCGATAACGGCAAGCCTCCGGACGAGAAGCCGGTCATCAACGCCAATGCAGGATGCCCCGTCAAATTGAAAGGCATACGCGCTTGTCGGGTGTAGGTTCGCACAACTTCGGCGTCGTCATCAATCCGGCAGGCTGGATCCATTGAGTTTGCGACCAGCAGTACGTCATAGTCGTTAAAGAGACGATCCACCGCGTCAATCAAAAGACCGCGCCTTTGCATAGACTGAACATATTCGCCACCCGTCACAAACGCCCCGGTCAGTAGTTTACGGCGTGACATTTGCGAATAATCTTCGGGGCGCTCGCGCAACCATTTCTCGTGCACGGCCCAGCCCTCTGCCATCATCAAAAACTTTTGAGACACCAGAAAATCATTAAGCGGAGGTAACTGAACATCAGTCACAACAGCACCAAGCGACGACAGCACCTTGGCCGCTTCATCAAGTGCGGCAGCAACCTCGGGATGAGCGATCTCATCGGTTTCATGAAAATGTCGAACATAACCAATCCGCAAGCCTTTAACGCCACGCTGTATATCGGCAACATAATCGGGAGAGGCATGATCGCCCTTGGGCTCAGCTATTGCGTTCAACAGCAAACCGGCATCCTCAACCGTGCGCGTCATCGGGCCCACGTGATCCATCGTTGAAGATAAGGTATAGACTCCACGCCGCGAGACCAGTTCGTAGGTCGCCTTTAGACCTACAATCCCGCAGCAAGCGGCAGGGTTTCGTATCGACCCGCCGGTGTCAGTACCTAGCGCAAGAGGCACCAAACCCGCAGCCAAGGCCGCGCCCGAGCCAGAAGACGAGCCGCCTGGGTGATGTGCAAGGTTCCAGGGGTTACGCGCTGGAGCAAAAGGCAGATCAAACGCGGGCCCACCAATCGCAAATTCATGTAACGCTAACTTGCCCAACAGGATGACACCAGCAGCACGGAGCTTCCGAATCACCTGAGCATCTTCACTTGCCCGATGTTGAAGCATGATCTTCGCATGACAGGTGGTTGTTTGCCCTGCAATATCGATAATATCTTTGATGCCGATGGGTACGCCATGCAACGGGCCAAGCGCACGGCCTGAAGCGATTTCGTGCTCAGCTTGTCGGGCGGCCGCCAAGGCACCCTCGTGATCGACTTCAATAAAAGCATGGCACTTGGGGTTGAGAGCATCGATTCTCGCCAAGAGGTGTTGCGTCACCTCGACTGGCGAGAAAGTCTTCTTACGATAGCCCAACGCTAGTTCTGCAGCAGTCATCCAGTGCATGGCTTACTCCTTGACTCGCATCGGTGGCCAAAATTCAGTCAAAGGGTCACAGGGCAATGTATTTGAAAGGCCTGCGGTTGAACGCGTTGAGGCGCGTAATTTCGCAACCGTATTAAAAGCGACGGTCACGTCTTCAGGAAACTGCTCGAAGGTTTTTTCTAAGCCCGTCTGTTTGACCCAGACAGCCAAAGCCACCTCTTCATTTTCTGCAGATTGTTTCATCATGTTCACCATATCCATTACCCTCGCAAGAGGCCACGACTTATGTCCTGCACCATTCTAGATGACAAATACAAATGAGGCGAAAATAAAAACGCGCTAATAGGCCACCTGATCGTCCAAATAAGAAATGTCGTAAATGTGTATGTTTGACGTTACCATGTTAAAAAATCGTGATGCCCATTCACAATCGTCGAATCCTTCAAGCGGCTTGATGGTGGCAAACAACCCTGATGCACAACCCACGTAAAACCTCAAACGGAGTGACTCATGCAAAAGCTCAGACCCTTTAGTACCAAGTCCCTGATATCGAATGCTCTGGCAAGATCCAGCACTGCCGTTTTCATGTCTCTCTTTTTGTCAGTCATCGCCCCGAGCGTGATGGCGCAAACAGGCTCAGCAGCCAGCTTTCCTGACCGACAAGTCAGAATTGTGGTGCCGTTTCCGGCCGGTGGGGCCTCAGATATCGTTGCGCGACTCTTTGCTAAAGAGCTGGGCGAAACCTGGAAGCAAACAATACTGGTCGAAAACAAACCTGGCGCCTCAGGCCACTTAGGCGGGCAATATGTGGCCAGTGCCAAGCCTGATGGTCACACCCTCGTTCTTGCTGACATGAGCACTTTCACCATGAGCCCAGCTCTGATGCCAGGGCTCACCTACAACCCAGGCAAAGAACTCACACCCGTGGTGATTGCAGCCTTCTCACCTCATATTTTTGTTGTCAAAAATCAAATGCCAGTCAAAAACTTCGATGAATTCATTGCTTACGCGAAGGCCCAAAAGCACCCCTTAAGCTTTGGGGCAACGCTGGGAACCTCAACGCACTTGGCGGGTGTTGTCATGAGTAAGGGCCTGGGCTTTGAGATGAATTTTATTGGCTACAAAGGTGGCGCCCAGGTCGTCAGCGATTTGGCGGGCGGTCAAATCGACACAGCTCTCAATAGTTTTTTAGCGACTTACGGTATGGTCAAAGCGGGTAATTTCAAGCTGCTGGCAGTGGCTAGCCCTAAACGTTTTAGTCAAATCCCCGACACGCCTGCCATTAGCGAAAAAATCCCTAATTTCGTGACTGGGTCGTTTCAAGGGATGATGACCGCCACCGGCACACCGCCAGCCATCATCGAAAAAATCAACGCCGAAGTACAAAGGATCGCAGCAACCCCTGAAGTGCAAAAGCGCTTGACTGAACTGGGGTCTGACGCTGTTCCCCTCTCCCCCAAAGAAGTGCAGCAGTGGATGGTCGACCAAACAGCGTTTTGGGGCAAAGTCATTAAAGAGAACAACATTAAACTGCAATAGGCCGTCAGTAAATGCAAAGGCGCAGCGTTCAGTGAGTCAAGGCGCTGGTCTCTGCGCTTTTTGGGTAAGCTAGCCGATATAGTGCCTCACGATCACCTCTAAGCTCGTATCGTCCATAGGCGCATCGAACTGATGAGTGAGCACTGTGCACCTTGATGACCCTACCCCGCGTAAGAATCCCATTTTCAGTTTTGCTGATCCTTTTGATCGCAATGATCACCGCAGCCTTGGGCCTTGTTTCCTATAAGTTGGCGAATGAGGCCAGTAACTTAACTGCCAGTCAGCACACACTAAGCATGTCGACTGAGACCTGGCAAAGCATCCGACGGATGCTCTCTTCAGCGAGGCTCGTGACGCGTCTAACCTCACACTCAACCTTGACACAGTAGGAAGATCTTGAATCAAGACTTAGTCAACTCGCTTTTATCAAAGAGGCACTCTCGGACTCGCCTTCCATTACGAACAAAAACTATCATGCAGAATGTCGGCAATCCCTAAGGCTCAAATCGTAAACACTATCGCCAAAAGCGCAGCGACCAGCGCTCTGCAAACAACTCTTGAGGTGCCGCAGCTAAAAAGCTCGCATGCAATGAAAGTTTCAATATTTTCAACGGTCATGTCCATCTTTGACCAAAGAGACATTACAAAGCCTCTATTAGAAAATTTCAGTGTTGACGGAATCGTGCCGAGAACCTCCACTTTACGGCTCGATATTGAGGGGCTTCATCATTTGATCTAGTGACTGCCAGCCCAGATCACGAGTTGCTCTAATGTGAATTACTGCAACGCGCATCGTGCTACTTAGCGTTGATGGCCTTAGCGATTAAAGAAGAGGAAGGCACCGTCGACAAATTTATCAGCGATGCCGTTATGACATTTTGAATGCGCGATGTCAATCCAACATGACCATCGAGTGCTAGGCATTGAGTCTTTTTCGTTGACGCATCAGAACACGCGTGTTACTTTTTTTGAAGAAAAATCTTAGGCCACGACAATGTTGTCTTCGCTTTCAAAAAAATGGAGTCGCATAATAATGAAAATAATACATGTCGTCGTTCTCGCCTTTCTAGCCTTCGCGAGCGGCACGCAGGCACAAGTTTTAGACTATCCAACTCGCTCGATCAAGATCTTGGTGCCCCTTGCAGCCGGGAGCGGCACCGACAATGCCGCTCGTTACTTTGGACAACAGCTTGCTGGGTTGCTTGGACAATCCGTAGTCATTGAAAATCGCCCTGGCGCCAATGGCATGATTGCCGGCACCGCAGTGAAAAACGCTCCGGCAGATGGCTACACGATTTTTTTAGGGACGCTGAGCCCGCTTGGTCTGAATGAACTCGTGATGAAAGGGCCTTTTCCCTATGATGCCATCAAAGACTTTAAGCCAGTATCAGGCCTCACACGTGGCATGGGCGCGTTTGTGGTTCCGGGCAATTCACCCTACAAAACTCTTGCAGAGCTCGTCACGGCCGCTAAAGCATCTTCGCGCCCGTTCAATGTCGGCACCTATGCCACGTCGTATCAGTTAACGTTAGATTGGTTCAACACAATTTCTGGCGTTAAGTTTGTAGGGGTACCTTACAAGGGTGCGGCACCGATCTTTACTGATTTAATTGGTAATCAACTCGATTGGGGCGTGCTCAACTTAAGCGGCGTCTCTACGCTATTGATCTCGGGAAAACTTCGCGCCGTTGCCGTCACGGGCGATACTCGTGCGCCTGAGTTTCCAGACATCCCGACTGTGAAAGAGAGTGGCTATCCTGAGTACTCGAACTACCTTTGGACCTCTTTATACGTTCGCACCGAAACACCTGATCACATTACGAACAAGCTGGCTGCTGCGCTGCAGCAAGTACTAACCTCGCGTCAGGCACAAGAGTATCTGGTGACGACAGGTGGAGGTGAGCTCATGCCCTTTGGGCCCGCGCAAATGAGAAAAATGCAACTCGATGAAATTGAACGTTTTCGCGAAATTATAAAGACGTCGGGTTTTAAGCTTGAGTAGCAAGTTATTCAGGCGCTAGTGGGTCTAGCGCATTCTCTGAATTTAATTTGTCCCTCTTGCATTTCAATGCCGTTAAGCATCGTTCACTTCAATTCCATTAAGCTTCTTTCACCTTATGCATTTGACTCTTGTAAAAGAAAATTTCGAATCATGCTAATGCAACGTATTGAACAGGGCATGAGTACTGCCTACTACGCTGAATATCACGGCGATCAACCTGCTGTCATTGAAATAGACCGTGTCACAACTTTTGCGCAACTCAATGCTCACGCCAATCGGTTAGTCAGGGCTCTTAGACAACGAGGCCTGAAAGCAGGCGATGCTGTTGCCTTGCTCTGCTCGAACCGTCTTGAGTTTGTTGCGGTGATCGTCGCCCTCGAGCGCTCGGGCCTGCGCATGACGCCCATCAATACACACCTGACGGGCGACGAGGTCGGCTACATTCTTGATAACTGCGAAGCAAAAGCTTTTATTGCTGAAGCTCGCTATGCCGCACAAGCGCAGGCGGCAGCTGCGCTCGCCAAACGAGCAGAGGTTAAGTTTACAATCGGCGGTGAAATTTCGGGCTTTGAAGCGTACGACAAAGCTTTGATATCTTGCCCAGATCATGACATCGAAGACCCAACGCTGGGTAGCAGAATGCTTTATACCTCGGGCACAACCGGACGCCCCAAAGGCGTCTACCGTGACCCAGCGTACGCCCTCCCTTCGGTAATGACCTCGGTTGAGCTAGCCAACGCGGCTGGTTATCAAGTCGCGACAGGTCAGTTGCACCTTTGCGCGGGCCCGTTGTATCACGCAGCGCCACTTGGTTACTCGTTAGCACAGCCACTGTTGGCAGGCGTGGGGCTGGTACTAATGAATCGCTGGAATAACGAAGAGGCCTTGCGCTTAATACAACAACATTGCATCACGCATACGCACATGGTGCCAACGATGTTTCATCGCCTGCTGTCGTTGCCACAAGAGGTTAAAGATAAGTACGATCTTTCGTCGCTGCAGTTTGTGATTCATGGCGCCGCCCCTTGCTCAGTACAACTAAAAAGCGCCATGATCAAATGGTGGGGGCCCATTCTGTCTGAATATTACGCAGCCACTGAGGGCCGCGCTGTCAGCGTCACGTCGACTGATTGGCTAAGAAGACCAGGCACAGTCGGCAAACCGAACCCCCTCGACCATGTTCGTATTTTAGATGAGCACGCACAAGAGCTAGCGCCAAACACAGCCGGCACGATTTATATCAAAGCCCCAGCCGTTGGGCGCTTCAATTATTTCAAAGACGACAGCAAAACCGCAAGCTCTTATCGAGGCGATTACTTCACCTTAGGCGATATCGGCTATTTGGATGAAGGCGGTTGGCTGTTCTTAACCGACCGCAATGCCAATCTGATTATTTCGGGCGGCGTCAATATTTATCCAACAGAAATTGAGGCTGTTTTGCTGACGCACCCTGCGGTGGGTGATGTCGGTGTGATTGGCGTACCCAACGAAGAATGGGGTGAAGAGGTCAAAGCGGTGATTGAACTACAAGCAGGTATTTCAAGTTCAACCGAGTTAGTGGCCGAGCTTCTTGCCTTTTGCAAAGAGCATCTCGCAACGTTCAAGTGCCCACGCAGTATTGATTTTTCTGAAAAACTACCTCGCCTAGATAACGGTAAACTGTATAAACAGGGCTTGCGTGAGCAATACCGTGCCGCAGCAGCTAACAAGTAAAGAGAGAAACAACATGTCTGAGTTTGCAACATACGCCGTACAAGGCGAGATTGCCGTCATCTCAATGAACAAGCCACCCATTAACGGCTTGGGTGCTGCGTTGCGCGAAGGCATCGGGGCTGGTTTGACCCAAGCACTCAACGATCCGAACGTAAAAGGTATTGTTTTGATCGGTACGCCTCGTGCTTTTTCGGGTGGTGCAGACATTACTGAATTTGGTACCCCAAAGACCACTCATGAGCCGACTCTTCGTACTGTTGTTCAGACGATGGAAGCCGGCAACAAACCCGTTGTTGCCGCCATTAGTGGCTTTTGCCTGGGTGGAGGTCTTGAACTGGCGCTCGGCTGCCACTTTCGAATCGCCTTGGCCGATGCAACCTTAGGATTGCCAGAAGTCAAACTTGGCATCTTGCCAGGCGGTGGTGGCACTCAACGTTTGCCGCGTCTACTTGGCTTTGAAAAAGCCGTAGACATGATTGTGGCGGGTGTACATCTTCCTGCTAGCAAATTTAAAGATACGTTGTTGCTCGACCAAATCGTTGAAGGCGATTTACTTGAAGGTGCCCTAGCCTTCGCACGCAAGGTCATCGCACAAAACGAACCGCTCAAGCGTGTGCGTGATCGCACAGTACCTGATATCCCCACTGACGAAGCCTTAGCCGAAAAAAGAAAAGCAGTGGTCGCAGCCGCGAAACGCTTTCCAGCACCTGTCAGTTGCTTTGATGCAGTCTGCGCCAGCTTTAAATCGACCTCGTTCGATGCTGGCTTAGCTGAAGAACGACGCCTCATTACTGAGCTCTTCAAGTCACCAGAATCACATGCACTACGCTACACCTTTGCCGCCGAACGCGCCGCAGCAAAAATCCCTGGCCTACCTGATGACACGCCTTTACGTGCGATTAAAAAAGTCGGTGTGATTGGCGCCGGCACCATGGGTGGTGGCATCACCATGAACTTCATCAGCGCGGGCCTGCCCGTTGTGCTGCTCGAAACCAAACAAGAGGCGTTAGACAAGGGCTTGGCGACGATTCGTAAAAATTACGAAACCTCAATGAAAAAGGGCAAGCTCACACAGGCGCAACTCGACGCATGCATGGCTCTGATCCAACCAACGCTAAGTTATCAAGATTTCAGCGATGTCGATCTAGTCATTGAAGCCGTGTTTGAAAACATGGACGTCAAAGAACAAGTCTTTAAAACACTCGATGGCGTGATGAAACAAGGTTCGATTCTGGCCTCAAATACCTCAGCGCTCAACATCGATCAGATCGCCCTCTTCACCAAGCGCCCACAAGACGTCATTGGCTTGCATTTCTTTAGCCCTGCCAATGTGATGCGACTGCTTGAAGTGGTGCGTGGCGCCAAGACTGCGCCAGACGTACTGGCCACCTGCATGAACATGGCTCGCAAGATTAAAAAGATTGCTGTGGTCTCGGGTGTGTGTGACGGTTTTATCGGTAACCGCATGTTGGCCCAGTACCGCGCGGCTGCTAACGAACTGATGGTGCAAGGTGCGCTACCTCAACAAATCGATGGCGCCATTCAGGCCTTTGGTTTTGCGATGGGCCCTTTCAGGGTTGCCGATTTGGCCGGTTTGGATATTAGCTGGGCCGGACGCAAGCGCCGTGCCGCAGCAAGCCCAACACCGGTCGCACCCATTGTTGATGACTGGATCTGCGAGGCGGGTCGCTTTGGGCAAAAAACTGGGGCGGGCTGGTATCGCTACGAGGCCGGTAAGCGCGATGCGATCCCCGACCCGATCGTAGAGGCCATGATTACCAAATACCGCACAGAGAACGGCATCAAGCCTCGCAAAATCGAAGATAGCGAGATCATTGAGCGCTGCATGTTCGCCTTGGTCAACGAGGCTGCACGCATCCTTGAAGAGCGCATCGCCGCGCGGGCTTCGGATGTGGATATTGTGTATTTGAACGGCTATGGGTTTCCGGCCCACGTCGGCGGGCCGATGCACTATGCCAATACGGTGGGCTTGCCCAAGGTCTTACAACGCCTCAAAGACTTTGCCGCCGAACCTGGAGCCAATCCAAAATGGCAACCTGCAGCGCTGATCGTACGTTTAGTTGAGCGCGGCACTGGCTTTAACTAACCCGGAACGCTATAAATACTATTTAAATAGTATTTATGACGATTTAGTATAAAAAATTCAATAAATACTATTTAAATAGTATTTATTGAATTAAATGAGGAATTTAAGGTAAAATCCTATTTAATTAGGATTTAATGTGAAAACAGTCAAAACAACTCCTTTTCCTCCCCCTTCGTTGGTGACAGCACAAGAGTTTGGGCAAGCAGTGCGCGCAGCCAGAACTGCGACCGGAATGCCGCTCACGCAGGCCGCTATGGTGGTCGGCGTCGCATCCCAAACGCTACAAGATATCGAAACTGGTACGGGCACTGTCGCCTTACGCACGGCACTCAAAGTTGCCCATGAACTCGGTGTATCGTTCTTCGTAACACCCAGTCGTCAGAAGTCAATCGTTGCACGTGCGATTCAGTCAACACTAAGCACAAGTCCTTCAGATTTGTCGATCAACGACTCACGCGATTGATTACCATGATCGAATTAAACGTCCATATCAATCAGCAACCACTAGGCGTGCTGAGTAGTGACCTTGCCGACGGGCTTTTCGCATTTCAGTATCACGGCAATGAGAAATCAGAACGCACAAGGGGTTTTGCACTTAGCCCCAGACTACCGTCTACCCTGAGACAAGCTCACCCCACGCGAGAACACAGCTACGAGGTAAAAGTTTTTTTTGAAAACCTCATGCCAGAAGGACAAGGCTTAGACGACGCTTCGATACTTTATCAAGTCTCGAAAGCTAACTTAACAGGGCTACTCATTCACTTGGGACGCGACCTCGCAGGCGCACTAAGCGTAACGACTGTCAACGCCAACGAGCACGAAGTGCGGGCCGCTGAAGCGAACATGCGACTGGTTACTCCTGCGGAGCTTTCAGAAAGAATTCGTGATCGGGCAAACAAGTCTTTTTCTGTATGGGACGGGAAACTGCGCCTCTCCGTTGCTGGGTATCAAGACAAAATTGTAGCGTTCGAGAAACAATCCTCTTGGTACTTCGTGGATGGGCCTGACCTCGCCTCAAACATCATTCTTAAACCAGAGCCAAAATCTGCAGTCATGGCCGGCATGACTGGCAATGAGTTTCTGTGCATGCGTCTAGCACGCCTAGCTGGGATTGAGGTCGCAAACGTTCGGCTCACCCATCTACCCGAACCAGTTTTAATAATCGAGCGCTTTGATCGCATCACCAGTTCAGACTTTAAAACGGTTGAGCGACTCCATGTCATCGACGGCTGCCAGGCACTTGGGCTTTCACCCGCCATGAAATATGAGAAACCCTTCGGTGTGTCACGCGACGTCAAGCATATTCGCGATGGCGCGAGCTTACCGATGCTTTTCAAGCTACTCAAACTCAGCTCACAGCCCGCCTTAGATCGCTTAAAACTACTGCGTTGGGTGATCTTTCAGGTACTGATTGGCAACACGGATGCCCATGCAAAGAATCTTTCCTTCTTTTACGGACCAGACGGCCTGCGGCTTGCGCCGGCCTACGACCTTGTCTGCGCTCCAGCCTTTACATCAGTGGCACTCGACGATGAATACGCAATGGGGATCGGTGACGCGTTCACCCTGAACGAGCTTAGCCCCTTAGAATGGGCCGAGTTTGCACACCTTGCTGGCTTATCTAAAAAACTAGTGGCAACAGAGCTTGCACGACTAAGCAAACGGGTTTTAGTTGAACTGAATAAGCTTGGCGCCCTAGCGGCCGAGAATCTGATTTCTGAAACAATGACCAAATCGATCATTGGCTATATTCAACAAACGTGTCAGGCGCAGTTAACACAGGCCGTCCTGATAACGGAGGTTGATCCCGAGTTGCTCTCGCTTCGATAGTCGATTTAAAAATTAGATTAATTCAATATCAACTTAGATATTGAATTACAAATGATTTAATACCGATTAAATAGTACATCTTAATATTTAAATTAGTACATTAATCCTGACGCAAGAGATCAACTACAAAGCGGCATCCGTCAAAACGAGGGTGGGGAGTATCAATAGATCACAACTCAATCGCCCGTAAAAGCGTCGGTTGGCGCGCCCCAGCTCGTATACCCGCCATCAACTGGCAGAGTCACGCCAGTAATAAATGCAGCCTGATCCGAGGCTAAAAATAACATCGCATCTGCAATATTGCGTGGTTCGCCCATATGACCCATGGGAGTGCGTCGCTCGACAGTACTCAAGTCGAGCAGACCCTCATCAACGATGGCCTGCACTAAGGGCGTCAAGATATAGCCGGGCGCGATCGCATTGACCCGAATCCCAGCAGCAGCCCATTCGCACCCCAACGTGCGGGTAATCATCGAAATCCCGGCTTTAGCGGCGCTATACGCGTTGCGATACGTAATACCAATCACCCCTGCAATCGAGCTGATATTAATGACATTGCCCTTGCCTTGCTTAAGCATATGCACGGCGCAAGCCTTCGTCATCATGTAGGTGCCGGTCAGATGAATATCAAGCAAGCGCCGAAAGTGCATCATGTCTTGCTCGAGCGTTGGCTTCACCCGATCGGCAATACCCGCGCAATTAATCAAGACATCCACGCGCCCGTATTTTTTAATCACCGTGTCGACCACGTGATTGACCTGAGCCTCATCAGCAACATCGCAAGCGAGACCTAAGTGCTGCGTACCCAGTTGTTGGGCAATACTCTTTGCAGCCGCCTCTTGAAGGTCTGCAATCACAATCGTTGCGCCTTCTTTTGCAAAGCCATGTGCAGCAGCCAACCCGAGGCCACTTGCACCACCTGTAATTAAAACAACGTACGGCTTCAGTTCTGGATACATGATTGTCCTTTTTTTGATAATGTCGTTACAAACTCTGAATCACTTTACCTAAAAACGCTTAGCCACTTGTCTGTTTGGATGCCTTAAGCCACCTTACCCCGTCGACGATAAATCATCAACCCAAACGCCAACACTACCAGCAAAGCCGGGATCAAAGCGATGTTCAGCACTTTGATCCAAAACTGCAGTGCCTCACTATCCGCCCGCAGATCTTTGCGAACGTCTTTTAATTCACGACGCTTCTCGGCGGCAACTTTGCGAAAGCGATCGACTTCAGCTTGCTGCTCTTTCGTTAAGATCGCAGCACCCGCAGCTGCGCCAGGTACAGGTGCAGTTTTTTGTAGTGCCTGCAATTTTTCTTGTGTTGCCTGCAGGCTATCTTGAATATCTTTGATTTTTTCTGTGTAGGCTTGTTGAGCACGGGTCTCCATTTCTTTGATCACTGTAAATGGACGCGTCGCACTCTGCCTTGTACGCAGTGAAATCAACGCAGCGTCGCCAGCGTACTGATCAACTAAAGCCTGTACAAACGCCAAGTTACCGTTGATCGGATACACCAGACGCTGGCCAAGCAAGTCTTGAATCTGCACGGCAGCGCCGTCATTAATAAAATCAGTGTCAGCAATCAATACCAAAGAATTATCTGCAGTGCCTTTGGCGATATGCGTTGCAAACACCTCAGGCGCCTCTTCTTCCGGCTTTTTAGCGGCGTCAGTTGGTGCGGCTGCAGACTCAGCTGCAGGCTTATCCTCACCGGCAGGCTTGTCTTTTGCCGCCTCGTCTTCAGGCTTTTTCTCTGGCTTAGGCTTGGGCGGACGACCATCTGGGAAAGCGGTATTGAACTTGCCTTGCAGACGTAGCGCAATCGGCAATTCTTGACCCCCAGCTTTAAAGCCAGCCGTCGCCTTGTCGCCACGATCTTGGCCGCGCGCGGCTTCGATTAAGGCAGAGTACTTTGATGAATGCATCAACACTTCTTGCTTGAGGCCAGCGACCGGCTGACCACTGAAGGCACCAATGAATGGAAACAAAGTCCCACCCAGGCGTGCCGTAGCCACGTCGGTTTGATCATAAGCAGAGTCGTTTAGGCTCAGCAGCGTTGGCAGCGCGCTTGGACCTTTGCCAACCATGTACTGCATGTCTGAGAGCATCTTGGTGGTGTCAAGCGAAATACCCCACGCCTTGGTCAATCTTTCAAGATTTGAGGGGATGCCGGTTGGCTCCATCCCGCGTTGGCCCGGCGCGACATCAAAAAAGGCGAACGGATCCAGCAAGGCAATCAGTTTGCCACCACGCATCACGAACTGATCGATATTGTATTCAGCATGCTCGGTGATGCCACGCGGGTGGTGAACCAGCAATACTTTGACCTGTGGATCAATATCTTTGCCATCCATCGGAACCTGAACAACTTTGTAATCCCGCTCAAGCTCTGAAATAAACACTTGTTTAGGTGAAGGTGGTACCCCCATCATCGGGAAACCAGAATTACCAAACACCGGCATCGGGCTCATGACCCCTAACACCGTTTTCTCTTTTTCAGTCACGCTCGTAATGGCGCGCGTAATGTCGTACTCAAGCAGGCGCTCGCGATCCATCGCGATATTAGACATTGCCGATTTACGATCGCCCTGCCTAACCGCAAGGCCCAAATAAAAGCGATCGCCATTATCGAGAGATTGTGCTTGCACGCCATCCGCCGTGGCAGTCTCTTCTTGATCAGAATCAGGCTGGGGATCCGTGATCTCGATTGAGATTTTGCCACCGCTTGCGTTGCGGTATTCGATCAACAAGTCTTGCACTCGACGACCATAGCCCTTTAACACCAAAGGCATACCCGCTTCAGATTGAGAAAAATAAAACCGAATTGTGACTGGTGCTTGTAATTTTTTTAGTACCTCGCGAGTGCCTTCAGATAAGGTATAACTTTTGGCTTGCGTCAAATCTACGCGCGAATAATAAAAGTACGCGAAGACATTGACCGCTACCAAACTGGCGACTGCCAGCGCGATCACGACAAAAGAGTTTCGATATAAACGATTCAGCATGATCACCCCTTAACCCGCACGATGACCGCGCAAGACCACACCTGTGGCAAATAACGAAAAAACCGAAATAGACACGAAATAGATGACATCACGGCTATCCAGAATACCCTTTTGGAAACCATCAAAATGGGACAACACTGAAAACCCTGCCATCACCTCAATCCCTTGTGGTCCAATCCAACGCCCGACTAAATCTAAGATGGGCGGAAACCCTAGCAGATTCAGAAGCAGGCAAATCATGATTGAAAAAATGAAGGCAATCACTTGATTGCGAGTGCAGGCTGAGGCGAGCGAGGCAATCGACAAATAGGTACCTGCTAGCAACGCGCAACCCACATAACCAGCCAGGATCGTTCCGTTATCAGGAGAGCCCAACCAGTTCACCGTGAGCACCATCGGAAAACTCAGAGCAATCGCTAAGATCAAAAAAGCCCAAGAGGCCAAGAACTTTCCCAGGATCGCCTGCCAGGGAGCGATCGGCATTGTCAACAACAATTCGATCGTGCCTAGGCGATGCTCTTCAGACCACAAACGCATGCCAACTGCAGGCACTAAAAATAAAAAGAGCCAAGGCATCCAGTTAAAAAACGCAGCTAATGAGGCATCGCCACGCTCAAAAAACCCGCCGAAGGTGAAGGTAAAAATCCCTGCCAATAACAGGTAGGCAATTAAAAACACAAACGCTAAGGGTGACTCAAAATAAGCCCGCCATTCTCTGGCTGCAATGGCTCGAGTCGCTGAAAAGATATTCATGATTAGGCTCCGGAGTGCGAAGCTGTCTGACGCTCGGCGCCAGTCACTTCACGAAAATAGTCGTCAATTCTTCCGGTTTTGGATCTTGACTTGAATTCGTCGGGCGTACCTTGTGCCACGATGCGCCCTTGAGCAATGATCACAGCACGGCTACACACGGCCTCAACCTCTTCTAGCACATGCGTTGAGATAATGATCGACTTGGTACGCCCCATTTCACGGATCAGCTGACGCATGTCGTGCTTTTGATTTGGATCTAAGCCATCTGTGGGTTCATCTAAGATCAATACTTCAGGGTCGTGAATCAAAGACTGTGCCAAGCAGGTGCGTTGGCGAAAACCTTTTGACAAGGTATCAATCGTTTGCCTGAGAACGTTCTGCAGCTGACACAGCTCAATGACGCGATCAACGGCTGTTTGTCTGGCCACGCCGGTTAGGCCTCGGATGTCTGCCGCAAAACGCAAAAATGACAGCACAGTCATGTCTTGATAAGACGGGGCCGATTCGGGCAAATAACCAATCTTGCGCTTGGCCAAAATGGGATCTTTCAACACATCAAAGCCGC
Source organism: Bordetella parapertussis (assembly GCA_945895265.1). Taxonomy (GTDB): domain Bacteria; phylum Pseudomonadota; class Gammaproteobacteria; order Burkholderiales; family Burkholderiaceae_B; genus Zwartia; species Zwartia parapertussis_I. Next base: position 8,520 of record CAMDEF010000040.1, on the reverse strand, counting down.
AGACCGATATCGAACCACTTGTTGGCGGAATGAATCCGGTGATCATGCGCATCGTGGTGGATTTGCCGGCGCCGTTAGGGCCTAAAAACCCCAGGACTTCGCCTTGACCGACTTCTAACGACAGGTCATCAACGGCCAATTTGCCCTTGAAGGATTTTGATAGATGTTGGATCTTAATCATCGATCTCTCAGTTTTAAAGTAACACTGGCTTATAAAACGCTCGTGGCAACCGAATATTGTTCAAATTTTGCTCACTTGGCGCGGGTTATGGGGGCAGCCAAAAAAAATCAAGGCGTATTTTTGCAAAAAATATATTAAAAATCTAGTATTTCGGCCGTCGGCGCGTAGGGCAGGCACACCTTATCACATTGTTCAGTGCAAGAAGGCCGAAGATTGGCCCAGCCAAGGGTTTAACCCGCTCTGAGTGGGTAGCCTAATTGCAATGCTTAAACAATCGCTCGCAAACTTGACTAGCTTTGAGTATGCTGCAACCAATCGATTAAAAAAACAAAACTGAACCGCCCAAACGGGCTTGGCCGGCACAAGCCGCCAACAACGTGTTTGTCAGGCGAGTTTAGATAGACCGGAGACTTAAATGAAAAAGCGCCTTCGCAATGCAATCGCTGTACTTGGCTGCGCCTTCGCGCTCTTAGCCGGCGCTGCCCATGCTGCAGACAAGCCAATTCGCTTGGTGATTTTTGCTGCAGGTGGCCCAGTCGATTTTGTAGCGCGCCAGTTTGCTGAAAAACTCTCTAAAGCGATAAACACTGATGTCATCGTTGAAGCCAAGCCAGGCGCCAATGGCATTATTGCGGCGCAAACCGTCATTGCAAGCGAACCTGACGGTAAAACCCTATTCTTTTCAAGCTCGGGGCTCTTTACGATCTCGCCAATTTTTCAAAAACTCCCTTTCGATATTGATCGTGATTTGAGCCCTCTCTCGCGCATCGTTGTCAACGCCTCTGCGGTGGCTATCGATGCCAACATCCCTGCGAAGACGGTAAGCGAATTTATTGCTTACGCAAAAGCCAAAAAGCAGACCATCGACTTTGGATCGCCCGGAGTGGGCAACATCACCCAACTTTGGATTGAACAATTCGCCGACGCCACGGGCTTGCAACTCATGGCAGTCCCTTACAAAGGCATTGCCCCAGTGATGGTCGACGTCATGGGCGGACGACTAGCCGGCACGATTGGCGATCTACCGGCCTTCTTACCTCACATCAACTCTGGGCGCATGCGAGTCATTGGCTTGGTTGGCGAGACACGCAATCCCGCGGTACCGAATATTCCGACCGTGCACGAGCAAGGCTACCAAGGCCTCAATGCCTTATCTTGGTATGGCGTATTTGCCCCGAGCAAAACGCCAGGTCCTCTTGTTCAAAAGTTAAACACATCATTCAAACAGGTATTGTCTGAACCGAGTTTGCGTGACGCCCTCAGAGCCGCAGGTGTCGAGCCAGCCGCCTCGACCCCAACTGAGCTCGCAGCACTTGTGCAAGCAGATCGCACACGCTGGGCGACACTGATCAAACAGAAACAGTTAAAAATGGAGTAGACGCATGATTCAGAAACATTTACAAATCCTCAGAGGGTTAGTCGTTACCTTATTGCTGGTTCCCTTTGCAAGCTGGGCTCAAACACCCTACCCCTCTAAGCCAGTTCGAATCGTTGTGCCGTTTCCACCAGGTGGCGCGGTCGATATTGTGGGACGTTCGCTGGCTCAACATCTGTCGACCGCCTTTGGTCAGCCTGTTGTGGTTGAAAATAAACCAGGTGCCAATGGTACGATTGGCGCCGCACTGGTTGCCAAGGCCGAACCCGACGGCTATACCTTGTTGCTTAGCGCCTTAGGGGCCATCACCGTCATCCCGCACGTTCGCGATGTTGGCTACGACCCTCTCAAAAGCCTCATGCCCGTCACTCAAGCGGTCAAGCTGTCATTAGTGTGGCTCGCAAAACCCGGGCTTGAGGCCAAAACCATGGCAGACATCATCAAACTGGACAAGGCTGGTGTCAAACTTTCAGCTGGCAACTCAGGCAATGGCAGCCCAAATCACCTTGCGATTGAGCAGTTCAATCTAATGGCAGGCACCAGCATCACCTCGGTGCCGTACCGCGGTGAGAGCCCCGCCCTCACCGACTTGATGGGTGGGCAAATTGACCTGGCAGTGATCACCTTGGTCGCGGCGACCGCGCCGCTCAACGCAGGCAGCATCAAGCTGCTAGCGACTTCGGGTACAAAGGCGCCCCAATCAATGCCTCAATTGGCAACAGTCGCGGGTGCGACCGGCATGACCGAATACTCAGCCGAAGCCTGGCAAGGCGTCTTTGTGCCAGCTGGCACTGCACCCGCAATCGTGAATCGTCTAAACACCGAAATTGTCAAAATCCTGCATTCACCCGAAGTCAGCAAGTTTTTGCTAGACCGGGGCACAGAGCCTGTTGGCAATAGCGTTTCAGAGTTCGCTGCTCTGGTGCAAACTGAGTTTGTGAAATACGGTGCTTTAGCCAAAAAAATCCAGTTAAAGGTTGAGTAATTGTCATGGCAAACAATCTTTGTGTGCGGTTTGTGAAAGCTGCTGTTGGTGCCATTGACGCAAGCCACTTTACCGTCAGCACGGAAGCCAGCCCGAGCGCCGAGATGGGCGACATCGTGGTGCAAAACACCTTTGTCTCGCTCGACCCGTATCAACGTCGCCAGATGATGCCCAATGTCGCCTATGCGAATCCGTTGAACTTGGGTGACGTAATGGTGGGCCGCGCGATTGGACAAGTCGTTGAATCAAGGCACGCAGACTTTAAAGTGGGTGACTGGGCGCTAGGCCATTTTGGTTGGCAGCGTTACACCAAAATCAAAGCGGCTGGCGCCGAGAAGATCAATCTGGATGGCTTTTCTGCCTCGACTTATCTTGGTGCGCTTGGCAGCCCGGGTGTAACGGCCTGGGTGGGCTTACGCGCGATCGCAAAGGCCGTATCTACAGATACGGTTGTGATCTCGGCCGCGACCGGTGCAGTGGGCAGCGTTGCCGCAGCCCTAGCGCGTTCAAGCGGCTGTCGCGTAGTTGGGATCGCTGGCGGCCCTGCCAAGTGTCAACATGCTGTCGAAAAACTTGGTTACTCGGTCTGTGTCGATTATCGCGATCCGAACTTCAAGCAATTGCTCGCGCAAGCAACGCCTCAAGGCATTGACGTTGATTTTGAAAACGTTGGCGGTGCTATTTTTGATTGCGTACTAGAACGCTTAAATGATTTTGCGCGCATCGCGCTATGCGGCATGATTTCTCAATACAACTTGCTCGAACCCGATGGCGTACGCAATATTGGTGAGATCTTGAATAAAAACGCCACCCTACAAGGCTTTAGGGTGACGAGTTATCCTCAACACCGTGCACAAGCACAGCAAGACATCAAAGCGCTGCTGCGCAGTGGCGTCCTGCAGCCCACCGAGACGTTTGTTGACGGGCTAGAAGCTGCCCCTCAGGCGTTTGTTGACTTGTTTAAAGGCGCAAATCTGGGGAAGTTGGTGGTGCGGGTTTGAGTTCAAGTGCAAGTCCGATAAAAGCGAACAGCCACTGTTCGCATTTATCGGCCAGCAATTATTCAAGCGACGCCTCAAGCCGTTTTTCTCGGCGCTTACGAACCCACGCTAAGTTTGGCAAAATCAATAACAACACCGCGATGCACATCAAAATCGCTGACAAGGGTCTAGAGAAAAAGATCATGAAATCGCCTTGCGACAGCAATAGGGATTGCCGAAAATTATTCTCCATCAGCGGGCTCAAAACCATTGCCATGATTAGCGGTGCTGCCTCATATTTAAGCTTTTTAAACAAGTAGCCAATAAAGCCAAACACGATCATCACGATCACATCAACAATACTGTTACTTAGACTGTAAGAGCCAATCACACAAAAAATGAGAATCGCTGGAACCAAGTAATGGTAAGGAATTTTTAAAATCTTGACCCATAAACCGACAAAGGGAAGGTTCAACACAATCAACATAATGTTGCCGATATACATGCTGGCAACCACGCCCCAAAAAATATCTGGGTGTTGCGTGATTAACAAGGGCCCCACATTCACGCCATACGATAAAAATGCACCAAGTAATAAAGCCATGCCTGGGGTTGAGGGGATCGCTAGCGTCAACAACGGAATAAAAGCACCACCAATCGCCGCATTATTTGCGGCCTCAGGGCCCGCAACGCCTTCGATCGCGCCTTCGCCAAATTGTTCAGGGTGCTTAGATATTTTCTTTTCAACGCTGTAAGACACGAAACCAGCGGCCACCGGACCGGCTCCTGGCAAAAGCCCGAAGAAAAATCCGATTAAGCCACCGCGTGAAATCGGCCCGGCTGAGTCTGCCCAGTCTTTTCGGCTGGGCCATATTTGAGAAATCTTGCCAGAAAAAACATCTTTTGAAATCCGCTGCTCTATATTCAACAGCACTTCTGAGATTCCAAACAAACCCATAATGACGGGGATCAACCCGACTCCATCCGAAAACTCGACTATCCCAAACGTAAAGCGCGGCGTACCCATCACAAGGTCCATCCCGACCGAGCCAAGAAACAACCCCACCATTGCCATCATCAAGGCTCTAACCATTGATCCCTGCGCCATGAAAGTCAAGACAACTAAACCACAGCACATTAAAGCGAAATATTCAGGAAAACCAAAGATCAGTGCGACTTTTGCCAAATGAGGCGCTGCAATTTGCAGGCCAATAATCGCTAGGGTGCCACCAATAAATGAACCAATAGCGCTGATACCGAGTGCCACGCCCGCACGACCTTTACGTGCCATTTGATGACCATCTAGACACGTAATGACCGACGAGGCCTCACCTGGAATATTCACAAGGATAGAGGTGGTCGAGCCACCATACATGGCGCCGTAGTAGATTCCGGACAACATAATGACCGCAGACACGGGCGGAATACCCAACGTGACTGGAAACAAAATCGACATGGCTGCGACTGGCCCGATGCCAGGCAAAACGCCCACCAACGTACCGATAAAGACGCCGGCCGCACAATAACCGAGGTTGGCGATTGTCAGTGCGATTGAAAAGCCATCGAAGATATCCATAGCGTCTCTTAGAAGCCCAATAGACCAATCGGCAGCGCGGTCTCTAGCCACACTTTAAACACCAAATAAGCCGCCATTGACGACAAGACGGCTCCGAACACAATGACATACCAACGTTGACGTTCAACCAGCCACAAGAGAAACGCGATGAAAAGAGTCGTGCTAAGAATAAAACCTAGGTGTTCCATCGTCAGTGCATAAATAAGCAGCGCCACGATAATCGCCGCCGCCTTAAGCGCACCGGTTCTATTCGCAAATAAGGGTTGGAGCCCCTCATCCGTGCCATCAACTACATTTTGGGCAATTTTGCGCGTGACCGTTCGATCCTTGCCGTTAACCAGCGAGGACGCATCTTTCTGCTCCATCGCACGCGAGACACTTCGAAACGCACGACTGGAGTGCCACCAGTCGATGACTGAAAGAATACAAAGAGCAGAACCTGCAATAAAAGGAAACATACCTGGGCCCGGGTCATTGAGCACTCCCAACGACAACCTGTACGAAGCAATACAAATCGAGAGCCCGCACACGATCCAAAACCCGCTTAAACAACTTTCTTTTCTCAAGGCTGCCCTCATTTCTTTGACTACCTTTTTTGGAGCTATCGGCACCTTCTGTACGACCAAGTACAGTTCTTGCGCGCTAATTACCCATCGATTTCAAAATCCCACTAAACAAGGCACTTTGGCCTTTGAGCCAAGTTTTATACTCTTCTGGGTTCATTAATTTAATGTCAACGCCAAACGGTTCAAGCCTCGTTTTAATCTGCACGTTATATGTCTCGACCGCCTTCTGCGCCGCAGCGTAGAGCGCATCAACAACAGGTTTAGGGGTTCCCTTAGGCGCCAAAATCCCGTAATACGAAGGGCTGGCGATGGTATAGCCTAGCTCTTGTAAAGTGGGAACATCAGGAAACGCTTGCAGGCGCTTGACACCATAAGCAGCGAGCGGACGCAAGGTACCCGCTTTAATATGCGGAGCAGCAGGCCCGACTGCAGTTGACGCCATATTGATGTGCCCCCCTAAGGTCGCAGTAATGGCGGGCCCACTGCCCTGTGAAGGAATGTGATTCCATTTCACACCTGCTTCTTTGGAGAGTCCTTCAGGAATCAAGTGATTGGTCCCGAAGGTGCCAGAGCTTGTATAGGTGATTTTTCCGGGTGCCTTTTTTGAGGCATCAATCAAATCTTTAAAGGTTAGCCAAGGCGAACTCGACAACACCACAATTAACGAGCCACTTTCAACCAAACACGCGACGGGTTCAAACGAATCGAGGCTATACGCGACTTGCTTGTTGGTTAAAGGTACCACCGCAACCGAAGAGTGAGAGGTACCGACCAGCACGTAACCATCAGGTTTACTGGTCGCCACAAAGCCCGCACCCACTGCGCCTGCAGCACCGGGCTTGTAAACAAGCGATAAAGGTTGACCTAAGAATTCACCCATTCTTTCAATAAAAGGTCTTAACAAGTTGTCGGTATCACCTGGCTGAAAGGGGATAATGACTTGCACGGGCTTCACTGGAAACTTTTCAGCCGCCACGCTTTGAGATGCCTGCAGGCTCAACATGCCGCTGAGCACCGAGATCACACCTAACCACAGAGATCGATTTAGTCGCATTTTGCTGTCATACCTCCATCAACAATTAACTCGGTACCGGTGATGAAACGAGCCTCATCAGAGGCTAGAAACAACGCGGCGTTTGCAGTATCACGACCGTCGCCCATAAAGGGCATCGGGATGCGTGCCTGGCGTCTTTTTAAAATAGCCTCGACATCGCCCCCGCTTTGATTTTTTGCTACGCGAACCTCAACCAAGGGGGTATGTAGCTGACCCGGCAACACAGAATTAATTCTGATCCCTTTGCTAGCGTACTCAATGGCTACCACTCTACCAAACTGAATGACCCCGGCTTTTGAGGCCGCATAGCCAACTTGAGCAGCCCCAGACCAACGGATCCCTGAGATCGAGGCAATATTGACAATAGATCCCGACCCTTTTTCGAGCATGACGGGCATCACGTGCTTGCACATCATGAAAACTGTTTTGAGATTAATATCCATCTGGGCATCCCAGTTTTCTTCACTCAAGGTAATCGGGCCGCCAGGTGAACCGCCACCAACATTATTCACAAGGATATCAATGCCGCCATACTGTTTGACGCAGGCAGCTACCAGGGCGGGTATCGCTTTGCCATCTAACACGTTGCATTGATACGGCGTGGCATCACCACCCGCCTCGGCGATCAGTGCAAGTGTTTCTGTCATGGTGCTTAAATCTTTATCCACCGCAAAAACACGCGCACCTTCTTGTGCAAATCTCACGGCGATTGCTCGTCCGTTGCCCCAACCGGGGCCAACACAGCCAGCACCGGTCACCAGTGCTACCTTCCCTTCTAAGCGTCTCGTCATCTTTGTTCTTCGCAAGAGTGGTTGATCGATCAAGCAGATAAATGGCTAGCGATCAAGTTCCGCTAGGGCCAAAGGTTGTGTACCCACCATCGACAACAATTTCTGTACCTGTAATAAAGGCTGCTTCATCCGACACTAAGAACAAAACGGCATGAGCAATATCCCAGCCTGTTCCCATTCGGCCAATCGGCACCATGGCATTACGCTTTGCTATTAGCGACGCGGCATCCGACTCGGAAAGTTGTTTGGTTAAGCGATGCTCAACAAGTGGTGTGTGCATCAGGCCAGGAACGACTGTGTTGCAACGGATTCCTTTTTTTGCATACGCACCAGCCGTTGAACGCGAGAACTGAATAATGCCGGCTTTACTAGCGCTGTAAGCCACGTGCGTACGATCTTTTGAATTACGCAAACCGGCAACCGACGAGATATTAATAATGACGCCCTTGCCCTGCGCTTCTAAAACTGGAATCACATGCTTACAACCAAGGAAAACAGTTTTAAGGTTGAAATCAATCTGACGGTCCCAGGCCTCTTCAGTCATCGTCACAGGGTTACCTGGCTCTGACCCACCAACGTTGTTGATCAGGATATCAATGCGTTTGAAACGATCAAGACAGGCCTGAACCATTTTCTTGACAGCGGCGGAATCGAGCATATCGCACAGATGCGTTGCACAGACAAAACCTTCGTCTTCAATCGTTTGACGAGTTTGCTCAACGGCTTCTTTTACAACATCAACTAGAAATACAGAAGCACCTTGCCGTGCAAGCAGCACTGCTGTTGCCCGCCCGTTACCCCAGCCAGGCCCGACCGAACCCGCGCCCGTTACGATTGCCACTTTTCCAGTTAGGTTAAGCATGTTGTCTTATATGAACGCCTCCCGGTTTGGCAAGAAATATTTGATATCGACAGTAAAGGTGGTTGCAGTCTTATATCCGGTCTGTTTGTGCAGACCTTACGTCTGCTGACCCTGATGGAATTCGCCGAGAAAGCCCTAGTCTCCGTAACG
>CAMDEF010000039.1 GCA_945895265.1 Bordetella parapertussis | reverse complement strand
TCGAACGGCTGGCTCGAAATCCAATGGTATCTGTTCGCGGCCTGTGTGATGATGGGTGCGGCGCAAGTGCTGCGCGTGAACGAGCACGTCCGTGTGGACGTGATCTACGGCACCCTTAAAGCCCGCAGCCGAGCCTACATCGATTTATTCGGTTTGATTTTCTTTTTGATGCCTGCTATGACGCTGTTCTGTTACTTGTCGTGGCCTCTGTTTGTGCAAATGTTGTTGTCAGGCGAGGGCTCGCCCAATGCGGGTGGTCTGATCCGTTGGCCAGCGATGATGACGTTACCACTTGGGTTTGCCTTAATGGTGTTTCAAGGGCTGGCTGAAATTATCAAACGCGTGGCCTGGTTGAATAATGTCTACCAGATGGATATGCACTCCGAGAGGCCACTGCAATGACGATGCAAGAGTTCGCACCCCTGATGTTTGCGGGGTTGATCCTGATTATGTTGATCGGGTTTCCTGTTGCTTTTTCTTTATCAGCGCTAGGCTTGCTCAGCGGGTTCATTGCCATACAGATGGGTTGGTTCCCCGCCGCCTTTATGTACAACTTGCCACTCAATATCTTTGGCATCTTGTCCAATGACTTATTGCTAGCAATCCCATTCTTTACGTTGATGGGAGCGGTGTTAGAAAAATGCGGTTTAGCTGAAGACATGCTCGATTCCATGGGCCAGTTATTCGGGCCAATTCGCGGCGGCTTGGGCTATTCGGTCATTCTGGTTGGTTTCATCCTAGGTGCGATCACCGGTACGGTAGCCGGCCAAGTGATCGCGATGGCGATGATTTCGCTGCCCGTCATGATGCGGTATGGCTACAACATGCGCTATGCCACGGGGGTGCTTGCGGCCTCGGGCACGATTACTCAACTTGTGCCACCGTCACTCGTGCTGGTAGTGATGGCCGATCAGCTGGGGCGGTCGGTCGGCGACATGTACAAGGGTGCCTGGGGCCCCTCGATTTTGCAGGTATTAATTTTTCTAATTTACACCTTTGTGCTCTCAAAGGTAGCGCCTGGGCACGTACCCGGCCTGCCTGCGACGGCCCGCACGCTGCACGGTTGGACGCTTTGGAAAAAATGCCTCCGAGGCATTATCCCGTCAGCGATCTTGATTTTTGCCGTGCTGGGTAGCATGGGCGGTTTACCCGGAATGAGTTATGCCATCGCTACCCCCACTGAAGCGGGTGCGATGGGCGCGATGGGTGCGATCTTGTTGGCGGCAGTCCATGGTCGTTTGAATTGGGCAATCATTCGGGACGGCATGAATAGCACGATGCGCATTACCGCGATGGTTGTGTTCATTTTGATTGGTTCGCGCGTGTTTTCGTTGGTATTTCAAGGGGTCGATGGCGCCCTATGGATTGAGCACCTGCTGTCTGGGTTGCCCGGTGGGCAGATCGGCTTTCTAGTTGTCGTCAACATCTTCGTTTTCTTTTTAGCCTTCTTTTTAGATTTCTTTGAAATCGCTTTTATTATTCTTCCCATGCTTGCACCGGTCGCCAGCAAGCTTGGCATCGATATGATTTGGTTCGGGGTGCTGCTGTGCGTCAATATGCAAACAAGCTTTATGCACCCACCTTTTGGCTTCGCTTTGTTTTACTTGCGCAGTACCGCAGATAGCTTGTTTAAGGCGGGGTCGTTGCCGGGTAAAGTACTGTCGCGCGATATCTATTTAGGTTCGATTCCCTGGGTCTTTCTGCAACTGATGCTAGTCGCGATCGTGATTGTTTTTCCGCAGACGGTCACCGTGTTTTTGGATAAGCCTGTACAGGTCGATCTCAGTACGATCCGTATCGAAATCCCTGAAAATGATTTGCAACAGAACGATGCCCAAAGCGAGCAAGATACGGTTAATGATCTGATGCGTGGTCTTATGAAAGGCAAACAATAAACAAATGACTGATGCGACGACTCAGCCTGTCGCCAGCCCCGAAGCAGGCTCGACGAACCAAGCCAGCGCCATATCACCCTCGAGCGACTTAAACGCGCTGGTTGCCATACCCCTTGAAGCAGAGGGTCCAGCCTTCACCGCTTTGATCAAGTTGCTGGCCTCTGTTTTGGTCGGCGCATTGATTGTTTGGGGCGCCCGGGCCTCACGCCTGATGGATTGGCAGTCCTTTTCGTTATCTGCGGGATTGGTGTGGGCTGCCGCGTTGGCGATTGTTCTGGTGGTGTATTACTGGATCCTCAAAAGCCGCACGTCGATCAAGAACGGGATGATCGAGCAGACCTGGGTTTGGAAAAAACAAGTGAGCATCGCCGACATACGTCAGGCTAAGTTCATCTATTTGCCTGCGCTGAGCTGGCTGATCGCCCCGCGTTTGGTCGTGCGCACCGGGCCGATCATGACCGTTTTCTATACGGCTCACCCAGACGTGCAGCGTGCCTTTGCCGCGCTGATGTTGGGCAGGTAACATAACTAAAATCTTTCAAGATCAATAAGGAATCACTGTGTTTAGATTAGATGGCAAAGTCGCCTTGGTGACGGGTTGCGGCACGCTTGGTGAGGGCTGGGGGAATGGCAAGGCGATTTCTGTGGCCTTGGCCAGACAGGGCGCTAGCATCTTCGGTTCTGACCTCAACCTCGAAGCGGCACAGCAAACAAAAAAAATCATTGAAGATGAGGGTGGCGTTGCACACGTGATCACGGCAGATGCGACGCAAGCCGACGAGGTAAAAAAATTAGTCGACGCCTGTATGGCGCAGTACGGACGCATCGATATTTTGATTAACAACGTCGGTAGGTCTGAACCCGGTGATCCGGTGAGTATGAGCGAGCAGATCTGGGACGACCAGATGGACATCAACGTCAAGGCTGCGTTCTTGGCCTGTAAATATGTGCTACCCATCATGGAGGCCCAAGGTAAGGGCTCGATCGTGAGTATTTCGTCTGTGGCAGGTTTACGCTACGTGGGCAAACCTCAAGTGGGCTATGCAGCAGGTAAGGCCGCGCTGATGCAGCTGACCAAAACGACGGGCGTGTTGTATGCCGAACGTGGCGTGCGTTTGAACTGCGTCGCCCCTGGCCTGGTGTTCACGCCTTTGGTCAAGCGCCTGGCTGACAAATATGCCAAAGGCGATTTTGAAGGTTTTGTGGCACACCGTCATAAGCAGGTGCCCGCGGGTTACATGGGTGATGCGTGGGACGTTGCCAATACCGTTGTGTTCTTAGCAAGCGACGAAGCGCGCTACATCACAGGTCAAACGATTGTGGTCGATGGCGGCCTCACTTCAACGACCCCTTAAAACTATTTGTAAAGAGCTTGTATGAATCATTCTCAAGGTAGGCTTGCAAACAAAGTCGCAATCATCACGGGTGCAGGGTGTGTGGGACCGGGCTGGGGTAATGGCAGGGCGATTGCCATGCGTTTTGCGCAAGAAGGCGCGCGCGTATTCGCAGTGGATAAAGATATGGCCGCGATGACTGACACACTGGCGTTGATCAAAAAATTTGATGGCGACGTCACGCCTTACACCTGTGATGTCACTGATAGCAAGGCGATTCAAGGTTTGGTTGCCGCATGCCTCAAGCAGTATGGCACCGTGGATATCTTGGTAAACAACGTTGGCGGCCCTGTGCGTGGGGGCCCAATCGAGTTGAGCGAAGAAAACTGGGACTCTCAGATTGACATCAATCTAAAGACTGTATTTTTGATGTGCAAATATGTGATGCCCATCATGGAGGCTAAAGGTGCTGGCTCAATCGTCAACATCTCGTCGACCTCGGGCATTCGCTTTTCAGGTGCGCCTCAAGTGGGTTACGCTGCAGCAAAGGCTGGCGTCATACAATTTGGCCGAGTGGTGGCTGTTGAGTATGCCAAAAAAGGTATCCGCGTAAACTCAGTGTTGCCCGGTTTGTTGCACACGCCGTTGGTTGAAGCTGTGTTGGCTGGTGCGCAGGCGGGTGGCGATGCCGAGGGCTTGTTAAAGCGTAGGCAGGCGCGTATCCCCATGCCCTTTATGGGCGATGGCCGAGACACCGCCAACGCCGTATTGTTTTTAGCTTCGGATGAGGCACGTTTTATTACCGGCACCGAACTCATTGTCGATGGTGGCATGAGCGCGAAGTGCGACTAGATTAAAAAATCTTATAGAAACTGGAGACTAAACATGAAAGCAGCTGTGTTAACCAATGAAGGGTTTCATATTACCGAGGCCCCAAAGCCCGTCCCAACAGCCGATCAGGTTTTGGTGCGTGTGCGTGCGGCGGGCTTGAATCGTGCCGACCTTGGCGTGATCGCCGGCGGCATGCACGGCAGCCAAGGCGGTGCAGGCACTGTGCCTGGCCTTGAGTGGGCTGGTGAAATTGCCGAGCTAGGTGCTAACGCGAAAGGTTTAAAGGTTGGTGACCGGGTGATGTGTTCTGGGTCAGGCGGCTACGCTGAATATGCCGTCGCTGACTGGGGGCGTGTGATGTCGATCCCGTCTGACTCGATGAGCTTTGAGCAAGCGACTAGCCTGCCGATTGCCGTCACAACGATGCATAACGCGTTAGTCACTGCAGGCGAATTGCGTGCAGGCGAGACGGTGCTGATTCAGGGTGCTTCGTCGGGCGTAGGCTTGATGGCCATGCAGATTGCAAAATTGATGGGTGCTAAGACGGTCATCGGTACCTCGTCTCACCCAGAGCGGCGCGCACAGCTCAAACAGTTTGGTGCTGACTTTGCGATCGACAACAGCGACCCTCAGTGGCCAAAGCTTGCTACCGAAGCAAATGGTGGCAAAGGTGTTGATCTGATTATTGATCAATTGTCTGGCAAGTTCGGCACCCCTAACATCGAGGCCTGTGCGATTCTTGGTCGCATCGTGAACGTCGGCCGCCTTGCTGGGCGTTTCGCTGAATTTGATTTTGATTTGCACGCACTCAAGCGTATTAAGTACACCGGTGTGACCTTTCGCACCCGCAGCGTAGACGAAGTACGTGAGATCACCAGGCTTGCGATGGCAGACTTAGCGGGTCATTTAAAGTCGGGCAAACTCGCTTTGCCAATCGACAGTAGCTATAGCTTTGACAAACTTGCCGATGCCTTTGCACGCATGCGTGCCAATCAGCACTTTGGCAAAATTGTTGTCACGATGTAATTGAGGCATTGATGATCCAGACCATCGAGCAGTTGCGCGGCTTGTATGCCCCGGCAAAAGAGCGGGCTGTTAAAAAACAGTTGTCAGCTCTTGATGTGCATTGTCAGCGCTTTATCGGGCTTTCACCTTTTGTGGTGATCTCGAGTATCGGTCTGGATCAAATGCTCGATGCTTCGCCTCGCGGCGGGGCGCCTGGCTTTGTTAAAAGCGTAGATGCGTACACGCTGCTCATACCCGATTCGCCCGGCAATAATCGTTTAGATACGCTTGAAAATATCATTCACACCGGCAAGGTCGGGATGTTGTTTTTGATCCCAGGTATGGACGAGACCTTGCGAGTGAACGGCACAGCAAGCTTGTCAGACGATGCTGCAGATCTCGCGCTTTGCACGACTGAGGTGCGTGCTCCAAAACTGATCATCAAAGTCAGTGTGGCGCAAGCCTACCTGCATTGCGCAAAAGCATTCATGCGTTCAAAGCTTTGGGATATGCAAAGCCGCATTGAGCGCTCGCTGATGCCCAGTATGGGCGAGATGATCAACGAGCAGGCGAAAATGACTACGCCATCAGAAACGCAAGAAGAGATGCTGGCACGGTATCGCGCCGAGCTTTAGTCGGCAGCAGCACTGGCTCTGGGCTGATGCATCACCGCTATCCGTAGGTTCTTATGTAGGGTATAGTTTTTTAATTTAAACAGACTCAAGTCGCCCAAGAGCGGAGGTCTGTCACCAACCATCAACGCCAAGGAGGGCAACGATGATCAAGATAACGGGACGTAGTGTTCGTACGCTTTTGCTTGCAGGTTTACTCGCCTTATCGACAAGTGGCTTTGCGCAAGACTATCCGACTAAGCCCATTCGGTTGTTGATACCAGCGCCTCCCGGTGGTGGCACCGATATTTTGGCGCGCGTGATGGCGGATCATTTGGTCAAGCAGTTTGGTCAACCCATCGTGTTTGATCACAAAGGTGGTGCGAGCGGCATGATTGCAGTTGAGAACCTGATGCAGGCACCCGCAGATGGGTATACCTTGTTGATGGTGTACTCGGGCATCGTCACAGTGAATCAGTCGTTACATAAAAATATTAAATACGATCCACTTAAAGATCTGGTCGGCATTTCAAACTTCGCAGAGGTGCCAAATCTACTGATTGTTCACCCCTCTTTTAAGGTTGAGTCAGTTAAAGATTTGATTGCTCAGGCTAAGGCCAAGCCTGATGGGATCACCTATGCCTCGTCGGGCAACGGTGTGTCGAATCATTTGGCAATGGAGTTGTTCAAACAAATGGCTGGCGTCTCAATTGTGCATGTTCCTTACAAGGGTGGCTCTCAGGCGATGGTGGGTCTGATGGGTGGTCAGGTGCAACTGATGTTTAACAACACGCCCGAGGTATTGCCGCAGATGAACTCGGGTCGACTGAAGGTGTTGGCAATTGCCTTACCCAAGCGTTCGCCACTCATGCCAGATATTCCAACCGTTGCCGAGGCCGGCCTGCCAGATTTCAATATTTCGCTCTGGTACGGTCTGATTGGTGTCAAAGGCATCCCGCAGCCGATCGTTGAAAAACTGAACCTAGCGGTACGTAATTCGTTGGCAGACCCTGAAGTCATTGCAAAGTTAGCTAAGCTTGGCTCACAGCCGCTTATACAAACAACCCAACAATTTGCCGAAGTGATTAAAAGCGATTCAGCAAAATGGGCTGAGGTGATTAAAGCTGGCAATATCAAGCCAGACTAGTTGACCGAGCAAGCTAGACCGGTCCATTCGTCAAACCAGACGAATGGACTCATCAAGCAAGCCCCGCTCATCAATCAAGCTAGACCAGTCCATCAAGTTAGCCAGACTATTTCATCAAAGAGAGCAACATGCAAAGCAAATTATTTTCACCGCTTCAGATTCGAGACGTGGTCATTCGCAATCGTATTGCCCTGTCGCCGATGCTGACCTACTCTGCGGTCAATGGTCATGCCAGTGATTGGCACTTTGCGCATTACGCCAAGTACGCTGTAGGCGGCGTGGGCTTGGTGATGGTTGAGTCTACGAAGGTTGATCCACGAGGCTGTACAACACCTGCAGACTTAGGCTTATGGAAAGATGATTTCATTCCACAGTTGCAGCGTATTACTTCGTTTGTAAAATCGTATGGCGCAACGGTTGGTATCCAATTAGGTCACTCTGGAATCAAGGCGCGTAATTCTGTGCCCTGGAAAGGACGTGCCCCACTTGATGCAAGTCAGAAGGGTGTGGATCACGGAGAAGACTGGGAGCTGATTGGACCAAGTGCCTTCAGCCTACATCCCAAAGCTGCACTGCCAAGAGCGATGACGGTCAAAGATATCCAAGAGCAAATTGAGCGCTGGGGCAAAGCGGCAGAGCGGGCTGATCGAGCTGGCTTTGACATCCTAGAGTTGCATGGCGCACACGGTTACCTTACCCATCAATTTTTATCGGCGACGACCAACCTGCGCACGGATGAATACGGCGGCACGCCCGAAAAGCGGATGCGTTTCGCGATTGAGGTGGTCGAACGTGTTCGTCAATCGTGGCCGCACAACAAGCCTTTGTTCTATCGAACCTCTGCTGTCGACGAGGTGGGTTGGACGATTGAAGACAGCATCAATTTAGCCAAGGTACTCAAGGCTAAGGGTGTGGACGTGTTTGACTGCAGCAGTGGTGGCATGTCAGAAAAATCAGCTGTGCTTGCACCAGTTAAACCTTCGTACGGTTACCAAGTGCCATACTCCGAAAAAATCCGTCATGGTGCCGACATTATGACGATGGCTGTAGGTTTAATTATTCATGCCGACCAAGCAGAAAGCATTTTGCAAAAAGGTCAGGCCGATATCGTTGCGATTGGGCGCGAGATGTTGCACAACCCAAATTGGGCGTTAGATGCGGCCAGTAAACTCGGCCAAGACAACCCGTTTGCAACCGTACCTGATAGCTATGCCTACTGGCTTGAGAAGCGAGCCGATGTTGGTTTCGGTGAGCGCAGTTCGACTTGGCTCAAAGGCATCGACGCCCCTCACGTCTGAGTCCTTGCCTTGGTAATCGATCATTAAAGAGATGTTCATGACAGCACCACTAGCCGGCATTAAAGTTGTTGAAATCAGCGTTGCAATGGCAGGCCCCTTTTGCGGCATGCTCTTGGGCGACTATGGTGCAGATGTCGTCAAGATTGAACGTACCGTCACAGGTGACGATAGTCGGGTGTGGGCGCCTTACTTTCATGATTCAATGAGTTACTACTACGCGGCGGCAAACCGTAATAAGCGTGGCATGGCGATTGATTTGAAAACACCCGAAGGTGTCGCGATTGCACGTAAGCTGATCGAAGAGGCCGATGTCTTTGTGCATAACTACCGCATGGGCGCGCTGGATCGTTTAGGTCTAGATTATGAAAGCTTGTCTAAAGTGAACCCTCGCCTGGTCTACTGCGCAATCAGTGGCTTTGGTGCCACAGGGCCTTTGAGCCGAGAGCCAGCGAACGATCTGTTCATGCAAGCGTATGCAGGTTC
Organism: Bordetella parapertussis; assembly: GCA_945895265.1. Lineage (GTDB taxonomy): Bacteria > Pseudomonadota > Gammaproteobacteria > Burkholderiales > Burkholderiaceae_B > Zwartia > Zwartia parapertussis_I. The sequence goes on along the minus strand of CAMDEF010000039.1, from coordinate 30,357 downwards.
AATGAGTATTACCGGCGACCCAGAGGGCAGCCCCGCCAAGATGGGTATGTCAGTGGCCGACGTTGGGGCAGGGATGTTTGGCACGATTGGCATCATGATGGCACTTGAAACTCGCCACCGCACCGGTCGCGGTCAGCGCGTTGACACCTCTTTGCTTGAAGGTCATATGTCAATGCTGGCACAGTTCTTTACACGCTATTTTTCAAGTGGTGAAGTACCGGGCCCAAGTGGTAGTGGCTCGCTCGGCAGTCCAACGTATCGTGCGTATCAGGCTAGCGATCAGTGGCTGGTGATCTCTTCGTTTAATCAACGGATGTGGAAAGGTTTATGCACCGTCCTTGAGAGACCTGAGTGGGTCGATGATCCAAGATTTGTGAATCCTGAGATGCGTTCGTTGAACCGCTTTATGTTGATTCAAATGATTGGTGACATCATCATCACGCAACCTCTCGCGCATTGGCAGGCGCGCTTGATTGAACAAGATGTTCCGTGTTCGCCTGTGAATACGATCGATAAGGTGGTTGTACAACCGCAAGTACGCGCGCGCGATATGGTGCACGAGATGGATCTTGAAGGACTGGGCAAAATTGCAATGGCGGGCTTGCCAATCAAATTCAGTGACTCGCCAGGTGAAATTCGCTTTCCGCCACCACGCTTAGGTCAGCACACAGCTGAAGTGATGGCCGCTGCCGGCTTTACTGACGAACAGATTCAGGCACTCGCCGCGCAAGGTACGATCGGGTTAGACCCAGGTTGGGTCAAGGTGCCTAAAGTGGGTCAGTCGGCGTAAAAACAGTTGTGCGTTGCTGAAGCGTTCTGTCACGGGCGCGCAGTCAGCGTTTGGCGTGCCTTGGCTCAACGTTACGCATCAATCAGCAAAAAACCCTGGACGCACCCGCAAGCGATTGATAAACACAGGTTGCAAACCTACGCTTTGCAAATGCTCTGGTGTTGTAGGTAAGCGCTGAGGCTGCCAAGCTGGGTCAACTATATCTTTGGGCCAATTAGGATTCAAAATTGCAGAGCGACCTAATGCAATCACATCGGCGCCAAGATCCAATACTTTTTGAGCATCATTGCGATCCCAGATATGGCCTGCGGCAAATATCGGCAGATCGGCAGGTATCACGCGCTTAAAAATATCGAGTGGGTGCTCAGTAGGTCGCTTGATCGACGGTTTAAAGGAGTCCCACAAAGACAGATGTAAAAAATCAATACCATCATCGGCGAGCCATTTCGCGAGTTGTAGGCTTTCGTCCAAATCAATGCCGCGCGCGTTGCCGCCATCTTCGGGTGAGATCCGAACGCCTACGATAAAGTCCTTAGGCACTCGGGCTCGCACTGCTTGCATTGTTCTTCGTAAGAGCCGTGCACGATTTTCGTACGAGCCACCCCATTGATCGGTACGCTGATTTTCGGTCGTACTTAAAAATTGCGTAAACAAATAGCCATGTGCCCCGTGAATCTCAATGCCATCCATCTTGGCCGCATGCGCGCGCACAGCAGCTTGCGCAAAATCTTCGATGACCTGTTCAAGCTCGTGCTCGGTTGCGGCACGTGCACCGGTCGGGCCGCCATCGCTCGCGCTAATCGGCTGCCCCCCACAAACAGTTTGATCGGCGCGCAGGCCGCCATGAAAGATTTGCATCAACGCTAGACTCTTGCGTTGATGCATTGCATCGGCAAGCCGCGTTAAGCCGGGCAGTTGCGCATCATCAGAAATTCCAAGCGCACCAGGCCAGCCTTGACCTAGCTTTGAAACGTGTGCTGCGCACGACGTGATGATTCCAAAGCCACCTTCGGCCCGAAGGTTTAACCAGTGCAACTCTTCATTGCTAAGCGTGCCGTCAGCGTGGCTCTGTGAGTTGGTCAGTGCGGCGAGCGCTAATCGGTTTGGCGCCCAAACACCATTACGAAAACGAACAGCTTCGAGGATGTTTTTCATTCAGAGCTCTCAGGAATAATTTTTTTGACTTTGATGCCCAGCATTCGAGCTGCCAGTCCGCGCAGCGGCTCAAGCATTAGGACGACGATCACTAAGATCCAAATAACAATCGCGATTGGGCTGGTATAGAAGACTGAGACTTCGCCCAAGCTCATAAAGAGCCCTTCGCGCATATGCTTCTCGATCAAAGGCCCCAGTACCAGGCCGACCACCATCGGTGCGAGTTGAAACTCAAGCTTGCGCAGTATGTAGCCGATGAGAGCTACGACCAGTAACATGCCCACGTCAAGCATACTGTTGCGTACGCTATAGCAGCCGATCGCAGCCATCATCAAAATAATCGGTAAGAAAATGTGGTTTGGCACACGCAGCAAACTCACCCACACGCTGACCAAGGGCACATTTAAAATGACGAGCATCACATTACCCACAAGCATCGAAGCGATCACACCCCAAAACACTTGAGGGTGAGCCGTCATCATCATCGGGCCGGGTTGTACGCCGTGCACCATCATGGCGGCAAGCATCAAGGCAGTGACCGAACCAAACGGAATCCCGAGGGCCAGTAATGGCACCATCGACGAGGTAGCCGCTGCGTTATTGGCAGTCTCAGGTCCAGCCACACCTTCGATCGCGCCTTCGCCAAGCTCGTGTTTGTATTTTGAAACACTTTTTTCAAGCCGATACGCAGCAAAGCTGGCCAGTGTGGCAGACGGCCCCGGTAGTAGGCCAAAGATAAAACCCAAAACTGTGCCACGCCCATACGGTGCGACCGAACGACGCCATTCTTGCCGCGAGGGAAACATCTGACGCAGTTTCACCGGTAAGGGTTTGACCTGTTTTTGTAGGGTCTCGACCACACTCATGATCTCGGCAATACCGTAGAGCCCCACAACCAAGGCGACCAACTCAACGCCGAGTGTTAAATCAGCGATGCCAAAGGTAAAGCGATCTTGACCCGTCACCGCCTCTTGCCCAACGGTGCTAAGCATCAGACCAATCGCCATCGGGAAAATGCCGGCGGCGAGTGAGCCACCTGAGATTCTTGAAAAGAGCAGCAAACCACCTGCAGTGAGTGCAAAAAATTCTGCCGGCCCAAACAATAGGCCGACCTCAGCTAAGGCCGGTGCAAACAGCATCACGCCTATCACCGAGATAACGCCGCCGACAAACGACCCGGCTGCTACGATCGTTAACACGGCGCCGGCTCGGCCTTTTTTGGTGAGCTTGTAACCATCAAGACAGGTGATGACAGAGGCGGATTCGCCAGGCATGTTCACTAAGATGGCGGTGGTCGAACCACCATACATAGCGCCATAAAACATTCCGGCCATCATAATCAGACCGCTCGTTGGATCGAGCGAATAGCTCAACGGCAAAATCATGGCAATGCCGGCGGTCGGTCCTAAGCCAGGCAGTACCCCGATCAAGGTCCCTGCAAGTGCTCCGACTAAGGCAGCAAGCAAATTATTGAAGGTAAACGCGACACTCAGGCCGTAAAGAATTCCGTCAAGTGCATCCATGGCAAGCGTGGCCTATTATTTTAAAATGTGAGTGCAAAAGTGGGCATTGGAACTTTTAGCAAATAGATAAAGCAAACATAGATCACGCCGGTCATGAGTGCCGCGTAAGCGGCGCAGCGTAGCAGCGGCAAGGTCGAGAGTAAACGCATCAAAAGCGTCGCAAAGGCCCAGCTGCTAAGCGAATAGCCCAACCAAGGCATTGTTGTGAAGTAAAGCGCGAGTAAAGCAATGAGTTTAAATAAGCGTAGGCGATCTTGCCCAACGGGTATATCAATGCCTTCGGTGCGTGCCGCTTTCCAGCCTTCCCAAATGGTCGCCACACTGGCAAAGCCCAGAATGCCTCCGACGAGCACGGGAAACAATCCTGCGCCGGGCGCGTCCATCTCACCGAATGGCAATCGACTAGCCAGCGCAAGGTAACAGGCTGAAAGCAAAAGACCCAAGCCGCCAGTTGACAGGTAGGCGGTACGCTTTGAAATCGAGAGACTCGTCATATTGAGCGGGCTTAAGATTTTTGATCGAGCAATTTCAACAGCTCGGTAAAGGTTTCAGTATCTCGAATGATCTCTGCACTCAGCTCAGCTGGGCTTTTGGGGTCGAGCGCATAACCTTCTGTGGCAAACTTCGCGTATTCAGGGCTATTGATGATTTGCTGAGAGGCGCTCACCAATTTGTCGAGTACCTCTTTAGGCAAGCCTTTGGGCGCCATGACATAAAACTGGGCAGACAAGGTTGTCTTGTAGCCAGCATCAATCGTTGAAACGGCCTCTGGTACAGGATCGTAGATACCTTTTTTAAACACGGCCAAGACCCGTACTTTGCCCGCCTGAACCTGACCCGGGATACCCACCGCACCGGTAAAAAGCGTGGCCTCAACCCGATTGCCCAAGAGCGCCAATAAGGCCTCACCGCTACCGCCGGTAAATGGGATCGTACGCAGTTTCAGATCATTGTTTTTGTTGAACTCTTGAGCGACCAAATCAGGTACGGTGCGTAAGCCCGATACTGAAGCGCGCACTTTGTTTGGATTCTTTCTGACATGTTCCAAAAATTCTTCAAAAGTCTTCCAGGGGGCATCCGCACGTACGACGAGGATCACAGGCATTTCACCAAGCTTGGCGATCGGTTGGTAAGCATCGGGTGTTTTGAACGCCAGACTTTGATTGACCAGAGGCTGGTAGGCCAAAATACTATTTGTAGCTAAGCCAATGGTGTAGCCGTCTGGCTTGGCTCGCGCGACGATACCAAAGCCAATCGTGCCCGAGCCACCCGGTTTATTCTCGACATTGACTTCAACGCCTAACACTTTTTCAAGCTGTGTCGCAAATTGCCTTGAAATCGGATCGGTTGAACCGGCCGGCCCGTAGGGTACGACGAAGGTGATGGGGCGGTTAGGATAAGACTGAGCGACTGCGGTGATCGGTAAAGCGCACACCGCAGCAGTGAATATTAAGCGTACAAGCCCGGCAAAAGCGGAGCAAGAATATAGTCGCATGGCAACCCCTTTAAAGATCTACACCCATTATGCTGCGATAGTCTTTATCTACTGCTGAAAGCGTGCCCAAGCGCAACATCATCTCGGTATCCATCGTGCCCGATATGCCTGGATTGGTGGGCAGGTCACACACCACTTTGTTGGCTTTGATCTCGGCAATCTGTTCTGGCGTCATACCCAGCACGTCACGCAAGATCGCATCGTTATCTTCGCCAAAGCGCGGCCCTGACTTTTTAATGTGTGCGTCGCGAAAGCGTAGCCTGTACGGCCGTCCGATAATCGGACGCGGGCCAATCGGAGCCGGGTGTTCGACGCGCTCATAAAATCCGCGGTGTTGTAAGTGTTCGTTGATGAAGAGGTCTTTACTGTTGAGTACCGGGCCGCTCGCGATATCTTGTGCTTGCAGCAGGCGCGTTAACTCAGTGACCTCTCGAGACGCTGTCCAGTCCGACACCAGCGTGTTGATTTCGACGCGGTGCGCGCGGCGAGCCGCAGCAGTCGCGTAACGCTTATCTTGCGCCAGGGTAGGTTGACCCATGAGCGCTGCGAGTTTGGTCCAACGCTCATCCGAGTCAACGGTGAGTGCAATCCATTGATCATTGCCACTGGCGCGGTATAAGTTGCTGGGTACATGCTCAAGGTCTTCATTACCGATGCGGGGTCGGTCAGTGCCGTCGAGTTGCTTTTGAATCAGAGCTTCTGGGATGAGTGAGAGCCCAAGTTGATACATGCCACAGTCGATCCATTGACCTTGTCCAGTCTTGCGCATGTGTACGATCGCCGCCCATAGCGCGTTCATTCCTGCCCAGCAGGCGATAAAGTCTGGATAAGATTGGCCAACTTTCCAGGGCTTGTCGCCCTCGTAGCCGGTGTAGAAGGTCACACCCATCGTCGCTTCAAGCGTGGTGCCTTGACTTGGAAACGCCGACCAAGGCCCGCTTGAACCATAGCCGGTGTTCGACAACATAATGAGCGAAGGCTTAATCTTTTTGAGCTCGTCGTAATTCAGGCCCCACTTGCGCATCACACGTGGGGTGTAGTTCTCAAGCACGATATCGCTCTTTCGCACTAAGTCGCGAAAGATCTCTTGGCCTTTTTCTTGGCCTAAATCAAGGGCCAGAGACCGTTTGCCACGATTCACAACATAAAAAATACCCGAACGATTCCAGGGATCTTGCGCGGGGTCATTATCGAGGTAGGGGCCAAAGGCGCGACCACGTGTTTGATCCAGTTTGTGTGGCGCTTCAATCTTGATGACCTCGGCACCGAGGTCACTTAAGAGCCCAGCCATATAGGGCACGGCAAAGACGTACGACAAATCAAGGACGCGAACGCCGTCTAGTGGAAGTTTCTTTTTCTTTTCCATGATCAGTGTCCTGCTCCTGAGGCGTTACTCAGACTTGCGAGTTCAGCGCTGCTCAACCCAAGCTGCGTGACAAGAATTTCGTGACGATGCTCATCTAGCAGGGGCGAGCGACGGCGCACTTTGGTTGGGGTGACAGATAGCTTAGTCAGTTCTGCCGGAAACTGTAAGTGCGTGTTCGTCGCTGGATGTGCAACTTCAGCGAAAGCTTTACGTTCATTGAGGTGCTCGCAGTTCAGCAGATCATCTGCGCTTTGCACCATACCGATTAACAGTCTTTTTGTTGCACCCGCTAGAAATACCTCTTTGGCGTCACGATCTTGCACGCACTCTTCAAGTAAGGCGCGCACCTCGGGTACGCGCTTTTCACGCTGTGGTGGGCTCGCGAATTTAGCTTCGCGAAACTCAGGACGACCGAACAAATCAGCCAAGGTTTCGAAGGGGGCGCCGCCACCGGTTTGAAAAGCCAGAAAACCTTTGCGTGCCGCAATCGGTTCGCCCGCGAAGGGGTCTTGCACAATCGCGCGACGGCTTTGTACGGCGCCTAAAAAGCCATAGTACGACTGATTTAACACCAATTCAGAGGCAAGGCACTCATGAATCGATACGTCAACGTGCTCACCAAACTGATCGGCTTGCGCAGCAGCATACGCCATGGTTGACGCGTAGGCGGCGGTTAAGCCCGCACAGTAAAACGATTGCGACAGGCCATGTTTAAGCGGTTCGCGATCGACTTGACCGCTAATTGCCATGATTCCGCTCATTGCTTGCAGGGTGAGATCGCTGGCGCGGTATTGTGCATACGGGCCCGTTTGACCAAAATTCGTGATCGAGGTCACGACCAGAGTCGGATTCCACTCAAGCAACTGATCAACGCTATAGCCCCAACTCTCAAGCCTACCGGGCTTAAAGCTCTCGATCACAATATCGCTGTTCTCTATGAGTTTGCGCAGTACGGGTCGGCTCGAGGCCAAGCGCAAGTCGAGCGCTACGCTGCGCTTGTTCCAATTCAAATATTGAAACAACAGACTCTGCTCGCTCGCTGCGGTGTCGGTTTTCAATGGAGCAAGATAGCGCGCAAAGTCACCCTTGCCAGGCTGTTCGATTTTGATCACGTCTGCACCATAGTCGCCGAGTAGCCGGGCCGCAAAGGGCCCGGCGATACCGTGACTCAGATCCAGAACGCGTACGCCTTGTAACGCATGTTGCATACGAACTCGACTTAGGCTGCGGGTGGAACAAAAGGATAAGGAACAGGGTTGCCATTTTTATAGGGCAGCGCAACCGTTGCCGTACCAGGCGTAGACTCTTTGCCTGCGTCGTTCAGGATGCCAAGCTCGATATCAATTAAGCCGTATCCTGGGCCTTCACGTTTGCCTGTGACACGGCCCCAGACTCGCACAGTTTCTTCAACAATATTCATCGCGCGAAACTGAAAGCTGGCTTTCCAAGCCCAGCCATTTGGTCCCGCCCAATCCGCAAGCATCTGCATCACGAATTGTTGCTTGAGTGAGCCGTTGATGAGCAGGCCCGGCAATTTGTCGTGCTCCATTGCAAAGGGCTTGTCGTAATGAATCTTGTGCCAGTTTTCCATGGCGGCAGACCAGCGCATTAAGTGCGCAGTCGTGAGGGGGCCCTTTTCAAGCCCAGGGATATCGGCGCCAATCGCGACATCTTCAAAATTAGGAGTCGTTCCGAGTGCCATATTATTTTCTCCGGATTTGTGTGCGACGGGTGCGAATCAACAGCTCACCGTCACCATTTCGAAATTCTGTCTCAGTGACAACCAACACGATGGGACCTTTGCTGGTTTCTTTCTCGCTGATATCGGCGTAGCTTGAGGTTTGGCTGACGGTTTCGCCATGACGTGCGTAGCGAAAAAACTCAATCTCTGAGCCACCATTGAGTAGCGCATAGCCGTTTAGCGGTTCAAGCGCGGGCAAGCCGCCTGAACTGGTCGCCGCCACGATGCCATCAAAGTCGCTGTTGCGCGCATTGGCTTGAATGGGATCTGGCACGCCGAACGCACGGCGCGCTAGGTGCGTCGGGTAGAGCGGCGGTGCAACAGGCCCGCCGTAGCGCGCATTGTTGGCGCAAGGCTTATCAAAGATCGGATCTTCGTACATGATGGCTTGTGCGTAGCGGCGCACGCCACCACGCTCAACGGAATCACACGCCATTTCAGTCGTGGATTTCATTCCGATATATTTTTGTAGTGAGTCGGAAAGGGCGGACATTTTTAATCTCCCAAGATGGTAAAAAGAATGACTGCTGCTGACTGCTGACGCGTTGACTTAAAAAGAATGACTGCTGCTGACTGCTAGCTCGTTCACTTAAAAAGTATGACCGATGCTCACTGTTGACTAGTTCACTTTAACACCGGCGTCTTGGATAATTTTTTGCCAGCGCACGACTTCGCCCCGAACAAAGACTTCGAACTCAGGGGTGGGCAGTGGACGTACGAGAATATCGGACCCACTTTTGATCAACCGATCGCGCACGGCAGGGTTGGTCATGACTTTAATGATGGCAGCGTTTAGACGCTCAATAACAGGCTTGGGTGTGGCGGATGGTGCACATACGCCATTGAAGCCACTGATGGCAAAGCCATTGACCGTTTCGCCAATCGTAGGCATCTGAGGAAGCTGAATTGCGCGTTCGGCCATCACCACAGCCAGTGCTCTGACGTGACCTGATTTTACAAAGGGCAAGACGGGCTCAAGCACTGCAAACGACATGGTGGCACGACCCGCCACGACATCGGCAATCGACGGTGAACTGCCTTTGTAGGGAATGTGTAGCATCTCGGTGCCTGTCAGCTTCATGAAAAGCTCACCGGACAAGTGACCAGGACTGCCTGTGCCATACGAGGCAAACGTGAGTTTGCCGGGTTGCGCTTTGGCCAGTGCGATGAGCTCGCTTACGCTATTCGCAGGAACAGAAGGATGAACCACGAGTAATAAACTGGCGCCTAAATGCATCGTCACGTGAGTGAAGGCCTTCAGGGTGTCGAAGTTCAGTTTGTAAAGACTGGGGTTGATCGCGTGCGCGGTGGTGCAGATCAGAAGCGTGTAGCCATCGGGAGGCGAATTGGCAACAAACTCGGTGCCGATAATCGAATTGGCGCCGCCTTTGTTTTCAACTAATACGGTTTGACCAAACTCTTCAGTCAGGCCTTGTGCCATCACACGTGCCACCGTATCAGCCCCACCGCCTGGCACGTAAGGCACCACTAGCTTGACGGGGCGACTCGGAAAGCTTTGTGCCCAGCTTGTCGAGACCACTGCGCTTAGTGACGCTGCGCAAACGATCAGAATGTTAAGCAGACGCGCGCAGGAAATCATATGTTAGGCCTTTGGTGTTAAGTAACGTTGTGGGCTGATCGTGAATTTACTGCGACAGTTCAGCGTGTCAAAGTAATACCAGTTGCCATCATGAAATTGACGAGTCCCTTTTGAGGGATCAATTTCTTTGGCGCCGTGCGCGGTTTCACCTGTTTTGGACTCGGCCCCTTCGAGGTCAATCGCTTTACCGCAAACTAGACATTTCATCACTTTTATCTCGAAAATAATATTAATTTTAAAAAATCGATGCAGAAAGTAGCCGATGAATCGATGCAACACTCAACTGGTGAATCCGAGGTTTAAGCCTTATTGCAATTTCAAGTGGCAAGCGATTCGGTCGCGCGACACTATCACTTGAGCCTTCAGGTTTCCACCGGAACTGGTTGCCCTAAAACGACATGCCCAGGCATATCCAATAACGCCTGAGCAATGCGCTCACGATGCTCGTAACTCGTGCCCAAGCGCATCGACCACGCGGTCACGCGACGCAGCCAAAGATGCAAATCAAACTCCATCATGAAACCAATACCGCCATGAATCGATTGCGAATTGCGACAGACTGCAGGGCACTTGTCATTACAAAAGGCTTTGGCTTGCGAGACCTCAACCTGCGCAGGCATGCCATTGTCCATTTTCCAGAGTGCTTCGTAAGCCAGCAGCTCGCCACCATCGATCGAGATAATCATGTCGGCGCAGGTATGTTGAATCGACTGAAAGGCACCGATGGGCTGGCCAAAGGCTTCACGAAACTTAGAGTGATCAATCGCCATCTCTGCATCCATACGTGTGGCACCCAGAATTTGGGTGCATAACAAGACGGTGGCAAGATCAAGCAGTTCTTGCATGATGGGCCAGCCTTGATTCAGGCCGCCCAACATATTTTCTTTTGGTACGCGCACTTGCTCAAAGATGACCTCGCACTGTTGATCCTTTGCCAAGGTGCGCAGGCGGGCATGAGAGATCCCCGCGGCATTTGAGTCAATCAAAAACAAGGAGAGCCCCGCATTGCTTACAGAGGTCGGTGCGGTGCGGCAGGTCACTAAAATTTGATTTGATGCGGCAAAATTATCAACAAATAGTTTTTTGCCGGTAATCACAAAGTGATCGCCATCCGCCACGGCAGTCGTTTTGACCGTTTCAGGCAAAAACCGCGGATCTTGCTCAGAGAAAGCCCAAGTCAGAATCGTTTTGCCCTCACAGACACCAGGCAAGACGCTTTGGCGTTGCGCCTTGGTGCCTGCTTTCTGGATTGCGAGCGAAGTCACTGCAGTGCTATGCAACGGGATCGGCGCCATCGCGCGCCCGACTTCTTGCATGACTAAGCCAAGATAGGTGAGCGGAAGCGCCTGGCCACCATACTCTTCGCTCAAGCACATGCCAGTCCAACCCATCTCTGTGCATTTTGCCCAAAGCTCAGGTGGATGTCCGATTGGGTCCTCTTCCATTTGACGCACCAAGGCGGTCGAGCATTCTCCTTCAAGAAACTCGCGTGCGCTTGACGCCACTAACTGTTCTTCATCGTTTAAAAGCACGTCCATCTTATTTCCTATATATTCTTCAATGACCGCCGCGTTGACTGCTTTTGTGCCGCGGCCTAAGGTTACTTGGCAGGCGCTTTAGCGCGACGCATCGAGGGCATCTCAAGCCCACGCTTTGCAACTTGATCGCGCATGATTTGTACGCTGCCGTGATTGATGCCCGATTGAAAGGCCCCCATCGTATTGTGTGCGAATACGCCTTTTTCAACCGCGTGTGGCGAGCCATTGAGCAGCGTGCCGTACGACCCTAACATTTGCGTAATCGCTTCAGTGGTTCTGACGCCGTGCTCTGGCGACCAAACTTTTTCGGCCGAGCCTTCATAGGTAAAGTTGCCACCACGCTCAACGATGGACATGCTGCGCATGGTCATCAAACGACAGACTTGCGCCTCAATCCATAGCTCGGCAATCTTGTCGCGAATGGCCGGATTGTCTTTGGGCGCATAGCCACCAAAGTCATTGGCTTTAACCCAATTCACAATATCTTCGTCGCGTCGCACCGAGCGAAGATAACGAGCCGCGCCAACGCGGTCAAGATTGAGCCCCATCGAGCCCACACGCCAGCCTTGATTTTCACGACCTAACAAACATGATTCGTGAATGCGAACATTTTCAAAGAAGACTTCGTTGGTGCGCGCGTCGCCGTAGGTGGTGCCACGTGGCGCACGCGGATTGTTTTGAATCGTCCAAAGTGGGCGCACAGTGAGGCCTGGCGTATCCATCGGGAATAGAAAAATCGAAATACCGTCATGGCGACTTGCTTCGGGATCCGTGCGTGCCATCAGATACATGTGCGTGGCATGGTGCGCAGACGTTGTGTACATTTTCTGCCCGTTGATCACGAAGTGATCGCCGTCACGGATGGCGCGGCAGCGCAGCGCTGCCAAGTCAGCCCCCGCATGTGGCTCGGTAAAGCCAAGCGCGAAAGAGTATTCCATCTTGATCAGCTTTGGCAGATAGTGTTGCTTCTGCTGTTCAGTTCCCACTGCCATAATGGCGGGTGCGCCGCTGCCGACCAAGCTGATTGGTAAGCCCGCTCGTTGAAACTCTTCTTCGATAATATTTTGGCTAACGCGATCGCCATCGGCGCCGCCATATTCTTTAGGGTAGCTATACCCAAGCCAGCCGCGTTCGTCGATCTTTTGATAAAGCGCAGCCACTAACGGGCCGCGTTTGTTAGACAGGCGCTCGCCTTTACCAGCTTCATGCGCCTCTTCGGTTGCATCAAGTTCTGCATACACCTCAGGGGTCATGTAAGTGCGAATAAAATCAAGCACGTCGCGGCGCAACTGTGTCTGTTCTTTGGTATGACCGAAATCCATCTAACTATTCTCCCAGTACATCATGTGCGTCAGTACGCACACTTAGTCTCGTTACACTCGAACCCCAGACCATCATGGCTAGAGGCGATATGAAGGCGGCGGTGGCCAAGGATGGCTGCATTTGCTGCAAACGCACAATTTTCGATATGCAACGATACGCCGAGAATCTGATCGATTTTTCGCAGATAACAAGGGCTGACTCGCTTTTTCAATGCAACTTCAGCGTTGTCTCAAACCACGTATTTTTTAAAGCTATTTGAATAGGATTAATCCTAGCATAAAGGTCTATGCGAGGCACCTCATTTCTATCCGCCATATGGACACGTGTGTGGCTGGTCGCCCAAGTGATGGCGCAAACGTTAACAGGCGCGCAGGGTGAACAAGTGGTAATTGACAATCGCTCTACAGGCGGAACCATGATTGGCACACATTTCGCCAAAGCAGTATGCTGATTCATTAGTAGAAGGTTTGGCCAGCAATGCGGCAATCTTGAGCACTCTTAAAAAAGCTAATCTCAAATTTAAAAAACTAAACTCGGAGACGTCTCAACATGAAGATTCTATTTTTTAATGATTTCAAACTAGGCATTCTCAAAGGCGACCAGGTGGTTGACGTGTCTGCGGTCGTGGCTGACATTCCACATCTAGGCCCCCATGATTTGATCAATGGTTTGATTGAGCGCTTTGACGCCTATCGCCCTAAGATCGAAGCGGCGGTTCGCAACGGGACGGGTGTGCCAGTGAGTTCGGTGCGTATTCGTCCACCACTGTCTAAGCCAGGCAATATTGATTGCATGGCCGTTAACTACATGGAAGACGGTACGCGTACTTCACCGGCGCCCATTAACGCCTTTCAAAAAGCGCCAGGTGCGATTATTGGTCACGGCGACACGATGGTGCTGCCCGATGTTGCGGCCAGTGTGTTTGAAGGAGAAGCTGAAATTGCTTTGGTGATTGGCAAGCGAGCAACCAATGTCGCGGCGAAAGATGCGATGAACTACGTGTTTGGGTATATGAACTTTATTGACGGCTCAGCGCGTGGCTTGGGGCCAGAAGGTAACGTGTTTTTTCAAATGAAATCGCGCGATACTTTTGCGCCGATCGGCCCTTACATTGTGACGGCCGACGAGATCCCCAATCCGCAAAAATTGCAGATTCGCCTTTGGAACAATGGCAAATTGATGCAAGACTTCAACACCGATGATATGGCGCACAACATCCCACGATGTATTGAGTGGGTGAGTTCGATTCATACCCTCGAGCCTGGCGATATCGTAGCAACAGGCACCAATCACCGTGGCTTGAATGCCTTCATGGACGGCGATAAGATCGAGCTTGAGTGTGAAGGGTTGGGGCGCTTAGCCTTCAATATTCGCGACGATTTAAAGCGCACCTGGGGTCGCCAAACACGGCTTGAGCACGCTGACGCTAAATTGCCAGGTGCGCACACTCCGCAGTTGAGCGGCAAGTATAAAAAATAATTAGAATGATGATGTGGCGGATTTGATGGTTGTGTTGCCGCAATCGTCGCGCGATTCTTGCTGCAGCTTTCTCGTTAAGGTTTGATCAATTTTGACGAATAGTTTTCAAGTAACAAATACGCCTCAGTTCAAATTGAGGCGTATTTTTCGTGACCTGAGCAAAGATCAAATCAAACTATTATGTAGAACAGCAAGCTTTATGAACAAGGTGCTCACTGTTAAGCGAGCGACGTCTCAGCCACAGCATTGCGCCCAGCGATTCGCCCAAACGCAAAGCACTCGCCGATGTTGCCGGTACCTTGATACAGGTAACTGTACATCGAGCCCATTTCACCTGCGCTGTAAAGACGTGGTATCGCTGTGCCATCAGGCCGCACGATTTGCGCGTGTTTGTTACGACGCGGCCCGCCTTGGGTGTTGAGCATTGAAGGTGACAGTTCGACGGCGTAATAGGGGCCTGAGTCGAACGGTGCTAGCATCTTAGTGCGACCGAAATCGCTATCCGATCCTGCAGCACACTGTGCATTCCAGCGCGCCACGGTCTGGTCTAAACTGCCGGCAGGCAGCTTCAGTAAAGTCGCGAGCGCTGCGAGAGTCGGAGCAGATTTAATCCAGCCTTTAGCAAGCTCGGCCCGATTGTCTTTGCTCCAAGCATAGCCACTCATAATCTGCGTCCAGCCATGCGTCGGCTTTCCGTCATAAATTGGGCCGCCATCGAGCATGGTTTGATCAAAAATCATGTGCATCGGGCAAGGCGTACGCAGTGCTTGCCACTTGCCATTCTGTTCGACCTTGCCGTGCCGTGTTTTATATTTCTCATCGGTAAAGCGCTTGCCGTCAGGGCCTACCACCACCGAGCCACCCGCAGGCTCGTGCGAAAAATGCAACGCCATCATTGAGAAGGTGGTGGGGTATTCGGGTACCTTGAGCGCCATCGATGGGCCGGCAAAGTTATTCATGTGCCACAAATCTGCGCCGACTTCCATCGCCATGCGGATCCCATCGCCCTCGTTAAATGGGCTGCCCGAGGTGTAGCAGTAAGGTAGACCACTCAGATAGTTGCGAATCATCTCTTGATTGTTTTCAAAGCCACCACAAGTTAGAACGACTGCCTTATTGGCTTTGATGTTGATGGGCTTGCCGTTTTGCAACGCGACTACACCCACAATCTCTTGCGTCAGTGGGTCTTGTAGCAAGCGCTGGCCTGGGCAGTCAGAACGTATGTCAATGGGTCGCGCACGCACAGCTTGTTCAAGCATCTCCCAAGTTTTTGAATAGCCCAGAATATCGCCATGATGGTACTTATGTACACATTCAGCACCTGGCAAATCCGGAAACTCAATGCCTGCTGGTTGAAACTGGTGCTCTTGTGGATCGCCGCCAATTGAACTGAGCCATTCGTTATTCTTACCCATTTCATCAGCCCAAACTGCGACCATGTCTTGCGGGACTTTATAGGGGCCGGCCAGGGCATTGAAGTATGTGATTGCAGCTTCAGTCGATGAGGTATTCAGATAGCCTTGCGCGGCAACCCGAGTATTGCCGCCCTCTTGCCCAAGCGGGGCTTTATCGAGCAAGATCACCGAGGCGCCCGCCTCGACTGCAGTGATTGCAGTGGCCGCACCTGCGCCGCCAAAACCTACGACCACAACATCCGCGACCGCATCCCACTGCGTGGGTAAGGTGTTTCTTTGACTCATCTTTTTTCCAGTTGTTCGCTTGCTTGATTGTTCGATTACCTATTGCAACAGACCGCAGCGTTTGCAGCGGTCAACACGTTCGTGTTCTTTGTTTTTTTATTTCAGCAGACCCGTCTCTTTAAAGTACTTTGTGTACCATTCAATCTCAGCCGGAAACTTGCTCGCGACCGTCGCACCATCTTCGTAGGCATAAGGCAAGTTGTATTTGATGAGAAGTTGCTTGAACTCAGGTGATTCAGCGATCTGCTTGAGTGCCGCTTCTAAGGTCGCTGCCACAGCGTCGGGCAGACCGGCGGGTGCGACCACAATCATCCCGCTCGGTGGATTGGTGGGCGGACAGCCGATATCTTTCATCACAGGAATATCTGGCCGCTTTGGGTCGCGCGCATCAATGTGAAAGGTCACTAACTCACGAAACTGACCTTGCTCGACCAAGAGAATATGCGACCCAGAGCCTGCAACAAAATCCACGTGTTTGCCCATCAAGGCCGTGTTGGCAGTCGAGCCACCCTTGGTAGGCATATGCTTGAACACAAGGCCCTTGCAGCGCGCAAACGCTTCGACGCCGATTTGTTGTTGGGTGTGTGGCCCACTTGACGAATAGGTCAGCCCAGGATTTTTCTTTGCGTAGTCAACGAATTCGTCAACCGTTTTGATCGGAGAATCGGCGTTCACGACAAGCCCGCCAATGTAATAGCTGAATTGCATCAGTGGACGAAAGCTTTGGGCGTTATAGGCAAGTTTGAGTAGCAACGGTCGCATGGTGATAGACCCGACCGACGTGACTAACAAGGTGTAGCCATCAGGCTTTTTGCTCGCGAGTAAGCCGTTTGCCACGGTCGCGCCGCCACCGCCCTTGTTCTCAATCGTAACCGGTACGCCTAGTATTTTTTCAATGCCTTGCGCCAAGGCGCGACCAGTGATGTCGGTCGTGCCACCGGCAGCAAAGGCGATATACATGGTGATGGGTTTGTCAGGGTATTTGGCTGTTGCCAGGCCGCTTGCGAGCAAGCCACCTGTTAGCATTAGGCTAAGCCCTGCAAGGCGAAAACGTTTACTGATTGTCATAGAAATCCTCACATAAAAATAATGGCTAATTATTCTCATCAGCCGAAGCGACAAGGGCGTTGCGCTTTTTGCGAATCGCCGGCAGTACCGCACTGATCAACAACACTAACGCAACAAACAGAAAGCCTGCTGCAATCGGGCGGCTCACAAAAATCCCCATACTACCGCTCGAAATAATCAAAGACTGACGCAGAGAGTCTTCAAGGATTGGGCTTAAGACGTAGGCTAGGATTAAGGGCGCAGGCTCGTAGTCAAACTTGCGCATCAAATAGCCCACGACGCCAAAGAACAACATCAGATAAAGATCCATCTCGCTGCCATTGATGACGTACGCACCGATCAGCGCAATAAATAAAATCAGCGGAAACAATACGGCGTAGCGAACCCGCAGTAAGCGCACCCAAAGCCCGATCAGTGGTAAGTTCAACACCAGTAACATGGCATTGCCGATGTACATACTGGTGACGGTTCCCCAAAAGAGCTCAGGATTTTTTTGAATCATCAGTGGGCCCGGCGTAATGCCATGAATCATCAGTGCTCCGAGCAAAATACCCATCACCGCGTTGGCAGGGATGCCGAGTGTCAGTAAAGGGATGAAAGCTGCTTGTGCTGCGGCGTTATTGGCCGCCTCGGGGCCTGCCACGCCAGCAATTGCGCCGTGCCCAAATTTTTCAGGCGTTTTTGAAATGCGCTTTTCGGTGCCGTAAGAAATAAACGAGGAAAGTACCGCACCACCGCCGGGCAAGATTCCGAGTAAAAAGCCTAAAAAAGAGCCGCGCATGATCGGGGCGAAAGATTCTTTCCAGTCTTGTCGGCTTGGTAGTAGGTTTTTGACTTGAGTAACGACTACGCCCTGTTTGATGGTGCGTTCGACATTTAACAAAATTTCAGACACGCCAAACAGCCCCATAGCGAGCGGCGCGATACCGATCCCGTCGAGCAGGTCAGAGACGCCAAAGGTGAATCTGGGTAGCCCGGTCATGGTGTCAAGGCCAACGACGCCGGCCAGCACACCAACGCCTGCCATCATGAGTGACTTGGCCATCGACTTTTGCGCCAGGTAGGTCAAAATCACCAGACCCATAATCATTAGCGCAAAATATTCGGGTGGGCCAAACCTCAGGGCAATTGAGGCTAGTGGCGGAGCGAGCAGCATCAAGCCAATAATGCCGATCGTACCCGCTATGAACGAGCCGAAGGCTGCGATCCCTAAGGCAGGCCCAGCCCGGCCCTTTAACGCCATCTGGTGGCCGTCTAGCATCGTCACCACTGAGGCCGCTTCGCCAGGTATCCCGACTAGGATTGAGGTGGTTGAGCCCCCGTATTGCGCGCCGTAGTAAATGCCTGACAGCATGATAATGGCCGTCACAGGCGAAATGCCAAAGGTGATTGGCAACAAAATCGACATCGCGCCAACTGGGCCAATACCGGGTAACACGCCGATCAGCGTGCCAATCAGTACGCCGATAAAGCAAAAGAAGATATTGTGAGGCTGAAAGGCGACCGAGAAGCCGGTGATGAGGTTATCTGCTAAGTCCATAGGGAATCGCGCGCCTCAGAAGCCAAAAATTCCCGCGGGGAGCGAGATTTTTAAAATAGTTTTGAAAAGTAGGTAGGTGCAGCCGATCGCGATGACTGGCACGAGAATTGAGGTTTTCCAGCTTAAGCCTTCAAGCCAACGCATGATGACGAGCAGCAAAATAAAACTACACAGAAAAAAGCCAAGTGTCTCAAAGGCCAGAATGAACAAAATGATCAGTATCGAGATGGCGACCGCGCGCCACCAATTACAATCTGCCCACAGGTCAGCCACGCGAGTTTGTGCCGCTGGGTCGCCTTTGAACGATTGGATGAAGATCATCAGCGCCATGAGCGCGACAAAACTACCCGCAACGCAGGTTAAAAAACCCGAGCCGGGCGCCCCCATTGTGCCAATGCCAAGATCGAGCGCCCCATAAACGGCGGCGGCGCCGAACAAAAGCCAAACCAGACTGCCAACGCGTTCTGCGTTCAAGATGTCTCCTTCATTATTTTTTTCTTAGGCTCAGGTGTCGTTGCAAGTCTACTGTGCAGCGCACCATTTTTAGGCGATCAGTTGATGCTCGCCTTGCTCATATTTATATTGATCCCAATCCTAGGTCTTAGCCCTCCGATTGTCAACCATGTAAGAGCCCACTCTTGATCGCGAGCAGTATCTCGCAATGTGGTCGTTACGAGGTCTCGCGATGTGGTTAGTGCGTTGACATAAGATTCGCCATAGGATTAAGCTGATTCTCAAGTTTAATCATTCAAGAGACAATAGGAGCCCACCATGTCAGATCTGCCAAAACGCGTACGTATCCTTGAAGAAGGTCCTCGTGAGGGGATGCAAATAGAGAAAGGTCCCATCCCGACGCAGCGCAAAATTGACTTGATCGATAGCTTGTCAGAGACTGGGCTTGAGCAAATTCAGGTCACCTCGTTTGTGAGTCCGCAGGCCGTGCCTCAGATGGCTGATGCTCCAGAAATTGTTGCTGGTTTCAAGCGAAAGCCAGGCGTGCGTTACACCGGTTTGTGGTTAAACGACAAAGGGCTCGAGCGTGCAATTGCTACCCAAAAGCTTGATATTCGTGGTTCGCTGTCTTTAACCGCGTCAGAAAAATTCTTGTTACGCAATCAAAAGCGCACGTTGGCTCAAAACATTGAGGCCGTGCATTCGATGATTGGTATGTTCAAGCACTACAACGTCGAGGTGAATCGCGCCAGCATCATGGCGGCTTTCGGTTGTAATTTTGAAGGTGACATTTCGACTGAGCGTGTGCTTGAGCTGATTAAAACGTTCCACGATATTGGTGAGCAACACGGCATCAAGATCGAAACTTTGTCGCTCGCTGATACGATGGCCTGGGCCACCCCCGGTTCGATTCGCAGAGTGGTCGGTGCCGTACGCAATAAGTATCCCGACCTCAATCTGTCTTTGCACCTGCACGACACCCGCGGGATGGGTATTGCCAATGCCTACGCCGGTATGCAAATGGGTGTGCAGATTTTTGACGCGGCCGTTGCAGGTTTGGGAGGTTGTCCATTCGCTTCGCACTCAGGTGCGTCGGGTAACGTCTGTACTGAAGATTTGGTGTTCATGTGTCACGAGATGGGCATTGAAACCGGTATCGATCTTGAAAAATTAATTGAGTCGGCGCTGTTGGCTGAGCAGGTGGTTGGCCATCCCTTGCCGGGCTCTATCAAGATGGGCGGTTCGCTGAACAAACTGCGCCAGAAAGTCAAAGAATCGATGCAAGCTAAAGCCTGATCAAGGATCTCATCATGACCGATATCACCCGTGAACTTGGTGCCTTTGTTGCAGGCTTAACCTACGACAACATCCCGAAAGCAGCAGTCGAAGTGATTCATATGGGCTTTGCTGATTGCGTGGGCGTGATGCTCGCCGGTCGTGATGAGCTGCCTACTAAAATCTTAAAAGAGGTGCTCGCACCGCCTGCTGGCACGTCGACGTTGATGTTTGGTGCCCAAACCGCGAGTGCGTCTGATGCGGCATGGATTAATGGTGTCGCCGCGCACGCGTTGGATTTTGATGACGTGGCGATTAAAGGCCATCCCAGTACGATTTTGGTGCCAGCGATTATTGCCGAGGCGCAAGCCCTAGGCTCAACGGGGCGCGAGATGGTGACAGCCTACGCTGCGGGCTATGAAGTGTGGGCCGAGTTGGCGCGTCGTGATCCCGATCACTACCACAGTAAAGGTTGGCATCCGACTGGTATTTTGGGCGCCATCGCTTCTGCCGCAGCCTGCGCTTCTTTGAATAAACTGAACGCAGAGCAATGCGCCATGGCGATTGCCTTAGGTGCCTCGCAAAGCGCTGGCATTATGGCTAACTTCGGCACGATGACCAAGCCGTTTCACGCAGGGCGTTCAGCCCAAGCAGGTGTCTTGGCTGCACGGCTTGCCAAGGCAGGTTTCACTTCGTCGTTGGATGCGCTTGAACACCCGCAGGGTTTCTTATCGGCAGTCTCGCCCAATGGTCGTTTTGATGCGACCTCGGCAGTCGAAGCCGGCAAGATTTGGAAGCTCGCAGTCACCAAATTATCGGTCAAAAAATATCCGCTGTGTTTCTGTACGCATCGCGCGTTAGACGGCATGTTGGATTTGGTTGCCGAAACGCCAGTGATTGCAGACCAAATCGAAAGCATTACCGCCGTGACGAGTCGCCGCAACACCAAGGTCTTGCGTAACCATCAACCGCAAACAGGTCTTGAAGCAAAATTCAGTATGCAATTTGCAATGGCTTCGTGCGTGGTGGCTGGGCGCGCTGGCTTAACTGAACTTGTGGATGATTTTGTGATTCGGAAAGACGTGCAAGAGTTGATGAAAAGAATCAGTGTTCAAGCGGATGATGCTGAGCATCCGACGATGCCGGGCTATTCTCCCTTTGACCAAGTGACGGTCAAACTCAAAAATGGTCAGACTTTGCAAAGTAAAGAAGTTGTGACGGTGCGAGGTGGGCCAGATTTTCCGTTGAATCGCGAGCAACTTTGGGCTAAGTTTGATGATTGTGCAGCCGTGGGGCATTTTGAAGGCTCAGCCTTGAAATTGTTTGATGCGTTCATGGCCTTAGATCAGGTCGCACGTGTCAGCGATATTCGTGGTTTGAGTTCAGGTAAAAAGTAGTCCACTGCGTGGTCGAAAAAAAGGGATCGCCTTGGCGATCCCTTTTTTCTGCTTTGACTAATTAGCCAATCAGCTTTCTAAACATTTCAATGGTGCGCTCGCGTGCCAGTTTTGCTGACGCTGCGTGATATGAACCGCGTTGATCACAGTTAAAGCCGTGGTCAGCAGGGTAGTAGTAGCTGGTTTCTTTCGGGTAGGCTGCGGCAACGACTTTAGCTTGCTCAAGCGTAATCGAATGATCTGTCTCGCCAAACTGAAACATCACTGGGCACTTTGGCGTTTCTTTCAAGAAGCTAGGAATTGCACCGCCGTAGTAAGGCACAGAGCAAGCCAGACCATCCACGCGACCCGCTGCGAGCCAAGCGATCACGCCGCCCCAGCAGTAACCCACAATGCCGACTTTACCTGCATGTTTGCCGTGTTCGATAGCGGCTTTGACGTCAAGCAGCGTGTGATCAAAGCTAACTTTTTTCATGATCTCGACGCCGGCACCGATGTCAGGTTGTGTGTAGCCTGCTTCGTATTTGGTCTGCACGCGATCAAAAAACGCGGGGGCGATGGTGAGGTAGCCATCGGCTGCGAAACCATCGGCGACTGAGCGAATGTGGCTGTTCACACCAAAAATTTCTGGGGCAACGATGACTAAACCACGTGGCTTGCCTGCGGGCTCGGCGACATAGGCGTCGAATTGGTGGCCATCTGAGGCTTTGAGCTGAATATTTTTACCCATAATAATCTCCTTGAATTCGTATTGCTTTGATTAGTGATTGAACAAAACCTTGCATGTTGCGAAAGGGGGCACTGACGTCGTTGACTCTTTTTGCTGCGCTAATTATATGCACAGACGCAGTCAACGCGACAACACATTGTAAATATCTCTTGAACCTATTTTAGGTCGCCCGTCTTAGTGAAGTAATCTTTATACCAAGTCGTTTCAACTGCCAAGTCGCGATTCAGGGTTTCACTGTCTTTGAGGTCAAAGGGAAGATAGTTTTGCTTGAGCATGGCCCTGAATTCAGGTGACTGAGCGACTGTCATGAAAGTGTCTTCAAGCTTTTTGAGAATGTCGGGAGGCGTTCCGGCCCGCACGGTGGCCAGCATGCCGCTGTTGGGCGGGTTCTCCCAGTCGCAGCCAATCTCTTTGAGGGTTCGAACGTCGGGAAAATTCTCGTCGCGCATGCTTTGAAACAGCACTAATTGGCGAAATACCCCGTCAACGACTAAGGGATTGTGTGAGCCTGAGCCCGAGGTAAAGTTCACATGCTTGCCCATCAGCATGGTGTTAGCTTCGGTGCCACCTTTAGTTGGCACATGTTTAAAGTCTAAGCCCTTGCAGCGTTTAAGAGCTTCAACACCCATTTGCTGAGAGGTTGTCGCCACACCTCCGGCCCCTGCCGTGGCGTACGACATACCTGGATTCTTTTTTGCGGCCTCAATGAAGTCTTCAAAGGTCTTCCAAGGGCTGTCAGCGGGTATCACCACTGAACCGTTATGAAAATAGCTATATTGCATCACGCCAACAATATCAGACGCTTTGTAGCTCACCTTCATGAGGGCTGGGCGAGTTGTGATCGCTGACGTTGAGCCGATCAGTACTGTGTAGCCATCTGGTTTTTTTGATACCAGCAGTCCGGCTGCAACGGTCCCTCCGCCCCCGCCTTTGTTCTCAACGGTAATGGGTACGCCCAGAATGGTCTCGGCACCTCGGGCTAAGGTGCGAGCGGTAATGTCTGTCGTTGCGCCCGCAGCATATGACACATAAAAGGTAATAGGCTTGTTCGGATAGGGTTGGGCTTGTGCGGTAAATGGCAACGCCACACAAGCTGCAGCGGCCAGCGTACCAACGAGCGCAGACCAACTGGCAGAACAAACTTGTTTCAACACGGTTGGCTTAGCCGTAGCGAGGGCGATCAAATCTTTGACATACATCATGTAGACCTCTTCTGTGGACGAAGCTGCTAGACGCTTTACTCTAGACTCAATTTAGCCGCCTCAACGGTTTGCTTCCAATTGGCAATCTCTGCGCGTACAAATGTGTTGAATTCTGCAGGTGAATTGCCGCCCGCAATGCCGCCCATCTCTTTGAAGCGATTTTGGATGTCAGCGGTGTTTAAGACTTTGACAGTGGCTTGTTGCAAGCGGTTAATAATCGCCTGCGGCGTTGCCGCCGGAGCGAACAGACCAAACCACGCTGTGACCAACATATTGGGTACGCCTGCCTCGGCCATGGTGGGAACGTTGGGTAACTCTGGGGCGCGCACATCACTTGTGACGGCTAGCGCACGCAGCTTGCCACCCTTGATTTGGGCCATCACGCTAGGTGCCGTCGCGATCATAAAGGTGAACTGATTGCCAAGTAAGGCACCTGTTGCGGGGCCTGCGCCTTTGTATGGAATATGCGGCACCTGAATGCCAGTACGTTGCATAAACATTTCACCCGAAAGGTGCGGAGATTGCCCAGCACCCGCCGAACCAAAGGAGTAAAGGTTAGGATCCTTTTTGATTGCAGCGACTAGCTCTTGTACCGTTTTAAAGGGGGTGCTGCTGTTGACGACCAGGATATTAGGGTTTGAAATCACAAGCGTGATGGCGCTGAAATCTTCAGGGGTATAAGGTAGTTTTTTATACAGGCTGTAGTTGATCGAGTGCGAGCCAATATTTGCCATCATGATCGTATAGCCGTCGGGATTGGCGCGTGCTACATACTGAGATCCCAAGATACCACCCGCGCCTGCTTTGTTCTCGACCACGACGGTTGTGCCAAGCTCGGCGCCAAGCTTTTCGCTAATAATGCGTGCTGCTTGATCGCCCGTACCGCCCGGTGCAGCACCAACGATAATTGTGATGGCCTTCTCGGGGTAAGCCGCTGCGCAAGGCGAGCCGAGTACGACCGTCAGGCCGAAGATTGCGAAGACACGCAGGGGCAGCGTTGTTTGAAGGGCTTTTAATATGAGTGATGGCGTCACAACAGTCTCCTGACACGAAATGTCTTTGCTTTTTTGTGATCTAAGATTAGCAGGAAATCATCCTCTGTTTGAATTTCTCACTAGACGCGCAGTGGCATGATGTCCATAATAGAAGAAAAATACTAGGCGTTTGCTGCATTGCGCCATAAGAATCTGTGAGACTTGGCGCGTTTTGCCCTGCAGGGTGCACTGAAAATTAGCGAATCTTTTATAACGAAATAACTCGTGGCGCACGGCCACCTAACGAGAGCAATCATGGCAACAAAGAGTGTTAAGGCAAAAAATTCTGGCTTTGAAAAAGTTGGCGATGTTTCGCGTCGAGCAATCATCGGCGATCAATATGTCGATGGCATGCTGAAAGCAAAAAATGCTTTCGATCATGAGTGGCAAGAATATTTGAACAATCAGCTCTGGGGGCGAACCTGGGCACGCGGTATTTTGAGTCATCAGCAACTCAGCCTGATTAACTTGTCAATGCTGGCAGGGCTTGGTCGCATGGAAGAGTTTGAATTGCATTTTCGTATTGCGCTGACACGAACCAAGGTTCCATTGATTCAATTGCGTGAAATCTTGTTACATATTGGGATGTACTGCGGGATCCCGATTGGACGGGATGCCTTTGCGATTGCGCGGCGAGTTTTACAAGAAGAGGGTGTGGATGTTTCTCAGTTAGATGATGTTCCTGCAAAAAAATCATCAATTAAAAAGAAAAAATAAACTCATTTTTAGGTGAACTTTGATATGAATGATCTCGCGCCTCAAAAGAAATCTCTGACGTCTGTCAAAAACCTATGGCAGCTTGTTGTTTGTTGCTTAATGGCAGGGGCCCCTGCAGCGTACTCGCAAGGGTTTCCTGTTAAGCCCATTACTTTGGTTGTTCCGTATCAGGCCGGAGGAAGCTCAGACGCCATTGCGCGTACGATGGTGCGCTTGGTTGGAAAAGACCTCGGCCAACAAGTGATTGTTGAGAACAAGGCTGGCGCAGAAGGAATGATCGGGTCGCTCGATGTCATGAAATCTGCGCCGGACGGGTATCGTATTCTCTTTGGTGGTGCGGGTTCGATGATTGTTGTTCCGGCCCTCCGGCGCACACCACCCTTTGATCCGGGCACCCAATTTACGCCAATTTCAGGGGTGATTGATTTTTCATTTTTTCTATACGCCCATCCTGAACTGCCTGTTAAAAATTTAAAAGAATTTGTGGATTACGCACGTGCGCATCCTGGAAAAATAAACTACGCGACGGGTAATAATCAGGGTCTGCTGACGTTTGCCTACTTAAAAAAGAGTTTGAATCTTGACGTGGTTCAGGTAGCTTACAAGGGTGAAACAGCCGCGACTGCTGACTTGCTTTCGGGTCGCGTACAGGCAATGTTTGCAACCACTGCACCTTTGATACACGCCAAAGAAGGACGACTCAAGGTGTTGGTGACCACTTTGCCGCAACGAACGCCGCTACTGCCTGAGGTGGCAACCATGACAGAAAGTGGCTATCCAGAGTTTCCGTTTTCGCCCGCGGGTGGCTGGCTTGGTATTTTTGGCCCAGCTGAAATGAATCCCGGGGTGGTTAAGGTTTTGCATCAGTCTTTTGGCAAAGCGCTTACCGATCCGGAAGTACAAAAGCAGCTTGCGCAGGCAGGGCTGTCTTATCGCGCGATGGGGCTTGAGCAGATGGGGGGATTTGTCAAAGGCC
The DNA here is from genome assembly GCA_945895265.1 of Bordetella parapertussis. Taxonomy (GTDB): domain Bacteria; phylum Pseudomonadota; class Gammaproteobacteria; order Burkholderiales; family Burkholderiaceae_B; genus Zwartia; species Zwartia parapertussis_I. The sequence continues at coordinate 4,255 of CAMDEF010000039.1, read as the reverse complement.
AGCGCGATCAGTTTCATCACCTGATTCGAGATCTTGGTATTCCACTTCTCGATTAACCTGTGCCCGATCCAATCAAAAAATTAGAAATAGAGCAAGCGCCATATGTCTCAAATGCTGCACTCACTGTATCCGCTAATGTTGTCGCCAATCAAGGTCGGCGCGCATACGCTTCCCAACCGCGTCATCATGGGTTCGTTGCACACACGCCTAGAAAATGAGCTCGACGGCGTGCATCGTCTCGCCGAGTTTTATGCGGCACGTGCGCGTGGTGGCGTAGGATTGATCATCACAGGTGGTGTATCACCTAACTTCGAAGGGCGTGTCGAGCAAGGTGCTTGGGTGCTTGATTCGACCGAGCAGCTTGAGCAGCATATTCCAATCGTGCAGGCAGTGCATGAGGCGGGTGCAAAAATCGTATTACAAATTCTTCATACAGGCATTTACGCCAAGCATGACGAGATTATTGGGCCTAGCGCCGTTCGATCGGTGATCAATCCGCGTCAACCGCGCGCGTTCACCATTGATCAGATCGAACAGACTATCGAAGACTTTGTCACGTGCGCAGTGCTTGCACAACAGGCGGGCTATGACGGCATTGAAGTGATGGGCTCTGAGGGATATCTGATGACTCAGTTCACCGCCTTGCGAACCAACAAGCGCGACGATGAATGGGGTGGCTCGCTTGAAAATAGAATTCGGTTTCCGGTAGAGGTCGTACGTCGCACGCGCGAGCGTGTGGGCTCTGGCTTGTTGATCATGTATCGAATTTCTGCGATTGATTTGGTTGACGGTGGTTTAACAGGTGACGAAATCGATCGGCTCGCGCAGGCGCTTGAGCAGGCGGGCGCAGATGCGCTGAACACCGGAATTGGCTGGCATGAGTCGGTGGTGCCCACCATCGCAACGAGCGTCCCGCGTGCAGCCTTTGCGTTTGCCGCAGCTCGACTCAAAAAAGTGGTTTCGATTCCGGTCGTGGCCTCAAATCGCATCAATATGCCCTCGGTGGCTGAAGATATTCTTGAACAGGGGCAGGCAGATTTAGTGTCGCTTGCTCGCGCGTTTTTGGCAGATCCAGACTTTGTGGTGAAAGCAGCAACTGGGCGTACCGATGAAATTAATACCTGCATTGGTTGTAATCAAGCGTGCTTAGATCATATTTTTACCGATCGGATTGCGTCTTGTTTGGTGAATCCTCAAGCGTGTCATGAAACTGAGTTCACGGCACCAGCACCGCAAAAGACGCTGAAGGTTGCTGTGGTTGGCGCGGGGCCCGCAGGGTTGGCTTGTGCGATTACGGCAGCCGAGCGCGGTCACCAGGTTCATTTATTTGAAGCGAGTGGTGAAGTAGGGGGGCAATTGAACTTAGCTCGACGCATACCCGGAAAAGAGCAAGAGTTTGCTGAGTTGGTGCGATATTTTAAAAAACGCCTGAGTACTACGGGTGTCAATGTCCATCTCAAGCAACGCGTAGATGCGTCAACGCTTGCCAGCGAAGGGTTTGAGCGCGTTGTGATCGCGACAGGTATTAAGCCGCGCACTCCAACTATTACGGGGATCGAACACGCGAAGGTCGTGAGTTATAGCGATGTGATCCTTGGCCGAGTGCAAGTGGGCGAGCGCGTGGCGATCATTGGCACTGGGGGCATCGGTCACGATGTTGCTGAGTTGCTCACTTCTGCCCACGAAGGGACACAGACGGCACAACAATTTTTGAATACCTGGGGTGTTGATCCAAGCATTGGCTCTGCGGGTGGTTTGCAAGCTAGCGTCGCCGAAGACTCTCAGCGCCAAGTGGTGATGTTGCAGCGAGGTACAAAAAAACCCGGGGCACGTTTAGGCAAGAGTACGGGCTGGATACATCGCACTAAGCTCACCAAACGTGGCGTGACTGCAGTGACAGGTTGTACCTACGACAAGATCGATGATCGAGGTTTGCATTACAGTGTGAACGGTGAGCGGCATGTTCTAGAGGTTGACACCATTGTCTTGTGTGCAGGGCAAGACTCTGAGCAAGAGTTAGTGGGTAGGCTGACCGGTGCAGTCTCGCATGTAGATTTGATTGGTGGTGCGCGCGTGGCAACAGAGTTAGATGCGATGCGTGCGATCGATGAAGGTACGCGACTTGCGTTTGCGTGGTAACCGGTCGACGTCAAATAAAAACGCCCCGCGAGCGGAGCGTTTCTTCGTTCAGGATCGTGCGATCCAATATTAGGCGGCAACGACTTCGGCTTCTGCTGGTTTTTTGCTGATGTTGATATGATCCCAAAGGTTTTTGCCCGAAACCGACTTCGAGAACGAGTCAGCGACGACCAATAAAACCGCCCAAGGAGCCACGAAAGCTGCGGCGGCAGCGCCAACTGCTACGTGAGCGGCGCCGTTCACAAGGTTACCGTCCAACAACAGGCTTGCGCCAGGTAATACTGCTTCGCCAACTAATTTAACGCCGTTATTAATTACGTCTGACATATTTTTTCTCCAGAGTTTACTGAAAGTCTATTATTGACCGAGGGGGCCCCCTCGTTGAACTGCATTAACAAAATAGACAGATTGAATTGTGCATTAAAAAATGCAAAAACATATGACATTTTGCAAAAAACAACAAAATTTTGTTAAAAATCATTATGTACATGAACGTAAGTTCATCATGTACATAATGTCATTATAACACATTGAAATACTTAGCTTTCGTAGGCCGATTCGCCGTGCGAAGTAATATCCAATCCCTCACGCTCTTGATCTTCAGGCACACGTAAACCAAACACTAAGTCTGCAATTTTGAAGGCGATATAAGCCACCACACCAGACCAAACCAGAGTGACTAAGACGCTTTGACCTTGAATCAAAAACTGATCAATGATTGAGTATTCAGTTGCAGCAGCGTTGGTGACGTAGTCGTAGATTCCGGTACCACCCAGCTTTGGTGCTGCAAACACAGCGGTCAGCAAGGCACCTAAAATCCCTGCGACTCCGTGAATACCAAACACGTCCAAGCTGTCATCTGAACCCAATAGTTTCTTTAAGCCACTCACGCCCCAGATACAGACGAAACCAGCCGCGGCACCAATCGCCAGACCTCCCATCGGGCCCACAAAACCAGCAGCAGGTGTAATGGCAACCAAGCCCGCGACGCAGCCAGAAGCCCCACCTAACAGTGAAGGTTTACCACGCAAGAGCCACTCTGCAAAAGTCCAGGCTAATACGGCTGCAGCGGTTGCCAGCAGGGTGTTGGCAAAGGCTAACGCAGCTGTGCCGTTGGCCTCAAGCGCTGAGCCGGCGTTAAAGCCAAACCAGCCAAACCACAGCAGCGCAGCTCCGATCATGACGTGAACCATGTTGTGCGGCTTCATAGACTCTTTACCAAAGCCCAAGCGTTTACCAACGACAAACGAGCCCACTAAACCAGCGATCGCGGCGTTGATGTGCACCACGGTACCGCCAGCAAAGTCGAGTATGCCCTTTTGAAATAGCCAACCGGCTTTAGCGGCCATGGCTTCAAGCGAGGCAGCATCCTTGATGTCGTCTGGACCGGGCCAGAACCAAACCATGTGGGCGATCGGCAAATAGGCAAAGGTGAACCACAGCACCATAAATAACAGGATGGCCGAGAACTTTGCACGCTCAGCGAAGGCACCAACGATCAGGCAGCAGGTGATCGTTGCAAATACGCCCTGAAATACCATGAAAACGTATTCAGGAATCGCAACGCCTTTGCTGAAGGTGCCTGCTACCCCTTCAGGATTGAGACCCGCCAAAAACAGTCGATCGAATTTGCCGATAAAAGCGTTGCCTTCGGTAAAGGCTAGGCTATATCCATAGATTGACCACAGTACGATGATCAAAGAGAAAACGACCAAGCACTGCATCAAAATCGACAAGACGTTTTTACTTCGGGTTAAGCCGCCGTAAAAGAGTGCCAAACCGTGCAGAGTCATTAACAAGACTAAGGCAGTACAGACCATCATCCAGGCCGTATCACCCTTGTTAGGAACAATAGCCGCGGGTGCGGCGGCAGGTGCTGCCGCTGTTGCAGCGGGTGCTGCAGCCGTTGCGGTTGGTTTGACGTCTTGGGCGTAAGCGGGGTTTGTTGAGGCAAGCCCGGCGACACCCATCACGGCCGCCAACAAGCCTGTTGCTAAAAGTTTATTTAACCAATTTGACACAATACACCTCGTCTTTAAAGTGCCGACGCGCCGGTTTCACCGGTGCGAATGCGTATGTCATGATCGATCGTGGTGACGAAAATCTTTCCGTCTCC
>CAMDEF010000038.1 GCA_945895265.1 Bordetella parapertussis | reverse complement strand
GGCATTTGTAAGGGAGAGGGTTCGATGCGAGCGCTGATAAACTCAGGCGTGTAATTGAAAACGTAAAAACCATAAGCGGGGTCTAGCGCAACAGAGCCAATGTGTGTATTCCACAAATGCACTTCGACGACCTCGGTGTGCTTGAAAGGCCTCTTTGCTGACGCCGCGGTATTGTTGGCTTTTTTTGTCGCGGTCTTAACCATCACTTTGCTTGCCCTCTTTTTCTGCGAAATTCGTAATATCAGCAAGCCGCTTGGCTGCCTTGACCTGAACGCTAGGACTTGTCGCGCGCACGCGTTGCGACGCTCTGCTCGTTAAGGTCAACGGGTTGATTGTCGCGACCGGCGCGATTGTTAGCAGCCATGACTCTCGACCTAACGCACGTACGACGCTTAATAGCGTTTTTACACTTGAGCCTTGCCCAGCCTCGAGATTGTGTAAGGCACGCACGCTGATGCCCGCGCGCCCAGCGAGCGTTTTTTGGTCGCAATTCTTGTTTAGACGCAGGCGCTTGAGGTTTTCACCAAGCTCAATTTCTTGCTCGCCAAGTGTCTGATTCAAGGTCATTTTGAAAGCCTTAACAATAAATCATAAGATGTATATTTATGCTGATTAATAGCACGACAGTATTTTAAAATGTAACTATATGCTATTTATGAAATAATTATATCTTTGAAATATAGTTAATTCAATCAGCAACTTTATGCTGATTAATATCCGATATTTATTCTTATAGGCACAAATATACTGTTTATGTAATTGTTACTTAAAACTAATCCAAATCTCCCTTGGATCAGGTAGTCAAATATCGAGAAAGTCTCGGGCTAATGGCATCAACTAGCCTAGCTTTTTCGCAGCACTCCCAAATGTTGCTACGTAACTACATTTAATTGTCCAAGAAACGGTTATGTGGTAACGTTTCTACATTATTGATGAACATCTAGGTGAGCCATGACCATCACAACTCTTTCAAGCCGCCAATTCAACCAAGACGCAAGCAGAGCCAAGAAAGCCGCAATGGCGGGCCCGGTATTCATCACGGATCGTGGTCGGCCAGCGCATGTCCTGCTGACCTTTGCTGCCTACAAGAAAATCACCGCAAGTCAGGCAAAGATTGCTGACCTGCTGGCGATGCCCAGTGGTGAAGACTTTGACGTTGATGTGCCGCAATTGCGCGACCTGGCCCGACCAGCGGATTTTTCCTGATGTATGTGCTTGATACCAATGTTGTATCCGAGCTGCGAAAAATACGTCTTGGCAAAGCGGACTCGCAATTCGCGCTATGGGCCGACAGCATCGAAGCGATGGATTTGTACATATCAGTCATTACGATTCAAGAACTAGAAATCGGTGTTCTGTTGGCAGAACGCCGCGATCCCTCTCAAGGCGCAGTATTTAGATTGTGGCTAAATGGTCACGTCATCCCGGCGTTCAATGGACGTATTCTGGATGTTGATACCGCTGTTGCTCAACGGAGTGCAAAGCTCCATGTCCCTGACCCTCGCCCTGTACGTGATGGTTTGATTGCTGCGACGGCGCTTGTACACGGCATGACCGTCGTGACGCGTAACGTGGCCGACTTTGAGCCAACCGGTGTTCCGACACTCAACCCTTGGCGGGGCAGAGGTGACATCTAGCCTAGGCAGGTCGTGAATGTGGGCGTGCTGATATCAAAACGCCATCCGCAAACCTACGCTTCCACCGTAAAGCGTCTGTCCCGTTCTGGCTTCACCCGACACACCCGCATACGCATAAGCATTGTCAGAAATCTTGACCGTGCCATACAACCCCACCTGCACAAAGGCAGAGCCTGCCGAGGCTGTGGTCACGCTGCTTGAATAACCACCAAGCGTGGTGTTAAGCGTTGGGTTTAATAAGCCTGACGTGTTTGCACCCAGCGCAACGTTGGCACGATAGGTGTAGTCATCTTTAAGTGGGTCTTTGTTCAACGACCCCGCGGCCACACCAACCACGCCTCGTACTGCGCTGCCGCTAAAGCGAGCTATGTTCAGTGCTGCAGCGCCACTACCTTCGTCGTACGAATTTTGACCAACGTACTGATAGGTCAGTCGTGCGTAGGGCGTGACGCGCAGATCGTTGTACTCAAACCCACGGCTAAGTCCCACACTTACCAGCGCATCGTTACCGAGCACCGCTTTGCTACTAAAGCCACCTGTGAAGCCCGTTGGGTCATTGCGTGACAAGTTGGTTGAGCTCAAGCCCACACTTGCCATGCCATCCAGTACGTAGTCTTGCAGCACGGACATTTTGCCGTAGACAAACAACGAACCTTGTTGGATCGTGCTGTTGCCACCATTGGCCGAGACGGACGTATTGGATAACGCGATACCGCCACCCAGTTTTAAACCGAGCTCTGCGTTTGAATACGCATCCACACCCGTGACGATTTGGTACAGATTGCTGTTGAACCCGTTACCAGCGCTGTTGCTTGCGCGCTCAGCGCGTTGATACGCAATCTCACCCCACGCTCTTCCGTCTTTCACCGCAGCGCTCGTCACGTTGACTGTATTCGGGTTGACTGCTGGGTTTGTGCTCATGCTTGCGGTGGGTAATCCCGAAGTGTTTGTTGCACTGATGCCGTCCGTCAATAGTGCGTTATTCAGTGCAGGACTCAACTGACTAGGCGCCATCGGATAGTCGCCAAGGCGCGCCAAGACAGATTGCTGCACGCGTTGCGTAGTTTGGGGTAAGGTGGCAACGGAAGCTGCGTGAATCTCACCCGCTAAAGAGCGTGCAAAGCCGGGCAAGTTTGCTGCGGTTTGACCTGCTGCTGCGCAGAGCAACGAGTCTTGAGCCGAGGATGATGCACCAGCTTTATTCACGCCCAACAACTGATCTAAAACACCGGCCACAGATTTGGCGTTGGTGGTGCTTGAGCTTAAAGTCGTGCTGTACGAGGTCGGCACCGTCACAAGATCAAGGCTATTACCGTAGCTGCACAGAGTAATGACTCTTTTGTCTCACGTACATCTACGTATGTACATTGATTTCATTTTGAATTAAGATGTACATGTACATCCAATGGGATTTGATATGGCTAACACCAAACTATTCAAAAATGGCAATTCACAAGCCGTTCGCATTCCTGCCGAACTTGCCTACAGCTCGTGGGACCTAGAGCTCGTCATCGAGCGGCAAGGTGACGAGTTGCGTATTCGTCCGGCCCAACGGCGCATGGGCGATGTGCTGGGGAAACTGGCGAAGTTTTCACCTGACTTCATGGCTCACGGGCGCGGCGAGAACCTCGAAGGTGAGCGCGAGACGTTATGAGTTCAAAGTACATGCTCGACACCAATATTTGCATCTACCTCATGAAGTACCAGCCACCCGAGGTCAGAGAGCGCTTTGCAGCCTGCTTTGTCGGCGATGTTGTCATTTCCGCAGTGACCCTGGCAGAGCTTGAGTTCGGCATTTCTTGCACAAGTGCGGCATCGCAAATAGCGAACCGCTCGGCACTGGCCAGTTTGCTCGAAGACATCCTGGTGGCGCCCTTTGATGCACCGGCAGCCAAAGCCTACGGACCGATTCGTGCCGCGTACAAAGATCGCAACCGTGATGCGCTAGATAAACTCATCGCCTCACATGCCGTTGCTCTTGACGTGACGCTCGTCACCAACAACGAAGCAGACTTTGTGAACTACGCTGGTCTGGTCGTAGAAAACTGGGTCAACAACCACTGAACCCGCAGCTTGAAAAAGGGTCTTGGCTCACCGGCTGGGCATCCTGACAACATCATAAACCGCCTGAGGTACTAATATCTCAGGCTTTTTGCTTTTGGTCCGCGAGCGGGATACGAACCTTCGCTTAAAACGCCATGCGCAAACCTACACTGCCACCGTATAAAGTTTGCCCCGATCTTGCTTCACCCGAAACACCCGCATAGGCATAAGCATTGTCAGCAATCTTGACTGTGCCATACAAGCCCACCTGCACCAATCAGAGATCATTGGCTGAACCCAGCGCTGGGCAAGCGCATCAGTAGTAATCGTCTTCCCGTTGGTGACGAACCGCAGCGATCACGACTTCTTGCTCATCGAGTATCTCAAACAGAGCTACGTAGCCGGTTGCACCAAAAGAGATGACCAGATCGCGCAGAAACGGGCTGTCACTTGCCTTTCGACAAGTGAAGGGCACAGCCCGCAGCGTGTCAAATCCAGCACGGATTGCAGTCAAAGCTCGCTCGGCGATCTCGAGATCCCCCGTGGGGCTCGCTAATTCACGCTCGATGATGAAATCAAAGAGCCGCTGCAGATTGGCCTGCGCCTGGCGCGTCAGGCGAACCCGATACGTCACTTGCGGCGCTTGGCGAGGGTTGCCTTGGCCTCGTTAAGCTTGCGTTGCAAATCATCGATGACGACGACTGAATCGACGTAGCCGTCGGTTTGCCGCGCAGCATTGAGCGAGGCCATCCCGCGAGCCACGAACTCGCTCTGGTCGCGTCTGCGTTGTAGTGCAATGCGCACCGATTGTTCAACGAATTCAGACAAAGTCTCGCCCTCACGCAGCGAAGACTCGACTTGCTCGCGCAAGGCAGGAAGAACCCGGATGGCTGGGATGGTGGCTGTTTTCATGGAAATTGGTGTAGCGCAAATGAATTACAAAGTCACCTAATGGCAAATGCAACCTAGTCGACTACGGCGCGTTATTACGCCGAACGGGTGGTAGCAGGTAAAGTCCTGACATGCGGCTGGGTACACAGGTGGGCTTCACGCCCGCCACGTGTTCGCGCATCACGCTGCCAGAGCAGTCAAAGGGCGATTTAGATCCGTGGGCTGACATTGCATGTAACCTGCCCTAGCGTCGACTTGGTAGCTTAAAACGCCATACGCAAGCCCACACTGCCACCGTATAAAGTTTGCCCCGATCTTGCCTCACCGGATACGCCCGCATAGGCATAAGCATTGTCAGAGATTTTGACCGTGCCATACAACCCCACCTGCACAAAGGCAGAGCCTGCGGTCGCTGTAGTGACGCTGCTTGAATATCCACCCAGCGTGGTGTTCAGTGTTGGGTTTAATAAGCCTGAAGTATCAGCACCCACTGCGATGTTGGCACGATAGGTATATTGGTCTTTGAGTGGATCTTTGTTTAACGACCCAGCTGCCACACCAATCACGCCGCGAACTGCACTGCCGCTAAAGCGAGCGATGTTCAGTGCTGCTACGCCGTTGCCTTCATCGTACGAATTTTGACCAACGTACTGATAGGTTAAGCGTGCGTAGGGTGTGACACGCACGTCGTTGTATTCGAAAGCGCGGCTAAGCCCCACACTTACCAGCGCATCATTACCCAGCACGGCTTTGCTGCTAAAGCCGCCCGTATAACCGGTTGGATCATTGCGCGATAGATTTGTTGAACTCATCCCCACGCTTGCCATGCCATCAAGTACATAGTCTTGCAGCACAGACATTTTGCCGTAGGCAAATAGCGAGCCTTGTTGGATGGTGCTGTTGCCGCCGTTGGCCGAGACGGTAGTGTTGGATAACGCGATACCGCCGCCTAGTTTTAAACCCAGCTCTGCGTTTGAATAGGCATCTACACCCGTGACGATTTGATACAGATTGCTGTTGAACCCGTTACCAGCGCTGTTGCTTGCGCGCTCAGCGCGTTGATACGCGATCTCACCCCAAGCACGGCCATCTGCTACCACTGCGCTCGTTACATTCACGGCACTTGGGTTCACCGCTGGGTTTGTGCTCATGCTTGCAGTGGGCAGCCCCGAAGGGTTTGTTGCGCTGATACCGCCTGTTAACAGTGAGTTGTTCAATGCAGGATTGATCTGGCTAGGCGCCATCGGGTAGTCACCCAAGCGTGCTAAAACCGATTGCTGCACACGTTGCGTGGTTTGGGGCAAGGCTGCGACCGAGGCAGCGTGAACCTCACCCGCTAACGAGCGAGCAAAGCCAGGCAAGTTTGCCGCGTTTTGACCCGCTACGGCGTAGAGTAAAGAATCTTGCGCCGCTGACGCAGTGCCCGTTTTATTCAAACCCAACAGCTGATCCAACACACCCGCCACAGCTTTGGCGTTGGTCGTACTTGAGTTCAACGTACTGCTATAAGACGTAGGCGCAATCGCCAGATCAAGGCTGTTGCTGTTGTTAACGTTATAAAACGCAATCAATTGTGTGCCGCTGCTTAACTCTGCAGGTTGGGTCAACGTTGTGAAGCGCCCCGTGATGCCGCCAGCCGCTGTGAAAATACGAAAACGATCCCCCAACACGGGTATGTAAATGCTGCTGCCGTAGCCAGGCTCGTCAGCGCTGAATAAATCCGATAAACGTGGGGTCAGTGTTGTGCCAGACTCGATCACAAGGCCGGTCGTGATATTTGCAAATGAATAGGTACCAGTCGTACCCGTGATCGTTGTGGAGTCCGACTGCACTTTACCGGCAATGTCTTGCAAATAGGTGCTTCCTGCACCCATGGTCAGCGAGCCGTACGATGCGTAGCCGGGTGAACCTCCTGTACGAAAAGTGCTGCCGTTGCCTGTAACAGATACGTTTCCTGGAAAGGCTCCAGACAAGTTTGCTGATCCCTCAACGAAAATGTCACCAGAGCCAAGTGGAGTTGCAGTTGCTCTATCAAAGGTGCTCATTGCAAAAAGGCTTGCACCCTTCGTGACGTATGTAGGACCAGTCCGCGTATTGTTGCCAAGAATAGAAGAGAAAATCCACGGCTGCCCGTTCCCTATTGTCAAGCCCCCCGAACCACTTATGTTCCCATAAAAACCGAGAAAACTAAAAAACTGACCATCAGGCCCCACAATTTTGAGCGGGCCATTAAGGATAAGATTAAAATTTCCGGCAAAAATAGTTGTAAGGCTTGTCATCACCATGGTCGCACCCGAAGGACCAACCGTTATTGAGCCTCGGAAAAAAAAGTTAGGAGCGCCGATGTTTACAGTGCCGCCATTTATCGTAGAATTTCCACCCGTGTAGTTGATGATGGCGGGAGAATTGCCACTACCGCTGCCCGTGCTTCCTCCAGAGTCACCACCCCCGGTAATCATCAAGTTCCAGATAGTGGTAGAGCCGGAGGCATTCACCAACTGCCACGCATAACCACCTGGGTAGGTGCCACTTAAGCTGCTGTTTATATTGCTTGCACTCACCCCAGTTAACACTGAACTGTAGGTGCCTGCTGCCACTGTTGATGCAGCAATGCCCGCTACAAGGGTTGTACCGGTATTGCCGTATATATTAAACGTAACAATCGACGAACCAACCAAAGATGCTGACAGTTTCCCATAGCTATTCGGGTTAGCAATAATGATGTTGTAGTTCGTTGGTAAAACACCCGCGTAGGTTAATGCGCCGCTGACGTTACCGGCACCTTGCTGGTTGTTTAAGGTAGTAATTGTGCCGCCGTTTTTGACACCAGTAGGTGCCGAGATTGTGCCAGCGTTACTTAAAGTGGTAATTGTGTCAGATGCAATAAAAATACCAATACCCCAAACGGGGTCGGTTGATGAAATTGTGCCAGTATTATTTAAACTTGTAATCGCCCCATTCGAGATATACACACCATAGCTTCCACCGATGATGTCTCCAGCGTTATTTAATGTATTGTTGGGGCCACTAGTGTAATACACAGCCCAGTTGCCGGTTACGATGCCAGTGTTGGTAATCGAGACGTCACACCAAGGAGTACCCTCCACCGCAGTAACTGAAGTACTAATAACTTTGCTGCCTGAGCAAGCAGCCAAAGCGCTATTCGTCATGACAGTTACGCACAGCCCGCAGGCAAGAACCGGAGCGCTAAGCTTTAACCACAACTGAAATGCCGTACGACCGCGAGTTTGTTCAGTGGCTCGCGATTGTTGAATAATCATCTGCAGTCAAGCCTAAACATCGTGCTTCCATACTAGCGGCCCCAGTTGGCCGCAGAGCGTACAAAGCACTGATTAAAATAAAGGCTCGAAACGAAATGGTGAAGCTCGAGGCGCGGGTATTTTTGTAAATTAAATTTATTTTTAGTGATATCAATTCGCGCAAATGCACCCTAATTAGCGTGCATGACCACTTTACGCTTGATTCAGCTAAAGGGAAAGCGCTGGAAGTAATTAAAAGGAAAGTTATCCTTGGCCGAGTTCGCGCAGAACGGGGGGTGAAAGCTCGCGGGTGAGATCGAAGGCTATGCGCCCGCCTAAACCAGAACCGTACGGGCAAAAAAATACCAACCCCGAAGGGCTGGCTTGTGCGGTAATGTTCAAGCGAGGGGTACTGGCATCAAAACGCCATCCGTAAACCCACACTGCCACCGTATAAAGTCTGCCCCGATCTGGCTTCACCCGAAACACCCGCATAGGCATAAGCGTTGTCCGCGACCTTGACCGTGCCATACAAACCCACTTGCAAGAACGCAGAACCTGCCGAGGCTGTCGTCACGCTGCTTGAATATCCACCAAGCGTGGTGTTCAGCGTTGGATTTAATAAGCCCGAAGTGTCAGCACCCACTGCAATGTTGGCACGATAGGTGTAGTCATCTTTAAGCGGATCTTTGTTCAACGACCCAGCTGTCACACCAAGCACGCCACGCACTGCACTGCCGCTAAAGCGGGCGATGTTCAGTGCTGCAGCACTATTACCTTCGTCATACGAATTTTGACCAACGTACTGGTAGCTTAGGCGTGCGTAGGGTGTCACGCGCAGGTCGCTGTACTCGAACCCACGGCTGATACCCACACTTACCAGCGCATCATTACCCAGCACGGCTTTGCTGCTAAACCCGCCTGTGTAGTCGGTTGGATCATTGCGCGATAGGTTAGTTGAACTCATCCCCACGCTTGCCATGCCATCGAGCACATAGTCTTGTAGCACAGACATTTTGCCGTAGACAAAGAGTGAGCCTTGCTGGATCGTGCTGTTGCCACCGTTAGCTGCGACGGTGGTGTTAGATAACGCGATGCCGCCACCAAGTTTTAAACCGAGCTCTGCGTTTGAATACGCATCCACACCCGTGACGATTTGATAGAGATTGCTGTTGAACCCGTTACCAGCGCTGTTGCTTGCTCGCTCAGTACGTTGATACGCAATCTCACCCCACGCTCTTCCGTCTTTCACCGCAGCGCTCGTCACGTTGACTGTATTCGGGTTGACTGCTGGGTTTGTGCTCATGCTTGCGGTGGGCAGCCCCGAAGTGTTTGTTGCGCTGATGCCGCCCGTTAACAGTGCGTTGTTCAGTGCAGGATTAAGCTGGCTAGGCGCCATCGGATAGTCACCAAGGCGCGCCAATACCGATTGCTGCACACGTTGTGTAGTTTGTGGCAGGGCGGCGACCGAGGCTGCGTGAACCTCGCCCGCTAACGAGCGTGCAAAGCCAGGCAAGTTTGCCGCGCGTTGACCGGCTACTGCGAATAGCAATGAGTCTTGCGCCGCTGACGCACTGCCCGCTTTATTCAAACCCAACAACTGGTCTAGAACACCGGCAACAGATTTGGCGTTGGTGGTGCTTGAATTCAAGGTCGTACTGTACGAAGTCGGCACCGTGACAAGATCAACGCTATTGCTGTTATTGACGTTATAAAACGCAATGAATTGTGTGCCGCTGCTTAGCTCGGCAGGTTGGGTGAGGGTGGTGAAGCGCCCTGTGATCCCGCCTGTAGCTGTGATGATACGAAATTTGTCGCCCAGCACTGGCACATAAATACTGCTGCCATAGCCCACCTCACTTGCACTAAACAGATTTGATAAGCGTGGCGTAAGTGTCGCGCCCGAATTAATCGTCAGTTGACTACCCACAGTCACAAATGAGTAATAGCCCGAAGCACCCACAGGAGTAAAGCTGCTTGCTTGAGTCGTACCTGCAATATCTTGCTGATAGGTCGACCCAGCGTTCAGCGTCAAGTTTTGAGTGAACGACAAATAGCCTGGCGAGTTACCCGGCTTAATCACGCCACTCACAATGCTGTTACCTGAGATCGTGCCGGTGCCCATCAGTGTGCCGGCAGAGGCCACGAATACATCACCCGTGCCAGTTGGAGAAGGACCCGCCACTTCTAAGGTGCCACCTGACACCGTCGTGCCGCCACTGTAGGTGTTGGCGCCACTCATGATCGTGCTGCCCGTACCGATGAACGTCAACCCGCCCACGCCAGAGAACACGCCAGATAAAGTGGCAGAACCTGAGGTTGGATTTTGAACCGTGCCGCCTGCGCTAGTGATTGCGATTGAGACGCTTGAGCTATCACCTCTATTTAGTACCAAGGTGCCGCCTGCTAGAACTGGGTTGGCTGTGACGCCAATGCTTCTTAAGCTAACGCTGGCTCCTGGCGCGATGTTGGAGGGTGTTAGGGTACCGCTAGCACCATTCTCGCCGCCATTCGTATTGTCGGTCGCGTCCGCCACAGAAAGAAAAAATGGATCCGATAGACCGCTCACGAGGCGTGCGTTCACTACCGCACCGCTTGTGGTGTACACGCCGATTGTTCCGCTAATTACATTCGTGACATAAATATTTGAACCGTAAATGGCGATACCAGATGGGCCATTTAATCCGCTCACAAGACTCGCGTTCACTACCGCACCGCTTGTGGCGTTGTACACGCCGATTGTTCCAGCGTTGTATTTCGCAACATAAATGTTTGAACCGTGAACGGCGATACCAGTTGGGCCATTTAACCCGCTCACAAGACTCGCGTTCACTGCCGTACCGCTTGTGGCGTTGTACACGCCGATTGTTCCAGCGTTGTAGTTCGCAACATAAATATTTGAACCGTAAACGGCGATACCCCATGGGGAAGCTAACCCACTCACAAGACTTGCGTTCACTGCTGTACCGCTTTGGGCGTTGTACACGCCGATTGTTCCACTGAGGTACTTCGTCACGTAAATGTTTGAACCGGAAACGGCGATACCAAGTGGAAAACTTAACCCACTCACTAGGCTCGCGTTCGCTGCTGTACCGCTTGTGGCGTTGTACACGCCGATTGTTCCAGCGTAGTGGTTCGCAACATAAATGTTTGAACCAGAAATGGCGATACCATCTGGGCCAGCTAACCCACTCACAAGGCTCGCGTTCACTGCGGTACCGTTCGTGGCGTTGTATACGCCGATTGTTCCGTTAAGCTCACTAGTAACAAATACTTGCTGCGCCTCGGCCCTGTGAATAAATCCTATCATCAGCAAAAACGTTAGTGCCAATAATCGCATTAGGATGGTTAACAGACTTACGCAACTGGGACTACATAAACATGTGTTTTTGATACATAGAGGTGCCTCTCTTTCTGCTAACGGTGGTTGAAGTTGAGTCGCGCGGTCGTTGCGAAAAGCTTGCAGCAATCGTGCACGTGTGTTCACGCGTGTAACCATTGAGGGCTCAGGCAAGCTACTTTTTGAGTGCGAGATGGATCTTGGCGATTCCGTCAAGCGCGGCTTGAGTTGTGTGAGGGTCGTAATAGGTAAAGAGACAATCATCTGCGGTCAAGCCTAAACATCTCGCTTGCATACTAGCGGTCCCAGTTGGCCGCGAAGGGTGCAAAGCATTGATTAAGATAAAGGCTCGAAACGAAGAGGTGAAGCTCGAGGCGCGGGTAGTTTTGTAGATTAAATTTAGTTTTAGTACTATCAATTCGCGCAAATGCACCCTAAATAGCGTGCTAAAACACTTTACGCTTGATTCAATTAAAGGGAAAGCAATAGATTTTGCGTTGGCGAAGTGCAAAGATCTTGCGTAGCAGGTTTGAAGGCGACGCCTCCTCCGAAGGCTCCGTCAGCTATAGAGGTGTCGAATCTGAACTTAGTTTGCAAACATCTCAACTTGGATTGCCAACGACAACTTGAATTGCCAACGGCAGTAAAACTCTAGACTTGGATTGCCAACGACAATACTCGCTGACATTCGACAGCTTGATAGAGTGCTATAAATTACTTAGCCCCCTTGAAATCCCCAAAACAACCCTTATAATTAGCACTCGACCCCAGTGAGTGCTAACAACTCGCGAAGGCGTTTTCCAACAACCTTATTATTTGTAACAGGAGTTCTACATGGCCCTGCGTCCCCTGCACGATCGCGTGATCGTCAAACGCCTGGACAACGAGCGCACAACTGCCTCGGGCATCGTTATCCCTGAAAGCGCGGCTGAAAAGCCCGATCAAGGTGAAGTGCTAGCCGTTGGTCCCGGCAAACAAACTGAAGACGGCAAAGTCCTGAAAATGGACGTCAAAGTTGGCGATAAAGTTTTGTTCGGCAAATATGCTGGCCAAACCGTCAAAGTTGATGGCGAAGAAGTTCTGGTCATCCGCGAAGAAGAAATTCTCGCTGTTGTCCAGTAATCCACAGAATACGAAGGAAACCTAAATGGCTGCCAAGCAAGTTCTATTCGGTGATGACGCACGCGTGCGCATCGTCCGTGGCGTAAATATCCTCGCCAATGCTGTAAAAACCACCCTCGGCCCTAAAGGTCGTAACGTTGTGCTCGAGCGTTCGTTCGGCGCCCCAACCGTCACTAAAGACGGCGTGTCGGTTGCTAAAGAAATCGAACTCAAAGACAAATTTGAAAACATCGGCGCCCAGTTGGTGAAAGAAGTCGCATCAAAGACTTCTGACAACGCTGGCGACGGCACCACCACTGCAACAGTGTTGGCGCAGTCGATTGTTGTTGAAGGCCTCAAGTACGTGGCTGCCGGCATCAACCCAATGGATCTGAAGCGCGGTATCGACAAAGCTGTCGCCGTTGCTGTTGAAGAGCTCAAGAAGTTGTCAAAGCCTTGCACGACAACCAAAGAAATCGCTCAAGTTGGCTCAATTTCAGCCAATAGCGACTTCTCGATCGGCAAAATCATTGCAGACGCAATGGACAAAGTCGGTAAAGAAGGCGTGATCACTGTCGAAGACGGCAAGTCACTCGACAACGAGCTCGACGTCGTTGAAGGGATGCAGTTTGACCGCGGCTACTTGTCGCCTTACTTCATCAACAATCCTGACAAGCAAGTGTCAGCATTGGATGATCCGTATGTTCTGATCTATGACAAAAAAGTCAGCAACATTCGTGACCTGCTGCCCGTGCTTGAGCAAGTTGCCAAGTCGAGCCGCCCACTGCTGATCGTGGCTGAAGACGTCGAAGGCGAGGCTTTGGCCACGCTGGTCGTCAACAACATCCGTGGCATTCTCAAAACTACCGCCGTTAAAGCGCCTGGTTTTGGTGATCGTCGTAAAGCCATGCTCGAAGACATCGCCATCCTCACCGGTGGTACCGTCATTTCTGAAGAAACCGGTATGTCGCTTGAAAAAGCCACACTGGCAGAACTCGGTCAGGCTAAGCGTATCGAAGTTGGTAAAGAAAACACCATCATCATCGACGGTCATGGCGATGCCAAGTCAATCGAAGCACGCGTCAAACAGATTCGTGTTCAGATCGACGAAGCTACATCTGACTACGATCGTGAAAAATTGCAAGAGCGCGTGGCCAAGTTGGCCGGCGGTGTTGCTGTGATTCGCGTCGGTGCTGCTACCGAAGTCGAAATGAAAGAAAAGAAAGCTCGCGTTGAAGATGCTCTGCATGCAACACGCGCTGCGGTCGAGGAAGGTATTGTTCCTGGCGGTGGCGTTGCGTTGATTCGTACTCGCGCTGTCGTGTCGAAGCTTAAGGGTGACAACGCTGACCAAGACGCAGGCATCAAGCTTGTGTTGCGCGCCATCGAAGAGCCATTGCGCATCATCGTTGCAAACGCTGGTCACGAGCCAAGCGTCGTGGTCAACGAAGTTGCAAACGGTTCAGGTAACTACGGCTTTAACGCCGCCACCGGTGAGTACGGTGACTTGGTCGAGCAAGGTGTGTTGGATCCAACTAAAGTCACACGCACTGCATTGCAAAATGCAGCGTCTGTTGCCAGCCTGTTGCTGACAACTGAAGCAGCTGTCTGCGAACTGGCTGAAGACAAGCCAGCCGGCGGCGGTGGTATGGGTGGTGGTGATATGGGCGGCATGGGTGGAATGGGCGGCATGGGCGGTTTCTAAGCTCAGTTGCACATGGCCTGAGCTTCGGCTCAGGTACCTATGTAAGGTAAAAAATCCAGGCTTCGGTCTGGATTTTTTTATGCGTGTTGATTCTTCTCCATTCGCACGCGTTTGAACCGCCTTTTCTTACGCACGCGCTTGAACCGTCCCTGCGTGGGTATTTGTGCTGGGCAAAATACGCCACTCCGGGGCGGCTCAAGCGCTGGAGTTGTTAGGTGCCGCGGTTCTTGTTCTATTCATTCGCACGCGCTTGAACCGTCCCTGCGTGGGTATTTGTGCTGAGCAAAATACGCCACTCCGGGGCTGTTCAAGCGCTGGGGTGGGTTGATTCGGTGGGTTGTTTGCGCTTGCTGGGGTTGCTATAACGTTTTCGAGCGCTGTAACGTGCGGCCGGTGAGAAAGCCGCCGTCTACTACGATACATTCACCATTCACGTAGTCTGCGGCTGGGGATATCAAGAATGACACGACGCCGGCGATGTCAGCCGGGGTTCCAGTCCGGCCAGAGGGCACCATCGTTGTGAATTGATCTCGATAGGTTGTCGAGACGTTGGCTTTACCCACTTCAATCAGGCCAGGTGCCACCGCGTTTACTCGAATTCCATACGCGCCAAACTCTTGCGCGAGTGATTTGGTTAGCATGACGACGCCTGCCTTCGAGGCGGCGTAGTGAGCGGCGCCGGGTCTGGCAGAAAAGGCCGAGGTCGAGGCAAGATTGACGATTGACCCTCGAATGTGATTTCTCACTGCAGCTTGAGCAAAAGCCTGGCAACAAAAAAAAGTGCCTTTCAGGTTTGTATCAAACACGTCGTCCCATTGTGTTTCGGTCATGTCGAGTGACGGATGATTTGGATACAGGCCTGCGTTATTGATCAGCACTGCGAGGGGGCCCATTGTGCGCTCTACCTGCGCGAACACAGACTGGATATCACGTTGCGAGCGGACGTCGAGTTTGAAGGCTTGTGCGTTGGCGCCTGTTTCTGAAAGCTGGTGCGCGAGTTTTTGTGCCTGTTCGAAGTTGATATCGGTAATCGCCAAGCGATAGCCTGTTTCGTGTAACTGCTCAGCGATTGACTGTCCGATGCCTGTCGCAGCACCGGTGACTAACGCAACAGGAGAAGTAGAGAGTTTCATCAAATATGCTCAAGAAGCCACGTGTTTAAACATCGGGATGGGGTGGGCGACTCGCCATTAAGCTTGTCTCGGCTGTGATGGCGTCCTGAGAACCGATTCGTTTAAAGAGCATCGCGCGCGAGGATAGTGAGTGCGACGGCTTGCGCTCTGAGCACGAGTGTGTCAATGCGGCAGTACTCGTCTGCCGTATGAACTTGCCCGCCAACGGGGCCTGTTGCGCAAAGAGTCGGAGCTCCGACCGAGGCGGTGAGTCCGCTGTCGGCTGAGCCGCCGGTGAACTCGCCCTTGACTTGCACGCCAAGCTCTTCTGCAGACATTCGATAGTCGGCTAAGAGGTCGCGGCTCGCATTCGTCTCGAATAAAGGTAAAAAAGTCCCTTGATGGGTGATGCGTCCGCAGGTGCAGGGCAGGGCTTCTTCTGCAATGATATTTTTGATGCGCCGCTGTAGATCTTCGTGATCTACGTCACCCGGAAACCGAACATCTAATTGGCCTGAGGCATGGGGGGCTACGGTATTGACTGACATGCCCCCTCTGATCGTTCCGACATTGGCGGTGATACCGGCGGCGCGGTCAGTCAGTTGATGTAGTGCGGTGATCTTTCGGGCTAAGGCCTCAATTGCGCTGGCGCCTTTGTCGTGATTGACGCCTGAGTGCGCGGCCACGCCATCCACTTCGAAGTCGATAAAAAATGCGCCTTTGCGAGACGTGACAACGTTGCCGCTCGGCCGGCCAGGCTCGGCATTCAATACGGTAGCGGCACCTTTGGCCATTTTTAGGATCAGGTCTCGCGAAGCGGGCGAGGCGATTTCTTCGTCGCCGGTGTAGAGCACTTTAATAGACAGCTGATTACCTCCACAGGCATGAAAGGCGCGTGCCACAAAGGTGTTCATCACGAGGCCTGCTTTCATGTCAGCTACGCCGGCACCATAGGCAATACCATCTTCAACGCGATATGGTCGTTGTGCAGCTGTACCATCTGGGAAAACAGTATCCATGTGCCCCATCAACAGCACGTGCGCTGCAGTTGGCTCAGCACTGCCGGGCACCTCAGCAACGAGACAGTCGCCATGCTTGGCATTGGGATGTACCTTTGTCGCGACGCCAGCCTTCTCGAGATGCGCACGAAAGATCGCACCGACCTGATCAACACCTGCTTTGTTGTAGCTGCCGCTGTCAATATTGACAACTTGTTCGAGCAGGGCGAACATGTCCTGCTCGTGAGCACGCAACCAATCGAGAATGGCCTGTTTGACGTCAGTGCGTGGCGCGACGACTGTAGTGGATGGCATAACGGTTCCTTGTTGATCTAATTGATAGACTGAAGCGCTAACGTGCCGGCAGTACTCTAGTCGCTTCATGGGGCCAACCAAACATGATGTGATCTCCGACCGCTGGTTGTTCTGCGACGTTTGTTGTCACGGCGTTTGGCTGCAACGCAATGAACTTTGCACCCTCACCAGCCTCAAGATGAAAATAGGTGAGGGGGCCTGTAAACACCACATGGGAAATAACGCCCGTGAGCGTGTTATATCCTTCGCGAGGCTCTTGAAACAAAGTGATGTTCTCAGGCCTAACAGAGATCTCAACGGGGTCACCCGCGCGTGCAAAGTCACTTGCGGGGGCGTGTAACGTGAGGCCGCTTTTTTTGGCGACAACGGAAATCACTTGTCCCTCCGTCTTCATGACAGTGGCTTCGATTGAATTAGACACTCCAATAAATTCAGATACGAAAGGTGTGACCGGATTTTTGTAAATCTCAGCCGGAGTGCCTAGTTGCATGATCCGGCCGCCATCCATGACAACAATGCGATCGGATAGCGTAAGCGCCTCTTCTTGATCGTGCGTGACAAAAATACTTGTGATGCCGACTTCGCGTTGCAGCATTCGGATTTCGATCTGCATTTGTTCGCGCAGTTTTTTATCCAAGGCGCCAAGTGGCTCATCGAGCAACAAGACATTGGGTTTGGTCACAATTGCTCGTGCCAAGGCAACCCGTTGTCTCTGGCCGCCCGACAACTGCGAGGGCAGGCGCAGAGCCATCCCCTCGAGGCGTATCAGCTTCATAACATCTTTTACCTTTTTGTCGATATCGACGCGAAGCTCTTTTCGCATCAATAAACCAAAGGCAATATTTTCGTGCACTGACATATGAGGGAACAAGGCGTAATTCTGAAAAACCATGCCAAGGTTTCGTCGATGCGTGGGGACTTGATTCATCGTTTGCCCGCGGATCATGATTTCGCCCACGTCAGGCTCTTCTAACCCGGCAATCATTCGTAGAGTGGTGGTCTTTCCGCAACCGCTCGGCCCCAGAAAGCTCACCATTTCTCCGCGTCTAACGTCCAAATCGATGCCTTTGACGGCGGCGACCTCTCCGTACCGTTTATGAATATTCACCAATTGGACGTCAGGCACCTGATTTGTCATGACGCTTATCCCTAGCCCTTGAGCGTTCGGTCAATCAGTGCTTTGATTTTTGGCATTTGCTCACCCACGTCTTTAAAGTCAGGCCGGATCAGTTTTGTAATTGCATCATCTACGCTAATGAAACCAGCGCGTTTGAGATCGTCCGGCACCTTGACCGCTTTGCTGACTGGTGAAAGAAAGCCTTGCTTGAGCGCCTCGAGTTGAAACTCATCAGACAGCCAGGTATTCATGTAAGCCTGACTGAGTTTCGAGACGGCTGGACTGAACCCTTTGCTGAGTTGCATATGACCACCCCACTGCACCGCACCTTCTTTTGGTATGGTGAAGGCCACTTTTTTACCTTGTGAGCGCGCTAACTCTGCCCACGCACCCCAGTGAGGTGCTAGCCATACTTCACCGCGGTCAACCATATCAGCTTCAACGATCGGTGAGCTGACCCAGGCCCCGATATTTTTCTTGTGAGCACTCCAGGCCTTAATGCCCTCGAGAATATTTGGTCCTTTACCTGTCGCGATGGCCGCCATAATGTAGGCGTCAAAGTAGGCATCCCACATCGATACACGCCCAGCGTATTTTGGGTTCCAGAGATCAAGCCATGAGGTGGGTTTTTCGACCCGATCAGGGTTATACATGATGCCGTAGGGGGTCATTAGAAAAATGATCCCAAAGCCTCCGGGAGTCATGATCTCTGGAGGTATATTTTTAAGATTCGTCATGATGGCTGGGTCGAATTTTTCCCACATCCCATCGGCGATGCCGCGTTGCGCGAAAAGGTCGTTGATCATTGAGCCGCTGATCGAGGGAGAACTACGTTGGGCTAGCATGCGTGGATACGACGCCGCATTGTTCGATGAGATGACTTCAATTTCAGTCTTGGGACTCATTTTTTTGATCAGCGGAGTCGAAATGTCGTTACATAACTTGGGTAGAACACCCGGCTGCGAGAGAATCACTAATTTGGCGACCTCGGCATCTGTAGCGGTGGCTAAGGCGTTGGCAAACTGCATCACCGAGGCACTACCCACTCCTAGCGCTAGCAACGATTTGAGAATATCCCGGCGCTTTGGCTGAGTCCTGAAATTGTCCAACAAGTAGCTGTCTTCGTTATCGATAGGCTTCATTTTTATAAACTCCATTGAGTGAAATCAGGTCAAGACGGTTAGTGTTTAAATTGCTTTTTTAATCCAATCGAACGTTCGATCACAATGACGATTAAGGCGGTCACACCGAGTAGCATAGTAGAAATCGCTGCCACCGTCGGATCCATCTGAAACTCGGTGTAGTGATAAATTTCAAGCGGAAGCGTCATCACCCCAGGGCCCACAAGAAACAAAGAGACGGTGAATTCGTCAAAGGACATGATGGCCGAAAACACGGCGCCGGCAATCAACCCTGGCCTTAGCATCGGGAGCGTCACAAGAAAAAAGGTCCGGATAGTATTTGCCCCAAGCGTGGCGGCAGCCTCTTCATAAGCGATATCAATTTCAGAAAGGGTAGCCCCTACGGTGCGAACAATATAGGGAACTGTGATGATGACATGGGCAAATACAAGGCCCCAGAAATTACGCAACAGTCCTACAGAACCGAGCACCATCGAGAGTGCAACCGCGAGCACAATCGCTGGGAAGACCAACGGGGTCATGAAAAGAAATTCGAAAAATTGTTTACCACGAAACTGATGACGCACGATTGCAAAGGCCGCAAGTGTACCGATGACCAGTGAAATTGCCGTTGCGATCGCGGCGACCAGCAAACTGACTTGAAAAGCGTCCCAGAACGCCTGAGTATTCCAGGCCTTTTCAAACCACTTTAACGAAAAACCTTTTGGTGGAAACCGCAGGCTTGATTCGTTACTAAAGGACGAAGGAATGACGACGGCAATCGGCAAGGCAAGAAATAGCAGGACCAGAGCGACATAAAGTTTAAGCATTCTGTCGGAGGTTTTTTTTCTCATCGTCTGGCGTGCCTTTTGATGATAAAACCATAGATCGTCAGCACAATCAGCGTGACGATCGTCAGGATCATTGAGGCCGCTGCACCCGCCGGCCAGTCGACCATCACGACCATTTGTTCATGAATGTAGATTGACATGACGTTGACTTGCCCACGGCCGAGCCATATCGGTGTGATGTACGCACCGATCGACAGACAAAAAACAATTACCGAACCTGCTGCAAGACCTTGCACCGAAAGCGGCAAGACAATTCGCAAAAAATTTTGAAAAGGTGAGGCTCCCATCACTGCAGCCGATTCGATGAGCGATTGGTCAATCTTACTTAAAACGCTCGAGATGGAAAGAACCATAAAGGGCAATAGCACGTGAGTCATACCGAGCACGACGCTCCAGAAGCTCTGCATCAGCCGTAGGGGTTCATCTACGACTCCGATGCTCACTAATAGCGCATTGACTAGCCCCTCATTGCCAAGCAAAATCGTCCAGCCGAGCGTGCGTACAACGATGCTGACGAGCAGTGGAGACACCACCCCTAAAAATACCAAGTGTTTTAGGCGAGAGTCGCTACGTGCGAGATACCAAGCAACAGGGTAGCCAATCACAGCGGTAAGGACAGTGACCCAGAGACCGAGAGCAAGAGTACGTAGGGCAACAAATAGCGCGTACGAGTCTTCGAATTGCAACACGTAATGGTCGAGTGTGAAGCCGGTATTTGCAGGGTATTTGTCATAAAACGAAATCCCAAGCATTGATGCGAAGGGCCACAGTAAACCCACGATCAGAAAGATCACGCCGGGTAATAGCAAAGCAGACAGCTTTAACGACTGCCTAATCCGCGTTCTGCGTTGTGCGGCTGACGTATGACCGCCCGCGCTAAGGTCAGTTGACCCACTGACCGCCGTCGACATCTATTACCTCGCCAGTTATAAAACAGGGGTTAACCGTTGCCAGAAACTCGACGACAACTGCAATGTCATCCGGTGTCCCAATGCGCTTAAGCGGTATTGTTTGTAAGATTTGATCGTGGTTTGCACTGATCAGCGCTTCAGTCAGATCTGTGCGAATTGATCCGGGGCAGATGGCGTTGACTGTTACTGTGGGAGCCAGTTCTTTGGCCAACCCGCGAGTTAAGCCAAGCACCCCCGCTTTCGATGCGCAGTATGAAAACTTACTGACGGCTTCAGCGCTGCCGCCGGTGGTAGCGCTAATGGAGGACATATTAATGATGCGGCCGCCTCGCTGGGCGAGCATCGCGGGTGCGACGGCCTTACACCAGTTGAAGAATCCCTTGAGATTGACCATGATGGTGTGGTCCCACTCGGCCTCTGAAATGTCGAGTAAGCCCTTCGGTTGCGAGATGCCAGCATTGTTCACTAATACGTCGATGCGCCCGTAATGACGCAAGACTAAAGCAGCCTGTTGTTGTACCGCGTCATAATGACCGACATCGCCAGGTAGCGTCAACACATCCCACCCCTGGGCTTGTAACGCTGCCGCTGACTCGTCGAGTTGTGCCGAGCCTATATCAGCCATGGCAACGCGAAAGCCCTTTGCGGCAAGTCGCTTGACGCAAGCGAGGCCGATCCCGCGCGCTGCACCTGTTACTACGGCAACGTTGCGGACGTTTACATCAGTTTGCATGACCTACCTTCTAATTAGGTATTCGGTTCACGTGATTGCGGATGTTGAAGCGACCATCCGCATGGTTCATGGCCAATCAAATCATAAGTTAGCTATTTTTGCAAACAAACCCTAGTATCAACCTGCGATTGCAGTACAACCTGCTTGTGTTTCAGTCACTTGCTCGTATGCCGGCTATCCGCTTGTATTCCAGTGACTTGCGCGTATGTCGGCTATCTGCATGTGTTTCAGTGACTTATTCGTATGTCGCCTATCTGCTTGTGTGACGGTGCGCGAAAGCCTCAGTGTGACTGTGCGCTATTTTGCCGCTGGCGCGAGAACGTTTAGTATGTCAGCACTTGATCGCTCATCTGTTTCAGCACTGTTTGAACGACACGCAGAAATCGTGTTGCGCTCGCGAAGATTTTCATACCTCGAATAACAGGATTTTTCAGCAACATGAATCAACCGCAGGCTTTTCAATCACATTGGTCTGAAGCAGAACTGACAGACTTAGCCACCCGTGCATTTCAGGGCCTGGGTCTGAGGCAAGCAGATGCTGCTGATGTTGTGAAAATATTGGTGCTCGCTGATCTTTTTGGTTTAAGTACACACGGGCTATCGCGTATTGAGTCTTACGGTGAACGGTTGTTGGTGAAAGGGATCCGTGCACAGCCAAATATTTCTGTACAAGCGCCGGCGCCTGCCTTGCGGTTGGTGGATGGTGACAATGGTGTGGGGCCGCTGGTGGGCATGCACGCCTTGCGTGCGGCGATGGAGGCGGCGCGGCAGTGTGGCATTGGGATGGCGTTTGCGCGCGGCAGTAATCATTTTGGGCCGATCTCGCCCTACTCGTTGATCGCGGCAGAAGAAGGTTTTGCCAGCGTGATTGGTAGTAACGCCACGACGACGATTGCGCCCTGGGGGGGCAGTGATGCTCGGCTTGGCAATAGCCCCCTTGGTTTTGGTGTGCCAAATCCCGGTGGTTCGCCCTTTTTGTTGGATATGGCGATGAGTGTGGTCGCACGCGCCAAGGTGCGTAATGCATTTAAGCGTGGCGAGTCGATTCCAGATACCTGGGCAACTGACGCTCAGGGGCGTCCCACAACCGACCCTAAAGCCGCACTCGATGGTTTCTTATTGCCGGTCGGTGGGCACAAGGGTTATGGGCTTGCTTTACTGGTTGATATGTTTGCTGGGCTGTTGTCTAACGCGGCCTACCTGACACATGTCAAGTCGTGGGTCGATGCGCCTGACGAGCCGCAAAACTTAGGGCACTTTTTTATTCTGATTGATACGCGTCTGTTGGGTTCGGCGCAGTGGTTGTCAGAACGGATGATGGATTTTGCTGCAATTCTGCATGACAGCCCCGCCGTGGATGCCGCTCGACCAGTGATTGTGCCTGGTGAAATTGAATTGAAAAAAATGGCGCAACAGCGTGCTGATGGGATTGTGCTGGATCCTGCAACGATAACCCTCTTGATGCAGCACGCGGGTGGTTATTGATGTCGTATGCAAACTGTTACCACCTGCGTGTATGCGGGCCGTGCTGACGCTGCGAGCGAATTGGCGCTCTCGATAGCCGCTAAACCCTCACTGGAGACACTTGTGCAAGATTGGACTTGGTTATGGATTCCCGCTTCGATTTTTGCGGCTGCGGCTCAGGCTGGGCGTAATGCCATTCAGCGCAGCCTGACCGAAAAGCTTGGCACGCTTGGTGCCACGCAGGTACGCTTCTTGTATGGCTTTCCGTTTGCCGCACTGTTTGCCGCTATTGCTCTTTATGCAACGGGGTCAACGTTTCCATCGATGGATCTGAGTTTTGCCCTGTTTGTCGCCGCCGGGGCGGTATCGCAGATCGCAGCAACTGCCTTGATGCTTGCGGCAATGCGTCAGCGCGCGTTTGTGGTGGTGACTGCCTGGACTAAAACCGAGCCTGTTCAGGTAGCGGTTTTTGGCTTGGTTGTCTTGGGCGATACGATTTCATGGCTTGCAATGGCTGCGATTATTGTCGCCACAACTGGCGTCACCATCATGGCGCGTAAGCCTGTCAGCGGCCCTCAAGAGGGCTCTGCATGGCAGCCTGCCGTGTTGGGGCTGTTGGCCGGTGCTTGCTTTGCGATTGCCGCAGTCACGTTCAGAGGTGGCATCCTAGCGCTAGGCGATGGCCATTTTTTGATGC
This sequence comes from Bordetella parapertussis, assembly GCA_945895265.1. Lineage (GTDB taxonomy): Bacteria > Pseudomonadota > Gammaproteobacteria > Burkholderiales > Burkholderiaceae_B > Zwartia > Zwartia parapertussis_I. Next base: position 16,938 of record CAMDEF010000038.1, on the reverse strand, counting down.
GTGCTTCGCTAACACTTGCTTGTGGGCTGGGTGTGCAAACACTGTTGCTGGCTGCCTGGATGATGATTTTTCATTACGAAGCTTGGGTGCGTTGCCTGCACGCCTGGCGAATCTCTATATGGGGTGGTTTGCTTGGTGCCTCGGCCTCAGAGGGCTGGTTTCTGGGTTTTGCTTTGACTGCAGCCGCTAATGTGCGCACCTTGGGCTTAGTAGAAGTTTTGTTTGCGCAACTGCTGTCTTGGCGTGTGTTTGCAAGTAAAAGCACGCGTCAAGAAGTTGTTGGAACCGTACTGATTGTGGTGGGCGTGGCTTGCCTGTTATTGACGTCGGCATAAGGCGCTCTTTGGCCGCCCTCTAAATGGGTCGGGTTCGCGGCTGAACCGATTCAAGGCTTCGATACTTGAACTCGAACCAGCTAGTCTGTTGTGCGCCTTAGAGTAATGGGATCCGTTTGGCGGCCGTTTCAGCAGCTGGCGTACCTTTGTATTCTTGAACGATACGCTGCAACGTAGCTTTGGCGGCAGGGCGATTGTTCAGTTCAACTTGGCAGCCTGCAATCAATAGCAATGCATCAGGCGCGCGAGTTTCTCTTGGGTACCTTTTTACCATTGCATCAAGTGTAGCGATCGCACCCCTGAAGTCTTTTGAAGCATAACGACTACTGCCTAGGTAAAACTGCGCGGTAGGCGTGAGTCTACTGTCAGGATAGAGCGTCAAAAATGCAGTTAGGTTCTCTATAGCCTCTTTGTATTGAGCTTTACGAAAGCTCTCAATCGACTGATCAAAGGCAGATTGCTCGCGAGGGTCAGCAGACTTGACATCGGGCGCACGGGCGCCAGACGTGCCTCCGGGTGACCCTAGGCCAGAGCTTGGACGTCCGAGTTGTTCCATATCGCCGCGCAGGCGCATCACTTCTTGCTCGAGCGCTTCGATTTGATCCGCGAGCTGAATCCGAGCACGTTGGTTAGCTTCGGTGAGCGTTCTAATTTGTTGACGCAGCTCAACAATCGCCTTGCGGGCATCATCGTCGGCGAAGGCAAAGCTCGGCTGACTGCTGACCAGGCAGCTAATCAAAAGCAACCCAGTACCCAGTACTCGCTTAGAGGTGGTTGTCATAGACATAATATCCCGTTGAAAAAACAAGGCGGCCAGTGAGCCGCCCTGTTTAGTTCAGATCACAGCACTTAAGCTTAACGCTTATAGTTGAAATCTGCACGACGATTTTCAGCGTAATCGGCGTCAGTGTTGCCCAAGGCTTTGGGCTTTTCTTTGCCCAAGCTGATGGTTTCAACTTGAGTGTCTGAAACACCCAGCAAGGTCAGCATACGGCGCACAGCCTCGGCACGGCGTTGACCGAGTGCCAAGTTGTATTCAGAACCGCCGCGGGCATCGGTATTACCCTCAATCACCACGCGTTGTTGAGGCGTGCTCACCAAGTATTTGCCGTGAGTTTCAACCAGGCTGCGGTACTGCTCGCTAACTGTGTAGCTATTGAAATCAAAGTAAACCGAGCGCTGTTTTGCCAAAATGCTTTGTGGGTTAAATGGATCGAGAATGCCAGAGCCGTCTGCACCACCCGCCCCAGCTTTATCGTCAAGAGAAACCGAGCTACAAGCGGCCAAACTAACAGCTAAGGCGGCGGTGGTTAGAGCTTTTGCGATGCGCGACATGATGTATCCTTTAAGAGGAAATTCAACGGTTATTGAGAAAAGGGGCCCCAGGTGGGTTCGCGTATTTCGCCGTTCAGGACGGACAGCGTTTGACGAACGCGACCATCACTAGATACCCCGGCTAATACGCTTCTACCACCCTGAACTGCGGCATATAGCACCTGCATTCCGTTAGGAGCGAAACTTGGAGACTGATCATCTCGCCCGTCGGTCAGAAGGGACTCTGCGCCCGTGGCCAAGTTAAGTGAGGCGATACGATACGCGCCGTCTCGACGAGTAACAGTCAGCAAGGTTTTGCCATCCGGAGAAATTCGAGGTGAGATATTGTAACCGCCGTTGAATGAGATGCGGCGCGGCTCACCGCCATCGAGGCCAGTTTGATAAATTTGTGGGCTACCGCTGCGATCGCTCGTGAAGAAAATTGACCGACCATCAGGTGAAAAGACCGGTTCAGTATCAATCAAGGGCGAGCGGGTGACGCGACGCAGATTAGAGCCGTCATTGGCACCGAGTGTGTAGATTTGCGATAAACCATCGCGGGTCAGCACTACGGCTAGCGTATTGCCATCGGGTGACCAAGCTGGCGCTGAGTTGTTGCCCTTGTAATTGGCCACCGGCGCACGCTTGCTGGTGGTGAGATGATGCACGTACACCACCGGTTTGCCAGACTCAAAACTCACGTAGGCCAGTCGGGCGCCATCGGGTGACCAGGCTGGCGAAATAATCGGTTCGCGCGAGCGCAAGGCCACCTGAGGGTTTTGCCCGTCGGCATCTGCAATTTGCAATTCGTAGGTTTTACCCTGCTTTAAGACGTAGGCAATACGGGTCGCAAATACACCTTTAATCCCAGTGATTTTTTCGTAAATACGATCGGCGATTTGATGAGACATGCGCCGCAATTCTTTTTCGGTGCCTGACACCGTAAAGCCATCAAGTGGGCCGCGTTTCACCGTGTCGCCAAGGCGGTACTTGACCTCAAAACGACCATCTGGCAGGCGAAGGACCGAGCCGTAAGCAATAAAGTCAGCACCTCGAGTACGCCACTCGTCGAACGCGATCGCTGAATCAACGTTAAGTGTTGACCCCGTTGTAGCGATGAGCCTGAACTGGCCCGAGCGAGTTAGGTCGGCGCGGATAATTTCGGCGATCTGGTTGCCTGCGGCATCGCCACTAAAGTCTGCGATCGCGACGGGGTACTGTTGCGCCCCGGTGCCCGAGATATCGACGCGTAACTGCGCCTGCGCCGCACCTGCAAAAAATAGGGCGAGCGTAGTGACTAGGCAGGCCAGTAGCCAGCCGGACAGGATCGTGCCTGACTTTTTGCAGGCTGTTAGTGCGGGGTAGAGTCGATTAAACGTCATATGGTTGCAGGCTCCTATCAATCATACATATTGTAATTGACGGTGAGAGAACGGGGGTAGTTTCCCGAGGGCGGACGCGGGAAGGGATTGCAGCGCCGGATGCCTGTCTCGACCGCGCGGTCAAAGTTGATGTTACCCGATGATTTTGTCAGTCTGACATCGGCAATTTGCCCGTCGGGCTTCAAGCTAATACTGTATTGCGCAGCTGGGTTCCCGCCAGCGCCACGAGGCGGCGGCGGAAAGGACACGCCCGGCTGCACGCAAGCCCGTACCTTCGCGCCGTAGCCGTCATCTCGACCGCCACCGGCCTGATTGCGGTCAGCGGTCCCGCCCGGCAGACCCGCTGCGCTCAGGGCGTCGCCGCGCATCATATCCTTCAAAGCCTGATCTTTGGCTGCACGTTGAGCGGCCTCTTCTTTCGCTTTTTTCTCAGCAGCAGCAACTTTGGCAGCGTCTTCTTTTGCCTTTTTAGCAGCGTCTTCTTTTGCCTTTTTAGCAGCCTCTTCTTTTGCCTTTTTAGCAGCCTCTTCTTTTACTTTTTTCTCAGCCTCTTCGTTCTCTTTCTTCTCAGTAGCTAGTTTTTCTGCGACGAGCTTTTTAGCAGCCTCTTCTTTTGCCTTTTTGTCGGCCTCTGCGCGCTCGGCATCGCGACGGCGTTGCTCAAGCCGCTCTGCTTCTTTTATCTTGGCAATTTCAACTTCTTTTTTGATGCGCTCTTTTTCTTTGATGGCCTCTTCGGCTGCGCGTTTGTCGGCCGCCTCTTTGGCCGCCATTTCGCGCTCAAGCCTCTCTTGTTCGCGTCGGCGTTTAGCCTCTTGTTCGAGGGCAATCTCTGGATCAACCTGAGGCGTTGGCGCAGCCGTTGGGGCAACCGGAGGGGGCGGCGCAGGCGGTGGTGGGGGCGAGGGTTCGGGCGTGGGCTCAGGCTTTGGCGCAGGGGCAGGCTCAGGGGCAGGCTCAGGTTTTGGCGAGGGTTCTGGGGGCTTGGCTTGGGGCGGTGGACTGACAGGGCTGTTGCCGTCGGCCACAAGCATAATTTCTAGTGGTCCGTTCGCTTCGGTTTTCCAGTCAAGTCCGAGCACAAGCATTAACACTAAGATCAAATGGGAGAGCAGCGCCAAGCCGAGCGCACGCAGATTCATCGCCTGCCGTGGAGGCAGGAACGGACCGCGTACCATTTTTGGGTGGCGAGGCGGCATCAAGGCGAGAGGCGTTTAGGCGAGTTCGACATAACGTAAGTTAACGCTTTACTGGCTTGGCATTATTCGACGCAGGTGCTGTATTGCCTTTTTGATCGACTAACAAACCGAGTTTTGTCACTCCGTTTTTGCGCAGATCTTCCATGACTTTCATGACAACGTCGTAAGGGACTTTGCCATCAGCGCCGATGACGACCGGCTGATCGGGTTTCAGTTCAGACAGGATGGTTTGGGCTAACGCGTTGCGCTCGACCGGTTTGAAGGTTTGACCGGACTCGCGTTTGCGCCAAGATACCTTGCTGTCTTCTGTAATTTGAATCTCAATCGGTGTCATGGGGACATTGGCCGCTTGTCCGACAGAGGGTAGTTCGATCACGCCGGGTGTGATTAGAGGTGCCGTGACCATAAAAATCACCAACAATACGAGCATCACGTCGATATACGGCACAACGTTAATCTCGTTTTTGAGGCGACGACCTGGGCGCCCAGAACTAGAGCGTACCGATGACATTAGCGCACCTGCCGCTGCAGAATGTTCAAGAACTCGTCGACGAAGGTTTCAAAACGAATCGATAGGCGATCGATGTCGTGGGTGTAGCGGTTGTAGGCCACCACGGCGGGGATTGCGGCAAACAGACCAATTGCTGTGGCAATCAGCGCCTCGGCGATACCGGGCGCGACCGAGGCAAGCGTGGCTTGCTGGACGTTCGCCAGACCAACGAAGGCGTGCATGATGCCCCAAACGGTACCTAGCAGGCCAACATATGGGCTGACTGAGCCTGTAGAGGCTAAGAAGTTCAGATGCGATTCGAGCTCATCCATCTCGCGCTGAAAGGCGGCACGCATCGCGCGACGCGCGCCATCGAGCGTTGGTGTTGCGGCGGGCGTAGCACCGGCGCGGCGCGCCTTGGTGAATTCTTCCATGCCGGCATGAAAGATGCGGGCTAACGCGCCACTCTCGTTTAAACGCCCGGCAACCGACTGGTCAAGGCCGTTTAAGTCACCGCCTGACCAAAAGTCATCTTCAAACCGTCTCGTTTGAGCCAACGATTTTTTAATCGTGGCGCGTTTCGAAAAAATGAAAGTCCAGGAAACCACCGAGACCACAATTAAGAGCAGCATGATCAGTTGCACGGGGATGCTGGCGTTTAAGACCAGCGTGAGCATCGACATGTCAGAGGTAGTTGGCATCACTTATTCCTGAATAGTTACTGCAAATTTGGTACGCACCGATTGCGGGATTGCTGCGATCCGCATGTTAACTGTTTCTACACAACACACTTGGATATTGCTTTGGGTCAGAAGTTCACCATTCCGGTAAATCGTCTGGTGGAAGTGTAACGAAGCTCGGCCCATTCGTGTGACTTCGCTCTCAATTTGTAACAAGTCATCAAGGTGCGCGGGTTGTAGGTAGCGAATATCAAGCTTGGTCACCATAAACCCTCGCTGCTCTTGCGCCGCGAGCTCTGATTGGTGAATACCTGCAGCGCGCAGCCACTCGGTGCGACCACGTTCCATGAACTTGAGGTAATTTGCGTAAAAGACAACACCGCCCATATCGGTGTCTTCGTAGTACACGCGCACCGCAAAGCGATGTTTAAACGCGGGCGGCTGGGGTTGCATCTTTAAGCCCCTTTGTGATGGCGTGTCAGCGTTTGGCGCCCTGTTGCCATGCTGTTAAACCTGCGACAAACGAGCGATCGTTTGCGCGACGCAGTCAGCCAATTCCACGCGAGCCGCGTCGGTTTCGGTGCGGCATAACAGTTCTACGACACCGTCTTTCAGGCCGCGATCGCCCACGGTGATTCTAATGGGCGGGCCAATGAGCTCCCACTCGGCAAACATGATGCCGGGGCGCAGGTCGCGATCATCCAAAATGACGTCGACCCCTTGGGCTTTGAGCGAGGCGTAAATCGACTCGCACGCGTTGCGCACCTCTTCGCTCTTGCCCCAACCGACCCCGCAAATGACCACTTCAAAGGGTGCTAGGGCGCGAGGCCAGATAATGCCTTTGGCATCGTGATTTTGTTCGATCGCTGCACCGACCAAGCGGGTGACCCCAATCCCGTAGCAGCCCATCTCCATGAGCGCTGGTTTGCCAGTTTCGTCAAGAAAGGTCGCCTTCATTGCCTCAGAGTATTTTGTACCGAGGTAAAAGACGTGTCCGACTTCAATGCCTCGTTGTATCGCCAGTTGGCCGTTGCCTGAGGGCGCGCGGTCGCCCGCGACGACGTTACGTAAGTCGGTCACCAAGTCTGGTTCGGGCAGGTCACGTACCCAGTTCACGCCGCTCAGGTGGGCGTCTTCTTGGTTGGCGCCACAGATAAAGTCATGCATCTTGGCGACGGTGTGGTCGGCAATGACTTTGACAGGCAGTTTTGTCTTGACTGGGCCTAGGTAGCCCGGTTTGCAGCCAAAGTGCTCAACGATCTCAGTTTCAGTGGCAAATCTAAAGCCATGATTCAGGCCTGGGATCTTGCCAGTCTTAATTTCATTGAACTCATGATCGCCACGCAATAACAGAAGCCAAACTTGGCTAGGTTGATCTTTGCGGTCGGTGGCCAGCACGATCGATTTAATGGTTTGTGTCAGTGACACGCCCAGTAATTGAGCAACGGCTTCACATTTGGCCGCACCCGGAGTGGGCTCGAGTTTCAGAGCCGCGCTTGGGGCGGAGCGCTGCTCAAGCAGGCAGGGCGCGACGGCTAGTTCAATGTTGGCAGCGTAGTCTGACGCAGGGTCATAAACGATCAAGTCTTCACCGATGTCAGCAATTACCTGAAACTCGTGACTCTGTGAGCCGCCGATCGACCCAGTGTCGGCCGAGACGGCTCTGAAGGTCAGACCCATGCGCTGAAAAATCTTCATGTAGGCGTCGAACATGATTTGATAGCTTTTTTGAGCACCAGCCACATCGCGATCAAACGAGTAGGCGTCTTTCATGGTGAATTCGCGTCCACGCATCACGCCAAAGCGCGGGCGGCGTTCGTCGCGAAACTTCGTTTGAATATGATAAAAGTTGACCGGCAATTGTCGCCAGCTTTGAATTTCGTTACGCGCGATGTCGGTGATGACTTCTTCAGAGGTGGGTTGCAACACAAAATCTCGACCATGGCGGTCTTTCATGCGCAAAAGCTCAGGGCCGTATTGCTCCCAGCGACCCGACTCTACCCACAGTTCGGCGGGTTGCACCACCGGCATCAAGAGCTCGAGCGCCCCCGCGGCGTTCATTTCTTCGCGGATAATGTTTTCGATCTTACGTATGACACGTAAGCCTAACGGCATGTAGCTGTAAATGCCGCCGGCCAGTTTGCGTATTAATCCTGAGCGCATCATCAATTGATGGCTCGTGATCTCGGCGTCGTTCGGGGCTTCTTTTAGGGTGCTGATATAAAAGGCGGATGCGCGCATGGGATAGGAGCTAAATTTTATTAGGGCAGATTGCCCAACAGGTACGTATAATCACTCGCATTGTATTGAATTCGCAGGGAGTGGCCATGCTTGATCGCGAAGGCTACCGTCCAAATGTTGGGATTATCCTCGTTAATCAAAAAAACGAGGTCTTTTGGGGCAAGCGCATACGGGAACACGCTTGGCAGTTTCCGCAAGGCGGCATCAATCAGGGCGAAAGCCCATCGCAGGCGATGCTGCGCGAGCTTCACGAAGAGGTCGGTCTGTTGCCCGACCATGTCCGTATTTTGGGACGTACGCGCGAGTGGTTGCGTTACGATGTGCCGGATACCTTTATTCGGCGTGAGTCACGCGGGCACTACAAGGGACAAAAGCAGATTTGGTTTCTGCTGCGTATGCTTGGGCGCGACACAGACGTGTGCTTGCGAGCCACCCCACACCCCGAGTTTGATGCTTGGCGCTGGAGCCCTTATTGGGTCTCACTTGATGATGTCATCGAGTTTAAGCGCGAGGTGTACACCCAGGCGCTCAATGAGTTGTCGCCCTTGATTTTTAAGCGTGGACACGATCTCGCAGAGCAAGCGGCGGCGCAAGTGTTGCCTGAGCAAAGCCCGTAGCGAACCTCGCAGAAAGGCTCCTAGCTAAGTCAGTCGCTAGATCCATAGTTAGATCCGTAGCTAAGCCCGCAGCAAAGCTTGAACAAGTCTGGCAAGAAAAAAAGCCGCGCCTAACCTCTTCACCAGAGTGTTAGGCAAAAAAAAGCAGTGCATCGCTGCACTGCTCACTCTAGCTGATGACCGCAGCCTTTTTTAACGCAAGCGCTTAATCAAGCTAGAAGTATCCCAACGGCCGCCGCCCATTTTCTGAACGTCGGCATAAAACTGATCAATCAAGGCAATGCTCGGAACGCGCGCTCCGTTTCGGTTGCACTCGTCCATCACTAAGCCCAAATCTTTACGCATCCAATCGACCGCAAAGCCAAATTCAAACTTATCGTCAACCATGGTGGCGCCGCGATTATCCATTTGCCAGCTTTGGGCCGCACCTTTGCCGATGACCTCGATGACTTGCTTCATGTCTAAGCCCGCAGCTTGCCCAAAGGCAATACCCTCAGACAGACCTTGCACTAAACCAGCGATACAAATCTGGTTCACCATCTTGGCTAACTGACCAGCACCAGCGGGGCCAACGAGTGTGACCGCGCGTGCCATGACGGCAATCACGTTTTTGACCGCATCAAACTCTGCAGCAGCGCCGCCGCACATCACTGTCAACATACCATTGACTGCGCCAGCTTGGCCGCCCGAGACTGGAGCATCAATAAAGCGCAACGACTTTTGCTTAGCGAGCGCGCTGAGTTCGCGCGCCACTAACGCTGACGCGGTGGTGTGATCAACAAAGGTTGCACCAGCAGACATCCCCTCAAAGGCGCCGTCAGCGCCCAGCACGATGCTCCGCAGGTCGTCATCATTGCCGACGCACGCAAACACGATCTGAGCGCCCTGAGCGGCCTCGCGAGGGGTCGCGCAGGCGCGTCCCCCGAACTCTTTGACCCAAGCTTGCGCCTTTTGAGTGTTGCGGTTGTAAACCGTCACATCATGCCCAGCGGTTGCTAGGTGACCTGCCATAGGTAGCCCCATCACCCCCAGTCCGATAAAAGCGACTTTGGTGGGGGTGGAGGGTTCGTACGTTTTGCTATTGATGCTAGACATCTATTTACTCTTCGACAAAGGCTTGCTCACGCTTCTTCTTGATGGAAGGCAGCGCAACAATGATCACCAAAACTGCAGCAACACCAAGCAACGAGGCCGAGAGCGGACGCTCTAGGAATGTGCCGTAGTTACCGCGTGACAACAGCAAGGCGCGGCGGAAGTTTTCTTCCATCAGTGGGCCGAGCACTAGGCCCAACAATAACGGAGCACCTTCGCACTTCAGTTTGGCCCACAAATAACCGATGATGCCAAAACACGAGGTCGTCATGATGTCAAAGGTGTTGTAGTTCAGTGAGTACACACCGATGGTACAAAACACCAAAATCGCTGGGAACAAGATTTTGTAAGGGACTTTGAGCAGCTTCACCCAAATACCAATCAGTGGCAGGTTCAACACGATCAACATCAAATTACCAATCCACATTGAAGCAATCAAGCCCCAGAACAGCTGCGGATGGCTGGTCATCACCTGCGGGCCAGGTTGGATGTTATGAATTGTCATTGCCCCAACCATCAGCGCCATCACAGCGTTGCTTGGAATACCAAGTGTCAACAGGGGGATAAACGATGTTTGAGCACCTGCGTTGTTGGCGGCTTCAGGCCCTGCGACACCGGCGGGGTGACCCTTACCAAAACGCTCTGGATTGCGTGAAATTTTCTTTTCAAGGGTGTAAGAGGCAAACGATGACAACACTGCACCACCGCCGGGTAGAATCCCGAGCATAGAACCCAAGGCTGTGCCACGAACGACTGCGGGCCAAGCCTCTTTAAACTCTTGTTTGTTGGGATACAGCGAGCCGATTTTGGAGGCAAGCTCAACGCGATTTTCTCTGAGTTCGAGGTTGCTCATGATCTCAGCAAATCCGAACACGCCCATTGCAACAACTGCAAAATCAAGTCCGTCTTGCAACTCGGGCACGCCAAAGTCAAAGCGGGCGACTCCAGAGTTCACGTCGGTGCCGACCATGCCGAGTAACAGACCCAACAAGATCATGCAAATGGCTTTAATCAGCGAGCCAGAAGCCAGCACGACTGCGCCAACTAAACCAAGCACCATCAGTGAGAAGTACTCGGCAGGGCCGAACTTAAAGGCAACTTCAGCCAAAGGCGGGGCAAACGCAGCCAGCAAGAGCGTTGCGATACTACCGGCAAAAAATGAAGCTAGACCGGCAAGCGACAGTGCAGCGCCCGCCCGACCATTTTTAGCCATGGCGTGCCCATCGAGTGTCGTCACCACTGACGAGGTCTCGCCTGGCAAATTCACCAGAATGGCAGTTGTTGAGCCGCCATATTGCGCACCGTAATAAATACCGGCCAACATAATCAGACCAGCAATCGGAGGCAACACATAGGTAATGGGCAGCAGCATGGCAATCGTTGGCACAGGACCTAAGCCAGGCAACACACCCACCAAGGTACCCAGCAAACAGCCTAGCAGCGCGTAGGTCAGGTTTTCTGGCGTAAAAGCCACGCCAAAACCCAACATCAAATTATTAAATAAGTCCATGAACAGGTGCTCCTTAGTTCAGACCGAGAAAGGCTGGCCAAATTGGAAACACCAATTTGAGGCCTTTCACAAACGACAGCCAGCAAAGCACTGTCAAGAAGAGCGCATTCGCACCGGTGACCTTCCAGTTGTGCTCATGGCTGGCGAAGCTGGCGATTGTCACCAATAAGAACAGTGAGAAAATCAGGCCCATCGGGCGTAGAAGGAGACCAAACAGAACGATGGCGGAAATAATAATGGCCAAGATCTTGAAGTCGAATCTTGCAACTTCTGTTTTCTCAGCTTTGGGGCGCAACGAACCTAACAAAATCACAGCGCCCAAAACGGCCATGATGATGCCAAGCCAATGAGGAAAATAGCCAGGGCCCATTCGGGCGGCAGTGCCCATTGAGTAACTGGTGGCTTTCCAAGCGAATCCAAGGCCAAGCAGGGTGAACATCACCCCTGACCAGAAATCCTGTTTATTTCTAAGCTGCATGATGGGTAGCTCCTTAACTGCGCTGCTGAAAATTTGTTGAAACAATATGTGCGTTGAGAACACCGTGGTTCTGCTAGCTCTTAGCCTCTGAATAGGTTTTTGTTAGAGAACCAGCAAGGTTTGCATGGTAATGGAGAGCAGCCTCAATGCAAACCCTGAACTTACCCCTAGACGATGGGGTTTTCCCTAGAGATGTGTTAATTTGCCTACAAAAAGCGCTGAATTGTGCAAAGCATTAACATTTTGTAACCTTGGAGCGCGCGCGGAGGACGGCCTAACATAGTTTTCTGAACGTTAACTGACAAAACGAAAGGTGTTTTTGCACTTTAATTTGAGAGATGTTTCTACGCCAAGCTCCTCCAAGACAATTGCACACGGAGCATTTCTCCTGAATGCTCAATTTTGCTTTACGATACCGCCATGCTTGAAGATCTCGATCAACTGTCAATTCGCTTAGCAGCGCTGATTGCTTATACGCAAGAGCTTGCCTCTGAGGCAGAGACTTTGCGTGCCAATTTGTCTCAAGTGCAGTCAGAGCGTGACGCCCTGCAGGCCAAGCTCGCACAAGAAGGGACTCAGGCCAAAGTGTTGACTCGTAAGGTTGATGCTTATGCGTCAGAACAGGCTGCGCTGCAAGGCTCGCTTGATTTGTTTAAGCAAGAACATTCAACGCTGCAGGCGCAACTGCAGTCACGCGAACACGAGGTTTCGACCCTGCGCGCCGCCACAGAGCAGGCGCGCGAGCGCATCGAAGCCGTTCTTGAACGGTTGCCCGGCGCAGCCGCCGCCCCTGAGCAAGAGGCTCAATAATGGAACGCGTTGATATCTCTATTTTGGGTCGTGATTATTCATTGGCGTGCCCGCCTGAAGAAAAGCAGGCTTTGACCGCTGCGGCCCAGCATATTAGCCAGCTAGCGGGTCGTATTCAAGGTAGTGGCAAGGTTGCGGGCAACGAACGTATTGCTGTGATGGCGGCGATTCAGGTCGCGATCGAATTGTTGTCGGTTAAAGCGCCTGATGGCCCCCTAGGTGGTTTGGCGGTTGGTGACTTCAAGCGTAGAATTGGCGACATGAACGCTATGCTTGATGCGGCGCTACCTAAGCCCTCATCTAAAGCACGCTGATCGAGCTAATTGCAAAGCGCGCGAATCAAGCTAGCTCTAGGGTATGCAAATCGAGCTAACCAAGCTAACTTCAGCAACTTTGCTTGGTCTACACGTAATTAATCTAATTCATACGCCTGCTAAGGTGTGTACAGTTTGTCCCTGCTGTGTTCGTGACTAGGTCATATATTCTCAGAACCAATGCTTATGGCATACATAGGTTGCGGGATAGTTCGACGGGAATGCGGGTCTCTAGCAGACGCGCTCAAAGTCAGCAGATCGCGGCCAACTTGAACTTACGGTTCGAGATGCCGGCCTAAACGGCACGAGCGGGGCATCTATATCAACGAGTCTGTGGTGGCACAGACTCGTTGTTTGATGGTAAAGCAGTTGCTCAGGCCTGTTTTTTGATGGTCGAGTCATTAAATCAAGCTCGTTGTTTGATGACAGGTCTGACAAAGGCAGGCTCGTTGTTTGCGATCAGCCCCTGCAACGTGCGCTCAGCGTTGCTCTCTTGCTCTGAAAAATAGCCATATTCCCGCAAATACCATTGGTACCGATAGCCACTGTCCCATCGACATTCCCGCGGCGAGCAAGCCTAAAAAATCATCAGGCTCGCGGGCAAATTCAGCGATAAATCTAAAAACACCATAGCCTATCAAAAATACGGCGCTGATTTGGCCGGTTGGCCGAGGTTTATTGGCAAACCACCAAAGCAGTGCAAATAGGGCTAAGCCTTCAAGGCTAAGTTGGTACAACTGAGACGGATGGCGAGCGATGCCGTCACCGCTTTGTCTGAAGACCATGGCCCAAGGCAATGTGCTCGGTCTGCCCCAAAGCTCGCCGTTAATGAAGTTACCCAGCCTGCCTGCGGCAAGGGCAAGCGGTATGAGTGGCGCGACAAAATCGGCAACTTCAAAAAACTTGTAGCCGCGACTGCGCGCAAGCCAAAACATCATCACCAGCACACCCAACAAGCCACCATGAAAAGACATGCCACCTTCCCACAGGTAGGTGATTTCGAGCGGATGGGCGAAATAGTAAGCAGGCTTATAGAACAAGACGTAACCGAGACGACCGCCAGCCACCACTCCTAAGACCCCATAAAAAATGATGTCTTCGAGGTCGCGCACGGTAAGCCGCGACTTGTTGTGAGCGATGCGCCAACGACCAAGCAGCCAAGCCGAGCCAAATCCGACCAAATACATGAGGCCGTACCAATGAATGGCGAGCGGGCCTAAGCGCAGAGCAACAGGGTCAAAGTCGGGAAATTGCAGCATCGTGAGCTACCGGTCAAAAGATGTTCGATAATAACCCTTCAGCTTTACCGGAGATCTGCTTTGACAGATCGACCGAAGAAGGGTTAGCTTTAAAGGCTATTCAGATATTTTTCGTCATTCATCCTTAGGTGTTCATTCATGGCAAATAACGAGCGTTCTAAACACATTACCGAAGGCGTGACGCGCGCGCCCAACCGTTCGATGTATTACGGCATGGGCTACAAAGAGTCCGACTTCGCGAATCCCATGATTGGCGTGGCTAACGGGCATTCGACCATTACGCCTTGCAATAGTGGCTTGCAGCCTCTCGTTGATGCTGCGATTGCGGCGATCCGCGAGGCTAAAGGCAACCCGCAGGTCTTTGGTACCCCTACGATCTCAGACGGGATGTCGATGGGTACCGAGGGGATGAAATACTCTCTCGTCTCACGCGAAGTGATCGCCGACTGTATTGAAACCGCCGTCCAAGGTCAGTGGATGGATGGCGTAGTGGTTGTGGGTGGGTGCGATAAAAATATGCCGGGCGGGATGATTGGTATTGCCCGCATGAACGTCCCCGGCATCTACGTGTACGGTGGCACGATCAAGCCAGGCTCACACAAAGGGCGCGACTTGAATATCGTTTCGGTTTTCGAAGCGGTTGGTGAGTTCACCATGGGCCGCATGAGCCAAGAAGATTTCAAAGCGATCGAGCAAAAGGCGATCCCGGGCTCGGGTTCGTGTGGCGGGATGTACACAGCTAACACGATGAGCTCGTCTTTTGAGGCGATGGGTATGGCGCTGCCGTATTCAAGCACGCTGGCCAACGAAGATCAGGTGGCGATCGATAACGCGGCTGAGGCTGCGCGTGTATTGGTTGACGCCGTGCGAAACAATCGCCGTCCGCGTGACATCATCACACGCAAGTCTCTTGAAAATGCTGTTTCAGTGATTATGGCGATTGGTGGTTCAACCAACGCTGTGCTGCACTTTCTTGCCATTGCCCATGCGGCAGAAGTGCCTTGGACGATCGACGATTTCGAAAAAGTGCGTCAGCGCGTGCCAGTGCTGTGTGATTTAAAGCCATCAGGTCAATTTTTGACAGTCGATCTGCATCGTGCCGGCGGTGTGCCGCAGGTGATGAAGATTTTGCTCAATGCGGGCTTGCTGCACGGCGACTGCATGACGATTTCAGGTAAGACTATTGCCGAAGTTTTAAAAGATGTGCCTGACCAACCGCCCGCAGGGCAGCAGGTGATTCGACCCATCGCCAACGCCATGTACAAACAAGGTCATTTGGCCATCTTGAAAGGAAACCTTTCACCCGAAGGTTCGGTGGCCAAAATTACTGGCCTTAAAAATCCTGTCATCACGGGACCTGCGCGTGTGTTTGATTCAGAAGATGACGCCATGGCGGCCATCATGGCCCAAAAAATTACGCATGGCGACATCGTAATCATCCGCTATGAGGGTCCAAAAGGTGGGCCAGGGATGCGTGAAATGCTGGCGCCAACCTCGGCGTTAGTGGGTCAAGGCTTGGGTGAAAGTGTTGGCTTAATTACCGATGGGCGCTTTTCTGGCGGTACGTGGGGAATGGTGGTTGGGCACGTTGCACCCGAGGCTTATGTGGGCGGCTTGATCGGCCTGATTAAAGAGGGCGACTCCGTCACTATCGACGCGCACAAACTGCTGCTGCAGTTGAATGTGCCCGAGGCTGAAATTGCGACGCGCCGTCAAGCATGGGTGCAGCCCAAGCCGCGTTACACCCGTGGCGTATTGGCTAAGTTTGGTCGTCTGGCCAGCACAGCGAGTCGCGGAGCTGTGACGGATGCGTTTGACGAGTAAGTCTATAAGCGCTAAAGCTCCAGGGCTGGTCGCGGCCTTGGTGTGTTGCTTTTGTATGATTACGCCCCAAACTGTTGGGGCGCAATCGGCTTCACCTTCTTCCGTGGCTCCGCCAGCTCTGTCATTTGACGCAGGACTGGAGTTGGCGCGTAAAAAAAACTGCTTGGGTTGTCATCAACTCGATTCCAAGCGTGTTGGGCCTAGTTTTCAAGCGGTCGGACAGCGACACAACGCTCAGCCCGGCTCGCTCGACTATTTAGCAGGCGCCATCCGCCAAGGTGGACGAGGGCGCTGGGGGGCGGTGCCCATGCCTGCTCAACCCCACGTTAATCAACAAGATGCGCTGCAACTCGCGCAGTGGATCATTACCTTAAGGTAGTTCTATGCAAAACCTAAATGATACGAATCATGCAGCCGCTGACCGCCAAACGGCTGTTTTTGGTGGTGGGTGCTTCTGGTGTACAGAGGCGGTCTTTACCGCGATGAAAGGGGTGCTCTCTGTGCAGTCAGGCTATTGTGGCGGTTCAGTGCAGAACCCTACCTACGAACAAGTCTGCGGCAAAGAGACCGGTCATATTGAGGTTGTCAAAATCGAGTTTGATGCCCAGCAGACCGACTTTAGTGCGTTGCTTGAGGTGTTCTTTGCGACGCACGACCCGACCACCCCAGGGCGGCAAGGTAATGACGTGGGGCCACAGTATCAGTCTGCCGTGTTTTACCAAGATGCGGCGCAACACGAGGCGGTTAAGCAGTACATCAAGCATTTAGAGGCCTCTGGTGCGTACGATGCCCCAGTTTGTACCGAGTTGCACGCGGCGGCCAAGTTCTGGCCGGCAGAGCAATATCACGCCGATTACTTTGCGCTGCACCCTGAACAAGGCTATTGCCAGTTCGTGATTGCACCCAAGGTTCAAAAGTTTCGTAAGCAGTTTTCGGCCAAATTAAAGGGCTAAATTCGGATTTTTCGCCCTAATCGAAAATAAATCTTAAAAAAAGACGATATTTCAGATTTATTGCGGGTTTACGTTTGACAGGGCAAAATAATCCATGCATAATCTCGTTTCTCTGCTTCTACCAAAGCAGGGGTGCAACAAAAGCCAGTCGCAGCAAACCGGTAAGTTAACGGCAAATTGCTGAAAGATAGCCCCAAATTGTAAGAAATAAGCCGAATTTAGAAGTTAAAACTAGGTTATAATACGTTCTACCGAGTACAAGCAGTACCGAATACGCAGTGCCGAATACCTTGTTCTTTAAAAATTTGACAACCGATAAGTGTGGGCGCTTGGAATGAGTGTCGCAGGTTTGCTGGCTGTAACAGGTCAGTAGATTGCAAACGAAATCAAGTGCTCACAAAGAAGTAAGGAAATAAAAGTTTGGGTGTTAAAGCCCAGAT
>CAMDEF010000037.1 GCA_945895265.1 Bordetella parapertussis | reverse complement strand
TCGACCAAAGTGAACAGCAACGGGCTTGAAATGTTGTAGGGTAAGTTTCCTACAATACGTAAGTGATCACCAAATTGAGAGAAATCAACGTTCAGTACATCGGCCTGCACAATGGGCAGCCGTGTTTCAGAAAACCGCTGACGCAATCTTGAAGCCAGATCGCGATCGAGCTCGATGACGGTAAGCGAGCTGAGCTTGTCCAGAAGTGGCGCGGTCAACGCGCCTAAGCCGGGCCCGATTTCGATCATACGATCTTCATGAACTGGGCCAATCGCCCGCACGATTGCCTCAATCACACCCAGATCAACTAAGAAATTCTGACCAAACCGCTTTCGCGCCTGATGCGCTCGCACCTGCTAGTCCTTAGCCTGTCGTTGGCTTTTTTCTAGGCGATTATCGATGTACGACTGATTGCGTAAGAGCTGCAACCACGACTCAAAGGACGCTTCTGAGCGCTGCGCAAAGAGACGCTGACGAACCTGATTGCGTTGAAACTGCTCTGCCATGTCTTGGGTGCGTCGCTCGTCAACCACAATCAAATGCCAGCCAAAAGACGTTTGCACTGGCTCACTCACTTCGCCAATTTTCAGTTTCTTCATGGCTTGTTCAAACGGTGGCACTGTCTCACCTGGATTGAGCCATCCAAGGCCGCCACCCTGGGGGGCTGACGAATCATTTGAAAACCGCTTGGCCAAATCTGAAAAAGATTCTTTGCCATTCACAATACGCTCACGCACTTGATCCAACTTTTGTTTCGCGACGTCTGAAGGTACCGCTGTCGTGGTCTTAATCAAAATATGGCGCGCGCGGGTTTGCTCAACCATCATCGGTCCTTGCGCCGCTGGCACCCCAGCACCCGGTTTGGGTGGCTCTGGTTGGGCAACCGGCTCGGGCGGCGGGGCACCGCCGGCACGACCAAGCACTTTAAGAATATGAAAGCCGTTGCCACTTTGTATGATGTTACTAATCTGACCATCGCCAACACCGGCTACAGCCTTCAAAAATAAATCTGGCCAGTCTGCCACCAAACGTCCGCCCATGTCCCCGCCACGACTTGCCTCGGGCCCATCAGAGCTTGCCTTGGCAAGCGCCTCAAAACTTTCGCCTTTACGTAACCGGGCCAAAAGTGCCTGAGCTTTCGCACGTAAGACTTTTACCTCAGCCTCACTTGAGTCTTCTGGCACACGCACCAAAATCTGTGCAATTCCCATGACCGCCGGCTGTATGGGGGCAGCTTTGGGTTTTGGCGGAGGTGGCGGTGGGGCTGTCACCACTTTTGCAGGCGCAGTCGACAGCAAGCCACCTGACTGTCGCGCTTTTTGTTCGCGCAAAAACGCATCCACTTCGGCGTCTGTGATCAGGATGGTGCTGTCCACGACGCGTTGACGCAGTCGATCGACCAACACTTCACGCCTGATCATCCCGCTGTAGTCAGCCCACGGAACCCCCGCACCTTCAATTTGCGAACGCAATTGTGCAGGGGACATGTTGTTTCGCTGAGCGATTGCGTCGAGCGCAGTTTTTAAAACTTGATCCGTGACTTCAATGTTGAGCCGCTTCGCCTCTTGTACTTGCAAGCGCTCGATAATCAGTCTTTGTAATAACTGCGATTGAAGGATTTCGTCGGGTGGAAGCTGAGCGCGCTGGCGTGTGAGATCTGACTTAATTTGCTGAATACGAAGGTCAAGCTCTCGGCGTGTGATGACATCTTTGTTCACCACTGCAACAATGGCATCGGCCTCTTGGGTAGAGCTTGCAGGATTTGCCCGTGGCGACGCACTGGCGTTCGCCCGAGTGCTACCTAAATTATTGATTTGCGTTTGAGCCGCAAGGGGCGTCACAGCGACGCATCCGAACAGCGCGCAAAGCAAAGCCTGATAAAAGCATCTTACGCCAAACATTATTCGTACCTTTCAAATTTACTGACATTGGGCACCGCTGGGGTGACCGCTTCATAACCGGGGATCGCTCTGCCAATGATTCCCATTGGATTTTGACCAAGATTACCAATGCCCCCAAGCTCTAGCTGAAAAAACGCGGCGGTGTTGGTTTTATCAGCACTGACGACATAACGCTGAAACACGAAACGCCCAGACCAACAACAGTCGCCCTTGTATTCGACGCCTAGCACACCCTGCGTCACTTTAGGCATCGAAACCATGACTGTTGGGTCAATAATGCTCTGAGCGTTGACACGATTAAAAGAATAGTCGACGCGGCCGACTGAATACAATTTTTTTGCCAACGGCCATTGAAACGAACCACTGATCTGATTTTGGCCTTGAGGCTGGTAAAGCGCCAGAGACGGCGGGTTGATCTGGTATCTGTACGACAAAGACATCATCGCCAAACGTTGCGGGCGCCAGCGCGCCACAACCTGAGCACGATCCCATTGACTCAAGTAAGGATCATACTGAAAGGTCGCAGAGGTATTGATTTTGTCGGTCAGCGCAGCACTGGTACCGATTAAAAACTCAGATTTTGTATTGGTACGCGGTACCTCGAAAGGCAAGGTCACCATCTGGTCTTCAAAGTAGTAGCGCTGGGCTACGCCAAAACTGAAACGCTCAAATCCGGTCTCTTGATCCATCCAGCGCGTCGTCAATGCAAGCGTGGTCTGATTGGCGTTCGCGATACGATCCCAACCGCCCGCATAAATGTTTTCTTGAAACGCCTGCGAGAAATTGAAGTCAGCCAGAGTGGTGTCGTACACCGGAAACTGCGACTGATTTTGATAAGGCACCTTCAAGTAGTAGGCGCGTGGCTCAAGAGTCTGCACGGCGGGTTTACCAAAGAAAGTCGTGTCTCGATCAAAGGTCATTCCAGAGTCGAGCGACAAAATGGGCAAGACCCGAGAGTTGGACTCTTGCCCGTAGCCGTACCATTTTTCGAGACCGTACCAGTCGGTTTGATACTGGGTCGCACTCACTGCGATTTTGGGCGTGATGTACCAGCCAGGCCTAACGACCGGATAGGAGATCGACGTGTAAGACGAGGCACGCGAGCCGTCTGGCTTGTAACGTAGGCTACCAGCGGGGCCATAAGGAAACCGCTGATCAAGCGGCATCTCAAAACGGGTAACGGTATTTTGAGACTGAATATCAAAGCCACCCAAGTCAAACCGCGCACCATTCATCATGAGCTCGGGTACTTTGTTATAAATGGGCGCCACAGAAGTGCCCGGCGGGCGCAAGGTTTGAAAGGTTTGTACTTGCACACTGGTTTGCCAAAACTCATTGGCCCAGCCTGCACCTGCCTGACGTGGCAAATAGGTGGTGGTCGACTGGTTAATCGCCATCGTTGCAAAATCGTTGAAGTAATTATCGTCAGACACGCCGCTGACGTTGTAGCCCGTAAAAAACCCAGCGCCTAGACTCTGCATGTGATTGGCGGTGTACAACCAGCGGTCAGTGCCGGTTTGCAGATCACGGTTCAGGTAAGTGCCCGCCATCATGCCCGCGTACTTTTCACCCATATAGCGAAACTCATCGCCGAGTTGCAAGCCACGTTTTGACATCGCGCGCACTTGCGCAGTCATGTCCATATTGGGCGCAATGTTGAAGTAGTAAGGTTGCGTGTAGTCAATACCGGTGTTGCTAGTCGTACCAAAAGTTGGCAGCAACAATCCAGATTTACGCTCTTTTTTGATCGGAAACGTCAAGTAAGGCGAGGCCAGAATCGGGAAATTTTTAAAGTACAACACGCCATTTTTGGCCACACCTTCGTTGGCGGTAAAGTCGAGGTCAAGTTTTTCGGTTTCGATGTACCAGGAGGGCTGAGGACAGGGGCAGCCGCTATAGGTCACATCCGTCAGGCTCATTTGATTTTTGTTATACACATCCGCCCAAGAGCCCACACCAGCGCCGCCGTTATCAATCCAAAAGTTTGGCTGATCTATCGTGGCCGTGCCATCGTCTGACTTATACAAAATACCCGTACCGCCAATCACGTTGCCATCACGGATCAGGCGCGCATTGATTTGGGCATCCATCACGCCCGTACCCTTGTTGTAATCAATGATGCTGGCTTTCAACACAGCGTCTTGGCGTCGAACCGCAGCCTGACCCTGCATATTCAGGTTGTTTTTGCCATCGCCCTGCATCTGGGCCGCCTCAATGAACATTGGCATGGTCTTTTCGGACGGCGCACTACGTTCTAGACGAGGCGAAACCCGCAAACCTGGGACTACCAGGCCGTCAGAGTTAGACGCCCCGCGTGTGTTTGGCGAAGCCGTGCCCGGCGTCTGCGCAGTGGCGACACTCAAACACGACAGAAACAAAAGCCAACCAAGAATACGCACGTTCGAAAAAATCACCTGAATCGCAACAGCATGAGGCAAGCGTGCCCGAGCGCCTTTTTTAAGTCAAAGGCGCCGACAGCCAGTATTATAGAGAAGAGGAGCGTATTTGCCTCAGATTTGCCCAAGGTTTGGGGTCAATCTCCGCCATCTTTTAACCAATGACTCATTCATGACCCTGCCAACACCCCCCTCAGATCCAAGAATGTCTTTATTGCTCAATTGGTTAGCGACTCTTGACCCGAATATTGGCCTACAAATAGACTCCCTCGCTCCTGCCTCAAGTGATGCAAGTTTCAGACGTTATTTCAGAATTCAGGCACGTTTTGGCACGTTGGTCGTCATGGATGCTCCTCCTCCCCAAGAAAACTGCTGCCCCTTCATCGACATTGCGGCCCGTTTGGCCGACGTCAAGCTCAACGTCCCCGAGATCCGGGCGCAAGATCTCGAACTGGGATTTTTACTGCTGTCCGACTTGGGGCCCACGACCTATTACGCCAAAATCCAACAAGGCCTGCCCGAGGCCGAGCTACAACGCCTTTACCGCGACGCACTGCTAGCGTTAGTACAGCTTCAGACTGCCGACCACGCGGGGCTGCCGGCTTATGACGCCAAGCGTCTAAAAGACGAACTCGGGCTGTTTATCGAGTGGTATGTCACCGTGCATTGCAAGACTGAACTTGAACCGGCAGTGCTCGCACAATTGGATCAGGTATTTGACTTATTGGTGGCGCATAACGCGGCGCAACCGATTGTCCTGGTTCATCGCGATTTTCATTCGCCCAACTTGATGGTCAGTGAAGATGGCCAGCACGGCGTCAACCCCGGCGTCCTTGATTTTCAGGACGCGGTTGCGGGACCGATCACTTATGACCTGGCCTCATTGGTAGTCGACGCTCGCACCACTTGGGAAGAACCTCAGCAAATTGACTGGGCAATCCGTTACTGGGAGCTTGCCCGCAAACAAGGCTTACCAGTCCCAACCGATTTTGCAGATTTTCATCGAGATTACGAATGGATGGGGCTGCAGCGTAACCTGCGCATCTTGGGCGTTTTCGCCCGACTCAATCACCGCGACGGGAAAGCCGCCTATTTGGCACACATGCCACGCGTGAACCAGTATGTGCGCCAAGTCGCGGCGCGGTACCTCGCGTTCAAGCCTTTGCTGCGCGTGCTGGATCAGTTAGATCAGGTTCAAACCAAAATCGGGTACACCTTCTGATGCGCGCGATGATTTTGGCCGCAGGTCGTGGCGAACGCATGCGTCCACTGACCGATCACATGCCTAAACCATTAATTCCGGTGGCCGGCAAACCTTTGATTCAGTGGCATCTTGAAAAACTCGCACGCGCGGGCATTGCTGAGGTCGTCATCAACCATGCCTGGCTAGGCAGCATGCTTGAGCAAGCACTCGGTTCGGGTCAACAATTCGGGCTGAACATTCGCTACTCGCCCGAGCCTCACGCTCTTGAAACCGCGGGTGGAATCGCCACGGCGTTACCCCTTTTAGGTGAAGAGCCTTTTTTAGTGCTAAACGGTGACATCTGGTGCGACTGGGATCCTGCACAAGCAAAACACATCGCTTGTGAGCTAAAATTGCGTTCTTGTTTAGCTTGGCTCTTGATGGTACCAAACCCCGTACAACATCCTGCCGGTGACTTTTTACTTGAGAGAAACGGGCTCTTGCACGATGAGGTAGCACATGCCGCCAATGCCGTACGGCACACTTTTGCAGGCATCGGAGTCTACCAACCCGAGCTTTTTGAACATACTCCTGCGCACCGACCCGCCAAATTGGCTTCGCTTTTGCGGCAAGCCATGAAAAATAATCGGGTGTGCGGAGCTCTACATCAGTCAGAATGGATTGATGTAGGCACCCTAGATCGTCTCGTTGCACTCGAAGTTAAAATAGCATCAAACCAATACGAAAATTAGTATTGTTTGAAGGAGAGTATGGTGATTCGCATGCAACCGAAGCGGGCAATATTTAAACCCGCCCCCTATGACACGCGCCGGCGCGCGCGTAGGCTGCCGAGCTGGCTCATTCTATTGTTACTTGGGGTGCTCGCCGGGGGAACCGGCATGTTGGTTTTACAAACTAGCTATGGCCCTAAGCATCTCACAAGTGCCGACGCGCAAAAGCTCACTGAAGAAGTCAACAACACAACGCTAGAACGCCAACGTCTTCAAACTAAACTCGACGAACAAACACGCTTACTTGACGCTACCCGCGACGAAAGCGAAAAACTTAATCGGGCGCTCAAAGACGAACTCAGCACCACGTTAGCGCTGGTCACACCTCTTCGAGAACAACTCAATCTGTTCGTTCAAACTCTGCCTTATGACGCCCGCTTTGGCCCCATTGGTGTGAGCACAGCCACCTTTAACCGAGATAAAACGAGCCCCAAACTCACCTATCTGCTTTGGCTATTGCAAGACAAGCCCGATCGACCTGAGTTCAAAGGCTTACTCGAACTCAGCTTTGAAGGCACCCATAAAGACGGTCGCACCGAAACCGTCACGCTCACACGCACTCCTGTCACGTTTGGGCACTACCTAAGTGTCACTGGGCAAACTGAGCTACCCGCTGGCTTTGTTGCACGCCGCGCCAACGCGAGGCTCTTCGATCTTGCCGGCAAGCGCCAAATCACTTGGCGAGTGTTTCCAGTCGTCATCAAATAGCGACCCACTTCACGGTGCACCGGCTCGACGAGGTGTCACCTCACACACCCAAGGCTGTGACACCAGACAAACCCCACCCGGCGCGTGCTCGCAGTCGCGGCTCGCTGCCCGTCTATACTGCGAGCACTTCTTAGGGTGCTGAATTGCCTGTATTCTCCTCTGCCGCAGCAAGCCTTCGTGCGTCAACTCTGACTCAGCGTCTGTGGGCGCTTTTGGCGCTTGGCCTCTTATTGCATTTAGTGTTTGGAAGCTTGCTCACGCTCTCGGTCGACGAGGCGCATTACGCTTTGTATGCTGACAAGCTGGCACTCAGCTACTTTGATCACCCGCCTTTAGTCGGTTGGTTGCAATGGCCTCTCGTTGCGCTCGGTGTACCCGATGGCGTCCTGCGTCTGATTCCGCAATTGCTCTGGCTTGCAGCTTGCCTGATTGCTCGTGATCTGACGCACCGGTTGCCGCTAGTGGTGCCCGCTTGGCAAACAGATCCGCACAGCAAAGAGGTCGCGGGGCTCTGGGCCGTGGCTTTGGTGCTGCTCGCCCCTTTACTGCATGTTCTAGGTGTCGGCCTGCTACCCGACACCCTACTGATGGTGCTATCGCTTTTACTGATGCAAGTCGCACTTAAGCTAAGCACAACTGCACAAACAGCGCACACCGCCCAAACGCGACTACGCCTGTGGATGAGCGCCGGCGTCTTGCTCGGGCTGGCCGGCTTGTCAAAATACACGGCTATCCTGCCAGCGGCTGCACTCGTCCTCACACTGAGCAGCACTCAAGGCTTGCGCTGGTTACTCAGCCCCGGCCCTTGGTTAGCACTGGTAATCGCCTGCTGTCTGGTTTCCCCGGTCTTTTACTGGAATGCCCAGCATGAGTGGGTGTCATTTGTGTATCAACTCAATCATGGCAGCGGCGGCCAATGGCGAGCCCGTCGGCTACTTGCCTTTGTTGGCTTACAACTCGCTGCCTATGGCCCTCTGTTATTTTTAGGCGGGTACTTGGCGCTGCGACAATTGGCGGGCAGTCGTAACTGGCCAGCACTTGGGTTGCTATCGTTTTTTTTACTGCCGTTTTTGGTGACCGCTGTGTTGTCTGGTGGTGGCAGTTTGCCGCACTGGACTGGGCCAGCCTGGCTGGCACTCATCCCCTTTGCCGCACATGCCTTAGCCGCTTATTGGCGCTCTGGCAAACAGCAATGGATCATCGCTTTCGTGCGCACGCAAGCCGTCATCTGCGTGCTGGCCTTTGTCGCGCTGTTTTTTGTTGGAATCCCCGGGATCAGCCAGCAACACGCTTGGGGCAAAAAAAACCCGCTCGCCGACATGTGGGGCTGGGATGTTGCCGGAGCCCGTGCTCGCGAATTGGCACGCACCTTACACATACCGTCGATTTCAGTCAAAAACTGGACTCTCGCGAGCCGCATGGCTTGGTATGCCCGACCGCTAGATATCTTTGTGCTTGACTCGCGCTTTGACCAGTTTGACCTGTGGTTTGGGCAAATCCCAACAGGACAGGACAGTATTTTTGTAAACTGGTCACAAATGTCCTTTAATTTACCCACACAAGCCGGCGGTTTTGAGTCTTGCACGCGGGTTGAGCAACTGAATATCGAGCGGCTGGGTAGGGTAGTTTCAGACTTTAGCTTTTATCACTGCCGTCACTGGGGGGGTGCGCAAGCGCCGACTCACTCAGGTAAACCGAATTGAAAAATACCTTTAAATTACTTTGGCCTTACCTGCGGGTCGTGTTGTCGCTGCTGCTTTTATGGCTTGCGGTGCGCAATATCGACTGGCAAGCCTTGGTGTCAACAAAAATTGAGATTCAGCCTCTGTGGTTTTTACTGGCACTGACTTTACTTGTATCAGCCAACCTTTTGGCAGTCGTGCGCTGGGGCTGGCTCTTGCGCAGCCTAGGGCTCTATCACCCCGTCACAAACTACATCACCCTTTATTTTGCCGGTGGCCTGATCAACCAAGGCTTGCCAAGCACGATTGGCGGCGATAGCTATCGCGCCGTTGAGGCGAGTCGGCTCGCTCACAACAGCGGAGCGAGTGCGTCGACACAACCCACACTGACGCAAGAGCTGCACGAGCCAATTGATCTTCAGCATGCCCCACCGCGGCTGCGGCTTGGCTTTTTAAGCGTTGCGCTTGATCGCGGTTTAGGCCTGGTTGGCAACAACATCCTTGGCGCAGTTGGCTTGCTCTTGAGTGGGTCGATGATTGCTCCTTGGGGGCCGACACTTGGCGCTTGGGTGTTGGGCGCGATGCTTGGCGGGGCAGTTGTAGGTTGCCTATTGCTTAAGCTACCACGTACACGCGGCCTGATCTTAGCGCTGCTGACCAAACTGGGGATGAGCCAGGCTCTCAAGGGGATTGACACCGCCTTTGGCTGGCCGCAAGTGGCGGTGCAACTCACGATTTCTGTCATGACGCATACGCTTGCCCTGTGCGCGTTCTGGTTTTGCCTGCGTGCGTTTGGCATCTATGCCCCCTTCGCCGCGCTGATGGTGGGCCTACCTGCCTTGGGCCTGCTCATGATGCTGCCCATCAGTATCTCGGGCTGGGGCTTGCGTGAAGCGACACTTTCGGCCGCACTGTTATTGTGGGGCGTCGATAGCGGTGTCACTGTGTTGGCCTCAGTGAGCTTTGGCATTGTCACCCTTGCCACCTACCTGCCCGGTGCAGTGTCGCTCTTGCGACGCCGTCGCGCCGACGCGTCGAGCACGAACAAAACTGGGCTTGCCACACCGTGACAAACACCTACACCAGACCTTCTCATGTTTACAAACTTTAAGAGACCCTGCCGATGAGCCTAAGCGTCGACACCATGCGCACCATCGACCATCGGGTCGGCGTGCCGCTCTGCGCGCTCGCAACTCCTTTTGTCATACTGCTTGATTGGCTCAAAACCTTGTTCGCTGGGCCTGCCGGTACACCGCGCAAACTCTTGTTTGTTGAACTCTCAGAAATGGGTAGTGCAATTCTGGTGGATCCCGCCATGCGCGCTGCACAAGCGCGAGGGGCTGAAATTTTTTTTCTGATTTTTAAAAGTAACAAGGCTAGCCTCACCCTGCTCAACACGGTCCCCGCTGCAAACATCTTCACCATTGATGCCTCGTCTTTGGTTAGCCTGGTCACTGACACAGTCAAGTTTTTATTTCAAGCACGTGCCAAACAGATCGATACAGTCATTGACCTTGAATTATTCTCGCGCTTTACCGCCTTGTTAACAGGTTTGTGTGGCGCGAGGCGACGGGTTGGGTATCACATCTTTCATGGTGAAGGGCTCTGGCGCGGCAACATGCTCACGCACAAAGTTCATTACAACCCTCATATACACATCGCCAAAAACTTCATGGCGTTAATTCACGCGGCGTTTTCAACCAAAGCCGAGCAACCCTTCAGCAAAGTTCATATCACTGACGCTTCGATTCAAATCGCACAAGCTGTGATCAAACCCAGTGATACGCAAGCCGTACTCGGGCGCATCGAGCGCTTGGCGCTCGATGCCAAGCGCTCTTTTTCTCTTGGGCAACAACCGCTCTTGTTGGTGAACCCCAACGCCAGCGAACTCTTGGTGCAACGCCGCTGGGCACCCGAAAGTTTTTCGGCCTTGATCGTTGCCTTACAAAAAAAATGGCCCGACTGCTTGATTTTGATTACGGGCTCGCCGGCCGAACACGCTTACGTTGAAAACGTTCGACTGGGTGCCAACGTACCGAACGCGTTGAATTTTGCCGGTCAAGTCTCGTTTGCCGAACTGCCCGCGCTGTACACGCTGGCCGATGTGATGGTGACCAACGATTCTGGCCCTGGGCATTTTTCTTCGGTGACTGGCCTGCACACTGTCGTACTGTTTGGCCCAGAGACGCCTGCCCTGTACGGCTCGCTGGGCAAATCAATACCCATCACCGCACAGCTTGCCTGCTCGCCCTGCGTTAGTGCCGCGAATCATCGCAAAACACCTTGCTCTGATAACGCCTGCATGCGAGCGATCAGCGTTGAGCAGGTGCTTGAAAAAATGACCGTGCAGTTTGCTGCAGCTCGTACGAATGCATAACGCTGAGTCGTCGGTTGCCGCGCCCGAGCCTGCGGTCACGTCTCGGCTAATCAAGCCCGCCTACTGGCTATGGTGCTTGCTGCCGTTGCTGTGTTGGGGGATCGTCGAACTTAGCACCGATCGAATCTCGCTGTTTAGACTGGTCAACACAGCCACGCAACAATTACCGAATTTGTTTTGGGTGGGCTTCAACATGCTGGGTAATGGTTGGGGAGCCTTTGCGCTGCTCTGCCCGCTCTTGATCTTGGCGCCCAGAGCTTTACTGGCAACGCTGTGTGCTGGGGCGATTGCCGGCGTACTTTCGCGCGCACTGAAACTCAGCCTGCAGTTTCCTCGACCCGCTTCGGTGCTTGACCCTGCCAGCTTTCATGTGGTGGGCAATCCACTCACGTCATTAGCGATGCCGTCGGGTCACACGCTCACGGCGTTCGCGCTAGCCACCGCGCTGTACTTTAGCGTGCCACAAACCCAGCGCAAGTATGCCGGTTGGCTGTTTGTGCTGGCTGCCCTCGCAGGCCTTGCACGCGTCGCCGTCGGCGCGCACTGGCCCGCCGATGTCTTGGCAGGGATGTCAGTTGGACTGTTTAGCGGCATGCTCGGGGTCACGTTGGTACAACGCATACCAGCCCGCCTGCTCGTACCACAAGCTTGGCCGCTACGCGTGGCCAGCGTCGGTGCTGCACTGTGCATTTACATCCTGTTAGTCGACCGAATTGACTTTGATGAAACGCGTCCGCTTCAATACGTTGCCGCGACTGTGGCGGCAATCGGTTTGGTTTCGTTTCTGCGGCAAACCATTAAGCCTCAGAACTAAGAGGCTGCGCGCCACGCTCAGAGCTCGCGAGCCGGACTCGCAAGCCTAAGCCGCCGGTTGCGCCCATACACCTTGTTCAAACACTGCATCGGTTGAGCCAGAACGCGACTGCCTTGCCTGAAGCCGTTACTTTTGACCTGTTTCAGCCTGGTAACGCGCGAGGTTTTCAGCGTTAGGTGGATATAAGCCGGGCAAGGCATGGCCCTTCTGCACTTGCTCCATGATCCAATTTTCAAGCTTTTCTTGAGCTTGTGCACTCACCAGCACCTCGTCAAGTAACGCGGCCGGAATCAACACCGCACCATCATCATCGACCACCACGACATCGCCCGGAAATACGGCTACGCCGCCACAACCAATCGGCTGCTGCCAGGCAACAAACGTTAAACCCGCCACGGACGGCGGTGCCGCCGCCCCCGAGCACCATACTGGCAAGCCTGTACCAAGCACTCCAGATAAATCACGCACCACACCATCGGTCACCAAGGCGGCGACTTTTTTCTTGGCCATCCGGGCACACAAGATGTCACCAAAAATACCAGCGTCCGTCACGCCCATTGAGTCGACCACCGCGATGCAACCTTCTGGCATATCTTCGATCGCACCGCGTGTTGAGATCGGCGAAGACCATGACTCGGGCGTGGCAAGATCTTCGCGTGCCGGCACAAAGCGCAGAGTAAATGCACGCGCAACCAAACGCGGCTGGCCCGAGCGAATCGGTTTAGTGCCGCGCATCCAAACGTTACGCAAACCTTTTTTAAGCAAAATAGTTGTTAAGGTTGCAGTCGAGATTTTGGACAGAATGTCGATGACTTTGGGATCGAGTTGCATGTTGATCATGGCGGTGTACTCTAAGAAGGTGAAATAACTTTAAGTTCAAAGCAATATGCCCGCTGAGATGATTGCAAGTGACTCGATCTCTAACGGCACAAGCGATTGACAACGAAGCGACACACTTACTTCAATGCACTTAATTTTTTCTCTTGCCGCGCAGTCAACCGTTGAATGTCAGCGATATCAAGGGCCGATAATTTCGGCCCAGGCTTGCGAATCGCCGCTGAGGCAATCGCACCACGCTCGGCCAGGATATGTTTACGAACAGCTAAGCCAATACCACCCTGCTGTTCGTACTTGGCCAAAGGCAGGTACGCATCAAAAATATCAAAGGCTCGCTCAACTTTGCCGGCCGCATAGGCCGCACAAACATCAACCATCATTTCAGGGTACGCAAAACCTGTCATCGCACCATTGGCACCACGCACCAGTTCTTCAGGCAAGAACAGACCACCGCCATTGCCTGTCAAAATCGAGATTTTGCGCAACTCGCCTTTTTGCATTGCTGCGCAGATCGCGCTGAGCTTGGCTAAGCCTGGCCAGTCTTCATGCTTGAGCATGACACAGCGCGGCGAGTTTTTAAGAATTTTCAGAATGACTGCGGTCGACATTTGCACAGTTGTTGAAACCGGATGATCTTGCAGCACCCAAGGCACGTCAGAGCCAAGGGTTTCATTGACCATCTCAAAATAGCTGCTGATTTGATCATCAGTACGCACGGTCGCAGGCGGCGCCACCATCACGCCGGCTGCACCCATATCCATCACGCTTTTGGTCAGTTCGCCCATTGGCGCAAAGCCAGGCGCAGAGGCCCCGACCACCACGGGCACCTTACCCTGCACGCGAGTCAGCACCTGGCGCACAAACAACCGCGATTCTTCGGCCGTGAGCTTGGTGGCTTCACCCATGATCCCCAAAATCGTCAGGCCGGTCACGCCGCGCTCTAGACAAAAATCAACCATCCGGTCGGTGCTGGGCAGGTCAAGCTCGCCGTTGTCTTTAAACGGGGTCACCGTAATCAGGTAGACCCCTTGGGCCGTCTCGTTGAGTGTGTTCAAAATACTTCCTTATCTTGGATAAGTTAGGAGGTTGCTCGTTTGTCACAACCACGTACAATCGTTAGTCTAAGCCATAGATAACTTGAGCGCTTGCCTTCAATCAGCAACGCCCCGGAGACCGCAATGAAACTGATCAAACTCCCTTCCGTTTTTGGATACTTAGCCGCGTTTTATCTAGGCACCTTGGGCTTTTCGGCCCAAGCACAAGACTATCCGCGCCAACCCATCAAAATCGTTGTGCCTTGGGCACCGGGGGGTAACGTTGATATTACTGCGCGTACCATCGCACCCGCTTTATCAGAGATCTTAGGCCAGCAAGTCGTGGTTGAAAACAAGCCTGGTGCTGGCGGCTTTATTGGGACCTTGGGCGTTGTGCGCGCTGCGCCCGATGGTTACACCTTACTGCTCGGTTCAAGCGGTTCGATCGCCGTCGGACCCGCGCTCGATCTAAAGGCACCTTACGACCCGACCAAAGATTTAACCGCCATCGGCCCGATTCATGAAGCACCCATGGTGTTAAGTGTTTCGCCGAAGGGCCAGATTAAAAACTTCGCTGATTTCACCGCCAAGGCCAAGGCTGCCAATTCTGCAGTCTCAATTGGTTCGGCCGGCAACGGCTCAAGCCAACACCTTGCCCTAGAATTACTCGCGTTAAAGATGCAACTCAAGCTCACCCATATCCCCTACAAGGGCAGTGGGCCAGCGATCAACGACGCTGTGGGTGGTCAGATCGACAGCATTCTTGACCAAGTGGTCGCCTCGATCGGTCATATTAAAGGTGGCACACTAGTCGCGATCGCTCAAAGCGGCAATGCGCGCTCAGCGCTCTTGCCCGACGTGCCAACGTTTCAAGAACTCGGTGCGAAAGATGTTGATATTTTGACATTCACAGGCTTGTTTGGCCCAGTAGGGATGCCGGCTGCCGTGACCGACAAGCTCACAGCAGCGCTTAAACAAGCGCTCGCGACAACAGCCGTGAAAGAGCGCTTTAAAAGTTTAGGCGTTGATATCATGACCCTTGACCGTGCTGCGTTTACGCAATACGTAGCCAAAGATTTTGCAACCTCGAAAGCGATTGGCAAAGCCGCCAACATTGTGATTAACCAGTAATGCTGCAGCAAGCAGCGATCGCGACCTTTGCGTTGACCGCACGCGTCTAAATAACGTGTGTTTTGGTCTCAGGCGCCGAAGCGATGTCCGCTTTGGCCGCACGCGCCTAAGCGCTATCGGGTTGTATGCGCCGTCCGCGATCAGGCTGCAAGCCGTTTCAACAACGCCTGCCCGGCTGCTTTTGTACCAAGCTTGCCACCCATATCACGCGTTGACTCTTTCGCTGCAATCGCTTGCGTCACTGCCTGCTCGAGTGCCTCGCTGGCTTGCACAAACTCAGGTCGGCCTTTGCGCTGCCCATACCAAGTCAACAGCATGGCAGCAGAGCACACTTGCGAAAATGGGTTGGCAATATTTTGCCCTGCGATGTCTGGCGCCGAGCCGTGCGCCGCTTGGGCCATTGCGTAATGCGTCCCAGCATTAATCGAGGCCGCCATCCCTAAACTACCCGCCAACTCGGCCGTGAGATCAGACAAGATGTCACCAAACATATTGGTCGTGACAATGACATCGTAGCGCTCGGGCGCGCGCACTACATGAGCCATCATGGCATCGACAATCACATCGTCAACCTTGACGGCCGGAAACTCTTTCGCCACCGCAAGGCAAGAGTCAATGAACATCCCGTCACCGATCCGCAAGACATTTGCCTTGTGCACAATCGTGAGGTGCTTTTTGCGAGTCATCGCTAACTCGAAGGCCGAGCGCGCAATACGCTCACAGCACTGGCGGGTAATTCGACGTAGCGAGACGACTACGTCAGGCGTAATCAACATTTCGCTACCGCCAGATTCGACATTTCGGTCAGCATAAAAACCCTCGGTGTTTTCGCGCACCACCACCAGATCAAGCGGTTTGTAGGTGGTGCCACTGCCCGCATAGGTTTTTGCTGGACGGATATTCGCAAATAGATCCAACCCTTTTCTGAAGAACTTTGACGGATTGATCTCGCCTTTTGATTCGTCTTTGAAATCGTAGGTCGCCATTGGCCCCAAGATCAAACCATCGGCCTGTTTAACTGAATCCATCAAACCATCGTGAATCGTCGTGCCGTATTTTTTCAGACTGTCGTGTCCGGCGATATCGTGCTTGAGTTCTAGCCCTAAGTTAAATACCTTGGAGACATGCTCTAACGCATCAACGGCAACCGCTACGGTTTCGGCACCAATTCCATCACCTGGAAGCACAATAATTTTCATTTTTTGGGTCTCTTATTTGAATTTTGAAATTTCAATGAATCGATCTAAATATCCGAAGGACTGCACAGCTATGCTGATCAACCTCCACCCTTTAGCGCAGGTAGGATATTGAAGATGTTGTTTCAAGCTTAATCGAACTTTAACTGATCTTGCGGGCCTGCAAGAGCGCGCATGCGCTCGATGTAGGCCGCGCGCTTCTCATTCGCTCCTGTCATGCCCGCCTTGAGATAAAAATCCCAAAACGCAGTCGTCATGGCACTCACGCGCGCCCACGTTTTCGGGTTATTTTGTTCAGACAACGGCACGTCACGGCTGAAGCGCTCGGCATCAATGGGTTCGCCAGCAAAGGTCATGTGATCGGCCTGCGCCACCAAGAGTTCTTGTCGCTTGCCCTTTGGCAAATGGCTGTACACCCATTGGCGTTGGCTGAGTGGTACGCCAAGACGCACCGAATCAGCGCCTTTTTTAAAGGTGACATGACCGTCAAGATCGCCGGTCACACAAAAGAAAGGCACTTTGACCTGACCCATGGCAGCGGCACGCTCTTGCGACATTGCACTTGGTGAGAGGGCAATGGCGGCATCAATTCGAGGGTCAAGCAAACCTTTGCCGCCTTGGCCTTGCCCGGTAATTGACTGCACCGTCAGCGCGCCGTACGAGTGGCCGGCAATGCCAATGCGGGGACGGTGCAAGCCGGTCTTACCCTCACCAGACTTTTCGAGATAGGGTTTTAGCGAGGTTAAGCCCAATAAGTGGTCTAAAGCAAAGCTGCAGTCGTTCACACGCAGGGCGTACTGTGGCGAGGCGATAGCCTCGGCGATCGTTATTTTTAATGACCGGGTTTTATTGGTGTTCCAGATACTGTCATCGGTGATTGGGTGCGCAAGCGTCGCAACGACATAGCCTGCCTCACGCCACGCTTCGCACCAGTCAGCTCCGTTCGACACCCCACTACCCAAGCCCGGCGAATACAAAATCAACGCTGTAGGCTTCGCTTGAACGGGTAACCGTATCTTCAGTTTAATTTTACGTTTCGTTTTGAGGTCTACGATCTCTGAAGTGTCGAGATCGGCTCGGGGCACACTTGCGGGCTGGCGCAGTTGCAAGTTTTCGGTGGTCGTAGCAGCGGCGCTGACTTTGAACACGAAAGTCGCTGCCCCGCACCCGGCGATTAATCTTCGGCGAACTGCCTTAAAGGGCGTAGCGGTGAAAGCTGTCATGCTGGGTTGCCGAGTCATAAAATTAAGACAAGACATAGTAAGTTAAAATTTACCTGAAATGCCTTGCTTGGCAAGGCTCTTAGTCACCATTCGCCCTGATATCTCGTACCAGCATGCTTGCTTACTCTGGTTTTAAGTCCGACGCTGCGCTGTTGCCATGAGCTTCGTGTCGCCAGAGTTTGCGCTCATTGCCCTGATTTTCTTCCCCATTTACTGGTCACTTAACCGTCACCGTTCAATCCAACTGGGGTTTTTAACGCTTTCAGGTTACGCGCTTTACGCCACCTGGTCGGTGCAATTCGCCGGTATCTTGCTGCTGTTTAGTGCCTATATTTGGCTGGCGGGTCGATGGGTACAGTCTTGCAAAACTCATCCTCGTCGCAAGCTCTGGTTTGCCATCAGTGTGCTGGTGAGTCTAGTTTTGCTACTCGCAAGCAAATATTACGAATTTGTCCGTCAACTGCTCTCGACGCTGATGCCCAACGTGGGCATGCAGGCGTTACTGCCCATTATTGATATCGTGGCACCTGCTGGGATTTCATTTTTCACCTTCCAGGCAGTCACCTACCTTGTCTGGCAGTACGAAA
The DNA here is from genome assembly GCA_945895265.1 of Bordetella parapertussis. Classification (GTDB taxonomy): domain Bacteria; phylum Pseudomonadota; class Gammaproteobacteria; order Burkholderiales; family Burkholderiaceae_B; genus Zwartia; species Zwartia parapertussis_I. The sequence continues at coordinate 24,483 of CAMDEF010000037.1, read as the reverse complement.
GTAAACCGCCTCGCACCTCTTTTATTCATCTGCTTTTATTCTTATCTTTTTGGCCGACCTTGTTTGCGGGGCCGATCATGCGTGCTCGTGACTTTTTTGCACAACTTGACGGGCCAGACGTCGGGTTGCCGCGCCAAACACAAAAGGCGATTTACTACCTCTTGCTAGGACTCTTTCAAAAAATGGTCTTTGCCTCGTGGCTAGCCGCAACGTTTGTCGACGAGGCCTTTAAATATCCAGACTCACAAACGTTTGTGACCGCGTTTGCAGCCATCGTAGGCTATTCGTTGCAGATTTTTTTAGACTTCGCCGGCTATACCTTGATTGTCACCGGGCTCGCTTTGATGCTCGGATTCAGTCTTCCTATCAATTTTAAGCAGCCCTATTTAGCCATCAACCTGCAAGAATTTTGGCGCCACTGGCACATTTCACTCTCAAGCTTTATCCGTGATTATGTCTACATTCCGTTGGGCGGCAACCGAAAGGGCTTCGCACACACGCAGATCAATATCCTGTTAGCGATGGTGATCAGTGGACTATGGCATGGCGCCAACTCTACCTTTATTGTCTGGGGTACTTTACACGGACTCGGCGTGGTGTTCGTCAACCTCTACGATAAGATGCTTGGCAAAGAGCAAGCGATGCCGGTCGCGCTCGCACGACTCTTCACCTTATCTTACATTGCGCTCGCTTGGGTATTTTTTAGGGCTGACACAAATGAGGCGGCCTTGCAATTACTCTCGGCACTCGCCAATGGCTTGGGCACGCCTGAATTTCAACACGGCCTGCTCGCAGCCTTCGTGATCATTTTCTTTTTGTTAAGCGCGCAGGCTCAACGCCTTGAACAAGCCTGTGTGCAGTGGCTCACCGAGCTCGGGTGGATAGCACTGACCTGTTTAGTGAGTGGGCTTGCCTTTATGGCGATTTTATTAGGCCCCAACGGGGTGCCCAGTTTTATTTATTATCGATTTTGACATGAGCAAAGCCCAACGCCCGCTTTACCTCTTTTTACTCGTAGTGGTGTTACTCAACACCGTGCTATGGCTTGATTCGTTCGATCGGTATCTTGGCTCGCGCTATCACATCACTCTTAGTGCGGCAGTGCCCGAAGACGCCTTCGCGTTATCACGTCAAACACAAGACCTGATCGCCAAGGTGCAACAGTTCACCTCGACTAAGCTGTCGCAGCTTTTAACGCCAAATCAACGCAACGATGCCTCTGACTCGACGAAATTAACCACACCAGTCAGCGACACAACGCTCAAAAATCAAACAAACGACAGCGCAAGCACTCTCTCTAACGTGCCACTCGTGGTACCTAGCCTTGTCGGGGATCAAGCGACTATTGTGGACCCTGCTCCACTCGTCGTCCTCGCTCCATTTGTCTCCCCTGCTCCTTTGGTTGCTCCTGCTCCAAGCCCTATTGCGGCTCCCGTCTCTGTAGCTGCCTCTGCTCCTTTGGTTGCTCCCGCGCCTGTTGTAGCGCCTGCTCCTGTTGTGGCGCCTGCTCCTGTTGTGGCGCCTGCGCCTGTTGTGGCGCCTGCGCCTGTTGTGGCGCCAGCTCCTGTTGTGGCGCCTGCTCCTGTTGTGGCTCCTGCTCCTGTTGTGGCGCCTGCTCCTGTTGTGGCGCCTGCTCCTGTTGTGGCGCCTGCTCCTGTTGTGGCGCCTGCTCCTGTTGTAGCGCCTGCTCCTGTTGTAGCGCCTGCTCCTGTTGTGGCGCCTGCTCCTGTTGTGGCGCCTGCTCCTGCCGCAACCGCTGCCGTGACAGCGTCGGCACCCTCTGTCCCACCAACTTCAAATGTGATGGCTGCCACCCATCAGCGGGCAGCGACCGACGTCGCGGCGCCCCCCATCACATTTCCTAAGATACTGTTTGCCGGTGATTCGATGATGCAAGGGGTGGCACCCTTGGTGATCAATCAGTTACGCAAAGAAAATCCCAAGGGTGTCTTCGTTGACCTGAGCGCGCAAAGCACTGGCCTGACAGTACGTCGCTATTTCGACTGGCCCACAAAAATCAAAGACGAGACACTCAGTCGTGGCTTCGAACTGATTGCCATATTTTTAGGACCTAACGACCCTTGGGATATTTATGAAGGCGCAAAGCGTTTTGTCTTTGGCACACCCGAGTGGGAAGACAAATACCGTGACCGGGTCATTGAAGTGATGCAGTTTGCGCAAGACCGCCAAGTTCACGTGATTTGGATTGGCTTGCCCAACATGAAAGAAGATCGCGTGAAACGCGGAGCCATCGTGCAAAATAAAATCTTCAGAGAGCAGGCGAGTCAGTTTAATTTTGACTATCTTTCAACGGAAGATTTGTTAGGTGGCTTAGACGAACCTTTTAAAAAATTTGTCAATGAACCGGGCAAAGGACAAGTCATGCTTCGAGCAGACGACGGCATTCATTTCACTCACGCCGGCTTGCGCTTAATTAGTCATCGTTTGTATGAGTTAATTAAAAAACAAGCCAAGCCATGAGAGCGTATTCACGTAGTCACGCGACGCTACGCACTTCGTTCGCCACCGCGTGCCTCAGCCTGCTGTTCATGGGTAACAGCTGCAACCTGTTCGCACAAACCCTCACCATTCAAGCTGGTTCTCCCGCTCCAGATCTGCAATGTCCGATCAGTCAACCGCCAGCGCGGCCCAAAACAACACCCCCACCAATTGAAGAGCTTTACGAAATCCCTGAAGAAGATCTGTTACTTGAGTTTATAAAATCTTTACCTCACTCGGCTGCAAGCACTCAGAGTTCAGTCGGTCTTTTTTCAAAGTTGCCTAAATCACGCCCGCTCAATATTGGCCTTTGGGGCGACAGTCACGCTGCGGCGAATTTTTTTGCTGAAGAACTCTTTCAATCGGTCAGCTTGCCAAAAGACAAGGTGCAGCCACGTTTCATCCCGCCTACGCTCGCACGTGGTGGCGTGCGCTTGCCGCTGCGCAAGCAATGCCAGGGGCAAGGTTGGAAGTACGACCTCGCATACGTTGGTGGGCAAGAGGGCGTAAAATTTTCACGCGGCATGGCACGCCTGACTTCGACGATTAACAACAGCTATCAATGGGTTGACTTTCGAACACAAGGACAACAGCCAAACCTGCGTGGGGTCGATATTATGTATGCAGCCAGCACAATGCCCACCACGCTGGGCATCACGATTGATCAGTTACCCGAACAACTGGTTGAGCTGACACTCAATGAGCGAGGCGCCATACAGATTCAAATCCAAGGAGGCTTGATGTCAACGCTCAAGTTACGGCTTGTGAAGGGGTCGATCAGTCTTGAGGGATTTGTACCGGCCTACGCCGAACCAGCACGCCTGTATTTTGACACCCTTGCGATACCGGGGGCAACAGTGCGCAGCTGGAAGCTCATCGACCCTGAGTACTTTCAGGCACTGGGCAATCAAACGCCTTACGACGTCGTATTACTTCAGTACGGCACAAACGAAGGCAATCAAAAACCCTTTGATCCCCTTCAGTACGAAAACGATCTGACGGCCAGTCTGCAAAATTTACGGCGCATTTACCCAAAGGCCGTCTGCGTGTTGCTGGGCCCGACAGATCGCGGCACACTCATTGCTCGGTCTAACAAATCCAAGCCGCGCGCGAACACTCAAAAAGATCAGCCTCAAAGCACAAGCACGGCACCGGCGATCGCAAAAGAGCTACTGGTCTACTCGCGTATTCACGAACAAATCAGCCGCATTCAACAAACTGTTGGTCAACAGAACGGCTGTGGGTTTTGGGACTGGCAGCGAGCGATGGGCGGACCAGGCGGCTCGTACGCCTGGCTCAAGCAAAGTCCACCACTGATGGCTCGCGACTTGATACACCTCACTGTCGCGGGGTATCAGGCAAGCGCACGACTGTTTAGCCAAGAGATGCGCCTTGAAGAGGCGTTCAAGTCACCGCTTTGAGTTCAACCATGGACATTGAATCTTGTCATTCAAATCCGGTGAATGGCTTGCTTGCCAGTCGATGAATCGTTGAGATTCAAGCCACCAAACAGTTCGACTTAAGGCAGCTGAATTGTTTTGAAATCGCCTGGCAAAATCAATTCAAGCGTTTCAAAATCTTCAGAGTGTTCAATTTCACGATGACGAATACCAGGGGCCTGATGCACACAGGTGCCGGCCTCAAGCTTATGGGTACCGTGGCCTTCATATTCAAAAATGGCCCAGCCTTTTAAAACAAACACAAACTGAAATTCGACTTCATGGCAGTGCCAATCGCCGTGCGCGTTGCTACCTTTACTGGCCTTTATCACATGCGCGACCACCTTTTTATCGGTCGAGTCATAAATACCTAAATCGCGATAATCAAAATACTCGCGCAAACCGTCGTGCGAAAAGGGCTTGTCTTTTGCGTGTTGAATACTAAATCTCATTGAAAGTCTCCGATTGTTTTATTTAAATCTTAAGTAAGGGATGACTACGCAGCACACAACATCGGTGGGGATCTCGCCACCCTTTGCGCACGATAGCCGCCCTTAGCATGCCCTACGATACTCAATTTGAACGCTTTCGCAAAGCCGTATTTTTTATCGGATTTGCGTGCAACCTCAGCCAAGCTCAAGCGTACAACAATCAACGCCGTCAACTTGTTGAGTCATTTTGAGCTGTTTTGCCGTGTCTGACACCACACACCAACGCCCATCAGAAACGGGGATTCCGTGCATCACCACCGGCAAAGAATGTGTTTTCAAGCGTATCACCGGGTCGCTGTGCAAATAAGGGGCATCCACATGACCGGCAATTGCGCTGGCAATGGCATGCGCCTGTTTTGAAATCGGCTCGATGAAGCGACAAGGCATGCCATCAATACTGACACAGTCGCCAAGAGCGTACACATCGTCTGCACTCGTCTGCAGCGTCAAAGGATCAACCACGATGCCTCGATGAACCTTCAATTTTGCGCCGGCCGCCAGGCGGGTATCGGTCACCAGCCCAGTCGCAGCGACCACTTCGTCGCACTCAATCGCCGCAGCACCAACAAGCGCGACAGACTTCGTGCCCCCAGCGCGTTGAGTCACCCCCGCGACTTGCGTCGCACCTAAAAATTTCACGCCCGCAGCTTCAAGTGCTGCACGCAAACGTCCAGACGCCTGTTCGGGCAACAAAGCCGCCAAGGGGGCTTGTTGCAAGTCAAGCAAAGTCACCTGATGCCCAGCCGCCATAAAATCATCGGCTAATTCGCACCCCACCATCCCAGCCCCGATAATGACAATATGTTTTGGCGCGTCACCTAACTGGCGCTTGAGCCTGACCCACGCGTCCAAATCATTGATTCTCCAGCAAAGATGAGCCGGCAACGCCTCGGGCAACGCAGGTCGCGCGCCTTGGGCCAGGATTAAAGAGGTGTATTGCAAATTACCTCGCGTAGTACGTAACTGATGCAGTGCAGGTGATAAGCCCACAGCAAAGGTCTGGGCCATGAGTCGCACCCCAAGGCGAGCCGCACTGGCTACGCCAGTTTCACGGACTAGCGACTCACGACTCGAGCGACGGCGCAGCGCAATCGAGAGTTCAGGCTTGAGGTAGCGATCGCCCTCACAAGCGGTCACCATCGTAATCGGCACCACAGCATCTTGAGCACGCACCGCCTCAGCGGCAGCCCAGCCGGCCTGACCCCCTCCAACAATCACGACTCCGACGCCACGAGCCAGTTTCAAAGGCGCACTGCCAGTCACAGGCGTGGCGCTCAATGACTCATAGGGCTCGAAGTCGGCTTTCACGACACCGCACAAGGGGCAAACCCAGTCGTCCGGAATCTCTGCAAATCGCGTACCTGGCGCAATCCCGCTGTCAGGATCGCCGAGTTGTTCGTCGTAAATCAGGCCACAAGCACGACAAATAAACTGTTTCCAGGCTTGGTCTTGCGTCATGCAGGCAACACCTGTTTAGATAAGCGAGCCATCTCCCAGCGTAAATGCTTAATCGCGGGCGTGACGATTGCCACGAAGTGAGACTCACGGATACGACGTTGCGGGGCTGTATTCATCATGTAGCCGCGTGCGCCCTGATGCAACAAACCCGACTGTGATGCCCGCAGTGACAGTTCGGCACTCTGCGCACGTGCATCAAGCACACTGATCACATAATCAACGCTGCCATCATAAGGCGTCAAAGCAAGCGTCTGAATGCGCTGGCTTAAATCATCAAGTTCAGCCTGCAATTCGTCAGGACGATTATCTAAAAATTTATTGACATGGCCTAACAGCGGCTCAACTTCAAGCATCGACTCAATACTGCCTTGAGTGACCCCAAGTGCCCAACCTGTTTGAAGCAACACGAACGCTGCGCGCACTCGCGCAATAAACGGCTTGGCAGGGTCAGCGATCAACGCATCTTCGCTGACAAAATAATCGTCTAGACGAATCCCCCAAGTGCTCGTGCCTTCCATGCCAGAAAATTCAGGACATTGCCGCAGTACCACGTCGTCGGTACATCTAAGCAAAAACATAATTTCGTGTGACGTACTGCCGTCATCCAAATACACACCTGCAATCGCACCACAGTATTGCCCGCGGCCGATGTGACTGACCCACGGCAACGCGCCACTGACCCGATAACCGCCCGGTACGCGCTTGGCGCGCAACAGCATTTTTTCAATGCCCGCAAAGGTTTTCATTGGATTGGAGAGCGCTGTGCCGCCTAATGTATTGGCACAGGAGTGTTCATCTAAGATGGTTCCCATCAAGGCAGGGTTACCCGATTGCTCGAGATACAGACCGCATACGTCGTGACACCACGATAAGAATCCGGTTGAGCCGCAATTGCGTGCGATCTCGCGCATCGCGTCGATCGCCAGGCCGAATTTTTGTCCACTGCGATCTAGGTGCGCACCAAAGGCACCGGCTTGACCCAAGGTCTGCATGATGCCAGCGGGATAAAAACCTTCGTGATCGATTTTGTAAGCGGCACTGGCTAAGTCGCCGCTAGCGATGTGTTTGACACGCGCCAGCAAATCGCTTGTCGGCGTATTTAGGATGGCGCGGCTTGCATCTGTGGGGTTCATGATTCGAACTCAAAGTTACGTTTTGACTTTCGCTTGGACCTGGTTTGAAGAGGCGCCGAGTACAAGCGAGATGACGCAATGAATTAGGCTAGCCCGATTTCAAATCCAATCGGATTACGCATTGAGTTGGCAACGGGCGAGTACATATTGGCATGACGCACGATTTCATCAAGTTGCTCGCGCGACGCATCACCCTCGAGCACTACTTTGACGCGTATTGCCTGAAAGCCCATTTGAGGCGGTGCCATCTCTGCACCGCCTGCGCCCCAGGCCGCAGGGTTACCGATATCGCCCTCTAGAAACAGCTCGAGCTTTGACAACTTAACTTGCTTCCAGGTCGCGACTGCTGTGATCCCAACGGCCAAACAGCCGCCGAGCGCTGATAAGACAACTTCACCTGGTGCCGGCGCCGTATCTTGCCCAAATAAATGGGGGGGCTCGTCAACCACAACCGGCTGATGTTTGCCAACGTAGCTGAGGGTTCGGTACTGACCTTCGCACACGGTATGCACTTTATTGGTGCCTTTTCGCGTTGGGTCTGCACGACCTTTTTCAGCGAAGCCTAACAAACCGTCGCGATCAATTGGGCGCAAGTAGGCTTTGACGGTTGAAGGGGCATTGTCGTTGCTCATTGAAGGGCTCCAGATAACTCAATAGAAGAAAAAAAGGCAAGCCAAATGATACGGTGAAGCGCGCATCAATCACTGTGTTTGGATATACCACTTGGCTATAAGCAAATGCCATGCCAAGTATGAGAATATTGGTAGGGGCTGGCTAAAGCCCCGGAGGCACCAAGGTATCGGCGGTTAACTGTGCGTCTTGCGCTGGCACGCCGATACTTTGATACACCGCCACCGCAATCAGCCGCAAGCGGCTCGGATCCAGACGTGGCGGTGTTTCTTGCTGTGAAGTAGCAACTGACATGTTATTTAATTAACGCCCCGTACACTAGATTTTTGTACAACATGCGGGTGTGAGTGCGATTCGATGGCCCTTGCGCCATGATGACAGCCGCAAGTTTTTCTTTAGGATCAATCCAAAAGCTTGTGCCCCAAGCACCGGCCCACATCGCGTCACCTTTTGAACCTGGCACCCAAGCCATGCCCTCATCTAAACGCACGGCAAAGCCCAAGCCAAAGCCGTATCCGGGGCCTGTGCTGTTAAAGGTCGTGCCACCCATGCCAACCGTGTGCTGCGACAACATGAACTCAACGGTCTTTCGTGACAAGTAACGCTTGCCATCCAACTCACCACCATTGACCATCATTTGCAAAAATTTCAGATAGTCAGTCGCTGTGCCCACCAAGCCCGCACCGCCTTTAAAGTAACTCTTACCTAATGGGTTATAAGTTTGCCGATACGATTTGAGCATCCCAACCTTCAGCGGATCGCTGTCAAGCGTCTCTGCCATCCGACCAAGCTGATCGGCCTGCACCCACCATGTTGTGTCTTTCATGCCCAAGGGGCCAAGCAACAATTCATTCAAAATTGCATCTAACGGTTTTTGAGCGACGCGCTCAAGCAACAGACCTAAGACGTCAACCGAAATTGAATATTCCCAAACCGTGCCGGGCTGATTGGCCAAAGGAATTTGACCAAGATTTTTCAGCATGTCGTCGGTAGTGATATCTGTTTCACGCGACTCAATGTTGAGCTCGTCATACATTTTTTTAATCCGTGGCGATTTCGTACCACCCGCATACACAAAGCCCGCGGTGTGACGCATCACGTCTTGCACCCAGATCGGGCGATTCAGTGGTACGTCACCGCTTGCCGTTTCAACTTTCAAATCTTTTAATTCGGGCAGCCACTTTGTAATTCGATCGTTGAGACCCATTTTTCCTTGTTCGACCATCATCATGGCCGCAACGGTCACGATGGGTTTAGTCATTGAGGCCAGTCGAAACAAAGCGTCTTTGGGCATCGGCTTAGATTTGGCTGCATCTAAAAACCCATGGGCTTCGTTATGTACCACCACCCCATTACGCGCCACCATTGTGACGGCGCCTGGAAACATGCCCGTGCGCACTTGCTCTTGCATCGAGGGGGCAATTCGGGCCAAACGGTCACTTGAAAAGCCTTGGATGATCACCCCGGCTGCGGGTTGAGCCGCCGCCGCGGGGGTTGCAGCAGGTTGTGCAAAGACGGTTGGTACGCCTAGCAGCAAGGCAGCAGCAAACGCCATGCCAGCGCCGGGCGTACGACTACGCGAGAACTGTTTTTTTGAAAATAGCATTTTGTCTCTCCAGAATCTTGATGGGATTAAATTTTCAAATACTCATAACTATGACTGCCTTAATGATGCATTTCTAGATGACTCAGCCACTAACGCTTTGCCACTAGCACTTCGGATAATGCTTCACTTCTCAACCATTCATCGAAGATGTGAATCATGTTCGATCTTTAGTCACTCATCTACTATTCAACAAGCGCCCCGTATACCAAATTTTTAAACAACATCCGCGTATGTGTTTTGTGCGTCGGCCCTTGCGCCATGATCACCGCGGCGAGTTGCTCGGTTGGATCGAGCCAAAAGCTCGTGCCCCACACGCCGGCCCACATCGCATCATCAGTTGAACCAGGTACCCAGCACATGCCCTGCCCTTGCCTGATCGCAAAGCCCAAACCAAAGCCATAGCCGGGGCCCGTGTTCGCAATGGTTGTGCCCGCCATCCCGACGGTATGTTGCGAAAGCATCAAGTCAACCGACTTACGCGATAGATAACGCTTACCCTCAAACTCACCTTTATTAATCATCATTTGCAGGTAGCGCAAATAATCGGAGGTTGAACCGATTAAGCCGCCACCGCCTTTAAAATAACTTTTGCCCGCCGGGTTGTAATGCTGCCGATATGACTTGAGCATACCAACCTTTAAGGGGTCATCATCAAGCGTTTGTGCCAGCCTTTTTTCTTGCTCAGGCGTCACCCACCACCGCGTATCTTTCATACCAAGCGGCTCAAGCAGTGCTTGCGCCACGATAAGATCTAGTGGTTGACCCAATACCCGCTCAAGCAAGAGCCCCAAGACATCGACCGAAATCGAATACTCCCAAAACGTACCTGGCTGGTTCGCCAAGGGGATTTTGCCTAAGTTGCGCAGCATCTCGTCAGCGCTGATGTCATCGACACGCGATTCAATGTTGAATTGCTCGTACAAGGCTTTGATGCGTGGCGATTGCGCCGTCCCTGCATACACAAAACCCGAAGTATGGCGCATCAAGTCCTGCACCCAAATCGGGCGTACCAATGGCACATCGCCCGCAGGTGTTTCAACCACTAAGTCCTTGAGCTCAGGTAGCCACCGCGTAATGGGATCTTGCAGACTGAACACGCCCTGCTCGACCATCATCATGGCTACGGTCGTGACGATGGGCTTGGTCATCGAAGCCAGGCGAAACAACGCATCCTTTGTCATCGGTTGGCTACGGGCAGCATCCAAATACCCATGCGCCTCAAAATGCACCAACTGGTTGCGATGCAAAATCGCCGTCACGGCACCAGGAAACACGCCTGCCTCGACCTGTGCCTGCATGACGGTCGTTAAATGGGCGAGTCGATGACTTGAAAAGCCTTGCACCAGGCGGTCGTTCGCCATCAAGCTCGGGGTGGGTATCTTTTTATTCGACGAAGACATCATTTTTTGTTCCTAGGCAAGGTCATGCATAATCATGGTTTGGCTGCGCATTCGATCAAAAAAGTCATGCAGCACGCTCAGTTCCACAAAGTACACGTTTTTTTTCACTTTTTACAAGAGATTCTCAAGATGTCTAAGCTTCGCCCAGAAATGACCGTACCTGAACTTAACAAGCGCAGTGGTGAAAATTTGCCAGGGCTGATGGGTGTTGAAGCGCTTGAAGTCTCAGAAAACACTTTGAAAAGCCGCATGGTGTTGCGTAAGGTCCATTTCGCACCCAATAGCTACTTGCACGCCGCGAGCGTGATTGCCTTAGCCGATACCACCTGTGGGTACGCGACCATGGCGCACCTACCTAAGGGTGCGCTTTCGTTCACCACCATTGAGCTCAAAAGCAATCACTTAGGCACTGTGCGCGGCGAGGGCGAAGTCATTTTATGTACCGCAACAGCGCAACATCTGGGCGGCAACACTCAAGTTTGGGATGCAGTTGTTAGCGACCAAGCGACGGGCAAAAAAATTGCCTTGTTTCGCTGCACGCAAATGATCTTGTGGCCCAAAGAGGCACCTTAATTTCAGCGGCGTGGGTGTGAAATGACTAATGGCATCTAAAACTGTGAACTGCGCTGACGGCGCAGCATCAACAAAGCCATAACCCCCACAACTGCCAGCGTCCAAACAATCAGTGGGCCCGTGGGCAAGTCAAACAAAGCCGAACCCAGCAAGCCCAACACGTAGCCAACTAGCGCAACCAGGTAGGTGGCCCAAAGCCGCCACCGCTTGCCTTCGAGCTTGATCGTGGCCAGCGCGGGGATGATCAGCGTCGCAAAGACCAGATATACCCCAACGAGTTGGACCGAAACGGTAATCGCTACGGCAAACAAGCTATAGAACCAGAAACGTTTGCCTTGAAATAAAACTATTGCGCCCACTAAAGCCAGTGTCACCAGCGCCGAGTAAAAAATCTGCGCCCAGCCAATCCACAAAATTTGACCCGCCAACAATTCTGATAAATGTTGTCCACCATGCGGATCATTGGCGAGCAACAGCACAACGGCCGTTGCCGCCAACACAAACACAATCCCAATCACAGGTTCTTGATACCGCGTGGTCACGCGCTCGGTCGCCACCAGCAACCAAGCTGTCACCAAGGCCATTCCCATCGCCCCCAACTGCACCCACAGCACCGGCGCCTCACTACCCAACAGCATCGTAACGAAATACGCACCGAGCCCTGCAACCTGGGCAATGGCCAAATCAATAAAGATGATGCCCCGTTGCAAAACCTGCATCCCTAACGGCACATGCGTTGCAATCACGAGCAAGCCCGCACAAAAGGCGGGCAGCAAAATCGACCAAGACAGGTCATTCAGCGAAATCAGTAAAGCGTTCATCTATTTTCTCAGCGACGTCTTTCAAAAGACAAAAAATGCAAATTATTGGCCTCAACACGCATGTTCATCTTGCTACGGTCTAACGCCGCAGTCTGATTTAGCGACTGTAAACAGTCGGCAAGTCTTGTTGTTTGTCTCAGTATGCCGGCATATGATGTAGGTTAACTGATTTATCTTAAACCACATGACCATCGACACCATCATCATTACGGCGCTCGCTAGCGAGTTAGATGCCAGTCTGCTACCCAATGGGGTGCAGATTTACTACTCTGGCATCGGCAAACTCAATGCAGCCATCGCCACGTTCAGGGCGATAGGGCAAAGTCGGCCAAAGCGTATTTTCAATTTTGGTACGGTGGGTGCTGTGGCCTCACACGCGAGTGGGCTCATCGAAATTCATCGTGTGGTGCAGCGCGACATGATTGCCGAGCCCTTAGCACCTCGTGGTCAGGTGCCCTTCTGTACACGCCCTTATGAGTACCTCTCAGGATCCGGACGCTACACCTGCGGCACAGGCGACAGTTTTGTGATGGCCAAAGACCCTTGGTTTGAAGCTAACAACGTCGATGTGGTGGACATGGAGCTTTTTGCGATCGCTGCAATTGCCCACGACCACAACATTGCGTGGCGCTCGTTTAAATATGTGACAGACCACACCAACGAAGACTCTGGCCAAGACTGGCAACAAAAGGTTCGCCATGGTGAGCGTCTATTTCTCGATCTGTTGAAAGAGGTGCTTTACACGACGTAAGCATCATCTCACACCACTTCAAAGTGGTGCGTGCCATCTACGCCCAGTTGCGCCACTAAGCCGAACTCCCAATCAAGGTAAGCCTGCATCGCCTCGCGCGGTGCATCGGTGCCCTCATAGGGCCGTTTGTAACGATCAATCGGTTCTGAGAGTAACGCGGTGGCGCCTTTTTCAAGCGCCAACCCGGCGGCTTTCCAGGCTTGCATGCCGCCCGTCAACACTGATACCGGTGCGCTGAGCAGCACAGAAATTTCAGCGTACGCATACCCTGAGAGCAAACCGTCCGGACACACCAAGACATAAGCCGAAGCCCTAGGCAGCTGGCCAAGTGCCTGCTTAAACTGCGAGCGCAACACATACTGCGCACCGGGTATGTGCCCTTGTACATACTGAGCATGCTTGCTTAGATCAATCACAAGAATTTTTTTAGCCGCGACATCATGCGCGATATCACCCACTGACGCAGCCGCTAACTCTGCCACTGTCATCGCTTGAACAATGGGCAGCTTTGCACACTCAGGAACCCAAGGACCCGTCTCGGAAAAGGCCCCGACTGGCAACTCGGTCAAGACATAAACATCCCACGCCATCTGGGCCAGCCACGAGGCCGTCATATTGGCGCGCACGCCGTCTGAATCTACCAAAACAATTCTGGCGCCACGCACTGGGGCGACCATTTCTGTTTCTTGCACCAACTGCCCACCAGGCGTTGACCGAAACCCCGCGATGTGGCCCGCAGCAAATTCTTCAGGCGTACGAGCGTCAAAAAAATACGTCGTACTCTCTGTTTGCGCTTGCCAAGTTTGCGCCTCTGACCACGTCACACGCTTCACGCCCGCACGCTCTGCAACACTGCGCGCACGAGCGGCTGCGGTCTGCATCGTTTGCTCAGACACATCTTTAAACTTTCGGGTCTCGCCTTTATCTAGCGCCTGTCCTGCAAGTGTCCAGCCGATCGTGCCGTTGCGCAAGGCTGACACTTTATTGGGGATGCCGGCGTTAATTAAAGACTGAGTGCCGATGATGCTACGCGTACGGCCCGCGCAGTTGACGATGACTTGCGTTTCTGGTCGCGGGGCCAGTTCAGCGATGCGCAACACTAACTCAGCGCCTGGGCAACTCGTGGCCGTGGGGATACTCATCGTGTTGTACTCATCGTAGCGACGCACATCGACAATCACCACATCGGCTTGTTGATCGATCAGCGCCTTCACTTCAGGCGCTGAGAGCGAGGGTGTATGCTTTTTGGCTTCGACCAATTCACCGAACGACTTACTTGGTACATTCACATCGCGAAACAGCTCGCCGCCCGCCGCTTTCCAGGCACGTACCCCACCCGCAAACACAGCGACTTGGGTAAAACCCAACTCAACTAAACGACGCGCGGCCAACATGGCATCAGACTCTGCCAAACTGACATCGCCTTCATCCAGAGTGACTATCTGTACGTCACGGCGAGGTAACTTTGAATAAGCGTCAAGCTCAACACGCGACAGGGGAAAATTTGCAGCGAACAACGGATGAGACTGTGCGTGCGGATCTTCTTCGCGCACATCTAAAAACGCGATCTCGCGTTTTTCAAGCAGCGCATTGCGCACGTCTTGGAACTCACACAGTTGCACAGCAGCGATTGAACTAGATTTAAACACGATGATCAATTCCAGAGATTTGGGACAACGTCACTGTTGTACCCAGAGATAAAGGTTTTGGCTGCGCCTGTTACAGGGTCAAACACATGCCGACTAATACGACCAATATTGCCGCCATACACGTGGATGCTGATTGAGGTCTGGTCCGCATAAAAATTTGCAACCTCATGCACATCGTGCGTTGCAGGGGAGACGCTGCATACACTACCTGGTGTAAGCACATGACTTTCGCCGCGTACATAACTGCCGTCTGCTTGCTTAAAGTAATGTGTATCGATCTCTTGACCGCGCAACATCCCAATCAGGCCCCAAGTCATATGGTCATGTACAGGGGTCTTCTGTCCGGCACCCCACACGAAGCTCACCACTGAAAACCGCTCAAGCGGATCTGCGTAGAGCAAATACTGCCGATAGAACTCGGGGTGAGGCACGGTAAATTGTTCTGGCAGCCAGTCGTCTTGTGCGACCAGCGTTGCCAACAAGGCAGCCCCTTGCTTGAGCAATTCGGGTTCAGCCCGCTCGCGCTCGACCAAACCGCTCAGATGCTGCACTAACGTCAGTAATTTTTGATTTTTCAAGTGAGCACTCTGCATGAAAATGATTAGATCGAGCACAAGCTTAACAAGGTTCGTTGCCTTCTGTCTTCAGACAATCGACCAGTGGCATACCTGCGTTGACAGCACCCAAGCAAGTTTCTACTATCGTTGGCGATTAGGAGACACTATGCGGATCGTTGACTTGCATTCACACTGGGGCACAGAGCGCGGCTACGTGCTACGTTCGGCCGACGCCCTGGCACAACAAAAAAGTACCTGGAATTCAACCCCAACGTACGACACTGAAGAACAGATGGCCGCTTACCTGCGCGCCAACCAGGTCAAGACTATTTTGGATTTTGGCTTTACCAAGAATCTATCGATTGAAGAGGTCAAGCCTCTGCACGACTATGCCATCGAGACTCAGGCTAAGTTTTCAGACTGCATTTTTGGCAATTGGCTACAGATGGATCCGCGTTTAGGTCAGGCTGCGGCCGATGAACTCGAGCGCTGCATCAAGCTGAGCAAAGGCTTTGTAGGGTTTTGTGTGTCAGGTTCGGGTACGGGTTTTGCCGCGAGCGACCCGATCTATCACCCTATTTACGAAGTTCTGCAAGCGCATAACCGCCCAGCTTTGGTATTGGTGGGTCACACAGGGGCGGGTGCTGGCTTGCGCGGTGGGGCCGGTATCAAACTTGACCTGTGCCACCCCCGTTACATCGATGAACTAGCGATTGATTTTCCAGATTTACAAATCATCAGCGGGCGACCCGCCTGGCCTTGGCAAGATGACATGATTTCAATCATGATCCACAAGCCTAACGTTTGGAGCGAAGTACACGGGTGGTCGCCCAAATACTTCACCGATCCCTTTAAAAAAGAGATTCGTTCACGTTTGAAAGATCGGGTGATGTTTGGCGCTGACTATCCGCTGTTTCGCTACGAGCGTCTGGTGCAAGACTGGAAAGACCTCGGCTATACCGATGACATTCTCGAACGCGTGTTTCATCGCAATGCTGAGCGTTTGTTTGGCATCACCGAGGCTAACTAATGGATTTATCACTGAGCGGAAAAATGGCTTTAGTCGGCGGCGCAAGCCAAGGGATCGGCTATGCCATCGCGCATCTGCTGGCCTCAGAGGGGGCTACTGTTGCCATGGTGGCACGCAAAGAAGAACCGCTGAACGAGGCCTGCGCAAGGATCACAGCCGAAACCGGAGCCAGCACGTTCGCCATTGCCGCTGACATCCGCAAGGGTGCTGATTGCGAAAGAATCATTTCCGAGGCCTTAGGCAAATTTAAACAGATCGATATTTTGATCAATAACGATGGGGCACCACCCTTAGGCGAACTTGAGAGTTTTGATGATGTTGCCTGGCAAAAGGCGATTGAGCAAAATCTCATGAGCGTGATTCGACTGTGCCGCGGCGCTCTGCCTTCAATGCGTGAGCAAGGCTGGGGTCGCATCGTCAATATCACCGCTCTTTCGGCGATTCAGCCCATCGCACGTTTCGGACTATCCGTCGCCACTTGGGCCGGGGTCTTGGGTTACGCAAAGACTCTTTCGCTTGAACTCGCCAATCAAGGCATCACCATCAACACCATCTGCCCCGGTCGCATCGCAACGGGGCGATTGGCCACCGTGTTTGGCAACGGCACGCCCGGCCAACTTGAACAAGAACAGATGGCTCAAATCACTAAACTCATCCCCATGGGAAGAGTGGGCGAGCCCAACGAAATCGCAGGCCTGGTTGCCTTTTTATGTTCGCCGTGGGGGGCCTACATGACTGGCACCGTGCAACACGTTGATGGCGGCAGACTTGGCAGCTTACTCTGAACAAAGACCCGCCTTGATTCCGCAGCTCTTTCCTTCGGCAATATTCACTTACTCTAGCCAGCCCTACCTGCCACCGAACTTAAAATATTTTTGTAAACATTAGAAAAAAATGAACTCAAACAACTCAGACAACACCAATTCGCCCGACTCACCAGACTTTGTGCCTTGGTATTTTCGCTCGCTTGATTTCGAACAACTGTGGCGCGACTATCCACCGCCACCGACCTACTTTCACACCACAGCAAAGTTATCGCGTGACGAAATGCGTGCGCTGCAAGAGCAACGATTTTTAAAAACCGTTGCACGCGGTTGGGAGATCGAGTTCTTTAAGCGCCACTGGACTGAGCACGGCTTAGTGCCCACCGATATTCGTACGCTTGACGATTTAACCAAGATTCCGGTCTATGACGTCAACGATATCCGCAAGAGTATTGAGCGCAATCCGCCCTTTGGCGATTTCATGGGGATTTCGCCTGAAAGCGGCAAGCATATGCCCTTGGTGTTGCAAACCAGTGGTGGTACGACTGGCTTGCCGCGCCCGATGCTGTACTCGCCCCAAGACCGCGAGACCATGGCGATTTTGGGTGGCCGCCGCATGGCGATGCACGGGATTAAGCCCGGCGACATGGTGCTAGTGACCCTGTCGCTTGGCCTTGGCAACGGCGGTATGGCACCGCGCGAAGCACTCTGGCGTTACACCGGCGCGGTCCCCGTCATGACGGGGAGCGGCGCGAATACGCCCACCCGCCGCCAGATTGAGATCATCAAAGCCTGGGGCATCAAAGTCATTTTAGGATTTCCGGCATACCTGCGACATATGGCAATCGTGGCGCGCGACGAATTAGGGATCGATCCAAAGTCTTTAGGGATTCGTTTACTAGGTACCCACTTAGGGATGGAAAATCGCGAACTGCTCGAAGACTTATGGGGAGCCAAAGCCTTCGATATGTATGGCACGCACGAAAGCGGCATGCTCGCAGCCGAATGCGAACACCAAACTGGTATGCACGTGATGGAGGATGCTTTTATTTTAGAAATGGCAGATCCAGAGACCGGAAAAATTTTGCCTGATGGCGAGAAAGGCACCACCTACATCACGACGCTGTATAAATACGGCGCGCCGCAGATTCGTTTTAATGTCAACGATATTTCAGCCTTTCACACGACCGCCTGCCCCTGCGGCAATACCTCGCGACGGCTAAAGCGTATTTTTGGTCGTAACGACAACATGGTGAAATTGCGTGGGGTCAATGTGTTTCCAGAAGCCGTAGGCGCCGCAGTCCTTGAAGACAAGCGTCTGAATGGTGAGTACTTTTGCTTTGTTGATCGGGTTGGCGAGGCTGCCACTGATCACATGGATGTATGGGTTGAAGTCATTGATCCAACCGCCGACTTAGTAAGCTTGCGCGAAGATCTTGAGCGGCGCATGAAAGAGGTACTGAGTCTTAAAGTTCAGATCACGCCGGTTAAAAAAGGCGATCTTGACAAATACACCATGACCTCGCAGAGTTCGAAGGTTAAGCGTCTGTTAGATCGACGAGACTGAGCCCACACACTGGGGCACAAGTTTGACTGCATCGGCTCAGGGGCCTGGTCTAACAGGCAATCCTTGGCTTAAGTCGTATATGCTAAATATTGCTTTACTTTTAGCCTGCCTCACCAACAAGTGTGAAGCCTGTGACACACCACCGTTTTGGCCGAAACACATTGAATCGTCTTTGCCCCTGTAGCGGCCACAAATACAACTATCTGCTGGGGCGTGCTTCCTCTATACTCCGACACTTTACAGACTAGTGGAAAATACCTATTTTCCACTCGGTCGAGAGTCGTCTTGCCTGCTGAATTCTTATCTTTAAAAAGCTTAGCTTGGGTCGTTCAGGATGTGGATAGTTAGAACCGCGCTAGAGAAACCTTACACGTTTATCGTGATGGCGCTTCTCATCCTGATCACTACGCCACTCGCCGTGATGCGCACCCCAGTCGACGTCTTGCCTGAGATTAACATCCCCGTTATCAGTGTGATCTGGAACTACAACGGCTTATCTGCCCAGCAAATGGGTAACCGTATCACCCAATCGCACGAGAGAATACTCACGACCACTGTCAGTGACATCGAGCATATCGAATCGCAGTCCTTGGGCGGTATCGCGATCATCAAAATATTTTTTCAACCAAAGGCCAATATTCAAACGGCGATCGCGCAGGTGGTTGCGGTGTCGCAATCTGTTCTGCGACAAATGCCGCCGGGCATCACCCCCCCTCTCATCATTAAATATACGGCCTCGTCGGTCCCTGTGATTCAACTCGGTATGTCTAGTACTGTGATGGCTGAAAAAGAATTATTCGATGCAGCCATCAATATTCTGCGACCACAACTGATTACGATTCCGGGTATTGCCATGCCGTTTCCGTATGGCGGTAAGGTACGCGCCGTATCGGTAGATATCGACCCACAAGCCTTGCTTGCTAAAGGGATGACCTCTTCAGACATCATCAACGCCATCACCACGCAAAACCTGACGCTACCCGCTGGTACGACAAAAATTGGCGATACTGAATTTAATGTGTCGCTGAACTCGTCTCCTCCAAGCATTGCCGAACTCAATAACATTCCGGTGCGAACCGTCGGCGGCGCCACCACTTTTTTGCGTGAAGTTGCGCACGTGCGCGATGGGTTTTCACCGCAAATCAATATTGTTCGGCAAGACGGCCAGCGTGGCTTGCTGCTCACAGCACTTAAAAATGGCGGGGCCTCAACGCTTGATGTTGTCAACGCGTTAAAAGCAAAACTACCCTCGTTATTACCTTTGCTACCAGATGGGATCGAAGTCAAACTCTTGGCCGACCAGTCGATTTTTGTAAAAGAAGCGATTGCTGCCGTCGTGCACGAGGCGCTCATCGCTGGCGCGCTGACAGCACTTATGTTGCTGCTGTTTTTGGGCAATTGGCGCAGCACCCTGATTATCGCGATTTCGATACCGCTCTCGATTTTTACGTCGCTGATTGTGCTGCATTTGCTTGGTGAAACGATCAATATTATGACGCTTGGTGGCTTGGCGCTTGCAGTCGGAATTTTGGTCGATGATGCCACGGTCACGCTCGAGAACATCGAGCGACACATGCACATGGGTAAAGGGCTGTACGAATCAATTATGGAAGGCGCAGGCGAAATCGCCGTGCCAGCGTTTGTCTCGACACTCTGTATTTGTATTGTGTTTGTACCGATGTTCTTTTTGGGCGGTGTCGCAAAATACCTCTTTGTGCCGCTTGCTGAGGCTGTGATCTTTGCGATGCTCGCCTCATATATTTTGTCGCGCACGTTAGTCCCGACCATGGCGTATCTGTTGATGGGCAATATGACGAACCAGAGTCGTATTGATCGAGCCATCTACGCCGTGCATGTTCGTTTTAACAATCGCTTCGAAAAATTTCGTACGGCCTATGTGCTCTTACTCAGCAACTTACTGACCCACCGCAAACAGTTCATCTTTAGTTTTCTGTTCTTTTGTCTGGGGTCGTGCGGCATCTTTGCGTTGCTCGGGCGAGATTTGTTTCCGCTTGTCGACACCGGTCAAATCAAGCTTCACCTGCGCGCACCGAGCGGCACGCGCGTTGAACGGACCGCTATCATTGCTGACGAAGTGCAAACAGTCATTCGCAAAGTGATTCCAGAAAAGGATCTGGCGGGCATCTTAGACAACGTCGGCCTGCCGAATAGCGGCATCAATCTTTCTTACAGTAGCTCGGGCACGATCGGCGCCTTTGATGCCGACATCATGATCACGCTTAAGCCGGGTCACCGACCAAGCGAATACTATATGGAAGCCCTCTTACCAGAACTGCGCAAAAATTTTCCGGATGTTGAGTTCTTCTACCAACCCGCTGACCTCGTGACGCAGATTTTGAATTTTGGCATCCCCGCCGCCATTGATGTGCAGATTGTTGGGGCCAATATCGCCGCCAATCAACAGTTTGCCAGCAAGCTGGTGACTAAAATTGCCGGCGTTAAGGGCGCAGCCGACGTGCACATTCATCAGCGTCTTGATAAGCCTGCAATTGCACTTAAGATGGATCGCACTCGAATGCAAAGCTTGAACCTGACCCCTGCGGATCTGGCCCAAAATGTACTGCTACCGCTTTCAGGCAGTGCCCAAACCGCACCTTCCTTCTGGCTCAATCCCAATAACAACATCAATTACACAATTCAGGTGCAAGCCCCTCAGTCAAAGATTGAGTCACTGGATGACCTCTTGCGCCTACCGGTCGGCCCCTCAAACGCTGCAGCCTCAAATGCTTTAGCGGCCACCAATGCCGCGAGCGGGCGCAGCACTCAGTTGCTGGGTAACTTGGTGACCGAATCGCCCACAGCAGAATTTGCGATTTTGACGCGCTATAACATCCAGCCCTCAATCGATATCTATGCCAACGTGCGTGGTCGTGATCTAGCGGGCGTCGCGAACGATATTCAAAAAATTATGGATGCGGCGCAAGCAGACCTACCGCGGGGTAGCCGGATGGTGATGCGCGGTCAAGTCGAGACGATGAAAAATTCTTACACAGGCCTAGGTCTCGGTTTGTTGGCGGCGATCGTGTTTGTCTACCTGCTGATTGTGGTGAACTTTCAATCTTGGTTAGATCCGTTCATCGTCGTGGCCGCCCTGATTGCTGCGCTGGCCGGTATTGCCTGGATGCTGATCTTGACCGCCACCAATCTAAGCGTACCGGCGCTCACGGGGGCCATTATGACCATGGGGGTCGCAACGGCCAACAGCGTGCTGGTGATCTCATTTGCCCGCCAGCGCTTGGCCGATGGCCTGCCCGCCTTATCCGCTGCACTTGAGGCTGGCGCGACACGTTTGCGGCCTGTGTTAATGACGGCTTTAGCGATGATTCTTGGAATGGTCCCGATTGCCATTGGTATTGGCGAAGGTTCAGAGCAGAACGCACCCTTAGGCCGCGCGGTGATCGGCGGCTTACTATTCGCTACCGTTTCAACCTTGTTTTTTGTGCCGGTTCTTTTTGCGTCCTTTCATCGAATGCTGGCGCTACGCAACGACCAACGAAGAGCGCTGACATGACAGAAGAACGCCACGCACATCAGGGCTTGCCTGAGTTTCATCAACACGGACCCGATCATGACCTGAGTCGCGCCAGAGTCGTGAAGAAGACAAAAATATTTGTCTTTGTGCTCTTGTTGCTGCTGGGCTTTGGCTTGGCCAAGACTTTGTTTACCCGATGGTCTTACGGCGACGTTCTTGCCCAACGGGCTGAGCAGAACTCCATCATGCATGTACTGGTCACCAAACCGGCACCGCCCGCCGCGACGGGCCCACACACCCGGCTCGTGCTACCGGGCACCTTGCTTGGCATTCATGAGGCGCAAATTTACTCACGCGTCAACGGCTACGTCAAACAGTGGCTAAAAGATATCGGTGACACTGCAAAAAAAGGCGAAACGCTCGCGATTTTAGATATCCCTGAAGTCAATAAGCAGGTTGAAGAAGCAACCGCAAATTTTCAATTAGCTAAAACGGCTTTCGAGCGCTGGAAGCGCCTACGCGCTGAAGACGCCGTCTCGCAGCAAGAACTCGATGAAAAAACCGCACTCTTTAGGCAAACAGAAGCCGTCTTAAAACGCCTGCGCGATCTGCAAAGTTTTGGCACAGTGGTGGCCCCGTTTGATGGCACGGTCACCCGGCGCAACGTCAACATGGGCGATTTGGTGAATGCCGGTAATGTTGGTACGGCTCAATCAATGTTTACCATGGCCAATGTCGACAAACTGCACGTCTATGTGTATCTACCCCAAGATCGCGTTGGGCAGATCAAGGTCGGAGACGAAGTGTTAATCCGTCAAAATAGTGCACCCGACAAACTAGTCAAAGGGCGTATTGCGCGCACCGCAGGCGCAATTGATACGGCGACTCGCTCGTTACAAGTTGACATCGAAGTCCCCAACGAGGGGCGTGTACTGATGCCTGGCGCCTACATCGAAGCGACGTTGAATATCGCGATGGGTAACCAGTTAATTATTCCGACGAATGCCTTGATTTTTGGAGCGGGTGGCCCGTTTGTCGCCACCGTCAAAGACAATAAGATTTTAAAGAAAAAGGTTTCACTCGGCATCGATTATGGCTTGCAGGTCGAGGTTCGCTCTGGGCTGACAGCTGATGAAGACATCGTCGTGAACCCACTCGATTCGATTACGGATGGCCAAGTCGTTAAAATCGAAACCCCGCCTAAGCGCCCATGAAACGCTCGTTCTCTCTTTGTTTGATTGCCTTAGCCTGTGCGGGCTGCGCGCCGATTGGGCCTGACTATGTCCGCCCAGAACTTGATATGCCGGCCAATTGGAAAACGCTCCCGGGTGCAAACGCGTCTTTATGGAAAATTGCCGAGCCCGCAGATCAGCAACCCAAAGACAAATGGTGGACTCACTTTCACGACAAAACTCTCAATCAATTGATTGAGCGCTGTCTTGAAAACAACAATACCCTGCAGGCTTCGCTCGCGCGCTTGGATCAGGCCATCGCGCAAAGCCAAGCGCGCGGCGCTGCCTTGCTGCCAACGGTATCGGTCACAGGGACTGGTTCGCGCACCTTAACTTCGGCCAACCGACCTACCTCGACCTACGATAGCGTCAATGTTTCAACGGTACAAAACGACTTTAGGCCGGTCGCGTTGATGACCTACGAGATTGATTGGCTAGGTAAGGTCAGGCGCGACGTTGAAGCCTCACGTAATACTGCCGACCAAGCTGCCGCCGACACTGAGAACGTGCGCCTGCTCTTAACGGCGCAAGTGGCGACGTCTTATATTTTGCTTCGGCAATACGATGAAGAAATTCGTGTGCTGACGATGATCGTTGGATTGCAAGAAAAACTACTCGGGCTGATTCAAAAACGCTACGACCTGGGTGCCGCCGGCCAAACTGAGCTGTCTCAGCAAAAGGCGCTGGTGCAATCAAGCGGCGCGCAACTTGAGTTACTCAATAATCTGCGTAACCTTCAAGAGAATCTACTGGCGACACTCACCGCGACGCCGGCCTCTAGTTTTAAACTACCTGCTGGACGTTTACCGCAAACTTTACCAGCGTTTCCAGTGAGCGTGCCTTCAACTCTGCTTGAGCGCCGGCCGGATGTCTCTGCAGCAGAACGGGCGATGGCCGCGGCAAATGCTCAAATCGGCGTCGCGAAGGCTGCATTTTTTCCATCCTTGCTGGTCGCACCGGCCTTTATTGGTGGCGACTCAACCAATATCGCCTCTTTGCTCAGTTTGCCCTCGCTGCTTTGGTCGATTGGCATAACGGCTACGCAAACGATCTTTGACTCGGGGCGCACGAGCGCGAATTATCGCTTTGCTCAGGCGGGTTATGCGGCAACGCTGGCCAACTACCGTCAAGTGGTTTTGGTGGCGATTCAAGAAACCCAAGATTCGATGAGCGGCATACAGCAGTTCTCGCGCGCCCGCCTTAAACAAGATGAGGCCGTCACGAACTTAAACCGTGCGCTCAGGGTCAGCGCAGTGCGTTATCGCGAAGGCCTTGATACGGCTCAAACACTTGCCTTGCTGCAACAAAACCAACTGACCGCAGAGCGCATCAAGTGGCAGATGCACGGCAATCAGTTTTTAGCCAATATTGCACTTGTGAAAGCGTTGGG
>CAMDEF010000036.1 GCA_945895265.1 Bordetella parapertussis | reverse complement strand
GGCTGGACCAAGGGGGCGACTGTGATCGGGCCGCTTGACCCGGCGAGCAAGGTGTAACCATCAGGAGCGGCTTTGGCAACTAAATCCGTGCCAATCATGCCGCCGGCTCCGGCCTTGTTCTCGGGTGTCACGCTTTGGCCAAGAATACGGGTCAGCCCCATCGCGAGGGCTCGGCCCACAAGATCGGTCGCCTGGCCAGGAGGCCACGGGATCACGATCTTCAAGGCCTTGGAAGGATATGCCGCCTGCGCCTGCGCAAGACCAGACAATCCTAGCCCCGCGCCCGCGAGCGTTGCGCCAGCAGCGACCAAAAGCGAGCGTCGCGCAGGACTTGGCTGGTTTGTATGATCAATAGTTTGCTTTACTTTCACTTTCATTGGGTCACCTTTCACAGTATGGACAAACGAGTTGTAGAAAAAAGAACGGATCCTAAATACCTTTACTATGAGCGACAGCGCTGAACTGACGCTTTTTTACGGCAATTCACGCATTTCGCAGCCAGATAAAGGCTCTTAAATTTTTCAAAGCACATTCAACGAAACATGAACCAAACTGCACAGCCACCCATCGCCTGGTCTGAAGCCCTAAATCGCCTTGCCCAGCGCTTCTGTGATCATGTCGCCGCCTATGATGGCGCAGGCCATTCTCTGACTTACGGACAGCTCAATCACTTCGCCCATGCATTCGCTAAACAATTAAAGCAAAATGGGCTCAAGCCCGGTCAGGCAGTTGCATCGCTGCTACCCAACTCAATCGAAGCAGTGTGGGCATCGTACGGTATCCGACTTGCAGGTGCAACTGAAATCCCACTCAGTTGGGGGTATACCCTAGATGAAATCCAGTGGTGCGCCGAGCTCGCCAAATTCAAAACTATCCTGACCCTTAAAAAACGCGCGCCCGAGCTGGTGGGCGCTGGCTTTAGTACATTACTAGCAGAAAGTATCGCTGCCGAACCTTTTTTGCCAAACGCTGCGATTGAACCGCTCGCCCCAGTCGCGTTTAATCAATCGGCACGCATTCTGTTTACCTCGGGCACCACAGGCAAGCCTAAAGGCGTTGTGTACACCAACGGCGCGCGCTGGATGGGCGAGCAACTGCTCAAAGCCACCCTACCCTTTGTACCCGAGCCGGGTGTCACCATCTTACTCATGACGCCCTTTGTGCACGGTGCTTCATTACTGGCGTTTGCCTGGTTGGATCACGGTGCCACGATCATTCTGCATGACGGGGTCAATATCGAAAAAATTGCCCCTCTGCTCGACAGTGATTCGCTCGATGCTATCTTTGCGCCGCCCACGGTGCTGGCTAAGATTACTTCGGCGCTAGCAGGCAAACGCTACGATCACGTGCGGTGCGTCTTTACAGGTACACAGCCTCTGACCCCAGCCCTCTACCATCGGGCGCATGCCATGTTTGGCCCTAAAGTTCGCATCACGTTTGGTAAGTCTGAGTGCGTCAACCCAATCACGGTTTTAAGCCCACAAGACACGCATCACTATTTTTCACAAGCTGAGGTGCCAGCGGGTGCCTGTGTGGGTTGGCCTGCGCCCGGTGTCGAAATCAAAATCGAAGCACCCGATGCGCTGACCGCACAAAATGAAGAGCGCAGCGATGGTGAAGTTTTATTGCGTTCACCCCACATGTCTTCTGGCCTGATCGATAGCAATGGCTTCAGACCGCACGAACCTGAAGGTTGGCATCACACTGGCGACCTCGGTTACATCGATCAAGCTGGTCGGTTGATTTTGACTGGCCGCATTGCGGACGTCATCAAAACAGGCGGCTATCGCGTCAACCCCGACGAGATCGAGGTTCAGTTGGCGGCAAACACCTTATGCGCGCAGATCTGCGTAACGTCGCTTGCGTCAGACTACTGGGGGGAAATTATCGTAGCCGTCGCTGAAGGCACGCAGCCCGACTGGCAACAGCAGTGCGAAGCCTTGCTTCAAGGCATGTCGCGCCACAAACGTCCAAGGCTATATGTTTCGGTTCAGACGTTGCCACGCAACCCGCAAGGCAAGATCAGTCGCAAGGCGGTTAGCAAGATGGTGCTTGCCACCCACAAATTATTCGATGGCTCACATCCACAGCTCGAACCGCTTAGCAATTAGCGCTTACGCGCCCAAAAAAAGTAGATTCACACACCATAGATCGCGACGATTGCCGCCGAGATCTGGTGTTGGAAGGTGCAACGACTAAGCCCGACTCAATCACTAGGCAGGCGTTGAGGTTGAGCTTAATCTTTGTTTAACATCCCCAATCTTTCAATCGTTTTACGCTCAGCCACAAAGGTTTCTTTCGCATACTTGGTGTACTGCGCAGTATTCATTTCAATGATTGGCTGATCGAACTGCGCAAAAATCGCGATGACCGCTGGGTCTTTTAGCGTTTTTTGAAAGGCGTCATGCAAGATTTTTACAACGGCCGGATCCATATTTTTTGGGCCGCACACGCCAAAAGGAGAGTCAGAGACGGTTTCGTAACCAAGCTCATTCAGGGTCGCAACGCTTGACCAACGCTTTGTACGCTGGCTGCCATAAGTGGCTAGCAAGCGCAGCTTACCTGCGTCAACGAGTTGCCCCCAACTTGTCGAGTCACTCATCGCCATGGTGTGTCCGCCAAGCACTGCCTGCAGATTTTGCGCACCGCCCTTGAACGGAATGTGCGAAAGCTGAATGCCCGCTTTTTGCGCAAACTCTTCAATCGCCAAGTGCGGACTCGACCCCGCACCTGGCGTACCATAAGTAAACTTATTTGGATTAGCCTTCGCCCAAGCCACCAACTCTTTAATTGATTTAATCGGCGAGTCGATTGGCACGACCAATCCAAAGGTGTAGCCGGTCAAACAGATAATCCACGTAAAGTCATTCAGTGTGTCGAAGGTGGTTTTTTGCATGTGTGGAACACGAAAAACCGATATCGGTAACTGAGCAAGCGTATAACCATCAGGTTTCGCATTCACAAGCTCAGCCCCACCCAACACTCCTGAGGCCCCGGGCTTGTTTTCAATAATGACGCTAGTGTTGAGTATTTTGCCTGCGCTTTCGGCGAGCACTCGCATCACAACGTCTGTCGCTCCGCCAGCTGGCCACGGACAGATGTATTTAATGGTTCGTGTCGGAAACGTTGCTGAGTGAGCCAAGCCAGGCAACATCGCGCTGGCGGCTAACGCAGTCGTAGAAAGTAGAAAATCGCGGCGAGCTGTCATCGTGGACCCTTTCAGTGTGAACAGAAGTGACCAATGGTAAAGCCAGAATCGAGCCCCCGCAATACGAACCGCCAGATACAAGGGTTATACCCAATATGAGCAACGCTGCGCCTGCCTCTTTCTCGGTTATCCTTGCGTACATTGAACTTGAATCTTTGGAGACTATCTTGAAACACTGGATACACGCGCTCGCTGCGACAGCGCTGATTTTTTCGTCAGGTGCGGGCTTCGCGCAAGACTACCCCAACAAATCCATTAAATGGATTGTTCCTTACACTCCTGGGGGCTATACCGACAACGTCACTCGTCTAGTGACGACCCGTATGGCGACAAGCCTGGGGCAGTCAATCATCATCGAGAATAAGCCTGGCGCCAATTCGATTATCGGTGTCGATCAGGCCGCCAAAGCCGCGCCCGACGGTTACACCATGCTCACGACGATCACCGCGCATGCCGCCAACATCACGTTGTACGAAGGCAAGTTGCCATTTGACCCGTACAAGTCGTTGATACCGATCTCTTTGGTGGCGATTACACCTTTGGTGCTGTCAGTGAACAAGGATTTGCCCGTTAACTCAATGGGCGAGTTGATTGCTTATGCCAAAGCCAATCCAGGCAAACTCTCGTTTGGCTCCTCGGGCGTTGGCGCGGCGGCTCATTTGACGTCTGAGCTGTTGAAGTACACCGCCGGGATCAATATGGTGCACGTCCCTTACAAGGGCACTGCGCCTGCCATGACAGACTTAATGTCAAACAGCATTCAAGTTCTGGTGGATGCGCCAAGCGGTGTCGGTGCAAATATTCGTGCCGGTAAGATCAAAGCCTTGGCGTTTTTCTCTGACAAGCGCTTGCCCAGCTACCCTGACGTACCGACGATTGTTGAGTCGGGCGGTCCTAAAATTGAGTCCTCGAGCTGGGTGATGTTCTTTGCACCAGCCGGCACCTCGATGGCGATCGTTGATAAACTGTCATTAGCAGTCAAAGAAGCGCTGAAATCCGAAGAACTTATCAAACGCTTTGCGGATTCAGGCATTATCACTGTTGGCAACACGCCCGCCCAGGCCGATGCGTTTTTAAAAGCTGAAATCGCGAAGTGGGGCAATCTGATTAAGACAGTGGGCGTGAAGGCTGAGTAATTCAGCTAGCGGGTTTTAGCGCGCTTGATACCTATGCAGACACAGACACCAGCGCGCCGGCTTGACGGCGACTACCCTGAGGGCGTAGCCGTTGTCATCGGCGGCAGTGGCGGCATCGGAAAAGGTATCTGCCTGGCGCTCGCTGAGCGTGGCGCCAGCGTGGCGCTCAGCTATCGCTCAAACGCCTCTGCTGCACTACAGACCGTCAACGACCTCAAACAGCTTGGTGTCAGCGCCGAGGCGTTCGCGCTTGAGCTCTCATCGCTTGAGCAGGTCAGCGCCACGTTCACCGATCTCCAGGCGCGCCATTACCGCATTCACACGCTCATCTTCGCCGCTGGCGCAGACATCACAATGACTTACGTTGGCGACATTGATCCCGTTGAGTGGCATCAAACAATCAATGGCGAGCTGAATGGTTTTTTTCATGTGATCAAAACTGCCCTGCCGCTGATGCGACAGACTGGTGGTGGCTCGATTGTTGCCGTCACGACCGCAGGACTCGATCGCCACCCGCCCCTAGACATTCTCTCAACTGCCCCAAAGGCCGGAATCGAAGCACTTGTGAGAGGAATCGCACGCGAAGAGGGGCGCTATAACATTCGAGCTAACTGCGTAGCACCCGGCGTGATAGATGGTGGCTTGTTTGAGCGCCTCAAGCTACAAGTAAAACCAGAGTTTATTGAGGCTATGAAGCGCAATACCGCCCTCAAGCGTTTTGGAACAATCAACGAGGTCGCGGCCGTCGCCGCCTTTCTGACAACGCCTGCCGCCGCTTATGTGACCGGCCAACACCTGTGCGTAGACGGTGGATACTCGGTTTGACCAGGTATTAAGCTCATTCAGGAAAGTTGCACGACACGCCTAGCTTCGCAAAGAACATGATGAACACGACACTCCTGTCAGAACTAGAAGGTCTTACAGTGGGTCGCGCGCTTAGACGCTCTGCCGCACAGTGGCCAGAACAAGAATTTTTTAAGTCACACGATACCTCTCTGACGTTTACGCAATTCGATCGCCTAGTCGATCAATTGGCGCAATCCCTATTGGCGCTCGGGCTCACTCGCCACGATCACATCGCAGTGTGGCTAGGCAATTCACTCGAGTGGACACTTAGCTTCTGTGCGTGCGCCAGAATCGGCGCAGTGGTGGTGCCCATTAATACGCGTTATACGGCCGCTGAGGCGGGCTATATTCTGGCACAGTCGGATGCCAAAGCACTGGTACTTTCGAAAGAGCTTTATGGTTTGAACTATCTGCAAATGCTTGAGCAAATTGCACCTAGCTTGAAACAGGCCACACACAACTTAATCGATATCACCGAGCTACCAGCCCTCAAACGCGTCATCCTTCACGATATAAGCGACGATCGAAGTCAACGTGACGAAAACGATCACACATCTCAGTACTCGATACCTCTTCAAATTCTTCTTGAGCAAGCATCTGCTCGCGACGCGTTACGTGTTGCATTCGCAACGCCGACCACCGGCGACCAGTCTGTGCCTCCACCCACCAGCGACCTATCGAATCTACCCCTTTACGCGACAGAGGACAATGGACTAGTGCATTTAACACTTGCGCAGGCTTACCAAGAGAGACCGCTGCACTCAGCGGAGCAAACTGTTACCGTAGACGATGTTTTATTGATTTGCTACACCTCGGGCACAACTGGCAAACCAAAGGGCGTGATGCATAACCATCGCGTCCTCAAACAAGCCACGCGCGTGGGCTTAGCGCTTGATCTTAAGCCCGGCGGGCGCATGCTTGGGCACATGCCGCTTTATCATGTGGCTGGTTTGTATATGGGCTTTGTACCAGCGCTCACGTTAGGTGCCTGTTTTGTCAATATGCCTCAATGGGACACCGGTCGCGCACTTGAACTGCTTGAACAAGAACGCATTACGGCGTTTGGTGGTATCCCCACTCATTTTGTTGATCTGGTGAACCACCCCACGGTGGGGCAACGTGATTTATCGTCGATTGAAAATGCCTGGATTGGCGGATCACCCGTGATGCAAGCCACCTTTGAACACTTTCAAAGAACCCTCGGCTTGAAACAACTCATGTCAACGTATGGCATGACTGAAAATACAATTTCAACGAGTTTTAATCGGCTGACTGACCCCCTTGAAGTCTGTTGTCAAAATCGCGCACCGATTCTTGGACCAAGCGAAGTCAAAATCATTGACCCGGTAAATGGCAAAGAGCAGCCACGCGGCGAAGTTGGTGAAATTTGGTGTCGCGGCGAGACTGTCATGCTGGGCTATTACAAAAATCCCGAGGCAACGCAGTCCACAATCACGCCCGATGGCTGGCTAAAAACCGGGGATCTGGGACGTTTTGATAGCGAAGGTTTTTTATCTGTGACTGGTCGCTTAAAAGAGATGTACAAAACCGGCGGAACAAATGTATACCCAGCCGAAATTGAACAATTCCTCATCCAACACCCCGCGATTGCGCTAGTCGCGATTGTCGGCGTTCCAGATCTACGCTTAGACGAAGTTGGTTTCGCCTTTGTGCAGACACATCCAAACCAGAAAATCACACACACCGAATTGCGAGCGTTTTGCAAAGGTAAGCTTGCCGATTACAAGGTTCCACGCTACTTGAAAATCTTAGAGGCGATCCCACGCACGACTACCGGAAAGATTCAACGTTCGGCATTGCTAGAAATCGCGAGCACAGAACTGGCGTTAGCAGCTCAGTCAGCCCCTGGGTAAACGTCAGCACCGTAAACCCGACGCACCTCTTTAAGAAGCTCTCCTCGTGGTGGCGCGTACGTCATATGCTTACTCGTAAAGTTACCGGTTAGGCGTTGGATTTTCACAGCAGTTTCGCCCATCTTGGTCAGTGCAACGGTACCGTTCAAAATTGGCACACCATCAACATCATGTATGTTCGCGTGTGCCAGCATTGCCATCACGACACCACCCGCCGCAACAATCACCTCTGCACCTTTATCAATACCGCGCCGCGCCGCCTGGCGAAACTCTTGAAAAATGGCGTCGCGAGCAGCGGCATGTTCTGGCGCGTCTGAAAAGCCAGCCGCAAGATCAGTCAAATTGTGAACCTTCATCGCTTCGTACGAAGCCATCCTGGGATAAAACCCGTAGCGGTGAACATTTTCTATGACCCGTGGTGTGAATTTTGGATTCACTGTCACCAGCGTGTACGACGAGCCCATCATGCATGCGATACTCAAGGTCGATTCGCATAAACCCAATACTGGAATCGTCAGTAACTCTCGTAGTTCTCGGATTCCTGGATCGACAATATTGCCCAATAAAAATCCGTCATAACCCTCTTTTTGCGCCTTGAGTCCGTTAGCGATGACCTCGCCAACATCAACGTATTCAGGGTAACGGTACTGATCGGCAAAACCACCACCACGCGTTAATCCGTGCGCCTCGATATCTGTGCCCGGATCGGCCGCATGGCTGATCTGCTGTTTAAGCGCCGAGCCATATTGACCAAAAGCATCAAATCGCGAAAAGCTTTGGTACCAAAGTCGCATAGTGATTTCCTTGTTGCTTCTGATCTAGCTACAACTACGTTGGTTGCTTCGCCACACCAGGCAAAGTCGTGATATCGCCTAACCAAGGCATCGCTGAGTCGCACCAAATCTGCTTTTGCGGCACGAGCTGCTGACGCTGATCTAAGGCCCCCACTCGTAAGCCGAACACCTTTTGATCAACCTCTGTGGTGGCATAAATCGAGGTGCCGCAGTGACCGCAAAAAGCTTGCAGGCGCTTCGCGCCGCTCTCAGCCGTTTTCACATAAGTCTTGGGCACTCCCGCTAACATCTTGAAATTCTCTTTCTTCGCGGGAACGTTCACACGAAATGAGGATCCAGTAATTTTCTGGCAGTCGGTGCAATGGCAAATCGACACTGAGGCGAGATCAATCTCTGCTTCATAACGAATTTGCCCGCAGTGACAAGCTCCGGTGACATGCATCACTCTTTCCTTGTGTGATTGAATGCATCAAAATGCGGCAGCGCAGCAAACTTTGGGTGGCAACACAACCGTGGCGCTAGCGTACAACATTTCTGTTGAAGGCCTAAATGTGTATCAAGCCCTGAATGTGTTGCAAAAAGAGCAGTCCCCTGCATAGAATCTAAAACAAATCAGACTGCTTAAGTGAATCACAAGGCTAAAAAATGAATACCGCAGCAGCAAAGGCAGAAAACTCGGCAAGCCCTCCCACGGCGCAGGCGGCCGCGATACCAGTTCTTGTGTCACTCAGCTTCTGTCATTTTTTAAACGACTTGATGCAGTCTCTGATCCCAGCCTTATACCCGCTCTTCAAAGACGAGTTCAGTCTAGACTTTACGCAAATTGGGATCATCACCCTCGCCTTTCAACTCACCGCATCACTGTTGCAACCAACCGTGGGCTATTACACCGACAAAAATCCCAAGCCTTTTTCGTTAGCGATCGGCATGGGCTCAACGCTCGTCGGTTTGCTGCTGCTATCGGTTGCACCAAGCTACGCAATCATTTTGGTTGCTGCGGGCCTGATCGGCACAGGGTCTGCCGTCTTTCATCCCGAAGCCTCACGTGTCGCACGCATGGCTTCCGGCGGAAAATTCGGCTCTGCACAAGCCTTCTTTCAGGTGGGCGGCAATATGGGGCAGGCAGTCGGGCCGTTACTCGCCGCGTTTATCGTGCTACCACATGGCCAAGGAGCCATCGCTTGGGTCTCAGCGGCTGCACTCATCGCCATTGTTTTCTTAACTCGCATCGGCAAATGGTATGGCGCTCACATCCAACCGAGTCAAAAATCAGGGGCTGCAAACTCTAATCCAGCATCAGACTTGCCACGCGGTCGCATGCTCTTTCTCATCACCATCTTGATGGTCTTGTTGTTCTCAAAAAACGTCTACAGCTCAAGTCTCACCTCGTTCTTCACCTTCTATCTCATCGAGCGCTTTGATTTACCGGTGCAAGCCGCTCAGGTGCAGCTGTTTGTCTTCATGGCTGCTATTGCGGTTGGCACTCTGCTGGGCGGTGCGCTCACAGATCGCCTGGGCCGTCGACCCATGATCTGGATTTCGATCTTGGGCACACTCCCCTTTACGCTAGCCCTACCCTTTGCCGATGTTTTCTGGACTGGCGTATTAACAATCATTATCGGCTTGCTCATGGCCTCGGCTTTTCCGGCGATTTTGGTCTTTGCCCACGAAGTCATGCCTGGTCGGATCGGCTTTGTATCGGGTATGTTTTTTGGCTTTGCGTTTGGCCTAGGAGGTGTGGGCGCAGCGCTGATGGGTTGGCTAGCGGATCTTTATGGGATTAGTTTCGTTTATCAGCTGTGCTCATTTTTACCAATCCTTGGGCTTGTCGCCTGGTTTTTGCCTAACATGGCGGCCGAGCGACTCAAGTACGCCAAATAATTTTTGTTCGCCTATATCCCCAGTTTGATGGGATTGGCCTCACCTCAACTTAGAGAAGCTATGAATCCACGTACCGCAAAACTCCGAGAACTTATCGCCGCTGGTGGCCCAGGTATTGTCCCCGGCGCAACCGATTGCTTCACCGCAAAGTTAATTGAGCAAGCTGGGTTTCCAGCCGTGTATGTGACGGGCGGTGGCACCGCAAATACGTATTTAGGTGGCCCTGACATCGGGCTGATCACCCTAAACGAACTGGCCAGTCAAGTCGAAAGAATTTCTGATGCTGTCTCGGTCCCGGTCATCGCTGACTGTGATACTGGCTTTGGTGGCGTCGCGAACGTCAAGCGGACGATCAAACTTTACGAGCGCATTGGCGCGGCTGGTCTACACATTGAAGATCAGGTGTTTCCAAAACGCTGCGGTCACTTTGAGGGCAAGTCAGTCGCACCCGTCGAAGAAATGCTGTATCGCTTGCAAGCCGCGCTTGATGCGCGCACCGACCCGAACTTTGTCATCATCGCCCGCACCGACGCACGCGGCCCTGAGGGCCTAGACAAAGCAATCGAGCGCGCGCATGCCTACCGTGAAATCGGTGCCGATATGGTGTTTGTCGAAGCCCCTAATAGCCTTGAAGAATTACAGCGCATCAGCAAAGAGTTCAAGGGGACTCCGATGGTCGCCAACATGATCGAGCGCAGCCGCACACCTCTCGTCCCAGAAAAAGAATTACTGGCGATGGGCTATAACGTGATTTTGTACGCCAACGCTGCCTTGTATTTGGGTTCGTTTGCCATCAGGCAAGGCCTAGAAGTCTTGCGCAGAGAAGGCACGAGTGAGAGCATGCTTGATCGCATGACGTCTTTTCAAGAGCGGCAAAAACTCGTTGGGCTAGACAAGCTAGATGCCGCTGAGCGCGATTTGGTGGCGCGAGTGGATGCGCGTCGTAAAAAATAACGCCTACCGAGCAGGTGACAAGTGACCCACACCTGCTTGGGTCACCTGGTGTGTGATCGGTGACTCAACCTTGTGATGGGCACCGTTAGCGTTGATATTTTTTATCGAGGGCCGCTTTCGTCAAATAGCGTTGCTCAAGCTCTTGCGATTCGGCGTAGCCGCACAGCTCGTTTAACTCTTCAAACGACACCGCCAAATCTGGACGATTCACGATTTCGTCTTTCCCAAGCGAGGCCTGCAGCGCTTGCATGCCATTGATCATCCCCTGGACAGCAGCAGCTGTCAGCAACCTCGGGTAAATCACCGCAGACACCCCTAAATCTTCAAGCCGCTTAGCTGAAATCAAAGGCGTCGTTGAGCGAGTTCTAATGCCAAAACCCATATTCACAGAAATTGGCTTGATCGTCTCTTTTACTAAAGTTGCGATATCTTGCTCGGCCAACACCGCATCCGCAAACAAAAGATCCGCACCCGCCTCTGCGTACAGATTGAGTCGTCGAATCGCTTCAGCTAACCCGTGTGTGCCGTATGCGTCGGTACGTGACTTGATCACAAAATCCGGGTTACGTCGTGCCTGTGCCGCTGAACGTATTTTTTCAGCATTCTCTTCTGCTGAAATGACGTCTTTACCTTTCATATGGCCACAGCGTTTAGGCCACACCTGATCTTCGAGCATTAAGCCACCAACACCAGCCTGCTCAAACGCGCGTACCGTATGGTGCACGTTTACCGCGTTACCGTAACCCGTGTCGCCATCCGCGATCATTGGCAGATCGCAACAGGCCACCATCGCGCGACACGTTTGCAGATTCTCTTCTAACCCCATTAAGCCGATGTCGAGCTGACCAAGACGCGACTCACTGATGCCACCGCCCGTCAAAAAACCTGCATGAAAACCAGAGCGCTGCACCAAGCGGGCGCTATAGCCATCAAAAATACCAGGCATCACCAAAATGTCGGGTGCCGCAATCAGTTCGCGTAACCGCTTTCCAGGGTTCATCATTGCTGTAGCCTTTTGTGTTTGCTTAACCGGTTAAGGTCGAGCGTTAGTCATTCGGTCTTTTTTTAAGACCGAGCATCAAGCACTCGGTTGCTTCAAGACAGTGCACCGGTCACTCGGACGTTTTAATACCAATCTCTTTGATCAGTTTTCCCCATTTGCTCAGATCCGCACTGAGCAAATCCCTCAAGTCCTCAGGCGAACCACCCCCGGGGATCAGCCCTTGTCGTGCGAGACGTTCCCGAATATCAGGCATCTTCAAGACCACATTGATGCTTTCGTTGAGCTTCACAATGACAGTCTTTGGTGTTCCGGTCGGGGCAAAAATACCAAACCATCCAACGACCTCAAACCCAGGCAGACCTGACTCATCAACGGTAGGCACGTCTGGAACCATCTCCACACGATGCTTAGAGGTCACGGCAAGCGCTCGTAACTTGCCAGACTTCAAATGCGGCAAGGCGGCAGGGATCGTTGAAAAAAACATCTGTACCCGACCTGCGACGGTATCAATCACTGAGGAGCCACCGCCCTTATAGTTCACACTCTCCATCTTGATGTCTGCCATCTTCTTGAAAAGCTCACCCGCCAAATGGGCGGTGGTGCCATTGCCTGAGTTGGCATAATTCAGTTGGCCCGGTTGCTTTTTTGCTAAGGCAATGAACTCTTGCACGTTGTTTGCAGGCAGCTGAGGATTCACCACCATAATCAGCGGTGCGGCACAGGCCAGAATAATGGGCGATAGATCTTTGACCGGATCGTACGATAACTTCGGGTACAGCCAAGGACTCATGGGCAAAGAGGTAATTGGCATGACTAAGGTGTAGCCGTCAGGTGCCGCGCGCACACCCTGCTCAACACCAATATTGCCCGCTGCACCCGGTCGATTATCCACAACTAGCGACTGCCCGAGCAACTCGCTCAGTTTGAGCCCAATCGTACGCGCCGTAAAGTCGGTGCCACCACCCGCCTCAGAGGGCACAATCAAGTGAATCGCACGATTGGGATAATTGCTTGCCTGAGCCCAATTCGTACCGAGTTTAGACAGGGATGCTGCAGCCAAACTACCCAACAATAATTGTCTTTTATTCACGTATTGTCTCCAGCGCTTTTTATTTTCAAAATAGACTAAAAATGATTTTACGAGACATTTACAGTCTTAACGGCAATAGATGCGAACAATCAACCGATATAATCCTTGTAAACCAAAACAGAAAGACCCTCAGGAGACATAATGGGCATGCGTATTTGGTATCAATCCATGACTCAACTCGCGACCTTAACCAACTATCGCAAGGCGCTCGAAGATCATGCGAAAAAGTATTGTTCTGAAGGTACGCACATTGTATTCAATGGGGTATCTGAAGAAAACTATCACGGCCGGATGCCCGCTGAAGTTTTGCAATACAGCTACGCCAAACTGATCCTCCAAACTGAAGTCATCGACATTTGTCGTGCCGCCGAAAAAAACAAATTTGACGCGGTGATTCTTGGTAGTTTTAGCGAACCCTTTTTACCAGAGATCAGATCACTGTTAAGTATTCCAGTCATTTCAATGCCCGAATGCACGCTGTTGGTTGCCTGCTCAATGGCCGAGAAGTTTGCGCTCACCACCCTTGCACCCGCGAACGTCAAACGTGTGAAAGCCTTGGTCAAACGCCACGGACTGGAAAGCCGCGTATCCGGTTACTACTCTCTCGCACATCCGGTCGACGAAGATATTTTGAATGTGGCCATCAAAAAACCTAAACAAGTTGTAGCGGATTTTTTAGCGACTGCAGAACAAGCTAAAGCAGACGGTGCTGACCTCATCGTGCCGGCAGAAGGCGTTTTGAACTTGATCATTCGGCGAAGCAATATCAACCCAATTGGTCGGCTCTCGGTGCTCGATTGCGTAGCAACTTCATTTTTGTATGCCGAAATGATGGTCACGATGCAACGCAGACTAGGCATCGGCGTTGGACGGATGGGTAGCTACGCGATGCCTCCAGCAGACTTGCTCGCCGAACTTGATGCGGTCACGCACGCGAAAAAAGCAAAACAAAAAAATAAATAAGTGACCATAAAAGGATTGATATCATGGTTGGTTGGCGCGCAAAGCTAGGGTTTCTTGTACCGGCCGGAACTCCGACTGTCGAGCCCGAAATGTTTGAAATGGCCCCCAAGGGGGTATCTGTGCACTTTGGTCGTATGATTTCGCGAGGGGCCGACGGAACATTGAACGGCATCGAAGCGCGCATCGCCACACAGATTGAGCATCTCGACGAGTCTGTCGAGATGCTATCGATGATTAAACCTGACGTGATTGCCTTGGCGCACACCGCAACGAGCTATTACCTCGGACGCGAGAAAGAAGCGGAGTTGACCAAACGCTTAGAAGATCGTTTTGGCCTGCACTTCATCACCGCCTTTGGTAGCGTCATTGCTGCACTGAACGCACTAGGCATAAAAAAAGTTGCGCTGGGCACCCCTTACGACGAAAATTTGACCATGCAAGGTAAACAAAACCTTGAGAGCTACGGCATCGAAGTCGTTAACTTTGATTGGTTACGCAATGTTCGCAGCATCTTTGAAGAACCACCCAACCGCGCGTATCGCTTAGGCAAATCGGTCGACGTCCCTGGGGCGCAAGCCGTTTTTTTAAGCGGCGTCGGAATGCCAACCGTGTCGATCGTCGGTGCACTCGAGCAAGACTTAGGCAAGCCCGTCATCTCAAGTTCAAGTGCCATGATGTGGAACGCGCTGCGCTTGGCTGGAGTGGCGCCAGTATTACCGGGTTATGGGTCTCTGCTAGCCTGAGGAAATACTGATGGAGTTACGGACTAAAGTCAAAGCTGACTAATCACTGCACATTTCGAGACACGGGAAACACGCTGATGTATAAAAAAATTAAAGTCCAGCCTCTTGCGGGCGCCTTAGGCGCCGAGATCTTTGGGATCGATCTCTCGACCGAGATCGATCCAGTGACCTTAGCTGAAGTTCGCCAGGCACACCTCGAGCACTTAGTGATTTTTTTTCGCGAGCAAAACGTTTCTGATCTCGACTTAGCCCGCTTTGCGCGCAATTTTGGCGATCTCGCCATGCTCCCGCCTCACCGTCAGGTACCAGGAAATTTTCCTGAACTGCTGGTCATTGACAAGAAACCCGAGGGCACGCTCGTGTTTGGCTGGGAATGGCATACCGATACCAGTCACCTCGAGATCCCCCCCTTAGGCTCGGTGCTTGCCGCTCGTATCTTGCCCTCGGTGGGTGGTGACACCCTCTTTGCTAATCAATACATGGCATATGACACGCTGTCTTCGGGCATGAAGACGATGCTCAAGGATCTTCGCGCTGTGCACTCGAATGGCCGAATTCTCGCGTCTCTGTCGGTCGACGATATTCTGCCACCGGGGCAAGACTGCTCTGCGCAAGCAACACTCTCAGCGGTACACCCAGTGGTTCGAACTCATCCAGAAACTGGAAAAAAAGCGCTGTACGTCAATGTCATGCACACCGAGCGGTTTGAAAATATGACCGTTGCCGAGAGTGCGCCGCTCTTGAAATTTTTATATGATCACTCGACACGTCCTGAATTCAGCTGCCGTTTTCGTTGGCAACCCGGATCGATTGCCTTTTGGGACAACCGATGTTGCCAACACTTGGCACTGGCTGACTACCCAGGACAACGCCGCTTAATGCACCGCGTTCAAATTCGTGGCTCTAAGCCCGTTTAAACACTGATGACACACCTCATGAACAACTTTCTCAGACTACGCTTTTTTGCCTTAGCTTTCACCTGTTCACTGTGCATGGTGTGTACTGTTGGATTGACTGATAGCTTTGCACAAACATATCCCAACCGGACCATTCGTTTAATTGTGCCCTACGCCGCCGGCGGTGGCACAGACGTGCTGGGCAGAGCTTTGGCGCAAAAACTCACTGAGGCGTTAGGGCAAGCGGTCATCGTTGAAAACCGCCCGGGTGCCGATGGCATGATCGGCTCTGAAGTCGTGGCCCGAGCCACCCCTGATGGCTACACGCTGCTCTTTAATTCAAGTAGCCACGGCATTAACCCATCGATTCACCCTAATATTAATTTTGACACGATGCGAGATCTTCGCTGTATTAGTCAAACGGCCTCACAGCAAATGATCTTGGTGGTCCATCCCTCGCTACCGGTGCACTCTGTCAAAGAACTCATTGCCTACGCCAAAGCTAACCCCAACGTCTTAAATTTTTCGTCCTCATCCAAGGCCACTCAATTACCGATGGAGTTGTTTAACTGGATGGCAGGCATACGCATGACCAACATCCTGTACAAAGGCTCAGGCCCTGCAACAACGGATTTACTCGCCGGACGAATTCAAACAAGTTTTGGTGGAGCCGCCTCGGTTGTTCCACACATTAACGCCGGAAAGCTGCGCGCACTCGCGATCGGTGATAATCGGCGCTCGCCACTCACGCCTGACATTCCGACAGTTGCCGAAGAAGGCTTGCCAGATTTTTATTCTGTCTTATGGTCGGCAATGTTTGCCCCCTCAGGTACGCCACCTGCCATCATTGACCGATTGAATGCCGAACTGGTTCGTATTTTGAAAGACCCTCAATTCAAAGCAAAGACCGAGCAACAGGGGTTCGAGAACGATGGCACGACACCGCAAGCCTGCGACAGCTTCGTTCAACGCGAAATTACGAAATGGGCAGATGCGATCAAGCAAGCTGGGATTAAGCCCGAGTAACACACTAGCAGTAGATGGGTCCGCTGGCCGATTTTCCAGTCGGTCAGATTGGCCCACAAGTGCGCCAAAGAGTAAATTTGTGCGTCGCACAAAATATTTAGACGACGCCGCAAATACCTAGGCAAAGAATCTGTTGCGAGACCGGTGCAACGGTAGTAACCTCATTGATACAAATCATCTTCAAAGAGGCTCGTCATGTCCGTGCACAATCTCAATGTCAAACAACAGTCTGACGCCGTTCAACAGGCAAAAATTCATCTTGCTGCCGCAAATCGTCTTGCCGTGCTCGACGACTTGCACGAAGGCATTGACAATCATTTCACGATGATCGTACCCGGTCGCAAAGACCAGTACTTGATTTCGCCCTTTGGTATGCATTGGTCGGAAGCCCGTGCAAGTGACATGATGATTTTTAATGAAAACGGTGACACGATTGAAGGCGTAGGCGTGGTTGAGCGTTCGGCCATGTGCATTCACGCACCAGTTCATCGCATCACCAGGGCAAACGTCGTCTTACATACCCATCAAAACTGGGCGCTGGCTCTGAACATGTTGCAAAATAACCGGCTGCTACCAGCCAGCCAAACAGCAGCGTTTTTTATGGGCATTACAGGCTACGACGACACCTACACTGGTGTAGCTGATGGCCTAAGCGAGGGCGAGCGTCTCGCCCATCAAGTCGGCAACAAAAAAGTACTATTCATGAAAAATCATGGCGTACTCGTCGTCGGCGATACGGTGGCAGAGGCTTACAAACGACTGTATAAACTCGAGCGCGTCTGTCGCGCACAAGTGCTCGCCATGAGCACCGGTCAACCGATTCAAGTCTTGTCAGATGAAGTTGTACATGCCGTTCAAAATCCAGCACCAGGTGACAGTCATTCACGCCAAGAGCGCGATGACTTATTTTTTGCTGCCATGATGCGCGTCTTAGATCGTGAACTGCCAGGCTACGCTGATTAAGCGTACCCACAGACACTGAACCCATCTCTAGACTGGGTTCAGTGGCGCCCGCCATGCTGTGGCGGGCATCATCACCCCACCCCGATTACCTGGTTCGACCGAACCGTACCGCTGCGCCCATTCTGGAGCAAGCGCGCGCGCCTGCGGCGATGACAGCCACAAGCGCAACAGATGTCGTTTGCGAGTCGACTCACCCCAATCTTCAAATGCAGTGCGATCATGCAGCAGAGTGTGATTGTGAACAAACTGCATATCACCTGCTTCTAAGCGCATCAAAAAATTCAAATCGGCGCTATTGGCCAGCGCATCAAAGCAATCAAGCGCCTCAACATGCAAAGGAGTCAAACGCAACGCGTCGTCAAAGCGTTGAGCAGAGTCAATGTATTGGCGTTGGTAGATGGTTGACATCAGCCCCTGATACCAACTGAAAACAGGAATTTCAAAAAAAGGTTTTTGACCTGGTGCGACCTCGCCTCGACGATCGGTTGCGATCGGCTCAAATAGCAACGCTGCCAATTGGGGATGCAAAGCGCGCATCTGGTTATAGATGGTATTTGAAGACACCAAGGCAGAATCGCCACCCGCCTTCGCCTGTTGTAAGCAGACCAACCCAACGATATCGCTCGAGTCTGTATGAAAGGTTTGCCGCTCGTGGGTTTGATAAATGCGAACATTCGGGTCTGTTGCCTCTAAACCCATGTCAATCACGTGACCAAGAATATGCCCTTTTGAGTTTTGTGGCCGTGGATTACCCAAATGGGTACCCAGACCAAAAAAGACAGCCGCTGTGAGTTCGCGCGACCACTGGCGCACCGGTAACGAACGGATCAAGGCAAAGCCACAGCCCTGCAAGAGCGCATCGTGTATCTCGCGTAGCCGCGGGCCCAGTGTGGGAAGCACAAAATTTGAGCGACGAATTTGCGTGAGATCTGCACTAACCTGCAAACAGTTGGTGGCAGCAGTTTCGAGCTCTCGCAAATCTTCATCGTTCAGTTCGTGCTGCCAGTGCTGTTTTGTCGACTCTTCAGGCCCAAGCCAAGCACTGGCACCTTGAATCGCAGGTGGTAACGTATCGGGTCGCATGGTAATGTCCAATCATTGCGCGCAGTCGGCCCCCATTCTAAGTCATTCGCCAGCGGCTCAATCCTTGGCCTTACTCTTGAACAGCAGCTCTCATGTCAGACTATTTCGTTGTCATCGCCTTAACGAGTACTATTTTTATAGCCGCCGGGATCGTTAAAGGCGTGCTGGGCATGGGGCTACCGACCGTTGCAATCGGGCTGTTAGGCCTTGTCATTGCGCCTGTCGAGGCAGCAGCGATGTTGGTGCTACCGTCACTCATTACCAACGTTTGGCAATTAATCGCGGGCCCAAATTTCAAAGCGCTCAGTAAGCGCTTTGGCACCCTGCTCGTGGGCATCTGCTTGGGCACGCCTCTAGGGGTGGGCTTTATCACAAGCGGCAACACACAGATCGTCACGGCAGGTCTAGGGGCCGTGCTCTCAATTTACGGGGCCTTTGGACTCAGCGCGGTGCGCCTGACCGTCTCACCCAAGTCAGAATGGTGGTTATCGCCTGTGATGGGTTTTTTTACTGGCGTGTTGATGGGTGCCACGGGGATTTCAGCTTTACCTGTTGCACCCTATTTCACCGCGCTTGGCCTAAACAAAGATGACCTGATACAAGCTCTTGGCCTATCCTTTACGGTCTCTTCATTCGCCCTAGCCGTAGGTCTGTTTGTCACCGGTCAATTTCAAATGACTGTCGCGGCCGCCTCGTTAGTGGCCTTGATCCCAGCGTTTGCAGGAATGTTTCTTGGACAAAAGCTACGCAACCGCATGCCTCAAGAGTCATTCAAAAAATGTTTTTTTGGTGGCCTCTTAATACTGGGGGCTTACATGACCTATCGCGCCATCACCTTGATGTAAGCCATCACACCAAACGATAGACGCGCTCTGCTGTGCCGCTAAATAAGGCAGTTTTTTCTGCAGCCGAACAATCTTTGGCCAAACGTTTAAAACCGTTCCAGAGAACTTGATAACTGAACATACCCTTATCAACCGGAAAATTGCTTTCAAACATGCAGCGATCTGGGCCAAAGAGCTCAACGCAGGTTTCAAAGTACGCGCGCCAGGCAATTGCTAACTGTTCAGACGCTGGTGGAGTAGACGCCTGATCAAAGCGAATCCCAAATACTGGCATTCCTGCACCGCCCATCTTTATCACCGTGTTTGGCAAGCTCGCTACCAAGGCGATGCCCGAGCGCCACTGTTTAAACATCTCACTCATATCCGCAGCATGAGGCCCAACACCAACGGGCCCACCAAAGTGATCCACAATCACAGTGACCTTTGGATTGGCTTTAGCAAGCTCATAGATCTCACCAAGCTGGGTGTGATACGCCCAAACATCTAGCGATAATCCGAGCAACCCAAGCTGCACAACACCTTTACGAAATACGGTGTCTGCCATGAGCCCCTTGGGCGGTGGTGAGGCGGTGCTCGATTGAACACCCGGGCTGCTATGCCAAACAACTGGATTTCGCACACCCCGCAAGCGGCCACCAGCGCTGTGCGCCATTAACTCCAACACAGGTGCAACCTTCTCACCAAGTTGCAAGTCTGCACCCGCCACGATCCCCGCACAGGCACGTGCCGCACCATAAATCCCACTCGCACTCATGGCTGCAATACCAGTCACGAACTCAACCTCGCCCAACGGTGCGAGCGCAGCCGGCCCATCTGCGCGTAACATCGTCCGGCATTGCACAAATACGGTCGACACCACATTGTGGCCCGCGTTCATATCTGCGAGCAGGTCATGGAACAGATAACGATTATCTTGACGATCCCATAGATGGTGGTGCGGATCCACAATCTTCAGCTCAGGCTCAATAATCGCCTCGGTACGTAGCGCCAGCCAGTCTGGGCGCACGGCGGCATGAGGATTTCTTTCAAGAGTCTCGGCCATGATTTGCCTTACCTAAAAAAGTCACGTTAGCCTGCAAAATCACCCGTTATCAGCGCCCTGACTTGCAACGAGTAGTTGCCTTCGTACCAGAGGCCTACCTCGAGA
Organism: Bordetella parapertussis; assembly: GCA_945895265.1. Classification (GTDB taxonomy): domain Bacteria; phylum Pseudomonadota; class Gammaproteobacteria; order Burkholderiales; family Burkholderiaceae_B; genus Zwartia; species Zwartia parapertussis_I. The sequence goes on along the minus strand of CAMDEF010000036.1, from coordinate 23,667 downwards.
CGAAGGTCTTACCTGTCTACGCGCAGCTTACTTCGCGACGTAATCTTTTGGACGAAACATCTCAAATAGTGTGTTGACTTCGACGTAATCACCTTGGTAGCCACAGCGACCCAAGGGCTTTGCGGCTGCTGTATCAAAAATACCGTCTTTCAAAAATGCATTATTAATGTGCACGCCCACAACTTCGCCAAGCGTCAACCACGTATTGATCAGATTACCCTTGGCATCAGTCAACTGCGTGGTGCTAATCAGCTTGCACTCAAGTGCAGCAATCGCATTGGTGACGCGAGGTGGCTTGACCAAGGTAGAGGCGGTAGCAGCCAAACCGGCAAGCTTCATTTCGTCAACGCCTGGTGCGACCGACGCCGACGTGATGTTCATTTCTTGGGCTAAGTCAGCGCCGCAAAAATTAGCGACAAATTCACCGGTTTCGTCTGCATTATTGCAACTGTCTTTACGTTCGCCGCTGGTGCAAAACCCAATCACTGGTGGTGTCTCGGCAAAGGCATTAAAAAAACTGTAGGGCGCTAAATTGACACGACCGAGTTTGTCGATGGTCGAGATCCAACCAATCGGGCGAGGCGCAATGATGGCCTTGAACGGGTTGTGGGGTAGGCCATGGCCTTTGCTCGGTTCGTAAAAATAATCGCTCACGCTGGAATCCTTTATCTTTTTTAGAAAAAACTTCACTAGTGTCCCAACGTTTGGAACAGGTCTTGTTGAATAGGATAATCCGATAGTTCGGTAGGTTCAACAGGCCGCCCGAGTAACGTTTCGATAGAGGTCATTTCAAACATGTTCAGATCCAGTACACGGAGAATTTCGTAAAGCGAATGTTTCAGATTCAACCGCTTCTTCATGATTGCAATCGAGACGTAGGTCGCGATGGCAACCCATATCTGCGTCTTGACGGCGTTCTCCGTGTTGCCGTAAAAAGCCTTGATGCGAAGGTGCTGTTTGATCCATTTAAAAAACAACTCCACTTGCCATCGTTGCTTGTAAAGAGCGCAAATCGTGATGGCGGGCAGTACAAAGTTGTTGGTCAAAAACTCGAACGTCTTGCCAGTCTCGACATCGATGAACGTTACACACCTGAGTGGCTCTGGGTAGCGCAACTTGGACAGAACGCCGGCCAACCGAACGTGATGATCGCTGACCAACCCAATGTTGTTTCCAACGGAAAACGTTTGAATCAAATCTGTCTGCATGTTGCCTTTCGCACGCGTCACAAAGAAGGCTCTCGCCGTGTGCAATTTGTAGAGTCGCGCGAAGTCGACGTAGGCTTTGTCCATGACATAAAACGCGCCAGCCTCGGTGTAGCCTTGCTCGCAGAGCAGGTCGAGCACTTTGACGTCGTGCATTTTGCCGTCGCTGATATGAATAAAACTCGGAATAGAGCCCTTCAAATCTATCAACGTATGAAGCTTGACTGCCGCTTTGGCCGTTCGAAAAGGAGCCCAGTTGAACAGGCTCAAACACAAATCTATCGTCGTCGAGTCGAGTGCGTACACCGTAGCGCCCATCAACGCCTTCAGTTCCGAGTTCGTCGGCTCGTCGGCGTAAAGTACGCGCGCCGTTTTGATCAAATGATGAGCCAGGTCTGCAAAAACTTCCCACGGCCTGACACGACTTGCGTTGGCCAGCGTGTTGCGAGACACCGTCTTGCAACGCAAGCCCATATGATAAAAATGTTTGCGCTGAGCTCGCAAATTTATCTCGATATCGCGCAGCGATTCGCGAGCCGTCAGTTGAGCAAAGGCCAGTACCAGGAATTGATCCAGACAACTGAAATCTTGAACTTTGTGTTGAGCACGTCGTGCGGCGACCACCCGACTGAAGGCTTTGAGTGGCAAATAGGCCATCACTTGAGCGAATACCAATTGTCCCGAATGCATGATCACCCTCGTCAGATAACATCTGCGAATGATGACCTATCCACGAAATCAAATTCAAATCGTGGACACAGAAAAAATCGGATTTATTCATGAAAATCAATTATTTACCGCGTTTTTATTGTGAAACGTTGGGACACTAGTGAAAAAACTTATTGAATCTGCCACACAATCAACATGTGGCAAAAAAACAAATCAAAATACGTTGGAAAAAATCTTTTCTGAATTTTTTAATCGCACCGTGTATAACCGTAGCATAGCGCACCAAAAAACACGAGGGCTCTTAGCGTGAACTAGCTGACAAAACGTCTAAAACAGAAATTAATCGAGTATTGAAAATCCGTGTTGTCATTTTGAAACGATAGCCTTAGACTCCTGATAGTCGAAATTCACCCTTTTTCCCTTTACCCTCCGATAGGTCTTCAAATGAGCGAACCAACCCGCGACGAAAACTACCGTGGAGTCTTTGATACCGCCTTGGGCTTCGGCAATCGCCCTGCTGTGATTGTGGTTGACTTCGTCAAAGCCTACACCACCCCAGATGCACCTTTTTTTGGACAAGGTGTTGTGGATGCGGTTCAACACTCAGTGCCACTGTTAGAAGCTGCGCGTGCGGCCAAAGTGCCCGTGCTCTACACCCAAGTGGTGTATCACCCCTCGGGCGCTGATGGTGGATTATTCTTTAAAAAGGTTCCTTCGCTTAAACTTTTTGTAAAAGGCGAACCATTAGGTGAGATCGACGCTCACATTACGCCTCATCCTCAAGACATCATCATCACCAAGCAATACCCAAGCTGTTTTTTTGGGACATCCCTAGGGTCAACCCTTAAGACTTTAGATATCGACACTATCGTGCTGATTGGTTGCTCGACCAGCGGCTGTGTCCGAGCGACCGCCGTTGATGGCATTCAGTATGGTTACCGTGTCGTGGTGCCCCGCGAATGCTCAGGTGATCGCCACGAGGGCCCGCACGATGCAGCCTTGTTCGATATCAATGCCAAGTACGGTGATGTTGTACCAAAATCCAAGGTAATTAGTTGGTTTAGTTCGCTGGTTCAAAACTGACATGAACTCACCAGCACTCACCATTCTTAAAGATTGGCCCCGCGCCGCAATTCAGCGTTATCCAGTTTTTTTACAAGCATCCTCTAACCAATTTAGTGATGCGACGGGCGGGACAGGGACTCTGAAACACTCGTTGCACCGCTATTCAGGTGGCGCCAGGCTCATCGGATCTGCCCTGCCAGTCTGGACAGCCCCTGGCGATAATCTTGCTCCGTACGCTGCCCTAAAGGTGGTTCAGCCAGGCGACATACTCGTGGTCGCGAGTGCCTCGTATACAGGCTGCGCGCTTCTAGGTGATCACATTATGGGCCTATTGAATAATGCGCAAGCAGCGGGCATGATTACCGATGGTTTGGTGCGCGATCTTGAGGGCTTACGTAACATCAACTTGCCAGTGTATGCGGCCGGCACCTCGCCCTTAGTACCCTCCAAACACGGGCCCGGCACCGTCGGTTTACCCATCACGCTGGGGTCTGTGGTCATCCACCCTGGTGATCTCGTCATCGCAGACGATGACGGCATCGTGATCGTCCCGCCCGCAGAGTTTGCTCGGGTATCAGACAAACTAATCGCGCTGCGTGAACAGGATGCAGCACTTGAACAGCGGGTTCGCTCCGGTGCGACAGAACCTCCGGATTTTGAACAACTTCTTGAACGCGTTGGGGTTCGGTGGCTCACGTGACCTCGAAAAGCAACAAACTCTCTGCACCTTTATGGGCGATCACGCTTGCTGAAGCCTCTGCGCGCATTGCAAATCAAACGCTCTCGCCCAGTGACTTGTTAGAGGCTTATCTTGAACGAATAGCGGCCGTCGACGATCGCATCCATTCTTATATTCATGTCGCAGCCGAACAGGCTCGAGTCGCGGCTGCACAAGCGGGCAAAGAGATCGCTGCCGGTCATTGGAAAGGCTCCTTGCATGGCCTACCCTTTGCAGTCAAAGATAACTATGATGTGGCGGGTATGCTTGCGACTGCAGGGTCACGTCTACGCCTGAAGCATGTCCCCTCGCAAGATGCTGCCTTGGTTCAACAATTAAAAGCCGCAGGTGCCATACTGATTGGTAAGCTCTCGACATGGGAATTTGGCACGGGCAACGGTGGCGAATACTTTGATTTACCTTTTCCGCCAGCGCGTAATCCTTGGGATATAAACCGCTTTACGGGTGGCTCCTCGACCGGCGCGGGCGCCAGCGTTGCCGCAGGCACCACCCTCTTTGCTTTGGGCTCCGACACAACGGGTTCAGTACGTTTACCGGCTGCCGCCTGTGGTGCGATCGGCATGATTGCGACGCCAGGGCGTTTATCTACGCAAGGCATTCTCCCAAATTGTTGGTCACTTGATATCCCTGGCCCTCTAGCCTGGACCGTCGAAGACTGCGCCATCATTTTGGACACACTGTTTAATCAATCGATTAATCCAAAAAATATTCAGCCTAGCCTACGCCGATCGATCGGCAAACCGATCACCGGTTTACGTATCGCAGTGGTTGACGATCCGGGGCCTGGTTTTCCCGATGCCGATCCTCCTCTGAAAAAGGGTTTTGAACAAGCCTTAGAAGTACTTGAGCAACTGGGCGCACAACTCACCCGCGTCAAATTGCCGGTACCAGCGGCCGAGTGCTTTGCAGCCTCGCGCATGATTGGTCCAGCAGAAACGGCTGCGATCCATGAACAAGAATTAAAAGAACAGGCAGACCAAATGGGGTTTGCCTTGCGCGATAAATTGCTGGCGGGCTCGCTCGTGCGCGCCGTTGACTATCTTGCAGCGCAGCGTCTTCGGCGCACCGTTGCGGCGAGTCTAGATGCTTTGATGCAGGGCTATGATGCGTTGGTCACCTACGGAACCTTGCACATGCCACCCCGCTTAGGCGTCGAGCCAGAGATGACCGCCTTCACCATCGAAACAATGCTCACGCCTTTTAATCTCTCAGGACATCCCGTCATGATGCAATGCAATGGTTTCAATAAGGGGCTGCCGCTAAATTGGCAAATCGTTGGCAACCGCGGAGATGAAACAACAATTATTCGCGTGGCTTCCGCATACGAAAACGCAACCACATGGCGTGAAAAACGGGCGCAACCCTGATGACCAAATCAAAGACAAAGAAAGTCGAACCCACCATCGAGGAAGCAAACGCCTTTGCCCAGCGGCATGGATTGAAGCACCTCAAGCCAGAGTACATCGCTCGACTGCGCGAACTCATCGCGCCCGTCGCCTTTTATGGGCAACAAGTTCGACGTTCTCCGCATAAAGAGAATGCACCCGCGTCCGAATTCACAGCTTTTAAACCGTAACTAAACGACTACTTAAAGAGGGCAGCAAACATGCAAAAAAAAACTTCATTCAATACCGACATGAGTCGACGGCACATGTTGGGACTTATGGGCGCGACAGCGGCAGTCTCGATGCTTCCTTGGGATCCTCTTAGCGCTCAAACAGCCACTGGTGTCTTGCGCGTGCGTTTGGGCGCGGACATTGGAAACCTGGATCCTGCAAAAATATTTTTAATCGAAAATCAAACGGTCGCTGGGCATATTTATAACGGCCTTGTGAAATATGATCAGAAAACAAATAATATCGTCCCCGATCTAGCCGCTAGCTGGGAAGTTTCACCCGACGCAACGGTCTACACGTTCAAACTCAAGCCCGGCGTCAGCTTCCACAAAGGCTTTGGTCCGCTCACCTCTGATGACGTCAAGTTTTCGTATGATCGCGTCCTCGACCCGACGGGTGGCAGCGCGTATCGCGGTCAACTCGCCTCGATCAAAACGATTGAAACGCCCGATCCCTTAACTGTCAGAATCACTCTGACAGCACCAACGGCGGGCTTCTTACACAAGTTGACTGCCTTCAATCAAGGCTGGATCGTATCGCGCAAAGCCGTCACCGAAATCGGTGATAAGTACTCAATGCAGCCTATTGGCACCGGTCCCTTCGTATTTGACAAGTGGACACCAGGAAATGAAGCGCGTGTCATCGCAAACAAAGCCTACTTTGACGGTTCACCTAGCGTAAACGAAGTCATCTTCAAGGTAATCAGAGACGAAACCGCCGCAGCAATTGCGGTCGAAAACCGTGAAATAGATATCTTCTTTGCCTTGCAGCAGCCAGATATGATTGCGCGAATGCGTAAAGCAAAAGGCGTGGTTGTTTTCGAACGCCCTGCTAATCACACAATCAATTTAGTCCTCAACACAACTATCAAACCGCTTGATGATGTGCGCGTCCGTCGAGCAATGACGCACGCGATCAATCGAAAAGCTCTGATCGATGGCTATTTCAAGGGTACAAAAAACGAAGCAAGCACAGTGCTGACTCCGTCCTTCGTCGAGTATTCAGAGGACGTGGTGAAATATCCCTACGATCCTGCAAAGGCGAAGGCGCTGCTAAAAGAGGCTGGCCTTGCCTCTGGATTTAAATTCGTCATCACCTCAGTCGGGCTCAATCCCTTTGACAAAATTCCCGTTCCGATTGCAGAGGACCTTAAAGACGTGGGAATTGACGCCAGCATTCAGATTCTTGAACGCGCCGCCTACCAACAAGCTCGCTCAAAAGGCGAAATCCAAAGTTGTATTACTGGTCTAGTTGGCCCGCCAGACCCAGACTCACCACTCGTTTCGCTTTTCTCGACAAAATCTTTTCCGCCCGGACTCAATACTTCAAAGTACGACAAGGTCGACGATTTGCTCGCAAAAGCTGCGACAAGCACCGATCCAAATGCTCGCAAAGCTGCCTATGCAGAAATATTAAAACGCACAGCATCGGATCAACCGTTGATTCCGCTGTACCAAGATCGTTTATTTTTGGCACACACTGAGCGAGTCCAAGGGTTGATACAAAACTCACTATTCACGATGCAGTCCTTCGGTGTGTCTTTAAAAGGATAGTCAGCGTGCTCGGACATGTCGGTCGAACCCTGTTAAGACTGTTTATTACAGGGCTAGGGATTGCCTCGGTTGCGTTCTTTTTAATGAGAGCAATACCAGGTGATCCCGCGTCCTTCATGCTTGGGGACTATGCCACCAAAGAATCGATCACAGCCCTGCGCGCAAAGCTCGGGCTAGATGAGCCCGTCTGGCGTCAGTACACTTTATTTTTAAGTCACGCCGCCACTGGCAATTTCGGAACTTCAGTTGTCACCGGGCAACCGGCGCTTCAAGAAGTGATGGCCAGCATCCCGTCTTCGGCTGTTCTAGCGTTGTCGGGGCTCTTTATCGCGATCTTGATTGGGCTGCCGTTAGGCATTGTCTGTGCAGTTCGACACGGAACTTGGGTGGATGTGAGTGTGATGCTTGGCGCGTTAGCCGGCATTTCGTTTCCGGTCTTCTGGATGGGCTTGGCAGCAATTTTACTTTTCTCCTACTGGATTCCAATCTTTCCAGCGCTTGGTTCGAGTAATGCAAAAGATATTTTGACGCAAATTTATCATCTCATTCTGCCCGCTCTGGTCCTCGGAGTTTCGATCGCAGCATACATTGCTCGACTCACACGCTCGGCCATGTTAGAGGTCTTATCTCAAGACTATATCCGTGTAGCGCGTGCCATGGGTGTACCCGAGAGGCGTATTATTTTTAAACTTGCCTTGCGTAATGCCTTGGTGCCGATCCTTGCAGTGATTGGCGTCACCTTTGCCTGGTCGTTTGGCAATGCGATCTTGATTGAAGCTGTGTTTAGCAGACCCGGTCTGGGCTCGATGTTGCTGAAAGCCATCTTGGCGAGGGATTATCAGTTGGTACAAGCTGGCGTGTTGATACTCGCTTTCATGGTTGTCCTCATTAACGCGAGTCTCGATTTGACCTATACCTGGATCGACCCAAGGCTGAAGGCATCATGACCACATCTCTCGACCAGCAGAAGCGCGATCAGCAAGAGCGCCGTAAAGCGACCTGGCGTCGATTCACCAGCCATCCAAGTCTGATGATCGGTACCGTTATTCTGGTGCTTTTAGTCGCCGTTGCATTAGCCGCCCCTTGGCTCGCGCCCTATTCTCCCACGCGCACTAGCTTGATTAACACCTTGCAAGATGCCTCGTGGGCGCATCCCCTGGGAACAGACCAATTTGGCCGCGACGTACTGTCTCGACTGATTCATGGAACACGCGTGTCCTTATTAGTTGCGTTTTGGGTCGTCACCTTATCACTCATCATTGGCACCGTCGTGGGTGGCATTGCCGGTTTTTTCGGTGGTTGGGTTGATCGCAGTATCAACGTCGTCAATGATATCTTGATGGCATTTCCTGGTTTTCTACTTGCGCTTGCCATCGTAGCGACCCAAGGCTCATCGCTCGAGTCGGTCATCATCGCAGTCTCGATTGCCTATACACCGCGCGTCACAGCAGTGATGCGCTCAGTGGCACTCACGATTCGCCCACGTCCCTTTATTGAAGCCTCTCGCTCAATCGGTATGACCTCGACACGCATCCTGCTTAGACATGTCATTCCTAATGCTCTGCCACCAGTGATTGTCGTTGCGACACTCAGCGCAGCCTCGGCCATCCTAGCAGAGGCTGGCTTGAGTTTTTTAGGATTAGGCGTCAGGCCACCGATTCCGACCTGGGGAAACATCATCGCAGATGGTCAAGCATCCATCACAACAAATCCTCTCATCTCGATTTCTTCTGGCCTATGTATTGCCGCTATGGTCATCGCACTAAACTTAATTGGTGATGGTCTCAGAGACGCACTTGATCCACAGATGCGTCGCCAGACTGCGAAAATCTTATGAGCCATCCTTCAAAGGTATTGCTCGATATTCAACAACTCTCGGTGGCAGTGAGTGAAGCGCATTCAGCGATCCCTTTAGTGCACAATGTATCTCTACAGATCAATTCAGGAGAAACACTTGCCGTCGTTGGCGAATCTGGATCTGGCAAAACCCTAACCTTTTTAGCCGCGTTAGGCATTGCTCCCGCGGGCATTAAAGTCACCTCTGGTAAAGTTCTTTTTGAGGGTGGCGATTTAACAAAACTGAATCCTAACGCGCTACGTACAATGCGCGGCACCGCAATTTCGATGGTGTTCCAAGATCCCCTTTCCGCGCTGAACCCGGTCTTTTCGATCGGCACCCAAATTATTGAAGTCTTGCGCGCTCACTTACCGTTGACTAAAGCTCAAGCGCGCACCCGCGCAATCGAATTACTCGAGCGCGTTCACATTCCTGATCCTCATCGCCGAATTGATGATTACCCACACCAGTTTTCGGGTGGTATGCGGCAACGTGCCTTAATCGCCATGGCCATTGCGCTCGAGCCCAAAGTACTCATTGCCGACGAACCCACAACGGCACTTGATGTTACCGTGCAAGCGCAAGTGCTTGAGTTGCTTTCCCAACTGCGTGAAGAAACTGGCATGGCCTTGGTGCTGATCACCCACGATTTAGGCTTGGTTGCCAGACATGCTGATCGTGTTGCTGTGTTTTACGCTGGAAGAATTGTTGAACAGGCGACGGTTCAAGCTTTATTTCACGAACCGCGCCACCCGTATACCGTTTCCTTGTTTCGAACTATTCCCAGGCTGGATAGCCCGACAAATATAGCCCTGACGCCGATCGTTGGCCAACCGCCCAACCTAGCGAAGTTACCAGCGGGCTGTCCTTTTGCACCGCGCTGCTATCTCGCGAAAACAGATTGTGGATCGTTACAGACCAAACTCATCGATACGACTAGCAAAGAACATCTGTCGGCTTGTCAGTATTGGTCTGAAGTTCACCAAGAGTTTTAAGATGGCGCATCCTACACCAGCCCCTTTGCTTGAACTCAAGAATATCTGTAAGACGTTCAATGGCTCCGTGTCTTGGCGCGGTCGCTCGTCCAACGGGGTGCAAGCGGTGGATCAAACCACGCTGGCTCTCTACCCTGGTGAAACCCTGGGTTTAGTGGGCGAAACTGGTAGTGGAAAAAGTACCTTGGGGCGGATTGCTCTACGCTTGATCGAACCCAGTTCAGGCAGCGTAATATTTGAAGGGCAAGACATCACACATTTGTCAGCCCGTTTAATGCGCGAAAAGCGGCAACGCATGCAAATGGTCTTTCAAGATCCCTACGGCTCGCTTGATCCGCGTATGAGTGTTGACAAACTCGTTTCAGAACCACTAGTCGTTCACAATTTTGCCTTTGCGCAACGTCAAGAAAAAATGCATGCGGCACTCGAGCAAGTTGGCCTTGATCCATCGCTAGCGCATCGCTACCCACATGAATTTTCAGGCGGACAACGTCAGCGCATTGGCATTGCGCGCGCGATGGTTCTTGATCCCGCTTTTCTGGTTTTGGATGAGCCTGTCTCTGCACTCGATGTTTCCATTCAAGCCCAAGTTTTAAATCTTTTACACGAGATTCAAATTCGTACTGGGGTGTCATACCTGTTTATTGCGCACGATTTGTCTGTCGTGCGCCATATTAGCCATCGCGTGGCCGTGATGTACCTTGGTCGTATTGTCGAAATTGGCACGCGCGACGCTATCTATAACCGGCCCAAGCATCCCTACACCGTCTCACTCTTATCCGCTGTACCCATACCCGACCCGGTTCTTGAACGCGCGCGCAAACGAATCCCCTTGATCGGCGAAATCGGCTCAGCGAACAACACACCTAGCGGCTGTCGCTTTCATCCACGCTGCCCACGTGCACACGAGATCGCGCAGCAGAGCAATATCGCGAAACAAAAACTAGGCGCCATTGAAATACCAGTCTTGTGCGCCACGCAAGACCCTGCACTTGTCGGCTCTGATACAGAGCAGGCCTGTGCCTGTCACTTTCCTCATGAGACGTTCTAGCGAACACCCCGAGCAATGAATAAATTAATCATTGAAGTTCGAATTAACGAGTATGCGATGCGCGATGAAAATCCGCACGTGCCCTGGACGCCTGAAGAAATTGGGCGCGAAGCGCGCGCGATTCAAGATGCAGGCGCTTCGATTGTTCACTTTCATGCGCGCGCCGCCGATGGTTCTCCTGCGCACGGTTTAGAGGATTATGCTGCCCCAATCAGAGCAATACGCGCAAATTCTGACCTGCTGATCAATCCGACACTCGGGCAAATCACCAAAGGCGGCAAACTCGAGCGGATCAGCCACATTGAGGCCTTTGCGACTGACCCCATTTTGAAACCTGAAATTGTTGGTCTCGACCCAGGCTCAACCAATATCGATATTTTTGACCAGCAAAATCGACGCTTTATGACTGAGGGCAAGGTTTACGTCAACGCGCACGACACCTTAATCGCCTTTACAGAGCGCTTTCGCACGCTCGGGATCAAGCCGGCGCTTGCCTGCTGGAGTATCCCGTTTATGCGCAGCGCTGCGGCCTTAATGGATATGGGTTTAGTAGCCGAGCCTGCAAATTTTTTATTTGTGCATGGCGGGGAAGGCCAACTCGGCGCGCACCCAGCAACAGCTGAAGGGCTTCGCGCTTACACAGACCATCTACCTAAAAATCGACAATGTGAGTGGGCGGTCTGCTGCAAGAGCGGTAATTTGTTTCCGATCGCGCTTAGCGCGATCGCCCAAGGAGGCCATATCGCCATCGGGATCGGTGACTATGCCTATCCTGAACTCGGCTACCCTACCAACGCAGAGTTAGTAGGAGAGATCGTCAACTTAGCAAAAACTGTCGGGCGCGAAGTCGCCACGCCCGCCGAAGCACGAGGGATTTTGGGTATTCACCCAAGGCCTTGAGGAAAGCCCGGTTTTTGCAGTGCAGTATTTTCGGTACGTCGCCCAAGGCCTTAATGAAAAGACTGGTTATCGCAGCGCAAAATTAAAGTTTTAGGTACTATTTCTGACATATACAGAATTTCCGTAGCTCGTATTTTTAAAAAAACTAGAGACAATCACCATGCAAACTACACATTCGGCCCGCGTTCAAGTTTTTTGGCAGCCCGGCTGCTCGTCTTGTTTACGTACCAAAGAGTTTCTAACGAAACAAGGGATCGACTTTGAGTCGATCGACGTGCATAACGACCCCACCGGAATGGATAAATTACGCGCCTTAGGTGCCCGCAGCGTGCCGGTTGTGGCCCTCGGTGGTAAGTTCACCATGTGTCAGTCATTTAACGATGTGATCAAGTTTTTAGATCTCAAAACGAAGTTAATGGATCCCTTGCCTCCAGAGCAGCTCGTCGCCAAGTTAGACATCGTCTTGCAGACCACTATTCGGTTGATCCAGCAATTCAAACCAGAGCAATTGCGCGAAAACTTTCGCAATCGCAACCGCAATCCAGCAGGCACGGCTTTTCATATTTTTCGAGTCGCACAAATGGGTGTTGAAGCCGCCCATCAAATCGATCTGAAATTTGAAAGCTTCAACGAAGTGGCGCCCGATGACTGGAACGCAAGCGATTTAGCAAAGTGGGGCGAAACCGTACGTGCTGAGCTGCTCGCTTGGTGGGCAAAAGAAGATAACCGTAGCCTTGACTACCTTGTATCCACATATTACGGACGCCGGACAATGCACGATGTCTTTGAGCGCACGGCTTGGCATGCAGCTCAACATACGCGGCAAATGACCCTGATGCTTGAAACCTATGGGATCACTCCTGATCGCCCCTTAAGCGCTGAAGACTTAAAAGGTCTGCCCGTTCCTGATGAAGTTTGGGATCGCTAAGGTCACCGTCATCGCCCATGAGCGCGATACATCACGATCGTGCTCGCTTTCAAATTGCTTTAGAGTCCATGATGAAATCTACTTTCTACAGAGACGTAAAACGCGCCTGCTTATTCAGCAGCTTTCTTGCCTGTTTAGGGCTCAGCAGCGCGATGCCTACGGCGTACGCACAGGATGATTATCCCAATCGTGCGGTTCGTATTGTTGTGCCATTTTCACCAGGCGGCGGTGGGGATGCTGTCGTCCGCTACATGAGCGACAAACTCGCCGAGCGACTCAAGCAACAAATTATTGTTGAAAACAAACCTGGAGCCTCGGGCTTTATTGGTGCACAAATTGTTGCAACTGCGGCCCCCGACGGTTACACACTGCTGATGGGGTTTGATGGCGGTATTGTGGTTGCGCCTAACATGCTCAATGCACCGTTCAATCCAGTCACCGATTTTGCACCAGTGACTAAACTCAATGATGCCACGATTATCTTGGTCGCTAATCCAGCTGTCCCTGTTAAAAATATTAACGACATTGTGGCACTGGCAAAATCTAAACCTGAGGGGCTTCAGTTCAGTTCGTCTGGGCCGGGTACAACACCTCACCTCGCGGGCGAACTCCTGGCCCTTCGCACCGGTATCAAGCTGTCGCACATTCCTTATAAAGGTGGTGGCCAAGCAGTCACGGATGCAGTTGCTGGACATTTCCCTATTTTCTTTACCGTGGTGCCTACCGTTGCGAGTTACATCAAACAAGGTCGATTGATTGCTATCGCAGTGGCAGGAGACAAGCGCTCACCGGCTTGGCCTGATATCCCCACAATCGCTGAATTGGGCGTTCCGGATTTCAATGTCAGCTCTTGGTATGGAATTTTGGCTCCGGCCAAAACACCTAAAGCCATTGTCGATCGCTTGCAGAGAGATATCGCAGCGGTTTTAGCGATTCCAGAGGTGCGCGACCGTTACCTGAACAATGCCTTCGATCCAATTGCCAGAACCCAGAGGCGTTTGCCGCCCAAATCAAAGCTGACTATGCACGCTGGGGCCAAGTGGTAAAAGATGCCAACCTTAAGCCATAACACGCCGCCATTCACAGAAACGCACCCTCACCTTCAACACCGACCCAACAATCAATAACGGGAGCCACAAGATGTCAAACCATAACACTCGTTCATCCAGTACCAGCATCTCGAGACGGACTTTACTCAAACGCGGCGTCGCCGGAGCCTTTGTCATCTCAAGCCCCTGGATGACCACTAGTGCGCGTGCGGCGGGCCAACTGACTGTCGTCTTAAATCAAGGCTTACTCGCTAAACTTTGGATCGACGAACTCAATCCACGCTTTGAAAAAGAGACGGGCGCAAAACTCAATATTCAGCAATCTGTTACTGGCGCAATGCTCGCCATGCTGAAAACACAAAAGGATAATCCACCAGATTTAATGCAATTTTCCGAGGCAGGCGTGTTTCAAGCGCGAGACCAGGGCCTACTCAAACAATACAAAACATCTTCCATACCAAACTGGAAATTTTTACGTAAAGAATTCAACATGGCTGACGACTATTCCGCAGGCATGATCGATGCGATGAATACTATTTTTTACAACACAAATGTCATCAAAACAGCACCGACGTCTTGGGCAGAACTTTGGAACGTTTCGAATAAAGGAAAAATCGCGATTCCCCCCGCGACTTGGAACAACGGCATTCGAATGATTGTGACAGCGTCGCAAGTCGCCACCGGGTTACCACTAGACAAAGCACAGTACGATTTTCAGTCTGGCATCAAACATCTGGCAAATCTCAAAAAAAATGGCGCGGTGGTGTATAACGATGCGCCTCAAGCCCTGCAAATGATGCAAAGCGGACAAGTACCACTCGTGCCGTTTTACGTGGCCTTCGCGGCTGGCCTCGTCGCAAAGGGCGCCCCTATCGCGCCCGCCGTAAATTTAAAAGAAGGCAAGCACGGAGAAATTGTGGGACTCAACATGCCGGTCAATGCCAAAAATGTCGAGCTCGCTCAGGCCTATGTGAATCTCAGTCTTGAAAAAGAGTTTCAGTCAAAAATTGATAGCGTATTGCGCGCACGTTGTGGCCATATCGACGTTGTGACGTCGCCCGACACGCTGAAACTCATCGGTGATCCAGCCAATACGACGTATGCTGACTGGGCGTTCTTATCAAAGAATCGACCAAAAATTACCGAGATGTGGAACGAAGTGTTCGGCTAAGAACGAGCGTGTGTGACTCTTCTAAGGTATTTAGTCAATGCCTTTGACGTCAGCAAGTTTCTCGAGATCACCGCTTTCTTTCTGGATGCGCTACCGCTCGGGAATCTTGTTGCTCGCGCCTCTGATTGTTTTTTTACTGTGCTTTTATGTCATCCCGCTGACAAATTTGCTGGCGCAAAGTTTTTCGTTTTCGTCTGGCGATACCAATCGACACGACGGCTGGACTTTTTATCAGTACCTAAAAACTTACGACAGCGCACGGCTTGGTCGAGTCCTGATACGTACGTTTCGTATTTCGTTCATGACTGTACTGATTACGCTTGCGTTGTCTTACCCACTTGCTCTGTTACTTCTACGTGCGAATAGACGCCTGCGAACAGCCCTTTTGATACTGACTTTCGTATCCTTGGCCTCTAGCTTAATCGTTCGTAATTATGGCTGGGTGGTTGTACTGGCCGACGGCGGCGCCCTCAATAGCGTGCTAATCGGTCTTGGCTTGATCGCTCAACCCATTCGTTTCATGTACTCAGAAGGCGCCATCATCGTCGGCCTCGTGCACTTCGCCATCCCGTTTATGGTACTGCCAATCTATGGATCGTTGTTACGGATACCACCCTCAATGCGAGAAGCCGCGCTGTCGCTGGGTTCAAGTGAGTGGGCGTGTCTGCGTAACATCACACTGCCTCTGAGCTTACCAGGGGTGTTCGGTGGCACCATGCTGACCTTTGCGGTGAGTATGAGCGCGTACGTCACACCTCTCATGCTTGGATCACCTTCAACTGCCATGATTTCACAGGTTGCGGCCGAACAATTATTGGTGCAGTTGAATTTTCCATGGGGTGCCGCCATCATCGTTACGCTGACTGTGCTGACATTTCTTTTGGTCACCGCCTACGCCAGTATTTTGCGAAAGGTCTTTCGTGCAACGGTCTAGCGAATATCAAGCCAGTAATTATCAGGCCGTTGTGCATACGATAGGCTGGCTCACTATTGTGTTTTTGGTCTTTCCGGTTTTTCTGACCGTCATTGTTTCGTTTAACGCCTCATTTTTTATCGAATTTCCACCCAAAGCACTGTCAATCGACTGGTACGGAAACATCGCAAAGATCCATCGAATCGGGCACGCCACGCTCATCAGTGCGCTAGTCGCCCTCGCGAGTGCGACGGTGGCAACCCTCTTTGGCATCTGCGCAAGCTTGGCCCTGGTTCGTACCGAGCTACCAGCAAAAGCCGCCATTACCGCTTTTTTGGTGTCGCCGATCACGATTCCCATGGTGGCAATTGGAATCGCTCTCGTCCAGTTTTTTATTCTGATTGGAACTGCTTTTACTTGGTACAGTCTTTTAATTGGTCACATCGTGTTGGTGCTCGCCTATCCAGTTCGTACCCTAGTCGCGTCACTAACACTTTCAAATATTTCACTTGAAGAAGCCGCAGGATCTCTAGGTGCGACCCGCTTGCAGGTATTCATGACGATCACATTGCCACAGATGAAACCTGGTCTGATTAGCGGATTTATTTTTGCCTTTTTAATTAGCTTTGATAACTACCCAATCAGTATTTTCTTGGTGCGTGGTGGGCTAACAACTATGCCGATTGAACTTTTTAATTACATTACACAAAACCTAGATCCTACGCCAGCGGCTTTTTCGTCGTTGTACATTGCGATTGTCAGCATCATTATTTTCTTTGCTGAAAAACGCTGGCGCATCATTTCGTATGCAATTCACTAGAGGCCGAAGCATGCCGGGATTAGAACTTGAAGGCGTCAATGTTTGGCTAGGAGCGCAACACGTTCTTAAGAACATCGATTTGAACGTGGCACAAGGTGAATGCGTGGCTTTACTGGGCCCCTCTGGCTGCGGGAAAACGACGACCTTAAGAACAATCGCTGGGTTCATCGTCCCTCAAGAAGGGCATGTCAGCATTGCTGGAAAATCGACAAAAAACTTACCGCCGAACAAACGCAATGTTGGCCTAGTTTTTCAAGACTACGCGCTTTTTCCACACATGACCGTTAGCGAAAACGTGGGTTATGGTTTGCGTATGCGAAAAATTGACGGCAGTGCTAGAGCCAGCCAAGTTGAACAAGCCTTGGCGATGGTGCAACTCTTGCACATGAAAGACCGAATGCCTTCGCAGCTTTCGGGTGGGCAGCGACAGCGCATCGCACTAGCTCGAGCGCTGGTCATTCAACCAGATATTCTCTTGCTAGACGAACCCCTCGGCGCACTCGACCGAAAACTACGGGATCAAATGCAGGTAGAGCTCAAACAGCTTCAAAAAAAACTTGGCATTACGACTATTATCGTCACGCATGACCAAGAAGAGGCGTTGTCACTTGCCGATCGTGTTGCGGTCATGTTTGACGGTCAAATCAAAGAAATCGGCAAACCCGTCAACTTGTATGAGACACCCTCCTCCCTAAAGGTCATGGAGTTTTTGGGTAGTTCAAATATTCTTTCTATGATCGTCAATCGCCGCGAGGCGAGCGGCGCTACCTTATCTGGCTACCAAACTTACTTCATTCAAGTCGAACAATGTACTTTTGATTTGGGCGCGCGCATCACGGCTGCCATTCGACCAGAGCATACACACATTTTGCCAATATCCGAGCTTGCGATCGACACCCTCGAGGCGACCACCGTTGAGTGCGTATACAAAGGTGGGCTGGTAGAAGTGCATTGCCGCTTATCTGATGGGACCCCCATCAAGGCACAATCAGATGCAAGCAGCGTTCAAAGGTTAAACTTAATGCAACAAGGCTTGAAAATTGCGTTACGCTTAGATCCACTCCGTCTACAACTTTTTAGCAATTAACCCAACGAGCTCAATATGACAGAACGTAAAGTCAATGATATTGGCGGCTTACCCGCTGGCCCAGTCTGCCAAGACGAACATCCTAGTACCCTGCACGAGAAACGTGTGGATGCCATTTTAAGAATCCTATCTGGTCCCAAACTTGAGGCCTTTTCCGTTGATGCGATGCGCAGAGCGATCGAATCAAATACTGAAGAAGACTATCGAAATCTTGGCTATTACGATAAGTGGATTCGGGCCGTACGCGACCTCATCATTGAACAGCAAGTATTGAGCCGCGAAGAAATCGAAGCTCGGGTCGAACAATTACGTGCAAAACATAAAAAGGTGGCAGCATGACAGCCTTTGCGATACGTCCAGGTCAAGCACTACCGGTCGGTGCACCCGTTCGCGTGCGCAAGCACCCGCCCGAGCAACATTGCCGCACGCCGTTTTACTTGCGCGGCATCGAAGGTGAAATTACCGATGTAATGGGTTGCTTCCGCGATCCTTCATTGCTGGCGTTTCACAAACCAGGCCTGCCGCTGCGCGTGCTCTACCGCGTGCGCTTTAAACAAGCTGACGTATGGCCAAACTATTCGGGCAGCCCAAAAGACACTGTTGTCGCTGATATCTACGATCACTGGATCGAACCGCTCGCCGGAGAAAAAGCATGAGTTCAAACCACGGACACCACCACGACCACGACCACGATCATTCTCATGGTCACGCGCACCCTCACAGCCCGCCGGCACCAGATGATGACGATGGTTACGATCGCTATGAGGTGTTACTGCAGACCGCGATTCGCGAATTGTTAGATGAGAAAGGCATTATTACTGCTGCCGAGTTACATGCGCAAATTGATAAACAAGATAGTCTTTCACCAGCAATCGGCGGGAAGATCGTCGCAAAAGCTTGGATTGATCCAGTCTTTAAAAAGCAATTGCTGGCAGACCCACTTAAAACGATCAACCAGCACTTTGAACTCGACATCATCACGCCACTAGAACTTGTCGTACTTGAAAACACACCTACCGTACACAACGTCGTGGTGTGCACACTTTGCTCGTGCTATCCACGCATGCTGTTGGGCATCCCGCCTGCTTGGTACAAGTCGATCGACTATCGCTCGCGTGTCGTCGTCGAACCCCGCAAAGTGCTTGCTGAGTTTGGGACAAACATCCCTGATAGCGTTGAAGTTCGAGTGTCAGATAGCACTGCGGATCTTCGCTTTTTAGTCTTGCCAAATCGACCCAGTGGCACTGAGGGCATGACCGAAGCTCAGTTGGCAGACTTAGTGACCCGTGACTCGATGATTGGGACTTCGGTCGCACTAAAGCCTTGACGCGCGACCTGCAGTCCGTTGACTGCCGCTTGCTAACGAGCGGCAGTCAACGCTTCACTGATCACGAGCAGTTTCATTAGTTCTTGGATATCGGCCACCTGATCCAATGTCATCACAGTCTCAACGATACGGTCTCGATCAAGACCCGGTAAGTCTGATGTGATTCGAAAGAATTTTGCAATGACCTTATCGAGGCTCGGGAAAAGCGTTTCGTTTTCAGTTCCACTCGCTCGAATCACGCCATCGGTTTGAAAAACTTCGACGTCAACCGTATCGGTATCATGCTCGCGCATCCGTAGCTCAATCTTCTCAGCTAAATGTAGTAACTCGGGGTCTTGCAACTCGTCGTAGTAGTCATAGTCTTCTACCGGACGACCTAACAAAGCCGCTGCGGTACAAAATCTTGCACTCACGACTGCCTGAAGATGGGTCTGATAGGGCGCAACATTCGTAAAGCCAGGATTGGTATGTGTGAGTTCAGGAGATGTCACTACCACCTTTTGAATTTTATTCAGATCAATCTTTGCGGCAAGGGTACGAGCTAACGCAATCGGAGTCTGTGTAAAAATACAAACAGGGCATTCTTTATAAACGGTTTCTTCAATCAGATAACTTTCACCCAAGCCTCGGGTTGCTGCTTCAGCATGCTCAAGTGAACCGTCGAAGGCCCGGAAGTAACCCGCCTCACCCTCAAACGCGAGCGCTGAAGCGGTAGCACCGTGCTTCGCAAGCAATGCCGCAGTCACGCCGTTCCGACTAGCCATTCCGACATTGAGCTTCACTTCGTTGGTGCCAGCAAAAAATCCTTGTCCAAAGCCGTGAGCAAACACAGCAGAACAACCCAACGCATTCATCATCAACGTCGAGTTCAGTCTTAGCATTTTGGCAGCTGTTGCAGCTGCCCCAACCGTACCAGCGACACCAGATGCTCGAAATTTTGGCAACATGCCAGGCGCACCCATATACATTCGCCCAACTACCTCATACCCCGCCACCATGCCCACCAGCACATCCGCACCGCCACGCTTGAACGCTTGCGCGAACCCCAACGCGGCCGGGATCGTCAAGGCTCCCGGATGAGACTTCTGCATAAAGTCATCTTGGCTTCGACCATTGATCAGCGTTGCGTTCACAAAAGCGGCATCCACAATAGGTAACGATTTTTGATAGCCAATGACACGCGCCGGCCCAACACCGCCTTCTGTAAAAGCCAGCACAACACTAGGCACATGCAAGCCATGCGCCGCTAAGCCTGTTGCGAGGCAGTCCAAGAGACGCGTCTTTGTTCTTTCAATGACACTCTTGGGTAGCTGCTCAATCTGCAGATTGCAAATGAAATCTGCAAGTTTGCCGCTGACGGTATTGATCGGACTCATTTTTGTCACCTCGTTCAGTTTATTTTTATTTGATTGTAGGTATAACGAACGTTGTTGTATACAATCAAAAAAATATAGCGTAATGAACATAACAATTAAAGAAAGCTATTAAGAAACAAACAATACGTTGATTCAGTCAATGTCATCAATAAAGGAGAACAAGATGCAGCGCCTAAAAGGTATACAACTGGCCATCGCTTCAGCGTTACTGTGCGTCGGCTTCACAACGCAAGCAGCCTTTCCTGAAAAATCAATACATTTAATTGTGCCTTTCCCACCAAACGGTACCACTGATGTCGTTGCAAGACGAATTTCTCAAAAACTTGGCGAAGCACTAGGCCAGACCGTCGTCATCGAAAACAAAGGTGGCGCCGGTGCGACGATCGGTACTCAGATCGTTGCGTCAGCTCCTGCAGACGGGTACACCTTATTGATGGCGACTAATTCACACACTGCCAACCCCTCAATCTACAAATCTCTTGGATACGATTCAGTCAAAAGCTTTACGTCCGTCATCATGGTTGGGGATACACCCGGTTTGGTCGTTATTCATCCCTCGGTTCCAGCCAAGACCTTGCCAGAATTTATTGCACTCGCAAAAAAAACGTCACCTCCGATGCACTATGGGACCGCGGGCTCCGGCACATTTCCTCATCTTGCCACCGAGTTGTTTATCGACCGCGCAGGAATTGAAATGGTACATGTCCCATACAAAGGAGCAGGGCCTGCCATGATCGATTTGTTGGGAGGGGTCTATCAATTCAAGGTTGATGCCTTTCCGACTTCTGCTGTACAAATCAAGGCAGGTAAAATCATTCCGCTCGCGGTAACCAGCTCAGAGCGTATGCCGCAAATTCCAGACTTGCCGACGGTTGCCGAACTAGGTTTTCCAGGATTTGAAACCACCTTTTGGATGGCAGTGCTTGCACCCGCTGGAACACCTAAAAATGTTGTACAAACTCTAGAGAAAGCCTTTGTTCGCACCTTACAAGATCCGCAAATCGTTGAACGCCTAACGGCTGACGGCGTCAGAATCATTGCAAAGCCGGGCAGCTACGTCGATGAACTGGTTGCACGCGAACTCAAACAGTGGCCACCGATTGTCAAGAAAGCGGGCATTGCCGTCAACTGAATATTGTAAAAGTATCATGAATGCATTCTTTGTCTATGCGGCAGTAGGCGCGCATCTCAGCCAATACAGTTTAAACATTAGCGATGGCTCTCTAACCGAGCGCAGCGCGCTTACGCTACCTGCCGGCCTTCAATACGCTTGGAGGCACGCCACCAAGCCGATTCTATATGCGGCCTGTAGCGATGGCGGACCTGGCAAGGCTGGAACTCAACATTTTGTTTGCGCGTTGACCATTCAAAGCGACGGTTCGTTAAAACTAGAAGGTCTTCCAACACCGTTACACTCTCGCCCTGTGCACATTACAAGTGATCGTACCTCGCAGCACGTCTTGCTAGCCTATAACGACCCAAGCGCTCTCAGCATACATCGCATCAAAAGGGATGGATCAATTGGCGAAGAGGTTAAACAACATGTTTTTGATTTAGGTGCTTGCGCACATCAAATTGTTGTCGCCCCCGACAATCATCGAGTCGTTTTACCTGTGCGCGGCAATGATCCCGAACACGGCACTCCAGAATTACCTGGCGCAATTGAAATCTTCGATTTTATCGATGGCATCCTGACGCATCGTCAAAAACTCATTCCAAATGCAGGATACGAATTTGGCCCTCGGCATGTAGACTTTCATCCAACAAAACCCTGGATGTACCTATCGATCGAGCGTCAAAATCAAATCGCTTTTTTTGAACTCGGCAAAACAGTCGTTGGCCCCCTGTGGCGCAAGACTACGCTCGCGCAGCCCGAGTTACTCAAGCCTCGCCAGTTGGTGGGCGCCATTCATGTGCATCCGAATGGTAAGTTTGTGTATGTTTCAAATCGTGCCGATGGAACCATTGATCACAACGGCACGAAAATATTCAATGGTGCTGAAAATACAATCAGCACCTTTTCAATTCACGCCCACACCGGTGAACCAACCCTGATTCACACTGAAGATACGCGTGGTATGCACGTTCGCACATTTTCGATCGATCCAAGTGGCACGATTCTGATTGCAGGCTGCATGATTGCCCGCGATGCTCTGGTCAACGGAGCGATTCAACACGTACCCGGCGGGCTCTCTGTCTTTCGCATTCAAGACGATGGCACACTGCGTTTCTTGCGAAAATATGATGTCGACGTTAGGTCGGATAGGCTGTTTTGGGTTGGCATTGTCCCCAATACCTGAGCGATTGACCTAGGTCTCTTCGATCTTCAAATGAAATAGTTCATCTCAGCGTTCCATCGTCATGATGGGATACACGCTGAACGTATACGCCGCGCCCACTAAACCTGGTCTGACGGCAAGTTTTGAAGCTTAGCAATCAAGGCTTGATTCATGACCTTGGCTTAAATCGCTCGATTTTTGGTCTTCCTCACTGTTGAACATGATGTGTAACGTTGTGCAGCGCGGCCCTGCATTCATACTTCGAATCACACCGGCGATATCTTGCAAATACCTGATGACCTTTTGAAAAAACACTGCTGCTTTATCACTAGCGCTAACTCACAGACTCCTCACCCAAGGTTTGCACTAGAGCCCGATAAAGTGCTTCGATCGAGTTTTGAGTTGCCAAGTGCTGTGCCGCAACAAATAATGCTTGACCAGGCTGGCTATTGAGCCGCTCTGCCCCCAGGCAATCAAAGAATTTTTCTTTTAATAGAGCTGCACTCAACCAATTACCCGGCTTACCACTGGCCACATCGATACGTATTGATTCTTCACGACCAGACTTCAATTTAAGGTCAACGATCGCAGCAAATTCGTGATCATCTGCGACAAGAGGGTCAATTTCAACCGTAATTTTTGTCATTAAGCGCTCGATCGCTGGGCGCTTGATTTGATCAGGTTCGAACGTTCCGATCTTGACCGCACCATCAATCATCGCCGACGCGATGCAGTAGCGCATACTGAACTTACCCTCCAAGCCTGTAGTCGGGATGTCGTAAATCAAGGGCTGCATGGCAAAGCGTGAGGCCCCTACCCGCATGGATTCGATATCTTCAACAGAACTGCCGCTGAGTGTTTCACGTAAGGCACGTGTGGCATCAATCGCTGGATGTGTGGCCGCGCAGCAAGGGTACGCTTTTAAGCCAATCCCGGTCTCAGTCAAAATTTCTAGCGGCTGCCCCCAAGCTTTGGCGTAACTCGCTGGTGCCGCACCACCAAACACCTTCATAAAGCCAAATTTACCTTCGATCGCATCAGGCGCACAGGTGAAATCCTGTTCAGCTAACCGAGTCGCTAAGATCGC
>CAMDEF010000035.1 GCA_945895265.1 Bordetella parapertussis | reverse complement strand
CCAATCGCGCGAATCTTACCGGCCTTTATCAGTTTGTCATAGACTTCAAGAGTCTCTTCGTGAGGCGTGACCTCATCATCGCGATGTGACTGAAACAAATCGATCACATCGGTCTGTAGTCGCTTCAGTGAAGCTTCTATCGCACTCGTCAGATATTGAGCAGATAGGCCTTTGCCTATACCTGGCATTTCCATCCCAGCTTTAGAAAAAATCAGCACATCATGGCGCCGACCTCTGGCCTTTAGCCATTCTCCGATAATGATTTCAGACTCACCGCCCTTGTTACCAGGGACCCAGTACGAGTAAACATCAGCAGTATCCAAGGCATTCAAACCTGAGTCGACCAACGTGTCTAGCAAACGAAACGACTGCGCCTTATCGACTGTCCAGCCAAAAATATTGCAACCAAAAATCACTGGGGGCACAGTAATGCCCGAACGGCCTAGTTGTATTTTTTGCACGATAGTCTCTAGTTTGTAATTGGGATGAGTCTAGCCAGCATTAATTTAGCACTTGAACGCTCAAGGTGTAATAGCCAATACCAGTGATGAATTAACGCGAATGCCTGGTGGCAAACAGCAGCAATCCGGATAGCAGCGCCAAACCACCGACGCAACCATACGCAATGCCATAGTCATCAAAAAATGTGACCGTGACAGAGAAGATTGAAGGCATAATCATGACGCCGGCAAACATAATGCCCGAACCTAAGCCTGTCGCTTCAGTTCGTTTCGCACCGCCCAAGCGCGCCCATTCTGCATACGCCAAGCCGGTAAACCCGCTTGCAGTCGCACCGGCCACTGCGCAGACGCACAGAACGAAAAGCTGCGACCAACTCGCGGCAAACTGACCCGCGAGCACTGCAGCCACACACATAATCAAACCCTGCACAATAAGAAGCTGTCGCGCCGTCACGAAAGCATCGGCCAACCACCCCCAGAGCGGTCGACTGAGCACAGCAGAGAGTTGATAGACGGCAAGTGCCTGCCCCGCTTGCACCAAATCGAAACTGGTTTTAGTGGTCAGATGAACTGTCAAAAACGAAATGAAACAGAGCTGCACACCACTATAGACAAAGCTTGCAAACGCAAGAGACCGGATTGCACTGCTTTCATGCAATATCTTTACAGGAGACAGTACAGCCTTAGAAAACACCTCGGTTGCAGGATCACGGTCACTGTCCCAACGCTCTCGCGGAATTTGCAGTAAAAACAAAGCGAGCATCACAGGTACTGTCTGACACAACAACGCTACCTGCCACCCCAGATGTAAGGTCAACGGCGCCATCACGAGACCTGCCAACACGCCGCCCAGAGGAACGCCGATCTGCCGAATCGACAGCACCAGATTGATGACACCAGGGGGCGTGCGCGGTACAAGCAAATGGGTGCTTGAGGGTGCCGTTGCACCGTACGCCAAGCCAAGTAGCGCGGCGCCAATGACCACCGAAAGCACACTACCCAGCGAGCAAGCCAACAGCATCGCAAGTGTCGCGAGCAGTACGAGTTGGCTCACTCGCACTGCACCATAACGACGAATAAAGCGCGGCGACAGTAATGACGAAATAATCCCAACACCGTAAACGGTAGAGATAAAGAAACCGACTAACGTTCCTGGCACCTGAAGATCTTTTGCAATCACCGGGGCCACTACCGGAAATGAGTAGGCCGCCATTGTGGCTAGGCTTTGTGTGGCGAGTGTTGCTGCAAGCGGCCACACCGGAAAACTCGCAGGCAAGTCAGTTCGCATATTGCCTTATTTCTTTTATCGAATTAACCTATGGTACAAAAATATAAGACTACAAAAAATTCGATGAAAAAGTCCTAGTAAAGCGACAGCAACATGTCGTACGCGCCACCTTAACGAAACGATATTAGTCCTTAAATAAGAGCATCGTGTGACGAGCAGCTTTATGCGAGCTAATGAGCAGTGGCCCTGAGGCGATAGAGGCTGCTCTTAAAAAATGGCGCGTCAATAGCATCCTTAGCTGCCTGCATTGCAAGACCAATAGATTATGGGATGATACAAACTTCTCGAGTGCTTTCCAACAAACAAAAAATAGAGGCAATAATGCGAGCTCTAATTTGCAAAGAATGGGGTAGTTGCGAGAATTTAGGGCTTGGTACGATGCCAAAGCCAGTACCCCAAGCCGATGAACTACTCATTGCAGTGCACGCAAGCGCTGTCAATTATGCTGACTCGATCATGATTGCGGGTAAGTATCAAACTAAGCCCGCCCTGCCCTTTGTTCCGGGTCTAGAAACAGCTGGTGTCGTGCTTGAGTGCGGTGCTCAAGTCACGCAGTTCAGCCCTGGCCAACGTGTGATGGCGACTGTTACTTACGGGGCCTTAGCAGAATTCGTGACGGCAACAGAAAATGAGACCATCGCGATCCCTGATCGGATGAGTTTCGAACACGCTGGCGCGTTTCCAATTTCTTATTTATCGAGTCATGTCGCGTTGCGTTGGGAAGGACGACTTGAACCAGGTGAAACGCTTTTGGTTCTGGGCGCCTCGGGTGGTGTGGGCCTCACCGCAGTTGAAATTGGCAAGGCAATGGGTGCGCGCGTGATCGCTGCGGCAAGCACCGACGAAAAGCTAGCAATTACGCGCACTCATGGCGCGGATGACACCATTAACTACACAACTGAAAATCTGACTGAGCGCGTGATGGCATTAACCAACGGTAAGGGTGCAGACGTATGCTTTGATCCAATCGGTGGCCCTTTGTTTGATTCAGCGCTATCCGCCGTCGGCTGGGGTGGCCGTATTTTATTAGTCGGTTTTGTAGCAGGTGTTCAGCAGATTTCAGCGAACCGCCTACTCGTCAAAAATCGTGCTGCGATGGGATCGTCTTTAAGACATTTTCGTCAAAACGTACCTGAAAAATACCGTCAATCCGTCAATGAACTTTTGGCTTGGTATCAAGAAGGCAAGCTCATACCCTGCGTCAGCCACACCTTACCTCTTGAGCGCGGCATTGAGGCCCTCAGGCTGCTCACTGAACGCAAAGCTTACGGTAAAGTCGTAGTTCTTCTGTAAAAAAACTTCAACTCGCTAGAAAAACTCTGCTTGACTTTACTATTGAGAAAGTTAAAATCATTTCAAATTAAAGAATCTTTTTAAAAAAAGTTTCAATGAATAAAAAAATTAGAGACACAGCACTACCATCGTATTCAACGTTGCATTACACCTCTAACCATTGGTTTTAAGAAGCACCCAACATAAAGGGGCTAGGCCATGCATCAGAAGCGTCGTCATCTTCTCCAATTTTCTGCACTCAGCGCATTGACAGCACTGTTGTGTCTGTCAGTCGCACACGCTCAAGAAAGTTTCAAAATTGGTGTACCGGCTTCACTATCAGGCAGGTATGTTGCTTATGGTGTACAAGCAAAAAACGGCGTCGAACAAGCGTTAGCAGTTTGGCGCTCGGTGCGCGGCGATACCGTCGACGGGCGCAAAATAGAATTGATTCTTTCCGACACGCAGTCTGATAACGCCATCACCGTTTCGATTGTCAACGATTTAGTACAGTCGAAAAAAGTTAATGTCCTGATTGGACCAGACGGCTCGAATGTGGCTGCTGCTGCTGTGCCACCTTGGAAGAAATTTGCAGAGCGACCCATTTGGCTGATGCCTGGTGGCTCGAGCACAAGAATTGAAAAAGAAGTGGGCCCAGACCCTTATTTTTTTCATACTTATGCTTGGGCCTACTACTACCATATCAACAATTCGGCGGCACTGAAAGCGAGTTTGGGTAGCAAAAAGAAGGTTGCGTTTGTGTATACCGATGGTGCCTATGGTCGTGCGCACATTGATGATGCGCGTCGCTATGTTAAAGAGGCAGGCTTTGATATTGTTGCCAGTGAATTGGTGCGCGAAGGCGCCTCTGATTTTAATTCAGCCATCATCAAAGTTCGTGCCGCGCGACCTGACGTGCTCTATACCCTGATGCAAACAACTGACGCTGTGCAGTTCGCCAAGCAAGTGTATACGGCCAAGATAGGGGTTCCGTATTTAGTGGGCACCGCGCAGGCACAACTTCCTGAGTGGCAAGACGCCGTGGGTGAAGCTCAAAACTGCTGGACAGGGGTGACGACCTGGGTAACAGGTCTGAAGTTAGTTGCCGACCCGCGCGAGCCAAAGTTGTTTCCTTCAGCAGCAGACTGGGAGACCGCTTGGCGCGCTAAATACAATAATAAAACCCCCGAGTTTCTCGAGGTGGGTTATTACGTGTCAACCATTCTGGCTCTACTAGCGGTCGAACAAACAAAGTCCGTTGATCGAGAAAAAATCAAAGCATGGCTTATCACGCAAGACTATAAAACCCCATACGCTTCGAGCAGTAAGTTTATGCCGAGTGAAGTTGCTCTGCATCAGGCTTTTGGCACTATGGTGGTGTTTCAACAAGTTAAAGAAGGTAACAAATACGTCAGTAAGGTGGTGTATCCAAAAGAACTCGCCACCGCTGAACTACAAGCTTGCAAGTACTAACCGTTAGCGCTGCGCGATGAATTTGTTACTTCAGTTCTTAGTCGATTCCATTCTTCTCGGTGGGTTGTATACGCTGATGGCAATTGGCTTTTCGTTGTCTTTTGGAGTCACGCGTATCATTAACTTCGCGCATGGTGAGTTCATCATGCTGGGGGCCTATGGCGCGTTCTGGCTCTTCAAAATTTGGGGGGTTGACCCGCTGATCGCCATGCCAGCAATCATTGTGCTGGGGTTTGCGACTGGTTGGTTTCTTTTTAATTCTTTGATTAAGCGGGTGTTGGCTGCACCCAATATCAACCAAATCCTTTTGACCTTCGGCATAGGCTTAGTCATCCAACATATTGCAGTGATTTTGTGGTCGGGTAACTCGCGCTCTACCACGCCTGATTATGCGCTGCAGGCCCTGACGCTGGGCGAGGTGTTTATCCCTTATGGTCGATTGATTGGCTTTGCCGTCGCAGTGGCACTCGTCGCGCTACTGATCGCTTGGCTCAAAATCACCGAAGGTGGGCGTGCAGTTCGCGCGGTCGCTCAAGATGAAGACGCCGCCACACTAATGGGAATCAACGTCAAGGCGATTTACGCCTTATCCTTTGCAATCAGCTCTGCCCTTGGTGTCGCCACAGGCGTCGTCGTGAGTTTCATCATTACCGTCACCCCTTTCATGGGCTTCCCCATGCTTGTTAAAGCTGTTGCCATTGTTATTGTTGGTGGGCTGGGCAGTATTTTTGGCATGGCGCTTGGTGCTTTTATTCTGGCCTTCACCGAGACCGCCTTTGCCTATTATGTCCCTGAGGGCTCAGGCTGGTCTGAGGGTGTTGCCTTTGTGTTGATCATGGTAATTTTGATCATACGGCCTCACGGTCTGCGTGGCCAGGCAGAGGATTGAACACGATGCGTCTTGATTCTTTACTTCGCTATGCTGGCTTTATTCTAGCTCTTGCAGTCTTGGCGATTCCGTTTTTAGGGCTTCCGGGGCTTGCCGATATAGTTTTTAGAACTTGCACGCTCGCGATTATCGCGATCAGCTGGAATATGATGGCTGGCGCAGGCTTAATCTCTTTGGGGCACTCGGGCTTTTGGGGCATCGGGGCATACACCGCTGCCTTGTGTGCGAATCATCTTGGCATTGCTTTCTTACCCTCTCTATTTTGCGGTTTAATCAGCGGCGCGCTTATTGGTGTTGGGCTTGCTCTGGTGACGGGACGACTGCGTGGCATCTATTTCGCCATTGCCACCCTAGCAATGTCTGAAGGCTTTCGAATTATCGCGATCATGTTGCCTGACCTGACTGGTGGTGCTCAGGGCGAGTACCTGAAGTCGACGCTGTTTCCGGGCACACAATTTGTCTATATTGTCGCTAGCTGTGGTGCGGTGTGTGCGGCTGCGGTGTCTTGGTTGGTCAGTCGGTCTCGCTATCACTATGCCTTTAGAGCCATGCGAGCAAATGAACAAGCCGCACAAATGGTTGGCATCAACCCGATGCGCTATCGGTTGACCATCATGGCACTGTCTGGGGCCTTAGCCTCTTTCGCAGGTGCGATCAATGTCTGGAACGGCGGCTATCTCGATCCGAATGTGGCCTTTAATCTTCACACCACCTTGATGGCTCAGATCGCACCGATTCTAGGGGGTATCTATACCATCGCGGGGCCAATACTAGGTGCACTGGCAGCCATGGGCTTAGGTGAAGGGACCCGCTTGTGGCTCGGTCAGATCGAGGGTGTCAGTCTGCTTATTTTTGGTGTCACCCTAGTGGGCTGCGTACTGTACCTTCCAAAAGGAATTTACGGCGGCCTAGAACGTTATTACGCCTCAAGAATGAGGCCAATCGCCGGTAATCGCGCTGACTTAAAAGACCCGAAACCATGAGCGAGTTGCTAGCGCTTTCAAATATTTATGCGGGGTACGGTGATTCGACCGTACTGCAAGACCTCTCGATCACTGTGAACACAGGCGAACTCGTCTGCCTGATTGGCGCAAACGGTGCAGGTAAATCAACCACGACACGAGTATTGACAGGCCTACTCAAGCCTTGGCAAGGCGAGGTTCGCTTTGAAGGGTCTAGCATTGACAACATCGAAGCCCACGACCGCGTTAACTTGGGGATCAGCCTAGCCCCTGAAGGTAGACGCGTCTTTCCGAGCCTAAGTGTGAATGAAAATTTGCTCTTAGGTTCTTATGCGCCTCGCGCACGCTCAATGCGCAACAGCACGCTCAGTGAAATGTACGACTTGTTTCCAAAGTTGAGCTTGCGTCGTAATCAACAAGCGGGATCAATGTCTGGGGGCGAGCAACAAATGCTTGCGATCGCCCGTGCGCTGATGGCTCGACCGAAGTTATTGGTTTTGGATGAGCCCTCTCTAGGACTCGCACCAAAAATCATTATCGATGTGTATCAGGCAATTGTTCAAACCGCCAAGCAAGGCGTCAGCATCTTGTTTGTTGAGCAGAACGTTCACGCTGCATTATCCATTGCTCATAGAGGCTATGTACTGGCCAACGGCCACATTACGCTGGCCGGTTCAGCAGCCGAATTGCGAGAATCAAAAACGGTACAAGAGTCTTTTTTAGCACCTCGCCGCAAACGACCTGAAGAGGCTTTGCTTGGCAACAAACAAATAGCCCAAGCGCATAACGAGGTTTTAAAATGAGCGCTGTTTTACAGATATCTGGCCTTAGCAAGCATTTTGGCGGTCTCAAGGCCATCGATGATTTAAATCTTGTTGTCGAAGACGGCCAATTACTCGGAATTATCGGAGCCAATGGTGCCGGAAAAACCACCCTTTTGAATCTGATTACTGGGTACTTAGCGCCCACCGCTGGTTCGATTCTCTTTAAAGGCAAACCAATACACGGGCTAGCGCCCTATCGCATTGCTCGACAAGGTATCGGCCGAACCTTTCAAATCGTGCAGCCGTTTGCCGAGATGTCGGTGCTTGAAAACATTATGGCGGGTGCCCTGTTTTCAACGAGCGGGGATAACATCAGCCTAAATCAAGCACGAGCAGCCTGCGAAGAGCCTCTACATCTAGTCGGACTCGCGCATCAAGCATCACTGCCTGCAGGATTGTTAACCCTTGGGGCCAAAAAAAAACTCGAACTTGCTCGGGCCCTGGCAACGAAACCACGCTTGCTTTTATTAGACGAGGTGATGGGTGGCCTCACCCATGAAGAAGTCGATGACATCATGGCGGTGTTAAGACGAATTCAAAAAACTGGTACCACAATAGTCATGATTGAACACTTGGTACATGTCATCGTCGAGCTTTCAGACTATGTCTTTGCAATGAATTTTGGCCGAGAACTCGCCCAAGGATTGCCAGACGAGGTGATTGAAAATCCAGAGGTGATTGAGGCCTATCTTGGCACGCCTATCGACCAACCCGCCTCGCCCCTTTATAAGAGCTAACTCGTCTTATCAATATTTTCAACACCCTTTTTGAGATTCAACACTCATGAGCAAAAATACAATTCTCACAGAGCAAGACGGCGCCGCTTTTATCATCACGCTGAACATCCCTAAAAAACGCAATGCCTTTAGCATTGAAATGATGCGTGAGATCGCCGAAGCTGCTCGCGAGGCTGAGAGCGATGCAAGCATACGGGCCATCATCATCACCGGTGGCAAGCAATTTTTTTCCTCAGGTGCCGATTTAAACGAAGCCATGCAAATAAAATCTACCCGCGATGGCGTGAACTACATGAAGAATTGGGAACGCCTCAACGATGTCATTGAAAAGCTAGACAAGCCCGTGCTTGCAGCAATCGAAGGGTTTTGCATGACAGGTGGTTTTGAATTTGTTTTGGCTTGTGATGTCCGTGTAGCAGGTAGTGGTGCGAGTTTTGCCCTCACCTCGTCCAAAATTGGCACCGTACCTGGTGCAGGCGGCACACAGCGCTTGCCTCGACTCATCGGCACGGGCAAAGCCTTAGACATTCTTTTTTCAGCCGAAGCGATTGATGCGCAAGAAGCCTATCGAGTCGGTATTGTCGAACGCTTAGTGCCCGCAGGCGAGGCGCTTTCCCAAGCTAAGGCGATGATCCGCGCCTATGAGCAGCGCGCGCCGCTCAGTTTGGCCTACGCCAAACGTGCCGTTCGGGCAGGTGTTCAAATGGATCAAGCCTCAGCGATCGAGTTTGAACGCTTTCTTGTGACCGCGATTTACGGTACAGAAGATAAAAATGAAGGGATCGGCGCCTTTCTTGAGAAGCGCAATGCGATTTTTAAAGGCCGCTAGCGTTTAGTTTGCTGTATCTACTGGGCGCGCACTCATGTCATCAAACGAAAACCTCTCCTTGCGCTTTGCTGAACAGCAGATCGCTCTGGGTCGCTCGACGTTAAGCGCGCCAGACAGTGAGCAAATACGGCGCTTAATGCTTGATGCGCTCGGAGTCATGCTGCGCGGTAGCGGTTTGCCTTTATCGCTCAGCATGCGTGACTGGGCCAAACAATTTTCTCAAAGCGGTCAAGCACCCGTCGTGGCGGGTGGCTTCACAACTGCACCTGCTGTGGCAGCCCTCGTCAATGCCACCGCTACGCATAATTACGAACTCGACGATACGCACGACGCTTCGATGAGTCATCCAGGCTCAGTGGTAATTGCTACGGCGCTGGCGATGGTGGCAGGCACCTCAATCAGTCAGGCCAAACTGTTCTCGGCAATTGCAGCAGGCTACGAAACAGTTGCACGCGTTGGTATGGCTGCCAATGCCTCGTTGGTCATCAAGGCAGGCTTTCATCCTACCGCTTTATTTGGTCCCTTTGGCGCCGCCACGACCGCTGCTATTTTGCAAAACATGGATGCCCCTGCTCTCGCCTGCGCGTGGGGACACGTATTGTCATTGACCGGTGGTTCGATGCAGTTTTCGGATGAAACGCAAGGCACTGAAATTAAACGTCTGCATGCGGGTTACGCCGCGCAAAATGGAATACTTGCTGCTGGTATGGCGTTCAGAGGAATCTCTGCACCCTCAAGAGCACTGGACGGCAAGTACGGATTCTTGACCATATATGGACAAGATATTCGCCCGAAACATTTAGACTTCACTCTTGGCGACAGACTCCAAATACACGAAATAAGCATGAAGCCTTATTCTTGCTGCAGACTATTTCACTCTTTAATTGACGCACTTGAACAGGCAACCAATGGTTTTAGTCTGGACCCCAATAAAATCGTTCGTCTTCAAATTGGTGGGCCTGCAGTGTTACTTGAACAGCATATGCTGCGCAGACCAACCTCTGTGATGGCTGCTCAATACAGCTTGCCTTATGCGACGGGTGCCACACTTGCTTATGGCCCTTATCGTTTTGACGCCTACGGTGACAAATACCACCAAGATGCAGTGATACTTAGCCTCGTCGATAAAGTTGAGTGCCATCGTGACCTAACGATTGAGGCCACTTACCCCGAACACATGGGAGCCTCAGTCGAAATTTATCTGAACGATGGCTCAACGCGTCAAGCACTCGTCATGGACAGTAAAGGGACAGCGCGTTTTGCGCTCACCAACGAAGAGATTTTGAGCAAGGCGAGTAGCCTTGTTCAAGAGCCGTACCCTCAATACGATATGGCTGCCGCTTACAGAACAATCTGGGATGGAACACCCCAGGCAAGCAGCCAACTCTTGGTCGATTTATTTAAAGGCTAACCGTCTGTGAGCCTTGGCTGACTGTGTTCGGCTACGCAAGTGAGCCGGCGTCTTGTACCTAAGGGAAAAATAAACTTAAGACGCCACGCCTTGAGCCCGCAGCGTCTTCGCTCATCCAACTACTTTTGATGATCTCGAAAACGAGGTTTGCGTTTTTCACGGAAAGCGTTGCCGCCTTCTTTTGCCTCGTCGGTACCATAAAACAGTGAGACCGCCTGAAATCCTAAATTCGCAATGCCCTTGATATTGTCACTGTCAGCATTGAACGAACGTTTTGCAATGGCGATTGCTGTGGGACTCATCTGCATGATCTCTGCACACCATTTATCGACTTCTGCATCCAACTCTGCATCAGGCACCACTTTGTTAATCAAACCCATTGCCAGCGCTTCTGTCGCGCTGTAGCGACGACACAAATACCAAATTTCACGGGCTTTCTTTTCACCGACGATGCGTGACAAATAGGCCGTTCCATAGCCAGGATCTACCGAGCCAACTTTAGGCCCAACTTGACCAAAGATAGCGGTGTCGGCAGCAAGGGTTAAATCGCAAATCGTCACAAGCACATTGCCACCACCAATCGCATAGCCGCGCACTTTTGCAATGACTGGTTTAGGCACATCGCGTATCGCTGCATGCAATGCTTCAACCGGCACCCCTAAGGTACCGTGGCCGGCACGCGTTGACTTCTTATCACTTGAGTCACCACCTACACCAAAGGCGCGTCCAACGCCCGTCAACACAATGACACCAATCTCTTTATTCCAACCAGCACGGTGCAGCGCGTGAGTCACTTCTTCATACGTGCCCATACGAAAAGCATTCAGCACGTCAGGACGATTAAACGTGATTGTTGCAACACCGTCCTTTTCTTGATAAAGAATATCAAGGTATTCTCGGTCTTCCCTCATGACTATCAATCTCCGCACATTAATAATGTTTCTTAAAGCTATCTAAATTGGAAACGATACTTACCTGCTACGGGCCAATTGGCGACCCGCCTCAAGCAAGCTTACATATTGCGCGCCGGTCGTAAAAAGTCACCACCTTGCATAGACGGATGCGAACGCTCGTATTGCTTGGGGTAGAAAAACTCTTCACCTAGCTCGACTGCCGCATGCCAAGGCCAGCGTGGGTCATATAACATTCGTCGACCCAAGGCGACCATGTCGGCCTGACCACTTTGCAAAATATTCTCAGCTTGCTGAGCTTCAGTAATTAAGCCGACTGCCACGGTAAACATCCCAGTTGCCGCTTTGATTTGCTCGGCAAATGGCACTTGATACCCAGGCACTGGTTTAATCCTTTGCTCAGGCACAGCGCCACCACTCGATGCCGTCACGTAATCGCAGCCTAAGGCCTGCAAGGCTTTCGTAAAGGCAATGCTGTCTTCGATCTGCCAGCCACCGGGCGCCCAATCCACCGCGGAAATCCGCACTCCAAGCGGTTTGTGTGCGGGCCACGCAGCACGAATCGCCTTAAAGACTTCTAGCGGAAATCTCATACGGTTTTCAAGACTTCCACCGTAGCGATCTGTGCGTTGATTGGTAAGAGGCGACAAAAAGTTATGCAACAAATAACCATGCGCGCCATGCAGTTCGAGCAACTCAATACCCAAACGATCTGAACGTTTTGTCGCGTCAACATAATCTTGAGTGATCTGTTTGATGTCGGCGTCATCCAGTGCCTTAGGCATGGTACGCTCAGGATACTGCAAAGGTGAGGCGCCTAAGGGTATCCATCCGCCCTGATCGACCGGAATCGCTAACTGCTTTTCCCAAGCCACAGTCACCGAGCCTTTACGCCCGCTATGCCAAAGCTGCAAACCAATACGAGCCCCACCCTCTTTTCGACAGAACTCAACAATCGGCGCAAGCGCGGCTTCGTTTGCGTCTGACCACAAGCCTAAGTCGCGCGGGCTTAAGCGT
This sequence comes from Bordetella parapertussis, assembly GCA_945895265.1. Taxonomy (GTDB): domain Bacteria; phylum Pseudomonadota; class Gammaproteobacteria; order Burkholderiales; family Burkholderiaceae_B; genus Zwartia; species Zwartia parapertussis_I. Next base: position 32,383 of record CAMDEF010000035.1, on the reverse strand, counting down.
GCCTCTGGGTTGACCGCAGTTGCTTCAATTACCAGCAAACCAGCACCCGAAACCGCCATCGTGCCTAAGTGCATGAAGTGCCAGTTGCTCGCGCAACCGTCGTTTGCAGAGTATTGTCCCATTGGCGATACCATAATGCGATTCGGTATCTCAAGGTCGCGTAGCTTGAAGGATGAAAATAACTTAGACGACATGTTCAATCTCCTGAAGGATTGTCACACGACGCAAATATCAGTCGTCTACCTAAATCGCGAATGGTAGCCAACAGGCGAATCAATCCCGTTTAGTGGTCTTGATTGTTTGTCTCGTGTTAACTTTATATTTATGTGGCATAGATTATCACAAAGCCATAATTAGCAGAATGTGTTTTATGATTAAGGTCGTAGGTTTAGGTTTGATCACAAAATCCGAGGCAATACCTAAGAGTCTGCATGAACAGCCAATTATTCTCTGCGTTCAAATTACGTGACCTACACCTAGACAATAGAATTGTGGTCTCGCCGATGTGTCAATACAGCGCCGAAGAAGGTAGCGCCACCGATTGGCACCTGATGCATATTGGCAAATTCGCGGTTTCAGGCGTAGGTCTCGTGATCTTAGAAGCTGCGCACGTCGAACCAAGAGGTCGTATCACTCATGGTTGCCTCGGCCTCTATTCAGACGATAACGAGCAGGCGCTTAAACGCGTGATTTCTTTTTGTCACAAGCATAGCGAAGCCGCAATCGGTATACAGCTGTCACATGCTGGGCGTAAAGGCTCTGCCTCCTTGCCGTGGATCAAACGCGGCACTGCGCTCACTGAAACACAAAACGCTTGGCAAACGATTGCCCCTTCCGCGATCGCGCAAACTCAAAATTGGCCAGCTCCTCAGCCGATGAACGAGGCAGATTTTGAGACAGTACGTGCGGCTCATGTTCAAGCCGTCATGCGCGCAGCGCGTATCGGCATTGATTTGATCGAAGTCAACATCGCGCACGGATATCTCTTGCATAGTTTTTTATCTCCTCTTTCTAATCGACGCACTGACCAGTTTGGCGGCTCACTAGACAACCGAATGCGCTTTCCGCTTGAGGTGTTTGCTGCAATGCGCAAAGCCTGGCCGGACCAGCTTCCGATGGGTGCGCGGATCACGGCAACAGACTGGATTGATGGGGGGTGGACAACTGCGGAGGCAGAGGTTTTTGCAAGTCGACTCAAAGACCTAGGCTGCGATTTTATTACCGCTTCGAGCGGAGGCACCTCTGCGCAACAACAGGTACCACTATACCCCGGGCACCAAGTTGAATTTGCTGCCGACATTCGCAAAGCGGTCACTATTCCAACAATGGCAGTCGGCATGCTCTATGACCCCCAACAGGCCGAGGACATTATCGCTTCGGGTTCTGCTGATTTTGTAGCACTCGCACGCGGCATGCTATTTGACCCACACTGGGTTTGGTATGCCGCCTCAGTCTTACAGGCGCAAGTCAAACATCCCGTGCAGTACCTGCGCGGCTATCGGTCTGAATGGTTGCGGCAGATGCGTCGTGGTGACCAAACACCCTGACGTTATCTTGCCCGACTTTACCCGGTACTCGATAGCTTTGCGTTGGCGTGACTTGCAGCCGATAGGGGCTGTTAATTAAGGGCCAAAACGTACCGTCTTGATCGCGACCGACCCCCAAGCACCTCGCCTTAAAATGCTCGTGCGCCAATACCTCGGTCAACGAATGCACTTTTACACCAACAACGTTTTCTGTTGAGCAAGTCGACATAAGCTCGTTGACTGTCAACGGCGTCACAAACGCTTGCTTCTGAATAACAACAGAAAGGCTAAGAGCCCACTGTTGCAAAGCTTGATCGGTACCTTGAAACAAAACAGAACCGTCAAAACACGAGGCAATCAGATACGCACTTGCCTCCTTTGAAGCAAACCAAACTGGGTGGGTTGCCCAGACGCCGACATCTTGCATAGCCACATCAATTGACCCTCCTCGCCTAGTGCGAGTCGAGGGCTGACGTAAAGCACACAGAATCGCAAACAATGCCACTTGTCCACCAAGAATATCGGCAGCCGAGATACCAGCCTTCATTGGGGTACCGGTTCGTCGTGTCAGATCCATGATTCCAGACATCGCCTGTGCCACAGTATCAAAGGCGGGTCGATTCGGATAAGCTGAGTCGGCCCCAAAACCTGAGATGGCGCAATGAATTAGCGATGGGTTTAAAGACTCTAGGGATTGGATTTTATTGACGACTCGGCCTAAGGCGCCCGGACGCATATTTTCAACCAACACCGCACTCGAGCCCAATAGAGCACAAAACTGCTCAACACCTTCTTTCGATTTCAAGTCTAGTGTGACGATCAATTTATCGCTGTTACTGAGCGCAAAAAAATAACCCATCGATCCCTGCCCAGGCGTCCATGCTCTCGAGGCATCACCTTCAAGCGGCTCAACCTTAATAACTTCAGCACCTAACGAGGCCAGATTTTTACCTACCAAGGGAGCGGTGGTGTACTGACCAACTTCAACCACGCGTAGACCAGCAAGTGGAAGGGTTCGTCCTGCGCTAGGGTCGGTTGTAGGCTCGAAGGTTGTCACCCCAGACTCAACCTGCGCCACCAATCCATTCAACGTCTGTTTAAAAGGCACCCCAGGCAACCAGTCTGACAAATCTTGCGAACCGTTAAGACTTTGAATCATCTTTCGGTGTTGTACGTTCGGATCAAGGGTTAACTTGTCAATCGCTTGAATTGGCCCAGCGGGAATATCAGAGTTTTCGCAAATCGCAAGACATTCGGCCGTAGTTAATTGGCTTGTCCATGTTGACAAGATTTGATCAAGTTCATCCACACAACGCACACGGTCATTTAAGTTGGCATAACGAGCGTTCACCGCAAGCGCCGGATCGATCGCTTGAGCGAGTCTGACCCATTGTTCATTCGAGACCGTACACACCAACACCCAACCATCTTTTGTGCCGTAGGCGTTCCAGGGTGCACTCAGAGGGTGTCGGTTACCGATGCGTGAGACCGCATGACCAGCAAACGCCTTGGGTAAGAAGGTCATCATGGCGTTGACTGCGGTGTCGTATAACGCCACTTCAATTGCCTGCCCCTCGCCAGACCGATCGCGCGCGTGAAGCGCAGCCAGCACTGCCACCGAGCCATATAGCGCGGCAGACACCTCTGCAAAAGGAAATCCGACAGGTTCGGAAATTTGCCCTGACGCACCCGTTGTATCGATCAAACCACAGAGAGCCTGGATCTGCAGGTCAGAAAAGGCAACGCCAGCTAACGGGCCAAAAGAGCCCGTGGCAGTGAGATCTAAAACAATCAACTCCTTCGCTGTCGCTTTAGCCTGCTGCGCTGCAGCAGCCACCCAAGCGGGATCCGTATCAGACGACAGTAAAAGGATGTCAGTATTTAGTGCTTGCGTTCGAAACTCTTCAAGCGTCAAGACCTTAGGGTCATATTCCTTTCCGACTAAATAGCGTTTGTCAGCTTGCCATTTTTCAATCAAGCGATCGTCAGTCTGGATAACAGTGACCTCGGCGCCTGCGTCTCTGAGCAACCCACCACAGATTGCAACAGCAAGGCGATTACCAGCTTCTAATACTTTTATTTTTTTAAGCAAGTGGGTGTCTTTCACTAAAAGAATCTCCGCAAAGTGCACGCCCAATATCGACTACGATCAAGCAAGTGCCATCACACAAGAATGCACCCCTGGCACGATGTTTGACCAGCGGTGTGGTGTCGTCAAAATAGGGACTCGCGTGTCGAGATCTTGTACCCATTGCAACAGGTGTCTTTCGCTCGTCAAGCCAGTTGTTAATACTGCATAAGGCTCACGTACCTCGACACCCGAGATACCATCAACGCTAAACTGCTCGAGCATAGCCCTCACTGATATCAGTGAGGTCGTTGCGCTGAACGAACGGCTTTGCAGCTTCTGCCAATCTAAAGAAAATACATAACCATCCGTGCACTCAAGCGTAACGCCTTTGGGCAAGTCGTCGTTAGGCTGAGACCACGCGAGCTGCGTCATCCACGCTAAAGAGCGCAACATCGAAATATCCACCGGACCGCCCTGCGCCGCAGCGCCTTGCACTCCAAGCCGAGCAACAACCGATAACGCACAGACATGCGCCGCAATTAGGTCAGCAATCGACAGCCCGATCTTTAAGGCGCGTTGTTCACGCGTGGCGGCATCGTTACCCACGAGTGCCATCACACCACTGGCGGCCTGAACCACGGTGTCTACCGCCAGACGTACCTTAGCCGATGCACCAAAACCAGAAATCGAACAATAGATTAAATCGGGTCGTTGAGCTAAAACAGCCTCTGAACCAAAGCCTGCTCGCGCGAGCGCCCCTGGTCCTAAATTCTGAATGAGTACGTCTGCTGTCGCGAGTAATTGCCAGAGCCTCTGTCCATCGTCAGGTTTTTGAAAATCTAAAAAAAGACTTTTTTTGCCCGCGTTGTAATTTTGAAAATACCCACTGAGGCCGTTAAAACTTGGCAACCATTTGCGCGACACTTCGCCACCAAAAGGTTCAACTTTGATGACGTCGGCACCTAGGTCTGCAAGCAGTCGGCCAGCATACGGACCTGCGGTGTATGGACCAATCTCAATTACACGAATGCCCGACAACGGTTTATCCAGAGCACCCGTCAGCTCATTTATTGGCTTCGCTCGGTTCACTGGCGTTTCTATACTAGGTTGAGAAAGGTCGACGAGCTCAACCTGACTTTCAGTGGCCTTTAAAAGATCAACCGATTCAATCGGGCAATGAGCAGAAACTACAAAATCAACCAAATTAATCGGGCACTGAATCACACTGTTATCGTCGCGCCTGACTTCGCGCACATGCTGATATCGCCGCTCTTCTTGCAGCATATCTTCAATTGACGCAATCATGCCGGACGGAATAGCAATTTTTTCTAAGGCTTCCAGTACCGATTGCGTGCTGCGCGCACGTGTCCAAGGCTCGATGAACGCGTCGACCGCGGCAGCGTTTCTCGCCCGCGCGGCAGTGGTCGAAAATCTGGGGTCAACAATCGCCTCTGGCCGATCAATCAACGTTGCAATGCGAAGCCAGTGCACGTCGGTCGTCGAGCACAACACGATCCTGCCATCAGCGGTTGGATAACTATTCCAAGGCGCAATCAAGGGGTGGCGACAACCGTCTCGATATTGACGCGCGGGGTCTGCTAACGCCGTGCTATGAAAGGTTCCGAGAAACGCTACTGCACTGTCATATATTGCCAGATCTAGCACGGCAGTCTCATTCGCCTTTGCACGCAAAGCCGCGATGATTGAAGTGGCGCCGTTGATACCAGTTAGCAGCTCAAGAATTGGAGTCGCAATCATTTGAGGCGCTTGCCCAGCGTGGCCAGTGACAGCCATCGCGCCGGTTAAGGCTTGCAGTTCAAATTCATTCAGGATTTTTTTTTGCGTGGACTGTTGCGCCAGCCCTAAGTCGGTAAAGACCGCATGCACTTTTGCCGCATTGCACCGCGATCCAACAGGCAAGTTCTTTACTGCCGGCGAATCAATTGATTCAATCACAACGTCTGCCCGAGCCACAAGCTCAACCCATTGCTGGCTTCGACTATCACCCTGCAGACTTGGCTTGACACTCTCTTTCCCTTGCTGCGATAGAGGGTGCTCATGCCAGTTAAGCGGGTCTGCCTCTGGACGCCCACACACCTCTTCGAAACAAATGACTCGTGCGCCTAAGTTTGCCAACAAACCTGCGGCGACCGAGGCCGCTAAGCGACCGGCACGCTCAACCACCAAAATAGATGACAGAGGCCCGGCTTTCATTTAGTTGCGAAAGGCTTCAAGGTCGGTGATTTCGCGCCCTTGAATCAAAGCAAGAATGTCGTTGGTTCCATCAGGAATCGGGAGCATCCGAATATCACGATACAGCTCTTCGAGCCCAAGTTCTTGACTAATACCCATCGCACCATGCACGTGCATAGCAAGCGAAACGGCCTGCTCGCACGCCTGAGTGGCGTAGCGTTTAGCCATGGCCGCTACCCCATTGGCGCGCACGCCGCGATCAATACAATCAAGTGCGTAGTAGCAAAGCAACCGACTCGACACAATCGCTGTCTCAATGTCAGCAAGATTTTTTTGTACTAACTGATGCTTGCCAATCGGCTTACCGAACTGCACACGCACCTTGGCATATTGTTGCGCCGCATCAAAGGCGCGTTGAGCAAGATGGACCGCAGATAAACCGACCAAAGGCCGATTGCCGTTCCAGGAGAGCGTCAACACACGCGCCACATCGCCGGTAGAACCCAACGCATTATCCAACGACACGCGAGTACCGTTAAACACCGCGTCACCCAAGTGACCTTGTTTAAGCCCAAGCGTGGGAATTTCGTGCGTCTCAAAGGGACTTTTATCACGCTCGACCACAACACGGCGCATGCGACTTAAGCCACGTTCATCTTTACCTTCAGAGCAAGATACGTTGATCACATCACACACAGATACGTTGGTGATCCACATTTTTTGACCGGTAATCACCAATTCGTCACCCTCGCGTTCGACTCGTGTCGAGACACTGCGTGGATCAGATCCAACATCGGCTTCGGTCGTACCTGTGCAACTAATCTTAGTACCGGCAAATAGGCTAGGCAGCAGACGCTCACGTTGCTCGGGCGTACTTTCGGCGTACATACGCGCAGTCGTACACTCGTGCGCAAGCAAAGAGATCGCAAGCGTTGGAGGCAACTGTTCAAAGATCAACCCATAGGTCAACATACTCAAGCCACCACCACCCGCTGCTTCTGGAATACGTGGCGCCGTGATGCCCAAACTTGCAAACGATTTATAAATCTCTAGCAATGCGGCCTTGGGCAAGGGTTTGTCTGCATCGTGCGCCTTAGTGATCGGCTCAATGTCGCGCGTATACATGCGCCGAACTGATTCTTGTATTAATTCTTGATCTGGGCTTAATTTGAATTCCATCACTTGCTCCTTAGGGCATGACAAAGCCACCGTTAACACTCATCACTTGCCCAGTGACCCAAGACGCGCGGGCACTAGCCAAGTACAAAATTGCAGAGGCTATATCATCGGGCTCACCGATACGCCGTGTTGGATACATTTTAAGAACCGTCTGTACACGTCTGGCATATTTCTCGTCGCCCATCGAGGATTTGAGGCCCTCTTCGCGCTTTTGTCGCAATTCAGTGTTCGTCGCACCCGGTGAGACGATGTTTAGGGTGACGCCACTCGGCCCAACCTCTTGCGCAATCGATTTAATTAACGCCACAACCCCCCCTTTGGCCGCGGCATAATAAGACAGGCGGGCCTGACCAACACGCGCAGCGTCAGAGGCCAAACAGATGACACGCCCGAAATGCCGTTCGACCATTCCAGGGAGCACCGCATGCAGGACGTTCATCGGGCCGTAGAGACACACTTTCAGCATTTTGTCCCAATCGGCCGGCGACGATTCTAAAAAAAGTTTATCGTCTAAGACGGCAGCGCTATTTACCAGTACATCAATTGGCCCCAAATTATCCTCAACATTTTGTACCATTGCAAAAACTTGAGCCAGGTCTGTCACGTCGACCGGTACACCAAGTGCGTTGAAGCCAAGCGCTCGCAGCCGCTCTGCAGCCGCGCTCGCCGCCACGGCGTTGATATCGGCAACAGCGACCTGCATACCCTCTTGGCACATCAACTGCGCGCTCGCAAAGCCGATCCCTGTCGCGCCGCCCACAATCAAAGCCGTTTTACCCGATAATTGATAATCCATTGTTGTCCCTGATCCGTCATCGCGCACAAAGCCCGATCATTTTGTACCAAATCGCAAACGCGTTGGTATTTTTCTTTAAACTGTGTACTAATAATACTAGACGTAGCGCATTCGACGCAACAACACGGGGCAAAGAGAATCCAATGCATTCAAGTCAGAATAATCAAAGCCAAACACTTGCCTTACAAAATATTAAAGTGGTCGATCTCAGTCGACTATTACCGGGACCCTGGTGCACGCAGATGTTAGGTGATCTAGGCGCAGACATCATCAAGATCGAAGCACCAATCACAGGCGATCCCAGCCGTCATAATCCCCCCTTACTGACAGACAGTAGTGTGTACTTCAATAGCGTTAATCGAAACAAGCGCAGTATCGTCATTGACCTTCAACACGACAAGGGACACGAAGTCGTGTTGCGTTTACTACAAACGGCCGATATTGTGATCGAGTCCTTCAGCGTTGGAGTCGCAGCCAGACTTGGTATCGATTACGAGACTGTCAAGAAAATCAATCCGAACGTGATCTATTGTTCGATTACCGGGTTTGGGCAAACAGGGCCTCTTGCGCTTTCACCTGGACACGATCTGGTTATTCAGGCTTCGGCAGGGATGCTTGGAGTCACCGAACGCACCCTTGAAGACAATTGCCAAGTGCCAAGTTTTCAATCAGCCGATTATGCTGCGGGTGCTGTGGCATGCATTGGCATACTGGCTGCGCTGCGTCGGCGCGACCACGACGGACAAGGCTGTTATATCGATCTGGGCATGTTTGATAGCCTGATGAGCATGAGTAATATCGTCATGACTGGTGCGCTCGGGCGCGCAAGCGGAGCCACTGGGACACCCATGGCTCAGGTCTGGGGACGCAGTCCACGCTATACCGTCTACCCAACGGGTGATCACAAATGGATCGCGGTCAGTCTGCTAGAACCCAAATTGTGGCGACGTTTTTGCGAAGCTATTGGTCAGCCGTCTCTTGCCGCACAGCAAGAGCAACCAAGCGAGCGTTTGTCTGACCACGGAGAGCGAGGCAAACAGTATCGGGCTGCAGTCGCGGCCTATTGCATGGCACATAGTCGAGATGAAATCAGTCAAAAAATGGAAGCCCTAGATATTCCAGTGTGCCCCGTGCTGACACCCGACGAGGCGCTGAACTCACCACACACAGCAGCACGCGAAATGCTTGAGTATGCTGAGCACCCCGTGCAAGGGACCATCGCACAAATTGGTAACCCGCTTAAGCACTCAGGTTTGGTCGATACCAAGCAACGATCTGCGCCAACTCTGGGCGGTAATACACAAGACATCCTCAGCGAACTTGGTTACTCTGCAGAGCAACTGTCTACCCTGTCAAAACTAGGAGCGATCGCGTGAACACCACTACCCAAAATAATTCGTCACGTGCTGGTCACTTTGTGGCAAATATGCTCACTCGCCCGTTGAGTGCCACGCCCGAAGTCACTGATGCCGCCAAAAAATGTCTGACTGACTGGGTCGGCGTGGCCCTGGGCGCGCGTCAAGAACCTGCTGCCCAAGCGATGCATCACGTGGTGAACTCATGGCAAACGCAGGGTCGTTCACGATTACTACTCGGGGGCACCTGTGCACCGATCGGTGCCGCTCTGGCTAATGGCACGCTAGCCCATTGTCTGGATTTTGACGATACACATGGCTCTTCGGTCGCTCACTTAAGCGGCCCAACCTGGGCGGCAGTCTTAGCGCTTGGCATGGACCGGCAAGCCTCTGAACACGAGATGCTCACAGCCTTCATTGCTGGTTTTGAGGTTGGCGCTCAACTCGGCGCAGACGGTTTTGGGATTGTCGTCAGTCACAATGGTTGGCACTCAACGGGTGTCTTTGGTTGCTTGGCAGCTGCGGCTGCAAGCGCGTCTTTGCTCAAGCTTGATGCTTCGGCAGTTGAACGTGCCTTGGGCGCAGCTGCCACACAAACGGGTGGGCTCACTGCCTCGTTTGGCACGATGGCCAAACCGTTTCACGCAGGGAAAGCTGCACTGAACGGGATGTTGGCAGCCCAAATGGCTCAGGCCGGTTTTAGTGGCTCGACCTTGTTGCTCGAACAGAACGCAGGGCTTGGCCAGGCACTGGTGCGCGATCAGGCAACCGTGCCTAAGGTCTTTGAAACAGACCGCTGGGAGCTACTTCGCAATGGCTTTAAGCCGTATGCCTGTTGTTTACTGACTCATGCCGCTGTTGATTCAGCGCGTATCCTACGTGACAAACTGCGCGGCAAAAACATCGTCAGTATCGAAGCACGAGTCCATCCCTTGACAATCAAGTTGGCCGGAAAAACCGAGCTCACCTCACCCCTAGAAGGAAAGTTCAGCACTGCGTTTGTGATTGCATTGGGCTTATCGGGTTACACCGCGTCACGCGATGACTTCTCGCTTGAGCGCTTACGCGATCCTGCGTTACTCAGCTTAGCCTCAAAGGTCACACTGGTGCCCGACCCTGCGCTCGCTGAAACAGCAGCATCGTTGTTGATTAAATGTAGCGACGGCTCAGTCACTGCAGACCAAACCTTGATCGCCAAGGGACACCCAGATAATCCGATGACCTGGACCGACATGTACGAAAAGTTCAAGCCCTTGGTTGAGCCAACGCTTGGTTCTCAGACGCTTGAGCTGTTTGAGATTCTTAAGAATTTTGAACAGCCTAACCACTTAAACAAGCTTGAGAAAATTCTCGCAGCACTCCCGGCTATGGCTCTACCGAAGTTGACATAGCGCTGAAACTTTTTTCAATAGGCCCCACGCCAAACTAACGGTGCGGAATGTAGTCTTTGCGGTACCGGGTCCTTAAATAGGCTAACGTAAAATCTAAGCGACACAACATAGTCGCAAGACACTCGGAGACAACTCATGCTTAGAAGCGTCGTAAAAATATTACTATTTTTGAATGGGCTAGGTCTCTGCCTAGTGCAATTTTCAAATCAAGCGTTCGCTCAGGACAAATATCCAAATCGACCGGTAAAAATCATTGTTGCGTTTCAGGCAGGACAAGCAACCGATCAGGCCACTCGCTTGATCGCAGCGGGCTTAACCGAAATGTATGGCCAAAGCTTTTATGTCGAAAATCGACCAGGGGCTGCGAGTATTATCGGCACCGAGCTCGCAGCCAAAGCGCCAGCGGATGGCTATACGCTGTTCATGGGTTCCTCGGGAAGTCTGGCTGTCAATCCATCGCTTTATAAAAAACTGCCTTATGACCCAGTCAAGAATTTTGAGCCGATCTCGTTAACATTGATCGTGCCATTTTTCTTAGTCGTGAATCCTGAGTTACCTGCGAAAAATATTCAAGAATTAATCACCTATTTAAAAGCTCACCCGGGCAAGGTGAACTTTGGTACGGCAGGCAGTGGTGCGAGCAACCACCTATCGATGGAACTCTTTATGGCCACCGCGGGAGTCAACATGTCTCATATCCCGTATAAAAGTTCGCCGGCAGCCGTCACTGATCTTTTAGGTGGGCGGACTTCAGTGATGTTTGAAACAGGTCCGTTAATTATTCCGTATTTAAAAGCCGACAGACTGAAAGCCATGGCCGTGGGCAGCTTAACGCGAGCGAGCGCGCTACCCGATTTACCCACCGTCGAACAGGCTGGATTTTCGGGTTTTGAAGCAGTCGGTTGGGCTGGGCTACTCGCTCCGGCAGGCACACCGAAAGGCATCATCACCGAGCTGAACAAAGCCGTCGTAAAAATCATCGCTGAGCCTGGCTTTAAAGACAAGCTGATTGGCGCTGAATTAAAAAGCAGTTCACCTGAATGGTTTGCCTCGTACATTCAATCAGAAACAAAAAAATGGACAAAGGTGGTTAAAGATTCTGGCGTACAACAGCTCGAATAATAAGTCACTGCGCACAATAGAAAATGGGGCGACAACAGCGCCCCATTTTCACTGAAGAATTTACCTCAAGCGGGTCGCTGCGTTAATAATTCAACGATCTGCTTGGCAGAATCGACTGCCTTTTGCTTAAGAACTTCATCACTATTATTTGCGACAGGGTGTGTCAACATGATAAATGGGTAGTCTGGCAAACCATTCATATCGGCCACAATCTTCGCACTTCTTTCAAAACGATCGGTCATAATCCCAACAGCAGGAATGCCCAAGCGCTCGGCCGCAATCGCATCGTGCAAACTGCACGAGGAGCAGCTCCCTCAGTCGCCTATGGCAGAAAGAATCGCATCTGCCCCACTCATCGAGGCCAACATCTCTGGAGTGACTGGGCGGGTCGCATCAGGTTTGCGGCCTCGAATAAATTCACGCACGCCGTACTCTTTAGTCAAAATTTCTGCGAGAAAATCAAAGTACCTTTCGGTCCCGATTTTTGCATTATCGATCATGCCAATCACTGCCCCCTCCAGGGATCTGGCGGCAGGCGCCAGTCGAAGTGCTTCGCCCTCTGCACTCAAGCGCGGATCTAATACGATTATTGTCATCCCAGTTCTCCGTTAAAACCCAATTAAACTTCTATTTTCTGAGTCACAGCAAGCGATTTCTTGCCATACCAAGGGGGAGCAATCACACCAAATCCCCCCGCAGGTCCACCCGCAGCAACCACCAACAAATCATCCGGCGAGCGCAACGCGTGATACATTCGGTTTTCGTCTTTTCTGCCGGCCACGGCGGCCTTACCAACAGTGCGCCATTCCTTACGAGCAACCTGCGCTACCTCGTATATGTACTCTCGAATCATACGCTTGTCCCAACCCGCCGCAATAAAAAGTTGCCGATGTTGTTTGGCAATAACCATCGCATAATTGCCCTCCCAGATCGAATAGGTCAACATATTTGAGCGAATAGCCGCTGCATAAGTGTCTAATATTTCTTTGGGATCTTGTGTCCACTCATTCATGATTTGATGAGGCGACTCAACGGCCAAGACCGTCACGCAGGACTCGCCCGTGGCGAGCCCCCTTTCTATCGAAAGCGGCAGCCACGTATTATCTTCTTCATCTTCCGCAACGCAAAACGTGAACTTACCCGGATGTCCCAAGGTAGAGCGATCTAACTGACCAGGATAACCACCCAAGACATTGAGCAAAAATAATCTGACTGTACGACCGATCGTGGCGTTAGCTCGACTCGCATTTGCCAACGCATTATGCGAGCTGTTCATGCCTAATTGCGTCCGAATCGGCCCATTTACAATCAACATAGGCGCGCTTCCACCAGTGCTGGCGGTGCAGCCATGCATGCCAAATTCAGGTTTACACATCGCTTGAATAACCGCCACAATCACTGGCATATATTCTGGAAGACAGCCAGCCATCACTGCAGCAATCGCCACCTTCTCTGCCGTAATCGCGCGACGACGAACAGGCTCAACGCCGATTAGATCGGCAGGCTTTAACCGAACGACATCCAAAAATTGTGAAACAGCCCGTTCGGTCGGTGCGATAATCGGCAAACCGTCAGTCCAGCCGTTACGCTGAAACAGCTCATTTGCCTCAAGCGCATCCTGCACCTCGTACGTTGCACTGATGAATCCAGAAGGGCCCATATCGTCTCTTTAATATTGTATGAATAAGGCGGCCAAATCATTCAGCTTCTAGGTTTTTTAACTGACCAAATGACTATTTAGTTTAAGCTAATTTATACCCTGATCAAGCATTAAATAGGCTTCACTAAAAGATAAACTTGACGCAAGCCATGCGCAAGGGCTACAAAATGTTTGAGTCGTTCTTCAAAGGCGAATTGTCAAAGACGGCAATCACAAACAAATGGTTAGAATTCTTATAGAAAAATATGAAAAAAATACTGACTGGCGTTGTCGTATTGGATTTAACTCGTTTTTTTTCGGGTCCGCAATGCACACTCATCTTGGCTGGAATGGGTGCCGAAGTTATAAAAATAGATGATCCAAAAACTGGCGACCCTATCGCTTTTGCCCCTCCCTATGCGGGCGCTGCGGGCGTCTCTTTTACTAGTCAGACCGAGCACGACATGGGGCTCGCATATTTAAAACGGGCGCGAGGAAAAAAATCAATTACGATCGACCTGAAGTCGGAACGTGGTCGTGAAATTTTTCTTCAACTCGTGACTCACGCAGATGTCGTTGTCGAAAACTTCAGTGTCGGCGTAGCAAAAAGATTGGGGATTGATTATCAGACGCTCAAAAAAGTAAATCCCAGGATTATTTACTGCGCCCTAACGGGCTACGGTTCCACTGGGCCAGATCAGAGCGCAAAAGCCTACGACTTGATGGTTCAGGCAGCGGTGGGATTGATGAGCCTGTCGGGCGACCCAGAGGGGCCACCCGCGAAGGCAGCCACCCCAATGTCTGACGCCATCACTGGTATCTTTGCCTCAAACGGCATCACCGCTGCGTTATTTAATCGAGAAAAAACAGGAGAAGGTCAGTCTATTGACGTGGCCATGGCTGATTGCCTGTTTTCGCTCGTGTTTGACGAACCGATAGACTGCTACGAAGCGCTGGGCGTGCAAGCAAGGCAGGGTAATCGAATTATGCGTTTCTCTCCTTTTAATACTTACGAAGCGAAAGACGGATGGCTGGTAATCGGCACTGCAACTCACAGCGAATGGCTTGCCCTGTTAGACGTCATGGGCCAAACAGCACTTGCAGGCACACGACCTGAGCTTTTGCAGACCAGTTGGCGAATTTCAAACAATCACGAAATAGACAAAATTGTTGGAGCTTGGGTTGCCCAATACAACCGAACTGAAGTCATCACAATTCTAAATCAGGTAGGCGTGCCGTGTAGCTTAGTTCGCTCCATCGAAGAAGTCCTGCAATGGCAACAACTGCACGAGCGAGAGATGATTGTGCCGTTAGTCAACCCCTTGTCTGGGCAAGCGATCGGTGCCTCGGGGCCCGGGTTTCCAATAAAATTTGGGCAATTACCGAGCTCGTATGACACGCCTGCCCCAGTTCCTGGTGCGCATACACACGAAATTCTTGAGAGGTTCGCACACCTATCGCTACAACAAATTCAAGAGCTTAAAGAGGCCGGAATCATTTAGCAAAAGACTGCGCGCCTATCATTCCGCAATAGACAGCTCGAAAGAACCTTCAACTAACAATAGAAACCCTACAGCTCAAACGCTCGAACAAGGTATTTTTTATGACGACAGACAACTATGACGTGATTGTCATTGGTGCAGGTGTCACCGGCTTATCGGCCACTATCGAATTACTGGGACACGGCCTGCGGGTTGCCAATATTGAGAGCCAACTGTTTGGCGGCTTAATTATCAATATCAACGAACTCGATGGCGCTATCCAAGGTTCAGGCATTGACTTTGCCTCTGACTTGATGATGCAAGCAAGTCGCACTGGAGCCACCATACTTTCTGAAATGGTAACTGGGCTTGTCGCGCAGCCGGACAAACAGCTCTTGCTCACGACCGATCAACATTCATATCAAACCAAGGCTGTGATTATCGCGACCGGCGCAACGTTAAAGGCACTCAACGTGCCCGGAGAGACTGCCTTTGAATACAAAGGAATTTCACATTGCGCTGATTGCGACGGCCCGCTTTATCAGGATGCAGAAGTCGTTGTCGTCGGAGGTGGTGACTCTGCGTTTCAAGAAGCCCTTGTACTCACTGAATTTTGTCGCCAAGTGCATCTCATTCATCATCACGAGTCTCCCACTGCGCAAAGCCATCTCACTGAGGCCGTGACACAGCATGAAAAAATACTGGTGCACTCTTCGTGTGAAGTCGTAGAAATTTGTGGCACAACGGGGGTTGAGGGCGTGCAAGTCAAACAGCTGGCTGATCAAACCACCTGTCACATCCCTTGCACGGGGTTGTTCGCATATATCGGACTCAAACCATCCAGCGATTTTTTACCTGACGACATTGAACGAGACAAAGACGGTCACATCATCACTTCGACCAAGCTTATGACAAGTATGCAAAATGTCTTTGCCGCTGGCGCTGTCAGACAGGGGTATGGTGGCATGCTCGAACACGCCATCCAAGAAGCAAAAGTCACAGCTCAGCAATGCCTATTATTCTTAAACCGTTAAGCAAGTTCTATCACAACACTCGATTAACTTTCTCGCTAGAACTGACGCATAGAGGGTACCCTTTGACCTCTGTTGCTTGAGAAAGTTGTGGCAAGTGGTGTTCTGCCGCTGTTGGTACGCGAGGGTTATGTTTAAGAGATCGCGTAGGCCGACTCGTCGCCATAAAACGGCACGATCGACTAATGCTGTATCTTAAGATCTTTTGAAATCAATCAATTGATTACGTTTTCCTCGTCGATAATCTTGCGCATTGCGCTTGCGTTGAGCAGGGTTTCCATACGTACCGCAAGAACAGCGTACCCACAGAAATTAGTTTGTGACCCTCGGTTTAAACCAAGCCACAACAATCGCACCCCGGCCCAAACACTGCCGGGCTACCCAAAGACGATAACTGTGAACGCCATCCAGGTACGCGTTTTTGAAGTTGCTCAAGAGTTGAATGGTGATTGAGGCCTGAGATGTGCCGCTCGTGCATCACGACTTTGCCATCAATCACCGTGTCGACAACGTCGCTCGCTTTGGCATAGTAGACAAAGGCCGCATAACTGCCGTAATACGGCTGAAGGTGCGGCTGATTAATATCAACAACGATCAGATCGGCTTTTTTACCCACTTCAAGCGAACCAATCTCATGATCGAGGCCCAGCACTTGTGCCGCACCAAGCGTGTGAAACCGCAACGCCTGGTCACAGGTCATCGCATGGGGCCCACCTAAGCGCAAACGCATGGCATTGATGGCATAACGCATCCCTTCAAAGGGGTCGTTCAGCATCCAGTCTGTGGCAAAGCCAGTTTTAATGCCTTTTGCAATGATTTTTTCAAACTGCGGATAACGACCGCGGCGGGGGTAAATCGTTGGACAGTGCGCGTAGTTAGCGTTGCAAGACACGATCGCGTCAAAGTCGGCCTCTTCAGCAAACACAAGGTGCGCAAGCACGACATCAGGCGCAAGCATCCCAACATCTCTTAAGTACGCAACAGGCCCACAACCGTGGGCGACCTTAATGTGCTCGGTTTCAGAAGCATTTTGCGCTGCATGAATATGCATACCGACGCCCAACCGAGTCGCCTCAAATCTGGCCTCTTTGAGCAGAGCCGAGCTGCAAGTGTCAGTGGCATGCGTGCCAATCCGTCCCGTGATACGACCCTCTGCGGCGCCATGCCATGTTTCAACAAACTCTATCCCGTGGCGCAAACGCTTCTCACCAATTGCCTGATGATGGGTGTAGTCGCCGTTGCGAAGCTCTTCGAGCTTGACATCAAAAACCTTATTCGCGACCTGAGCGCGAAGGCCTGATTGCAAGACACTCTCAACCAAGGTCTCGGGGCTATACCAAATGTCGTTAATCGTGGTGATCCCCGACAACAACATGTCTGCGCACCCTAAAGCGCCCAACAAAGACCACTCGGCCTCAGTGACGTCTTTCTCCATACGAAAAGCAACGTCTAGCAGAGCTGCCTTGGCGGCATGATCATCGGTCTGGCTGCGAAAAATCAAAGAGGCTGCGTGCGAGTGGCAATTGACAAAGCCAGGCAACACAATTTTGCCTGGCCCACCCAGGGTGTTTTTGGGTTGCCAGTGACCCGAAGGCATGGCTGGGCCAGCGTACACAATACGCGTTCCAATCACAGCCACTTCGCCATTAGAAATAATTGGCATCCCCTCAGAGACGGGGTAAAGAAACTCTGCTTTGACTAATAAGTCGACTGGGTTCATGGCGTCTACATTGAAAAAGAAAGCACTGACTGCTTATTTTGTTCCAAAGATCCGATCACCCGCGTCGCCAAGACCAGGCAAGATATAAGCCTTAGCGTCTAATTGACGATCAATCGCGGCGGTGTAAATCATAATGTCAGGAAACCGTTCATGCACCGCCTGGATGCCCTGCTGGCAGCTCACTAGACACACAAATTTTATTGAGCGAGGCCCAAGCTCTTTGATTCTGGAAATGGCAGCAATCGCAGAGTGGCCAGTGGCAAGCATCGGATCAACCAGAATCACGTCGCGCTGGTTAAGGTTTTCAGGAAGCTTGAAATAATATTCAACCGCCGCTAGCGTTTTTGGATCTCGATACAAACCGATATGACCAACCCGTGCATTCGGAACCACAGCGAGCATGCCATCTAAGATGCCGTTGCCTGCACGCAAGATGCTAACAAAAACAAGTTTTTTTCCATCAATTACCTTACTCGTCATTTTTTCTAACGGCGTTTCAATCTCAATATCTTGCATCGCCAAATCACGAGTGACCTCGTAGGCCATTAAGGTTGAAATTTCATTCAAGAGCGCCCTGAACGAAATTGATGACGTATGTTTGTCTCGCATTAACGTTAGTTTGTGTTGCACCATCGGGTGATTAACAACACACACATTTTTGTCAGCGATTGGGCTCATTAAAGCAACTTATAAAATATTTGACAGAGACACCCAAAACGGCAGCATGAGGTGGCCTGATGCGACGAGAGCGCGACGGCCGAAAACTTCTAGGTTAGCAAAGTTTACGCCTACGAAACACCAACGACCGCGTCGCCCATCAAAAACTCACGATCATCGAGCCTAGATATCCTGCCTGTTCGGTACCCTCGCGTCACAGACACACTTGGCCTCGCGACAGCGACTGCACAACATAACGTTAAAAGTTTGTTCGGCTAGCGCTTGCTCGTATTCATTGATAGCACACTTGAAAAATGAGTAAATATCTTCGAGCTTTTCGGCTACGTCAATTGAATCGAAACCTTCATCTTCTTTATCTAACGGAACATCACCAAGTAGTACCGACTTGGCGTATTCGATTGAGCAAGCGGGGTCGGCAGCCGAGCCTGCTTGCAAAATATCTTCGATGGTTTTGCCTCTCTGCACAAAAGCCTTTAAGTCAAACAAGTCGCGCGAACGAACGCGTTGGTGGATGACGTAAGACTTCATCGAAAATATGCCCTCTAGATCCATAATCCCGAATGAGGTGGCAGAATTGGTGATGCGAGGGTATGCATTGAAGTGCTGGAATGCTGTATCGACTCGCGCAAAAAAAGTGACTTTAACCCCGCCAATGACATAGTCTTGAGCATGAGCCAGCAAATCACGACCATTGATTTTGGCAGCCACGATTTTGTCATGTGGCGTGACAAGTTGAGCGACAAAGCCCGCTTGCTGGGCCGTTCTGACGGCAGTCGAAATCGTCTCTTTATCCATTTTTTCGGCGGGTAGCCAAAAATCTAGATCTTCGCTTTTACGATGACTAATCTGTAAAGCCAGCGCCGTGCCACCGATCAATGTAAAGCCGCGCAACCGTTCATTTACGGCCAAGCATTCAAAAACCTTAAGAGTTTTTTCGGGCAGGCTATCGAGTCTGAGCACGGCTAAAACCCTTGTTGATATTGCACAACATGCGTGCAAGTGATTTATTGGCGCAAGCTGATTTTTGCAAACCAGAGGCCACAGTTCGAACGACCTCCAACCCAAAATACGCTGAAACGCGACAAATATCCGAAAAAATCCCGCGGCTCAGTACATTGATGATGAGAGCCTCGTCGCTGATAGCGGGATTTGACCAATCGTAAGGAAACGAGAGATCCAGTTTACTGCTTCTGCGTACG
Source organism: Bordetella parapertussis (assembly GCA_945895265.1). Taxonomy (GTDB): domain Bacteria; phylum Pseudomonadota; class Gammaproteobacteria; order Burkholderiales; family Burkholderiaceae_B; genus Zwartia; species Zwartia parapertussis_I. The sequence continues at coordinate 13,002 of CAMDEF010000035.1, read as the reverse complement.
GAGTCAGCCATCTTTGCCTCGGCGACGAACAATCACATCCATCATGACACGACCAACCGAATACAGTCAATCGTTGGCCTTTGCCCTGCGAGTCGCTTTCTTACTCACTCAACTTAAGCGTTTGCTTAGCCTTAGTAAACATCGCCTTTTGATCGGCCACATACGCGGCATACTCTTTGGGATCCAGCAAAGCGGGCTGTGCGCCCAGCGCACTCAAGCTGTCGCTAATCTGCATCTGATATTTTTCACCCGCTTTTTTAGCTGCTAAAAAAATCGCATCGACGACTGCTTTAGGCGTATCTTTGGGCGCCAAAATGCCGTACAGCGCGCGGGCTTCAACTTTGTAGCCAAGCTCTTTTAACGTTGGAACATCGGGAAACGCTTTCAAACGTTTATCGCTAAACACTGCGAGCGCCCGCAAAGTACCCGCACGTACATGGGCCATCGCAGGGCCAATTGCTGCAGAGGATAATTGAACGTGTCCACCCAGCAAAGCGGTGACTGCTGGGCCACTGCCTTTCTCGGGGATATGCGTCCATTGAATACCCGCCTCGTTCGCGAAAATCTCAGAAATTAAGTGCGTGACACCCATAGCACCAGAGGTGGTGTAATTAATTTTCTTGGGATTCTTTTTGGAGTATTCGATCAGCTCTTGCATGGTTTTCCATTGCGAATCTGCTTTCACGACCAGGATAAAACCACCCTCAGAGATCGATGCGATGGGCGCAAACGACTCGGTTGAGTACTTAATCGCGTTATTAAAAGTTGGCACGACCACGATCGACCCTTGCGAGGTACCGACAAGCGTGTAACCATCAGGCGGGCTCGATGCCACTGACCCTGCCCCAATGCCACCACCTGCACCTGCCTTGTAAGTCATGATGACCGACTGCCCTAAAAACTCGCCCATCTTGTCAAGAAAGGGTCGCAGCATGTTGTCGGTATCGCCAGGCGCAAACGGAATGACCACTTGTATCGGTTTGACCGGAAACGGGTCTGCGGCGTGTGACGCAGGCAACGCGAACATACTGAGAATCAGCGCACAGGCTGAAATTATTGTCTTTTGAATCATTGAAGTCTCCAGGTATTTTGTGCCAAATAGGCCCTTGACTCAGTTGCAAGGCGACTGCGCAACCGAGTTGTTACGTGCCAAAGTTTAATACAACTGTTTATCGTGCGGAACAGAATCCAAGCCAACAGCTTGTTCAGACGTAAGTCAAGCCGCTTAGACCAGTACTCAGGCCAAGCAAAAAGTTAAGAATGGCGCCCGCAGTTAAATTTAACAAGGAGATTTAGCTTGAAGTTAAAGGGGGGGACGTTGCTGCTAGATACAAGCTTGCCTAAGAATCAGTTGCTAACAACGCATTAGACCGAGCCAGGGCTTTTTCTTTAAATTGGTCTTTTTCTGCGCAAGCCCTGCCCCACTCGAGTGTTTTAACAGCACGCTCATATTCGTAACAATCTACCACCCTGCCATTAACCGTGGTCACCGACTCGCCCGCAAGCGTGAGGTCTTGATAGATCTCTAAAACGCTCTGTGCCCACGACATTTCATCGGCAGTCGGGGCAAGCCCAGTACATAAGGGCTCAATAAAGTTTGGATGTAGCGCGGTGATCTGACGCACACCTGCGGCGTGCAAGATTTCAGCCTCTTCGAGGGCATGATCACGCTGATCCACGCGACCCGTGGGATTATAGATAAAAACCCCTCCGGACGCCTCTATCCCCAAGCTCATCGCAGCCAATGCCACATAAGACGAGGTGTAGGCATACTGATCAAAGTCAACAAACATTTCAATGCCCAGATTGACTGCCATGTCATAGCCCGTACCCCCACCCATTGACCAGATCTTTCTGGGCGTGGCCGACAAAATCTCATGAATATTTACCACTCCCAACGCAGTTTCAATCATGGGCGACAGTTCGATGTATCCCACCGGTACCCCGTGGTCCTTTTCGAGCTGACTCATCAGCGCGTGAGCGTATTGCATTTCAACTGCAGTCTCGGTTTTCGGCAACATGATCCGATCAACGCCTGGCCACACCGAACAAGGTAAATCCGCATCCACAAACGGCTTGTTGATACGCACATAAATGCTCGCGCCGCCTTTGTTGGCCTTTGCAATGGATTCACGAATCAAGCCACGACAACGCGCTTTTTCGGCCAAGGGGATTGAGTCTTCGATGTCTAAAATATAAACATCCCCGCCTCGGGTCCAAGCCTTATCGATAAAGCGTGGATTAGTTGGCGTTACAAACATTGTGCAGCGTGCCACTCTGTGCGTCATGGTGTTTTTCTCATCAAAGTTGGTGGGCTTGAATTTTTTGTTGATCGCGCAAGGCCACACGCTCTGCCCACTCGAGGTACACCTCGGCACGCAAATCAACTGGCACATCAATCATCTTTCCATTCAAGGGCACTGAAGCTAGGCCGCGCTTCAAACCTTCAGCAAACACTTGCCGAACCTCTTTGTAATATTCAACTTCGTCAGGGCTTGGGCGAAATCCTTCGTTACACGCCTTGACCCACGAGGGGTGCGCGCAGACGGCGCCTTTAAAACCAGTATCTCGCGCTCGGCGTATGGCCCTCGTAAGTGTGGCTTCGTCTACCTCATTCTGCGAGACGCATAACGGATAGCTCATCCCTTGCGCCTGACTCTCGACCGACGTGGCAACAGTGATAATTTGACCTTTGATAAATTCAATTGGTTCGACCTCAAGCGCTGTTTCAAAGGGGATCTCTAAATCTTGATACAAGGCTTGTTCATTGATCGTCATGGTGCCCACCCTGGGGCTTGCGCGAGCGATTTCTAGCGAATTCCAAACACCTTGGGCGGTGGTGATTTCAAGATCGATTTCAACTGAGCCGATGGCTAGGCCTCGCTCGCGTTCAAGAACCTCAAGTCGTTCATTGGCCTGCACGAGTTCGGTGCGATCCCCTACCCCAACCAGCACCACTCCAGTCAATCCGGTAAACACAGTCGCCTCGAGCTCGGCTTGTGCAGTACCCGCGTTCAAACGTACAAAGACTTCAGCACCACCGTGTGCTGCGGCAGCAATAGCAGTCGGCATCTTAGCTTTAAGCACTTGCTGCCAATCTTGAATGGGGCTTTTAATAATATCTAAAATGATGGCGTCGGCCCATGACTCGAAGGCTTTTTCTGCAAGCTTTGGGTCATCGACTGACAAGCAAATCAAAGAACGGCGGGTATAGGGTGGCATCGCTGAGTATCCAGATTATGACTGCACAAAACCCGCATGTACCGGCGCGACCTGCTCGGGTACGGCACAGACACAGCCACTAAACCCCAATAAGCGTGCCTCGCGGGCTGCGCGCATCGTGTCTGCGACAGAGGCCACACCACCACGCGAGCCCGGGCGCCAAAACGCCCCGAGCGGTTGTTTGCCTAACATCCGAGCCGCAACAAGTGTTCGGGTCATTAAAAAACGATAGAGTCGAAATTCGTTTTGAGGCACCGTACCAAGCGTCATCGATAAATCGATGCGCCCTACGCCCAGCCCACTCACTCGGGCACTGGCTCTGCCTAAGGCATCAGCGTTCCAAAAACTTTTTGCAGACTCAAACATCAAGACAATTTCTGTTGTGCCAAGTTCGACACCGCGCTCTTTTTCAAGCGTAGTGATTAACGCATCAAGTTCAGCGATGTCAGCCGCGTCATCGGGTGATGGCAGCACAATCCCAGTTAAATCACGACTGATGGCGGCACGCACATCGGCCCAGCGCGTGACGCGATCCACACGCACAAAGACTTCAGCGCCAGTCGCAGTCAGCTTAGCGATCTGCCCAGTCACCCCAACGCGGGCGCGATCTTTATTTTTGGGGGCCAGGGTGTACTCAAGATCAAGCACCACGATGTCTGCACCATGTGACCCAGCATAAGCAACAACATCGTCATGATCAGCCGGAACAATCAGCCACGACCGTCTTGAATTTTTGCTTTGACTCATTGTTGCTACCCTCAGATAACTTTTCTTTCTTTTAAACCAAGCTGCGTTGCGGCATCAATTCCAATCCGCCCCAATAACTCGGCAGTATGCTCACCCAGTTCGGGCGCAGGCCGACGAATCGCCCCGGGCGACTCAGACAAGCGCGGCACCACCGCATGCATAGGTATCGACCCCATTTCTTTATCAGGCATATCCACCACAATCTTTCTGGCGATGACATGGGGGTCTTCAATGAACTGATCGATCGCATAGACAGGGGCAGCAGTAATTTCATTTTTTTCAAAGAAGGCCATCCCCTCTTCAAGGGTATGCGTTGAAATAAAGGCACGAATCGGCGCCTCTACAGCATCGGCATTGGCGACGCGATCCGCGTTGGTACGAAAACGCGGGTCGGTCAACATCTCTGGTACGCCGAGCGCCGTATACAAGCGGTTCACCATCACTTGCATTGAGGCCGACATCGAAATCCAGCGGCCATCTTTGGTCGGAAACACATTACGCGGGCCTGCTGTGTTTGAACGACTACCAATCCGGGGGTCAATCTTTTGCGTCAACTTGTACACCGCTGCAGAAGGCCCCAACACTGAATACATTGGATCAAGCAAAGGCAGGTCAATGACCTGACCACGACCCGTTTGATCGCGATGCCTGAGCGCCGTCATCACCGCGAAAGAGCCATATAAGCCCGTGATCATGTCGGCCATGGCCAAGGGTGGCAACACCGGTTCGCGATCTTCAAAGCCATTTTTTGCAGCAAAACCGGAGACGCCTTCAACCAACGTACCAAACCCGGGTCGCAAACGATAAGGGCCATCCTGCCCCCAGCCTGAAATACGAACAACCACAATACCAGCGTTTCTTTTTAATAACACCTCAGGCGCAAAACCCATCGCCTCTAGCGTGCCAGGCCTGAAGTTTTCAATCAAGACGTCGGCTTTCTCTACGAGCTTGAGCAACAACTCCTTGCCCTCTTCAGCACGCAAATCAAGAGTGACGCTTTTTTTGTTACGCGCGTACACCTTCCAGTGCACACTAAAACCCTCGATACGCCAATCTCGCAACGGGTCGCCCTTACCCGGTTGCTCAATCTTGATGACCTCTGCGCCGAAATCTGCAAGCTGCAGACTTAGCATATTGCCGGCGACTAAGCGGGTGAGGTCCAAGACAACCAAGCCGTCCAAGGGACACGAGGCATCGGATTGAAAAGCAGTCATCACATTGAATTCCTTTAATTATTCTGGCTGAATACCAGCAGCTTTCACGATTTTTTCCCAGCGTTTTGCCTCGCCCGCAACGAAGCTTGAGTAAGACTTAGCTGAAGGGTCAACGGCAAGATCGGCACCTTGTTCAACGAGGCGTTTAGTCAACGACGGGTCAGCCATCGCGCCTCTTGCGGCGGCTTCAGTTTTTTCAAGAATCGCGTTGGGCAAACCAGCGGGTGCATGCAGACCAATCCAGCCCATCGATGCGGCACCGGGATAACCAAGCTCTGCCACACTCGGAATCGAGGGCAAACTGTTAAGTCGAGCTGCGGATGTGACTGCCAGCGCCTTGAGTTTGCCACTTTGGATATGCCCCATCACCGAGGGCAATGACGGCGTAACCAGTTGGGCGTCACCACTTATGACTGCAAGAATTGCGGGCCCTCCACCCTTGTAGGGCACATGCACCCACTGACTCCCGGTGCTCGTTCTCAACGCTTCACCCGCAAGGTGCAACGGCGAACCAATACCGCCCGAGGCAAAGTTGAGTGCCTGTGGCTGCTGTTTGGCACGCGCGAGCAAGTCACCCAGTGTCTGCATCCCTGAGGTCGGCGACACCAATACGACATGAGGTACTGTCACAAATAAAAATACTGCCTGCAAGTCTTTGAGCGGATCAAAACTAAGCTGCTTGTTCAAACTCGGCGCAGTGGCCAAACTCGCATCGCTGACAAGAAAGGTATAGCCATCAGGGGCGGCCTTGGCGACGGCTTGCATACCAATAACGCCTGCAGCCCCGGCTTTGTTCTCAATAACAATTGTGGCACCCAGGCGCTCACCCATCGCTTGCGCAATACTGCGGGCAACCACATCAGTTGTGCCACCGGGGGGATAAGGTACAACCCACTTAATCGGTTTGTCGGGATATGTCTGCGCGAAACCTGTGACCCCGATAGTCACACCAGCCATCAACCCAAAACCTCGCAACCATAACCGAATATTTTTTATCATTGCAGTTGTCTCCTAACAATTCGAGCAAGCGTCAACACGCAGAGCCAAAGCCGTTACTCCCAGCACCTTAAACAGAAGTACGCGGTCAGGGCCGTCGCCCTGGGCAACTTTAATAGGCCGGCGCAGCCAAGGCCATGCCATTAAACGCCTTCAACAAGCGCGTGCGCCAGTGGGCAACCGGGTCATCGGCGGCCAACAGTTCAAAATCACTGATCGCACGCGCCCACTGAAACTGACCAAAAATGGCGTAATCGGCATACAAGGGCGTTTCGCCACCAAAAAATGGTTGTACTTTGAGTACGTTTCTTAACGGCCCTAGGCTATCTCGAAAGCCTTGCAGCTTGGCGTCTCGGTCGAGCACCACTTGCTCAATCTTCATACCAAAGCGTGGCTCGCGCGTTTCTCGAAAATACGCTTGATTCGCCGCATCAAGGTGCTTATAAATGTCCATCAAAACAAAGCGTACGATTTGCCCAGCGTGCACATCGCCCAAATTTGAATACACTCGGCTCAAGGCTTGCCCCTGCGGGCCACCGAACAAAGAGGGACGGTCTGGAAACTGCTCCTCAAGATATTTGGCAATTTCCCACGACTCAAAGACCCATTTACCGTCGTGCACTAACACTGGCACCTTAGTCTGCCCACTGGGCTCGATGGCAGCCTTCTCGACAAAGCGCCAGGGCACCAACTCGGCATCGAGCCCTTTATGGGCAAGCGCCATACGGATCCGCCAGCAATAAGGGCTAAAAGGTCGATTGCTCTCAGCGCCAACGAGTTCAAATAACTTAAGTGCCATGGTCTGCTCCGGTTTTTTTGTATAGATCGTTCTACGGTGGCTGTAACGCTCACCCTATGCTCAACCTTAACCCGAAGCGAGGTTCGTATAAAGCGCGCCGCATCGGCAGTTCGAGGGTCGGACCCAGATTCAAATTCAGCACCGAGCTGAGACGTTGGCTGGTGAACATGTGGCAAACGCAGGAGATTCTGAGGAGTCTTTGCGAGCGAATTCGGCAAAAAAGCAAGAAAATATATACACAAATAAATTCTTAGTAAAAATAACTTAATCCACGCTGAACCGACATTTTGTTACAGTTTGAGTTGAACTACTCGATACAATGCTTATTAAGTTATTTTTTACTCGGCGCGCCGCTGCAAAACAATACGCCGGCGCCGCAAAACCCCTGACTCTGGAGTCTGCTTTGACCTCTACCAATACGACTGCGCCTGCCCAATCACGTTCATTTACGCCCGTGGCCGTTGTCACTGGCGGGGCAAGAGGCATCGGGTTGGCATGCGTAAAGTGGTTTCTTGCCCACGGCTATCAGGTGGCCATCCTCGATACCGAAACCGCCACGCTCAAACAAACCGAGCAGGCACTGAATGACGGCGCACGAGTGTTGGCCCTCCATTGCGATGTCTCGATCCCGACTCAAGTGCAGACGGCGATTGACCAGGTGGAACAAAAATTTGGTCGTATCGACGCGCTCGTGAACAACGCTGGCGTCGCAGTGTTCAAACCGATAGGCGAAACCACTTTTGAAGAATTTCGTTACGTGCTAGGCACCAACCTCGATGGCGCGTTTTTGTGCTCACAAGCTTGCATCGAAGTCATGAAAAAAAACCACAATGGCTCGATCGTGAACATCGCCTCAATTTCAGGCTTACGTGCCAGCACGCTACGCGTGGCTTACGGCACCAGCAAGGCCGCCATTATTCACCTGACTAAACAGCAAGCGGTAGAGCTCGGCACGATCGGCATTCGCGCAAACGTCATCGCACCAGGCCCGGTTGATACCGAGATGTCAAAGCTTGTGCATAGCGTCGCGATTCGCTCTGACTACTACGACACCATCCCCATGAATCGCTACGGCACACCTGAAGAAATTGCGAACGCAGTGGGATTTTTATGCAGCCCAGAAGCCGCCTTCATCAACGGCCAATGTTTGGCGGTCGATGGTGGCTTTGATGCATCGGGCGTTGGGATCCCAACCTTGCGCAAGCATCAAGACGGTTCAGTTTAACGGGCTCAATATTCGAACAAACCACTCGAGCAAAACATGCTGAATGATTTTGACGACTTTGGCGCTTAAATAAATTTATTTCTCTTTTTACAACCAGGACACGCTCATGAATCAACCTTATATCGTCGGCTGGGGCCACACCCCCTTTGGCAAACTCGACAACCTAGATTTTGTGCAATTGATTCGTGATGCTGCCTTGCCAGCCATCGCCAGCGCGGGTCTGACACCTAGCGACATCGACGGCATTTTTGTGGGCCATTTCAATGCGGGTTTTGTGCAACAGGATTTCACCGGCTCGTTAATGGGCGTGGCAATCCCCGAGTTTCGCCATACCCCAGCCGTGCGCATGGAAAACGCTTGCGCCACGGGCTCTGCTGCGATCTGGTCCGCACTCGATGCGCTGGCTGCCGGCCGCTTCAAACGTGTGCTGGTGCTGGGCGTCGAAAAAATGAATACCCTCCCAAACAAAGAAATTGGCGAGATCTTGCTGAAAGCCTCTTTCGTGCAAGAAGAAGGTCACACCGAAGGTGGCTTTGCTGGCGTGTTTGGTCAAATTGCCAGCGGCTACTTCGAGCGCTTTGGTGATCAGTCTGACGCTCTTGCAGCCATCTCGGCAAAAAATCATTCGAATGGCGTGCACAATCCTTACGCGCACATGCGCCGCGATTTAGGGTTTGATTTCTGTCGCAACCCCTCTGACAAAAATCCTTTTGTGGCGGGCCCCTTAAAGCGTTCAGACTGTTCACTCGTCTCGGACGGCGCGGCAGCCCTGGTGCTTTCAGGCGACCCTCTGCCAGGTGCCAAGGTACCCGCGGTGCGCTGGCGCTCGCGCACACATGTCAACGAATTTTTACCGCTGTCGCGCCGCGATCCAACGCGTTTTGAAGGCGCTGCACTGGCCTGGCAAAAAGGCTTGGCCAGCGCGCAACGTTCACTAGACGACCTGCAATTTGTCGAAACACATGATTGCTTCACCATTGCTGAAATGCTTGAGTACGAAGCTATGGGTTTGGCGCCCCACGGCCAAGGCGCACGGGTCATTCTGGATGGCGTCACGTGCAAAGACGGCAAGCTTCCCGTCAACCCCTCGGGCGGCTTGAAGTCGCGAGGGCATCCGATTGGTGCCACCGGCGTATCGCAACACGTGATGGCTGCCATGCAGCTGTCGGGGCAAGCCGGTGACATGCAAATCAAGGGCGCGCATACTGGCGCGGTGTTCAACATGGGTGGTGCAGCCGTCGCCAACTATCTCAGCGTGCTGGAAGCAACGTGAACGCAGCGCAAGCCATGAACTTAGGGCGGTTGCTCACGCACACCGCCATGCTCTACCCTGAGCGCACCGCGCTCATCCAAGGCGAACAAAGCTGGACATGGTCTGCCATCAACGCGCGCGTCGATGCCATGGTGGCGGCCTTACGCGCACTGGGCCTAAAAAAAGGCGATCCAATCCTGCTGCAGTCGCGCAATAATCTTCAGACCTTTGAAAACTGCTGGACTGCCTTTAAGCTAGGCTGCATCTGGGTACCGACTAATTTTCGTCTGACGCCTCCCGAAGTCGCATACCTTGGGGCCTCGAGTGGTGCCGTAGTCATGATGGTGGAAGACATCTTTGCTGGTCACACCGACGCCGTCAAGGCCGAATCTAAAACTCTTAAACACATCATTGTGATTGGCCAGCCTCGTGCGGGCGAGTTGTCATATGAAGCCTTGATCACAAAACACTTAGGCGTGGTCAGTGAAGAAGAAACCGTTCACTACGACGACCCACTTTGGTTTTTTTACACCTCAGGCACCACTGGCAAGCCCAAGGCCGGCATTCTGACGCACGGGCAAATGGCCTTCGTGGTCACCAATCACCTTGCCGAGATCATCCCAGGCACGACTGAACGCGACTGCTCAATTGTCGTTGCACCGTTGTCGCACGGCGCGGGGATTCATGCGCTGCTCAACGTGGCGCGAGGCGCCGCCGCCATTCTCATGTCAAGCGAGAAGTTTGATCCAGAATTGTTTTGGCAATTGGTTGAGCGTTATCGTGTGACCAATCTCTTTACCGTACCGACGATCGTCAAAATGCTGGTCGAGCACCCTGCAGTCGATCAGTACGACCATAGCTCACTACGCTACATGCTTTACGCTGGTGCCCCAATGTATCGAGCCGACCAAAAGCGAGCCCTTGAGAAGCTGGGTAAAGTACTTGTGCAGTATTTTGGCTTAGGTGAGGTGACGGGCAATATCACCGTATTGCCACCCGACATGCATAGCGCTGACGATCAAGATCCAAACGCAAATATTGGTTCTTGCGGTCGCCCGCGCGTCGGTATGGAAGTCGCCATCTTGAATGACAAACTCGAGCATGTTGCCACGGGCGAAATCGGTGAAATCTGTTGTCGTGGCCCTGGCGTCTTTGCCGGCTACCACGGCAACCCTCAAGCCACTGAGAAAGCACTTCGGGGCGGCTGGTTTCACACCGGCGATCTTGGCAAAATGGATGCGCGTGGCTTGCTTTACATCACGGGCCGCGAATCCGACATGTACATCTCGGGCGGTTCAAACGTCTACCCGCGCGAAGTTGAAGAAGTCTTGCTTACACACCCTGCGGTCGCCGAAGTTGCGATTGTTGGCATGCCCGACCCCAAGTGGGGCGAAATCGGCATCGCCGTGATTGTGAAACGACCAGAGCACCAAGCTGTTGAGGCCGCCGAACTGCTGGGATACCTTGAAGGCCGCTGTGCGAAATACCGTTGGCCACGCCAGATCTTTTTTTGGGATGTGATGCCCAAGTCAGGTTACGGAAAAATTGTTAAAAAAGATATCAAAGTCCTGTTGGTTGAGCGCGGCGAAGTTCAGAGCGTTGCTCAGTAACATAGCGACTGAACGACACGGGTCATGGCGTAACGTAACCACCTCGATCAACGCGAAGCCTAAAAATATATTCAGATCGCAGCTCAAGGCAACGACCATGACAACAACTCACTTGAAGCCCTTGCACATCGCCTTTTTAACGCCAATGGTGCAAGTCACGCTCGAGGCGGTACGCAAGCTCATGCCGGCCAATTGCACAATCGCCTTCGCGCAAACCTCAACCAAGGCAGAGCAAGTCAAGCTCTTAGCTGACGCTGATGTTGTTATGATCGCCGGCACCTTCATCGAAGGCGATGTGATTCGGCAGGCGCCGCGTCTAAAAATGATTCAAAAATGGGGAATCGGAGTCGACAAGATTGACTTGGTCGCTGCTAAAGAACGCAACGTGCTTGTCTCCATCACCTCGGGCGCGACCTCGATTCCTGTTTCTGAGCACACCTTGCTGCTGATGCTTGCCGTTTCGCGACGTCTGCCCTTGGCGCACCGCAGCTTGGGGCAAGGCCAATGGATCGCCGCTGACCTGCGCACCGTGTGCAGCAAACTAGACGGCAAAACCGTTGGATTGTTTGGTTTTGGGGGGATTGCCCAGCAAGTGGCCAAGCGCTTAAAAGGCTTTGATGTTGACGTGCTGTATCACACCAGAACTCGCGTAGCTGCTGACATTGAAGCCAGATTGCAGGCGCGTTACGTTGACTTTGACACTCTTGTTACCAATAGCGATATCTTGAGCTTGCACGCCCCGCTCTCGCCTGAAACCCACCATCGTTTTAATTCTGACATCTTTGCCAGCATGAAACGTGGTGCGATCCTGATTAATACCGCGCGTGGTGAGCTGATCGACGAACCCGCTTTGATACGGGCCTTGCAGCAAGGCCAGCTTTCTGGAGCCGGCCTAGACACCTTTGAGGCAGAACCTCCAACCGCAGGCAATCCGTTATTTCATATGGACCAAGTCGTAGCCACCCCACACTCAGCGGGCGGGGTCTATGACAATCTTCCCAATCTGGTCGGACATATGTTTCGAAATATCCAGCTCTTTCAACGCGGCCTCCCGATACCTGAGGCTGACCTAGTGGTGCGCAGAGCCGATGTGCGGCCGTATCTTGTGACAGCATGACGTTTGAGCCGCGCACTGATAATATCGACAACATCGCTTAGGAGACCAGCGTGAGCAAAAAGTTTTCAACTCAATTCGAGCCTTTAAAAGGCAAGGTCAGCCCCGAAGAATGGGAGACCCGTGTCACTCTCGCCGCTTGCTACCGTCTGATGGATAAGTACGGCATGACTGACATGATTTACAACCACATCACGGCGCGTATCCCTGGCACTGAAGATTTGCTGATCAATCTCTATGGCTTACTGTACAAAGAAATTACCGCCTCAAGTTTGGTGCGCATCACTGTCGAAGGTGAGATTGTTCGTAAGCCTGAAACCGACTATGGCATTAACGTCTCAGGCTATGTGATCCACGGCTGTATCCACACAGCACGGCCTGACGTCTCGGCCGTCATTCATACCCATACGCGTGCGGGCATGGCAGTCTCATCGATGAGCTGTGGTCTCTTGCCGATGACTCAAACCGCAAGCCGGTTCAACAATCATTTGGCATATCACGATTTTGAAGGCCCCGCGGTAGACCTAGCCGAGCGCGAATTACTCGTGCGCGACTTAGGTGATCACAATGCCATGATTCTTCGTAACCACGGCTTGCTGACCAGTGGTGCCTCAGTACCGCAAGCGTTCAACCTCATGTATCAACTTGAAATGTCTTGTCGTGCGCAGGTCGATGCCATGGCAGCCGGCACTGAACTCAGCCTGCCTCGCAAAGAAGTTCTTGAAAAATCTGCACATCTGTATCAGCCAAATGTTCGTCGACCCTATGGCGAACTTGAATGGCATGCCATGTTGCGGTTGCTTGAAGCCGAGCCAGGCGGCTT